>NZ_JBWBQU010000001.1:0-803991 GCF_056279165.1 Paenarthrobacter sp. TE3676
CCTACCGAACCGTACACACCTTCCGGCTTTCCGTTTCGCACGCGGCGACTCAGAAAACAATACACGCCCCACACCCCCAACGCAAATCCACCCCCCACCCCCCCCCCCCCCCCCCCCCCACCCCCCCCCCCCCCCCCCCCCCCCCCCCCCGCCGCGGGGGGGGGCCCCCCGCCGTCGTTGGTTGCCGAAGCAGTGCTCGCCTAGGCGTTGCTCGTCGCGGCAGCCTCAGCTGCGTTGTAGCCGTAGGGGTTGTTCTTCTGCCAGCGCCAGTGGTCCTCGCACATCTGGTCCACGGTCTTCGTGGTGGACCATCCAAGGTCAGCGAGGGCGGAAGAAGCGTCGGCCCAGAAGGCGGGGAGATCGCCGGCCCGGCGGTCGGTGATCTCGTACGGGATCGGCCGGCCCACGGCCTTCTCGAAGGAACGCAGGACCTCCAGAACGGACGAACCGCGGCCGGAGCCCAGGTTCCAGCGACGGACACCGGCGCGCTCGGCGATGTAGTTCAGGGCTGCTACATGGCCATCGGCCAGATCGACTACGTGGATGTAGTCGCGCTGCGCAGTGCCATCGGGGGTGTCGTAGTCGCCGCCGAAGACCATGAGCTTCTCGCGGCGTCCTACGGCTACCTGTGCGATGAAGGGGACGAGGTTGTTCGGGATGCCCTGGGGGTCCTCGCCGATGCGGCCGGACGGGTGCGCTCCAACCGGGTTGAAATAGCGCAGGAGTGCGATATGCCAGCGGTCATCCGCGTTACCCAGGTCTGAGAGGATGTCCTCGATTTGTTCCTTGGTGCGGCCGTAAGGGTTGTTGGCTCCGATTTCCATCTTCTCGATGTAAGGAATCGGGTTGTGCTCGCCGTACACCGTGGCCGAGGAGCTGAAGACGATGGAGCGCACGTTGTGCTTGTCCATGGCGCGGAGCAGGTTCAGGGTGCCCACGATGTTGTTGTAGTAGTAGGCGAGGGGTTCCTGGACGGACTCTCCTACGGCTTTGAGCCCCGCGAAGTGGATGACTGCGTCGATCTGGTGCTGGTCGAAGACGGCCTCAACGGCGGGCTCATCCACCAGGTCCACCTTGTGGAAGGCGGCAGTCTTGCCGGTGAGCTCCGAAACCCTGCGGAGGGATTCCTCGCTGGAGTTCACGAGGTTGTCGAGCACAACGACGTCGTGGCCGGCTTCCTGAAGGGACAAAACGGTGTGGGAACCGATGTAGCCGGTGCCACCCGTGACAAGAATTTTCATGGTTCCTACGCTATCGGAAATCGGAGCCACGCCGCTCTGTGTTGAGCGGTGTTGAAGCACGTTCGTGCTAAAAAATACTGGTGCCCAAAATTGTTGATGCCGAAGCCCGGCGCCATGAAGTTGTCCAAGCCGTCTTCCGGATTATTGCCAGCGATGGCTTGGAACGGGCATCCCTCAGGGAAGTAGCTGACGAAGCAGGCCTGGCTGTTGGTTCGGTGCGGCACTACTTCGCCAGCAGTGATGAACTTCTGGTCTTCTCCTTCGCGGCCGTCATCGATCGCCTTGCAAGGCGTCTTGAGGCGGCACTCGTGTCCGTCGAGGATGCCTCACCTGAAAGCCCCGAGCAGCACAACGCGGTGCTGAATCTCCTCGTTCAGTTCCTGCCCTTGGACGAGGAACTCACAGTAGATGCCTGCGTGTGGATGGCGTTCCGGCACGCTGCCCGGATCAAGCCCGTCCTGGCCGACGAAGCCGAGCGCAGCCACCGCACGGTGGCCGCAATCGTCGGTCGCCTCATCATGCTCCTGAATCCGGGTGAAGCTGACGCGCAGCAAACCCTTGTGACGGAAGCGGAGAGGCTCCTGGCCACCATGGACGGGCTGTGCATGCATGCGCTGCTGCAGCCCGAGTGGATGACCGCAGAGATGTGCAGCGACGTCCTCACGGCCCACCTGCGCTCCTTGGGGGCAGTGCCAGCCGGCCGCTGAGGGTTGTTGCGGCTGCCGAGCCTATAAGAGCCGGACAACGCCATTACCGTCCGGAGTCATCGGGAATAGACTGGAACATGTCGGGGACCTGCCAAAGGGAGGAATTCGCATGCACGAGTCAGGCGGCCCGGGATGGCGCATCACCATGGATACGTCCGGGCCTATGCTCATTGCCCTGTACTTGCGCGACGTAGCCGGATTGGATGGTGCTGGAAAACCCATCCTCTCCCACGCAGCTCCAAAAGTCAGGCATGCAGACCACCAACACCTCACCTCTGATGTGGGGGGTCTCCCGGCGCTAAAGACCGAGTGGGAGGCCTGGTGGGAGAGCCTGGTGAAGTCTTATCCCAATCCGGCTCCCGAGCTATCGCCGCCCAGCTTCAAAGCTTTTGGCAATTCACCGGCACTCCAGCGCGTCCTGCAGGCACATTTTGGCTCTGCTCTGGGATGGGCCACCGACAGGATTGACGAGTATGCCCATCTTGAGGCCGCGCGTGAAGCCAACGGGGTGACACACGTACTGAACGAAATGGTCGAGGACAGGCTCCTCGAGGTCGGTCGCAGTTCCCGGGACTTCGAACTCACTATTATTGAGCTGCCCCTCAATGAACCCCGGGCCTGGTACCTGGAACCGAGCACCATGATCATGAGCCATCGGCTGATGTCCGAGCCCGATGTGTTCCGTAGTTACGTCCAGCCCGTGGTGGAGATGCTGGCCTAATGGGCTGCACAAAAAACTCAGGTTGCTGGCGCTGAAACAGTGATGATGACCGCCTCAGTGGGAGCGGCGGAGGGTTGCCATCCGTCGCGTTTCTCCCGGTTCCACGTCTGGCCTGCAAGGTCCACTTGCGTGATGGACAAAGTTTTTGCGTTTGCCACCGCCCAGTGAGCCACAGCCCACGCCTGCGTTCCGCCAATTTCCAGCTGAACCGAGCGGCCCTGAACGGTGGCCGCCTGGGGGCCGAACGCCGTCGTGAGTTCATCGACGACGACGGCAGGGTCACCCGCCGCCTCCGGCATACGCAATTCGCAATTCAATGACGAGGTGGAATGCCCGGTGAGGGCGGAAGCAAAAGCCCGTGCCATTCCCTCATGCTGGGCGTACGCGCGGGGGAAAGCGGAACGCTGGACCGCTTGGGCAGCTTGGGTGATCTCCATGGCCTCGTAGCCGGGCACTTTGACCAGTCCGTCAAAGAAAGCATTGCTTGCATAGATGGGGTCCATCACCTGTTCCTCGGTTCCCCAGCCTTGCGAGGGGCGTTGCTGGAACAAACCGCGGGAGTCCGGTCCGGCGTCGTCGCCGTAGTTGATGTTGCGCAGCCTGGATTCCTGCATGGCTGTGGCAAGAGCGATACTCGCCGCCCGGGGCGGCAGTCCACGCCGGACGGAGATCGCCGAGATGAGCGACGCGTTGGCAGTCTGGTCCGTGGCGAGCTCATGGTTTTCAGAGCCGACCACGGCAAAGCAGCGCTCCGTGACCAGGGTCTCGGAGCGCTGCAGCACGGCAACTATCGCGTAAATGGCACCTGCTACGAGGGCCAAAGCCAGCACCGCAACGATGGCGCGGCGGAACCGGCGCATTGGGTGTCTCCTGCTAGTTGGCGTGGAGAGCCTCGTTCAGCTCCACCGTCTGGCCCTTGCGCGGCAGGACTTCAACGCCGCCGGTGGTGGAGTTGCGACGGAAGAGGAGGTTCGGGACGCCGGAGAGTTCCACGGCCTTGATGATTTTGCTGGTGTCCTCGCCGTTCTCGTCCTTGGGGCCCGGAACGCGCACGCGGGTTCCGGCGGTAACGTACAGGCCGGCCTCCACAACGGAGTCGTCGCCGATGCTGATGCCCACGCCGGAGTTGGCGCCGAGCAGAACCCGCTCGCCCAGGGCGATCTTTTCCTTGCCGCCGCCGGAGAGCGTGCCCATGATGGACGCTCCGCCTCCAACGTCCGTGCCGTCGCCGGCAACAACGCCAGCGGAGATCCGGCCTTCCACCATGGAGGTTCCCAGGGTTCCTGCGTTGAAGTTCACGAAGCCTTCGTGCATGACCGTGGTGCCTTCGGCGAGGTGGGCACCCAAACGGACGCGGTCGGCGTCGGCAATGCGCACACCGGTGGGAACGACGTAGTCAACCATCCGCGGGAACTTGTCCACGCCGAAGACCACAACGTTGCCGCGCTTGCGCAGGCGGGCGCGGGTCAGTTCGAAGCCGTCAACCGCGGCGGGGCCGAAGTTGGTCCACACAACGTTGGGCAGCTTGCCGAAGACACCGTCCAGGTTGATGCTGTTCGGCTTGACCAGGCGGTGCGAGAGGAGGTGCAGACGCAGGTAGGCGTCGGCGGTGTCTGCCGGGGCGGCGTCGAGGTCGATCTGCGCGAAGACGACCTTCTGCTCGGTGCCGCGGTCGGCGTCCCTGCCTTCCTCGGCCAGCGCAGTGAGTGCGGGATCGGCGTTCTCGACCTCGCGCAAGGACTCGGCGGCAACGCCCAGCGCGGGTGCGGGGTACCAGACATCCAGCACGGTTGCTTCCCCGGAAGCCGAGGTGGCGATGGTGGCGAGGCCGAAGCCATAGGCCGATCGGTGGTTGTCGGACGCGTTTGCGGGCGCAGCAGAGGAAGCAGTTTCAGTCATGGGCCAAGTCTATCCAGCAGGCAGAGGTCGGTTAAAACCCGTCTCATGCCATAGAAGTCGCATTTGCGGGCATTAGGCTGGACGGGTGACCCTGAACCCTGCTCCCGCCCTCCTTGACCTGCGCCAGGACGTTGCCCTGCTGACGGCCGCGATCATCGACTTCAACAGCGTTTCCGGCAATGAGACCGAGCTTGCCGACGCCGTCGAGACCGCCCTGCGCGCCATCCCCGCTTATACCGTGACCCGGGATGGCGACGCCATCATCGCGCGCACCGAACTTGGCCGTGCTGAACGCGTCATCCTGGCCGGACATCTGGACACCGTGCCCCTGCCCACCGTGGAGGGCTCGCTGGGCACCGTCCCGGCGACGTGGGAGTCCGGCGTTCCCGGTGAAGGCGTGTTGTATGGCCGCGGAACCACGGACATGAAGGGCGGCGTCGCGGTGCAGCTGGCCCTCGCGGCAACACTGTTCGACGACGGCAGGCAGCCGGACAAAGACGTCACCTTCGTCTTTTATGACCATGAGGAAGTGGAAGCAGTGAAGAGCGGTCTCGGGAGACTGGTCCGCAACCATGGCGACCTGCTCAAGGGTGACTTCGCAATTCTGTTGGAGCCAACGCACGGCACAGTGGAAGGCGGCTGCAACGGAACCAGCCGTTTCGAAGCAACCACCATCGGCGAAACAGCACACTCTGCGCGGGCATGGATGGGCATCAACGCGATCCACGCCGCAGCACCCATCCTGGCGCGGCTCGCCGACTATGAGCCGCAGACCATCAACGTGGACGGCCTCGATTACCGCGAGAGCCTCAATGCCGTAAAGATCAACGGTGGAACTGCGGGCAACGTCATCCCGGACCGCTGCGTGGTGGAGATCAACTACCGCTTCGCCCCGGACAAGACACCGGACCAGGCTGAGGCCGTCGTCAGGGACTTGCTGGAAGGATTCGACGTCTTACGGACAGACGCTGCTGCCGGCGCACGCCCCGGACTCAACCATCCCGCCGCCGCGTCCTTCGTTGCCGCAGTGGGTGCCGAGCCCAAACCCAAATACGGCTGGACCGACGTCGCGCGCTTCAGTGAACTGGGCATCCCGGCAGTGAACTTCGGCCCCGGCGATCCTCTGCTGGCGCACAAAGACAACGAACACGTCGACGCCGACGCTGTCCGTGAGTGCCTCCGTGCACTGAGGACGTGGCTGGCGCCGTAGTCCCAGGGCTTTCTGCACAGCAAATGAAGAAGGTCCGCAGCCTGGTGAACTGGTCACCGTGGCTGCGGACCTTCTTCTTCGCTACAGAGCTACTTCTTATCGGTACCCGGTACGTTGACTTCGAGATCCACCGTCTTGATGGCCGAGGCCACGCCGCCGGCGGCCTTCTTGGAACCGCGGCGCTCAATCATGATGGCAATCCGCGACACCGTCAGGTTAATCAGGATGTAGATCGCGGCGCCCACGAAGAACGCGGGGAACAGGAAGTCCGGGCCCAGGAAGTCGGCCATGATCTGGATCTTCCGCAGGAGTTCCTCGTAACCCACGATGTAGCCGAGCGAGGTGTCCTTGAGCAGAACTACCAGCTGGGCCACCAAAGACGGAAGCATCCGGCGGACAGCCTGGGGGAATTCGATGGACATCCGTGATTGGAAGCTTCGGAGGCCGATGGCCAGACCAGCCTCGCGTTGTCCCTTGGGGAGGGACTGGATGCCTGCACGCAGGATCTCAGCAAAGATGGCGGCGTTGTAGAGAACCAGGCCAACAACCACGGCTTGGAACTGGCCCGTGGCGAAAACCAGCAGGACAAACAACATCATGAGGACCACGGGCATGCCGCGGAGGAACTCAAGCACTACCTGCGTAGGAATCCGGATCCAAGGAATCAGGGAAATACGCAGCAGGCAGAGCGCGATGCCCAGGGGGAAGGCGATCACGGCTGCCACGGCGGCTGCGGCCAAGGTGGAGAGAATGCCTTGGCCGATCAGGTTCCAGACGTCCGGAGCCATGGGACCGTAGAAAATCTCCCAACGATCGGCGTCGAAAATGCCCTGCTGTGCCAGCGTTACGACAGCAATGGCGAGGATGCCGAGGATGATCAGGATTCCAGCGGCGGAGCCCAGGAGCGAATAGAGGCGGGCCTTGGGCCCGGGGACGTCGTACAGGACCGATGTCATCGGGCAATCGCCACCTTTCGTTCAACAAAGTGCGCCAGAAGTCCCAGCGGAACTGTGATCAGGAGGTAGAAGAAAGCCACCCCGAGGAGGATCCAGAGGACTTGGTTGCCGTAGTCGTTGGAGAGCTGGCGGCCGTAGCCGAAAAGCTCCAGGACGAAGAACGCGCCGGCCACCGAGGAGTTCTTGACCAAGGCAATCAGGATGTTGATCAACGGAGGTATGACGGTGCGCACGGCTTGGGGGAGGACGATGAAGCCCAATACCTGGGTGAAGGTCATGCCGACGCTGCGGGCAGCTTCTGCTTGGCCCACAGGCACGCTGTTGACGCCGGAACGGACGGCTTCGGCGATGAAGGCCGCCGTGTAACTGCTCAAGGCGATGATGGCCGCGACTTCGAATTGTTCAAACTTAACGCCCAACCGCGGCAGAACAATGGCGGCGAAGAAGAAAATGATGGTGAGGGGGGTGTTACGCGCCACTTCAACATAGAACATGCTGAAACCGCGAAGTGCTGCCACGGGGGAAACCCTCATGGCTGCCAGGAGTGTGCCGACAATGAGGGCAATGATTCCTGAAATTATGGAGAGATAAAGGGTTCGGAGAAATCCGTCCCAATACTCGGGGAGGCTTGCTATGACGGCGTCCATGGCTTCCTTTGGCTGCAGCTAATCAGGGAACAGGGTCCTGGATTCGTCAACTGCCGCCGTCCGGGTGGGCGGCGGCAGTTGACGGGTCCCGACTAGTAGCGGTTGATCGTAGGAAGTTCAGGAGCGGTCTTGATGACCTTGCCTGCAGTGGCTTCCCAAGCCTTCTTGTAGGTGTCGTCCTTGGCGAATTCCTCAAGCTGGTCGTTGATCCAGTTGCGGAAAACGGTGTCGTCCTTCTTCAGGCCGATGCCGTAAGGCTCCTTGGTGAAGGTTTCATCCGAGGCGAGCTTGAAGGCGTCCGGTTCCTTGTCCACGTAGCCGGCGAGGATGACGTTGTCAGTGGTGACGGCGACAACCTGCTTGTTGCGGAGCGGCTCCAGGCAAGCGGTGTAGGTGGCCGCAGGGACTACCTCAGCGCCGTACTTTTCGGCGATGGTCTTGGCCGGGGTGGAACCCGTGACGGAGCAGACCTTCTTGCCGGAGACATCTTCGGGCTTGGTGATGGAGGTGTCGTCCTTGTTCACCAACAGCGCCTGGCCTGCTTCGTAGTACGGTCCGGCGAAGGCGACCTTTTCCTTGCGGGCATCGTTGATGGTGTACGTGGCGATGACGAGATCGACGCGACCCTGCTCGATGAACGACTCACGGTTCTGGGAGACAGTCTCTACCCACTCGATCTTGTCAGCTGCGATGCCAAGCTTCGCGGCGATTGCCTTGCCCATTTCGACGTCGAAACCGACAGGCTTGCCGTCCAGGCCCTTCTGGCCGAACAACGGCTGGTCGAACTTGGTACCGATCTTGATCGTCCCGGCCTTGTTCAGCTTCTCCATGGTGGTGCCGGCTTCGAAGCTCGCCGAGGCAACGGGGGGAGTGGTGCTGCTGCCGCCGCCGCAAGCGCTCAGGGAGAGAGCAAGCGCAGCCGATGCGGCCACCAGGAGTGACTTCCTCCGGGTAATAAGAGACTTCATGATGTTCCTTTCATTGGGTGGCCGCCTTACGGCCGGGGGTGCTGGCGGTAAGGAGCTAGTGGGTCAAGAGCTTGGACAAGAAGTCCTTGGCGCGGGTGCTCTTCGGGTTGGTGAAGAATTCCTCGGGAGTTGCGTCTTCCACGATCTGACCGTCAGCCATGAACACCACTCGGTCAGCGGCCTTGCGGGCGAAGCCCATCTCGTGGGTGACCACGATCATGGTCATGCCTTCCTTGGCCAGCTGGATCATGACGTCCAGTACTTCGTTGATCATCTCGGGGTCCAACGCGGACGTGGGCTCGTCGAACAGCATGACCTTCGGCTTCATGGCGAGAGCGCGGGCAATGGCCACACGCTGCTGCTGGCCGCCGGAGAGCTGGGCGGGAAGCTTCGGGGCCTGGTGCCCGACGCCTACACGCTCAAGGAGGGCCATGGCTTCCTTGTCAGCCGTGCCCTTGGCCACCTTCTTAACCTTGATGGGGCCCAGCGTGACGTTCTCAAGAATCGTCTTGTGGGCGAACAGGTTGAAGGACTGGAAGACCATGCCGACGTCGGCACGCAAGTGCGCGAGGTCCTTGCCTTCTTCGGGAAGCTTCTTCCCGTCGATGGCGATGTCGCCGTCGTCGATCGTTTCCAAACGGTTGATCGCACGGCAGAGAGTGGATTTACCGGAACCGGAAGGCCCGATAACCACCACGACTTCACCCTTCTGAACCTGGAGGTTGATGTCTTTGAGGACATGCAATTGACCGTAGTGCTTATTGACGCCGTTCAGGGAGACGAGGGCATCGCCGGACGCTTGAGTAGTCATACGACGAATCTAGCGAACAAAGAAGCAAATATGACCACGGTCACGGCAACTTCCTGAAGATCGTGACTGAACAGAAACCTGCCCCACAGCGATATACCAGACTGCAATGCAAGAAGCGGGTCGCAGCGACGGAGTAGGCCTTCGTACGCGCTAGCCTTGGGCAATGAGCATCAGCCAGCACCCAGTTCCCCACCCGGATGCCAACGGTCGCGTCACGGGCACCCATGTGCCACTCCCCTCGGAGATCGCTCCCGCCAAGCACAAAGGCTCCCTCGAGCTCCGTCGCAAACAAGCGGATACGGGGATGTCGGACCAGCATTTGTTGGATACCAGCGGTGCCGGGCAGTTCATCCACACCGATCCTTGGCGTGTCCTGAGGATCCAAAGCGAATTCGTGGAGGGCTTCGGAGCCCTGGCTGACTTGGGGCCTGCCGTCAGCGTGTTCGGCTCGGCACGAACCAAACCGGGAACCGAGTACTACGAGATGGCCGTCGATGTAGGACGCAAGCTCGCTGAAGCCGGAGTTGCCGTGATCACCGGTGGCGGACCCGGATCGATGGAAGCGGCCAACAAGGGCGCCGTGGAAGGCAACGGAGTCTCCGTGGGCCTGGGCATCGAACTGCCTTTCGAGCAGGGACTCAACCAGTGGGTGGACCTGGGCATCAACTTCCGGTACTTCTTCGCCCGCAAAACCATGTTCGTTAAGTACGCGCAGGGCTTCGTGGTGCTTCCGGGAGGACTTGGCACCCTCGATGAGTTGTTCGAGGCCATGGTGCTTGTCCAAACCCGCAAAGTGACGTCGTTCCCTATCGTGCTGCTCGGTATTCGGTTCTGGGGACCCATGATCGAGTGGATCAAGGACACCCTGGTGGCAGAAGGCATGGTTTCCGAGAAGGACCTTGACTTGATCCAGCTGGTGGATGACCCCGCCGATGCGGTGCACCGTGTCCTGCACGGTGCACCGCTACCCCCTACCACCAATGGAAACCAGCGCCCGGAATAGGCGGCTGTTTCTGGCACGATGGACCCTGTGAGCTTCTTCCTGGTTTTTCTCGCGATAGTCCTCATCGGCGCGGCGCTGTACCTCGGCGCCGGGATCGTACGGGGGCGCTCGATCGGTTCGGGACTTGACCAACCGGTCCCCAACTTGCCCGCTGTTCTGCTGTCGGAGGATGCCAAGCCCTCCGACGTCGACTCCTTGCGCTTTGCCTTGGGGCTTCGCGGGTATCGCATGGATCAGGTTGACCAGGTTTTGGATGAGCTGAGGGACCAGCTGCAGGCAAAGGATCGCGAGATCGAACGGCTTGGCGCCTTGGTCCAGCCGCGCCTCCAGGACGACGAAACCGGCCGGACCGGGCAGTGAGTTCCCAGGTCCCCGCGCCGAAGGGCACTGCTGCCCCGAAGACACAGGTGCAGCAAGGACCCACCGCGCGGCTTTCCCTGGGGCTGTCAGCCGCGGGCGCCAGAATGGCCGGATGGCCGTGGTGGGTACAGGTTTCCTTGGTCTTTGTGGCTGCCAGGCTGGTCAGCGCCTGCATCTTCATGGCGGCCGCCATTCACCAGGGAACGAATCCCTGGTTCCCGCCGGCTCCTGACTACTGGAACTTCATCACCATCTGGGATGGGCGCTGGTACCAGGAAGCTGCTGACAAAGGATACCCCTCGGTCCTTCCCCTGGACGCGAACGGCGTGGTGCAGCAAAACGCCTGGGCATTTTACGCGCTCTTTCCTTTCCTCGCAAAAGGTCTCTCGGCGGTCACCGGGATAGGAACCCTGCCTTCGCTCACGATCATCGCGATGCTGGCGGGTGTGGGCGCTGCTTTGGTGATCTACAAGCTCTTCCGCGAGTTCGCAGGCAAGCGGGCCGCCCTGTGGGGCGTCATCTTCGTCTCTGCTTTCCCGGTATCACCTATTCTTCAGGTCCCTTATGCCGAGTCGCTGAATCTGTTGTTGTTGTCGGGTTCCTTGCTGCTGGTAGTTCGGCGCCAGTACCTGGCAGCTATTCCCGTAGTGCTCCTGATGTGCCTTTCCAGGCCCACGGGGGTTCCTTTTGCAGCCATGGTGGGGTTGCTGTTGCTGTGGCGTGCATGGCAGCACTTCGGGCCATCCAGGACACTGCCGGCTCCAGCTCCGGCTTCAGCTTCCAACGACGACGGGCCGACGCCGGTGCGCAGCCTGTTATCGCTGGCGGCATTGGTGTTGGCAGCGGGAGCCGGGGCTCTGGCGTGGCCGGCGATTGCGTGGGCCACTACTGGTGAACTAACGGCCTACACACGTACCGAAACAGCCTGGCGGGGGCACGATCTTGTTCCTTTCAAGCCATGGTTCGATACGGGCAGGATGCTGTTCGGTCCGGTGCTGGGTGTGCTGGCCCCCTTCGTCTTCACGGCACTTTTCGTGCTGGTCATGGTGTCAAAGCCCGTTCGGGCGCTCGGAACCGAGTTAAGGCTCTGGTGCGCCTGCTACATGGGGTACCTGCTGGTTTTCCTGCATCCGCAGACCAGTACATTCAGAATGCTGCTGCCCCTTTTCCCGCTGGCGCTGGGGGTGGCGTTGCTGTCCAAGTCCAAGGCGTACCGGGGGACCGTCGTGCTGATGTTCGTCCTCCTCCAGATCGTCTGGGTGGTGTGGCTGTGGGCGTGGGCCCCGCTCCCCGGGGGCGGAGACTACCCGCCCTGACGTGGACCTTTGCCGGGCAAGGCGGGTATGTACAAAGCCCGGACAAATAGGGGTTTGATTCGCTACGGACGGGTAATTACGGGATAATGGACTAAGAGCAAGGACAAAGCACCGAAAAGTGCCCGGCCAAGGCGGCCTCCCAAGCGGTGCCGCCGGCTGCAATTGCGACGCGGAACCAGCCCGGCCGGGTTGGCGTGACTTGGGACAAATGGAGGGGATTTTCCTAATGGCGGCTATGAAACCACGTACCGGCGACGGCCCTATGGAAGTTACCAAAGAGGGACGCAGCTTGATCATGCGTGTGCCGCTCGAAGGCGGAGGACGACTCGTTGTCGAGCTCAATGCCGCGGAAGCGGCCAACCTCAAGGAATGCCTCGTAGGCGTCACTGAATAGGCATTTTTGACTAGAGTTACAAAGCAGGGCCCGGCGAGCATTTCAGAGCCGGGGCCCTGCTTTTGTTTAAGCTCTTGCTACCGGTTCTGGTCCCGGGTTTGTTGAACCGCCCTACTTCTTGACGGCCACCAGAAGTCCATCGCCGGTGGGCAGCATCGCCGAAGCCAGGCGCTCGTCGTCGCGAATGGCCTTGCCGATCTGACGCAGAACCACCGTGGTGGCATCCCGAGCTGCGGGATTGGAGACGCGGTCTTTGTCCAACGCATCGTTGATGACCAGGGTGCCGCCGGATTTGAGGAGGCGGATTGCCTGTTCTACATACTTGGGGAAGTTGGGCTTGTCGGCGTCGATGAAGACGAGGTCGTAGGCAGAGTCGGTCAGGCGCGGCAACACGTCGGCTGCGCGGCCCGAGATGGTACGGGTGCGGTTGGCCGGGCTACCCGATTCCAAGAACGCTTCCCTGGCCGCCTTGAGGTGTTCGACGTCCACATCGATAGTGGTCAGCACCGCGTGCGGACTCAATCCACGCAGCAGGCAAACCCCGGATACCCCGGCACCTGAGCCGACTTCCACCACTGTCTGCGCTTTGGAAGCGGCAGCGAGTACGGTCAGCACGGCGCCCACGCCGGGACTGATGGGCGTAACACCAAGTTCGAATGACCGCTCCCGGGCACGCAACAATACGTCATCCTCAGCCGGCAGATCTTCTGCGTAGGACCAGCTGCTTGACTTGTCGGCACTCATGAAGGGGTTCGCTTTCCGCGGGTAGGGGTGTTTGTACCAAGACTACTGTGTCTGCCCCCGTAAACCCGTCGCAGGGAAGCCTCCCCGCACCTGTGTCCACGGCCGATTTCAGCCTCGCGGGAAAATCCTCTGCCAGTCAGGAAATTCCCAGACAAACTTGGGATGATAATGCTCCGGTCATCCATGAGGTGGGCGGCGCCGAAGACTCGGTGAACCACAGTTTGAGGGGAGTGGACGATGCCGGCATCGCATGCTGCGCCAGTCCAAACATCGGAAAGCCTTGAGGCCGTTACTGATTGGGTCATGCCCAGCTGGGAGGAAGTGGTTTCGAACCACTCCGCCAAGGTATATCGCCTCGCCTATCGCCTGACCGGCAACAAGTTCGACGCCGAAGACCTCACCCAGGAGGTCTTCGTCAGGGTTTTCCGGTCCCTGGAAAACTTCAAGCCGGGAACCCTGGACGGCTGGTTGCACCGCATTACCACCAACCTGTTCCTGGACCAGGCCCGGCGCAAGAGCCGGATCCGCTTCGACGCACTTGCGGAGGATGCCGAATCCCGCTTGCCCGGCCGCGAGCCAGGCCCGGAGCAGAGCTTCGAGCACAATAACCTTGACCTTGATGTCCAAAGGGCCTTGGAAGAACTCCCGCCGGACTTCCGCGCCGCCGTCGTGCTGTGCGACCTTGAGGGCCTTTCCTATGACGAAGTGGCGGAGGCGCTCGGTGTGAAGCTCGGAACCGTCAGGTCCCGTATCCACCGCGGCCGGACCATGCTGCGCGAGAAGCTTGCCCACCGTGACCCCCGACCGGCGGAGGCCCGCAAGCCGCGGCTGAAGATGCCCCGCATCGCCAGCATTCTTTAGGTAGTCGATGCCTCGACGTTCACTTCGTCCGGGAGCCCTGTCCCGGCGCAAATTGGCCGCGCTTCGCCATACGCGCAGCCCCGAACACCTGGAGGACTGCCCGGACTGCCGGAGCGCGCTCCGCCGGGAACGGCAGTACCTTGAACGCCTCCGTGGGGCAGCCGTGCCCGAAGCCAGCCAGGATCTTGCGGCGCGATTAATTCAGCACACGGAACGCTTGGCCAACGAACCGGCACCAATGTACTCAACACCGCAATATCCGAACCGTCGATTGCGCGGCCTTGGCATTGCGGGCATTGCTGCCGGCACCTTGGCGGTGAGCGCAGGAGCCTTGGCGCTGTCCGCCTATGTGATCGCCGGCGATGAAAGACCACAGGCCCTCGCGGGAACCAGCGATGTTGGCCCCCTTGCCGGTGCTTGGACGGGTAACCCCGCAGAAGCCATGGTTGGACCCGCGTTTCAGGCCGGCAGCAAGGTCCGCTTGAGCACTGCCCAGCTGGAGTCACTGCGTGGAGACGGGTGGGCGTGTCCCGAACTATCCGGAATGGGCTTCCACGTCGTGTCCGCCCAGGCCACCATGCATAACGGGAATCCGGCTGTGGAGATCAGGCTCGAAAGCAACGGTCACTACGCCACCATCGTGGAGGAGCATTTGCCGGCGGATCGATCCGGCACTGGACGGTCTACGTCTGCGCAGCTTTCTGTCACACAGGGAACCCCGTGGAAGGCTGTCTACACCATGCCCGCCGCAGTCATCAGCTATGCCTCCGACCTCCCGGCGGACAGCGCGGACGACGCCGTCCCTGAAATCGTCCGGGCCGGGGAGTCCATTGCGTTAATGTCCGCCGACGAAGATCCGGAAGCCTGGTACCAGAGGCTGCTTCGCGGCCTTCAGACCCTACTCCGTCCCGCCGGTTTATGAGCGGCACCACAGACAAGGTAATCTTCGTAGCGTGCTTGGAATCAACGGCCCGGAGTTCATACTCCTTCTGATTATCGGCGTACTCGTCATCGGTCCCAGCCGTTTGCCCGAATACACTCAAAAGCTCGCCAACCTGGTCAAGGAAGTCCGTCGGATGGCTTCCGGCGCCCGCGAGCAGATCAAAGAAGAAGTCGGCATCGACATCGATGAGGTCGACTGGAAGAAGTATGATCCCCGTCAGTACGATCCCCGTCGAATCATCAAGGACGCGCTCCTGGATGACGACACCAAGCCAGTCAGCGCTGGAGCTCCCGCAGCTGCTGCCACTGCAGTAGATACCAAGCCCAAGGCGCCTGTGCGGGTCATTGAGCGGCTCGCCGAGGGCGAAGCTGCCCCGTTCGATACCGAAGCGACCTGATTCGAAGCAGCTGAAGCCCGTTGTGGGTGCCGGCTCCGCGTGAAGGACGCCGGCCTAGCGCGGCTGGATTCCCAAGGACATGCCGGACAGTCCGCGGGGTCGAGTGGCCAAGGCGGAAGCAATACCTTCCATCGCTTTTGCGGCAGCCGTTTCAGGTGCTGCCAGGACAACGGGTTTTCCGGCGTCGCCGCCCTCCCGCAAACGGATGTCCAAGGGAATCTGCCCGAGGAGCGGAACGTCGCTGCCCACGGCAGCGCTCAACCGCTCAGCCAGGATGGCACCTCCGCCACTTCCGAACAGTTCCATATGTCCGCCGTCGGGCATTTCGAGGTAGGACATGTTCTCGATGACGCCGGCCACTTTCTGCCCTGTCTGGGTGGCGATGGTACCGGCTCGTTCTGCGACATCGGCAGCAGCTGCCTGCGGTGTGGTGACAACCAAAATTTCTGCGTTGGGCAGGAGCTGCGCCACGGAAATGGCGATGTCGCCCGTGCCCGGGGGCAGGTCCAGGAAGAGCGCATCGAGGTCACCGAAGTAGACATCGGTGAGGAATTGCTCCAGGGCCCGGTGCAGCATGGGACCGCGCCAGGCCACCGGCTGGTTGCCTGCAACGAACATGCCGATGGAGATGACCTTCACGCCGTAGGCCACAGGCGGCAGGATCATGTCGTCTACCTGCGTGGGTTTCTGGTCGATCCCCATCAGGGCGGGCACGGAGAAGCCGTGCACATCGGCGTCCACGATGCCAACCCGGAGGCCTTGGGCGGCAAGTGCACACGCCAGGTTGACGGTGACGGATGACTTGCCAACACCGCCTTTTCCGCTGGCTACGGCGTACACCTTGGTCAGGGAGCCAGGCTTGGTGAAGGGTATGCCGCGCTGTCCACCGGGCCCGCGGAGTTGTTCCTTGAGGGCTTCCCGCTGGGCCTGAGTCATGACCTTCAGTTCAACATCTACGCCAGTGACGCCTTCCACCCGGATCAGGGCGTCGGTGGCGTCCTTGGTGATGGTCTCGCGCAGGGGGCAACCGGCGATGGTCAGCAGAACTGCGACGTGTACTGCGCCGTCATCATCGGCCGACACCGATTCCACCATTCCCAGTTCCGTGATGGGGCGCCGGAGCTCGGGATCAATGACGGTGGCCAAGGCAGCATGCAGCGCCTCGGCAGATGCGATGCTCATACGTTCAGGCTCGGCTTTCGGGATTTTCAGGCGACGGCTTGCCGGTGGAATGTTGTGGACCTGCGGCCCGCGGCGGGCGGACCTTCGGAATCTGCTGTGTGCGGGGCCCACGCGATTTGTCGCGCTTCTCCTTCAGCTTCTCCTTGACCTTTTCACCCGGCGATTCCGTGCCATCAGTGGCGCCTTCGCTCTCGCGGAGTTCCTCCTGGGCGTCGATGATGTCTTCCAGAAGGCTTCGGAGCTCGGTCCGGACGTAATCACGGGTGGCTACTTCGCGCAAGGCGATGCGCAGTGACGCCAGTTCCCGGGTCAGGTATTCGGTGTCGGAGAGATTGCGTTCGGCACGCTGGCGGTCCTGCTGGAGCGAGACACGGTCGCGGTCGTCCTGCCGGTTTTGGGCGAGCAGCAGGAGCGGTGCTGCATAAGAAGCCTGAAGGGACAACATCAGGGTCAGCAGGGTGAAGCCCAGCTCCACGCGGTCGAACTGCCAGTCCGTGGGCGCGAAGGTGTTCCAGGCAAGCCAGAAGACACAGAACACCGTCATGTAGACGAGGAACGTCGGCGTGCCCATGAACCGGGCGAAGCCCTCCGTTGCGTTTCCGAACGCGTCAGGGTTCGGGGAGAACTTGGGCAGGATGCGTTGGCGACCGCTCAGGGGCGTGTCAAGGCTACTGCTCGAGCGTCCTGCGGACTTGGGGGATCGGGCGGCGTTGTTATCAGCCAATGCGGCCTCCAAGTTTCCTTATAGGGGCGTCGTCCTCATGGGCGCGCCAGTCATCCGGCAACAGGTGATCCAGCACGTCATCAACAGTCACCGCCCCCACAAGGCGGCCGTCGTCGTCAACGACTGGAAGCGAGTTCAGGTTGTACGTGGCCAGGGTGCGGGCCACCTCGCTGATGTGGGCTTGGTCCGAGAGCGGCTCGAGGTTCTTGTCCACGAGGTTGCCCAGCGGTTCCGGCGGTGGGAAGCGCAGCAGCTGCTGTATGTGCACCACCCCCAGGAAACGGCCTGTCGGCGTCTCCAAGGGAGGGCGGGCGATAAAAATGGATGAGGCCAGTGCAGGCGAGAGCTCCTCGCGGCGAACGTGTGCCAGGGCCTCGGCCACGGTTGCTTCCGGCGGCAGGATGACCGGAACCGGAGTCATGAGGCCACCGGCGGTGTCTTCGTCGTATTCCAGGAGACGGCGGACGTCCTCGGCTTCCTGGGGTTCCATGAGTTGAAGCAGCTCTTCCGCCTGGGCGGAAGGCAGCTCGGCCAAGAGGTCGGCGGCGTCGTCCGGATCCATTTCTTCGAGGACGTCAGCGGCGCGTTCCACATCCAGCGCTGAGAGGATCTCCACCTGGTCGTCTTCCGGGAGTTCCTGGAGGACATCGGCGAGGCGCTCGTCCTGAAGCTCACTGGCCACCTCGAAACGTCGCTTGTCGCTCATTTCCTGGAGGGCCTCAGCGAAGTCGGCAGGTTTAAGGTCTTCGTGCGTTGCAACGAACTGCGTGGCAGCCTGGGGCTCGTTATGGGCGCCGGTCTGTGCATCGGCCCAATCGATGATCAGGGTCTCGTTGCGGCGAAGCCTGCCAAAGGGGGACAGGGAGTGCCCACGGCGGACGAAGAGCTTGCTGACAAACCAGTCTTTGGACCTGTGCTGGTCCATGGCGATGTCTTCGATCGTGGCGTCGCCACTGCCATCGGCCAGCGTCACGCGGCGGTCGAACATCTCAGCGACCACCAGTGTCTCGGCGCCGCGCTGCTCGAAGCGGCGCAGGTTGACCAGGCCGGTGCAAATGATTTGCGTCTGGTCTATGGACGTGATGCGCGTCATGGGAACAAAAACCCGCTTCTTGCCCGGAACTTCAACCACGATGCCCACCACATGGGGCGCACCACGGGTGCCGCGGGAGAGCACCACGACGTCGCGCAACCGGCCCAGACGATCGCCCAGGGGGTCGAAGACGTCCAAGCCGAGCAAGCGCGCGACAAAGACGCGTGAGGGATGTGTGCTCATGTTTACAGGCTACCGAGTCTGCTCTCTTTTAGCTGAATTACAGCCGCTACACATGTCCATGAGACACAATGGGGCTATGTCAAACATTTTTGGTGCTCCCAAAGCCGTTGAGGAATCCCGCAGTGTCCCCCAAGGTGACACCGTAGGCTCGTACACCTCGTATTTGGATGCCCAGAAGGCGGTGGACTACCTCGCAGACCAGCAGTTCCCAGTACAGCTGGTGTCGATCGTGGGCAACGACCTCAAAATGGTGGAACGGGTAACAGGCCGCCTGAGCTACCCGAGGGTGGCATTGTCCGGTGCCTTGAGCGGCATGTGGTTCGGCCTCTTCGTAGGCGTCATGCTGTCCTTCTTTACCCCCGCCGGGGGACCGTTCTCCATCATCACATCTGTGCTCATGGGTGCGGCTTTCTTCATGCTGTTCGGCATCGTCACCTATGCCATGCAGCGCGGGAAGCGCGACTTCACCTCGACCAGCCAGGTGGTGGCCACCAACTACGACGTCATCGTCGCTGTAGAGGCAGCCCACGAAGCCCGCCGTTTGCTTCACCAGCTGCCGATGAACCCGGCGCAGGCAGCCGCGCCGCAGGCCACCTACAACCAGCCGAATGCGCCATTCCAGCAGCCGGGCCAGGCTCCTGAGCGGCCTTCCACCTGGAACGACCCCTACGGCCAGCGTGGTCCTGAGGCCAATGGTTCAACGGCTCCGGAGGGACAGGGCGCAGCTGCGCCGGAGACCCAGCCGGCTCCGAACCCGGCGCCGGCAGCTGTCCGTTACCCGGACCTCCCGGACGGTCGCCCGCAGTACGGTGTCCGGGTGACCGACAGCCAGGACCGGACACGGAACGCGCCGCAGGAAGACGGAGAGCACTCCAGCGCCGAGGGTTCGCCCAAGCAGTAGTCGCCTCCGCAGGCACCAGCTTCCGCAGGCACCAGCTTCCGCAATGCACAAAGGGAAGGCCACCGGATCGCCGGTGGCCTTCCCTTTGTGCTGGCTCAACTGCCTGTGTCAGCCCAACTGCCTGTGTCAGCCCAACTGCCTGTGTCTGTCCAACGGCGTGCGCTTAGCCTTGGGCTTCCTGGTAGATGCCGGCCATCCAGGACTCGACGTCATCGGCCTTGCGCGGCAACGCTGCGCTGAGGTTCAGGGGGCCGTCTGCGGTCATGAGGATGTCGTCTTCGATGCGGACGCCGATCCCGCGGTACTCCTCGGGAATGGCGAGGTCTTCATTCTTGAAGTAGAGCCCGGGTTCGATGGTGAAAACCATGCCCTCGGTGAGGATGCCATCGAGGTAGAGCTCGCGCTTTGCCTGCGCGCAGTCGTGGACGTCCAGGCCAAGGTGGTGGCTGGTGCCGTGCGGCATCCAGCGGCGGTGCTGCTGGCCCTCGGGGCTGATGGCTTCCTCCACGGAAACAGGCAACAGACCCCACTCGGCGAGGCGTTCGGCCAGCACCGTGGTTGCAGCGGTGTGGATATCCCGGAACCTCACGCCCGGCTGGGCAGCAGCAAAACCGGCATCGGCGGCGTCGAGCACGGCCTCATAGACTTTGCGCTGGACATCGGTGAACGTCCCTGTAGCCGGCAATGTGCGGGTGATGTCCGCTGTGTAGAGGGAGTCTGCCTCCACACCGGCATCGAGGAGAAGGAGTTCGCCCGCATTGACAGTCCCGGAGTTGCGGTTCCAGTGCAGCACGGTGGCGTTGTTGCCGGACGCGGCAATGGTGTCGTAACCGAGTTCGTTGCCTTCCTCGCGGGCCCGGGCAAAGAAAGCGCCCTCAACTACACGTTCGCCGCGCTTGTGGGTCAGCGCGCGCGGGAGGGCCCGGACCACGTCGGCGAAGCCTTCCACGGTTGCCGCCACAGCGATCTTCATCTGCTCGATTTCCCACTCGTCCTTGATGAGGCGCAGCTCGGACAATGCTTCGCTGAGCTTCTCATCCAGGGCGTCGAGTTCGCCGAGGTCCAGGTTCTCGGGGTCTTTGGCCGTGTTGTAGCGGGCGGTGTCAACCAGCGCATCAATGTTCTCGTCCACCTTGCGGACCAGGCGAATGGAGATGCCGCCGATTTCCGGGGCGCCCACATTCTTGGTGATGGCCATCTCGAGCTCGGAGATGTGCGCGGCGGGGAGGCCGAGGCGGGCTTCGAATTCGGCCAGTGTGGGACGCGCGCCGATCCAGAACTCGCCGGCGCGCGAGTCCGCGTAGAACTGCTCTGTATCCCGGCCGGCCAAGGGACGGAAGTAGAGGGTGGCAGTGTGGTGACCGCCGTCGTCGCCCTTTCCTTCAGCAACAGGCTCAAGGATCAGCACGGCGTCGGGCTCGTGGTCGAGGCCCAGACCCGTGAGGTGGGCGAAGCCGGAATGCGGGCGGAAGCGGTAGTCGCAGTCGTTGGAACGGACCTTCAATGGACCGGCCGGGACGACGAGCCGTTCGCCCTTGAACAGTTCGGAGATAGTACGACGGCGGCGCGCGGCGTGGTCTGCAACGGCGTCACGCGCAGGGGTCACCTGCGGGGCGGGCGCCCAATTGCTTGCCATGAATGCCTTGAAGGCATCGGATGTGGGCCTTTGCGAGCGGTTGTTGACACGCTCTTGCAGTGGCTGGGAGGACGAGTTCTGGGTGTTTTCGGCATCGTTCACCGTTACATCGTCCCACCAGTTACGTGAGGAGGCCAACGGCGCAACGCTCCAAGCCGGCCCGCATCCCATAGGCTGGGAAAGTGAGGATAGACCTGCATGCGCACTCAAATGTTTCCGACGGAACCGAGACACCGGCCGGCGTGATCATCTCCGCCGTCTCGGCTGGCCTGGACGCCGTGGCTCTGACTGATCACGATTCCACCGATGGCTGGGAACTTGCTGCTGCAGCCGCCCGGGAACATGGCATCGCGTTCGTTCCGGGAATGGAGATCTCCTGCCGGACTGAGCAAGGAATCAGCGTTCACTTGCTGAGTTACCTCCACGACCCCAACCATGCGGGCTTGCTGGAGGAAATCACCAAGTCCAAGGACGCCCGGCTCACCCGTGCCGAGCACATGGTCACCTTGTTGTCCGAGGATTACCCGTTGACCTGGGATGACGTCATCCACCACGTGGCTCCCGGTGCCACGGTGGGCCGCCCTCACATCGCCGATGCCTTGGTCGCGGCTGGCGTTGTCGCGGATCGAACGGAGGCCTTCACTTCCATCCTCACCTCACATTCGCGGTACTTCGTGCAGCACTATGCGCCCAACCCGGCAGTCGCCGTCGAGCTTGTCCGCGCGGCTGGCGGCGTTCCGGTTTTCGCGCATCCTGTGGCCTCGTCGAGGGGACGCATCGTGGGGGAGCGAACCTACCGGGACATGATTGATGCCGGACTGCTGGGACTTGAAGTTGAACATCGGGACAACCCGGAGGAGGGCCGCACGTTCCTGCGGGGCCTGGCCGCCGAACACGGTTTGCTCATGACAGGGTCATCTGACTACCACGGAGCGGGCAAGCCCAACCTGTTGGGCGAAAACACTACCTCGCCCGAGGTCTTGGCACGCATTGAGGAGTTGGCAACAGGGAGCACGGTCATTCGCTGATGAATCTTCAACTGCTTGCCTCCGTGATCGTCACCTTGTTCGTGATCATGGATCCCCCGGGTACCGTGCCGATTTTCATGTCACTTACGGCTCAGATGTCGGCCAAGGACCGGAACCGGTCCGCGTTCCAGGCTCTTTTGGTGGCCACCGGTGTGATCGTTGTGTTCGCGATCTTCGGGCAGTCCATCCTGAACTACATGCACATCTCGCTGGCGGCCTTGCAGGGCGCCGGCGGTCTGCTTCTGGTGCTCATTGCGCTGCAGCTGCTGACGGGGTCCACCAGTGGCGAAGAGAATGCTGCCAAGTACAAAAACGTGGCGTTTGTGCCGCTGGGAACACCGCTGATGGCCGGGCCCGGGGCGATCGTCGCCGTCATGGTGTTCGTGCAGCAGTCCAGCCAGCTCTCGGAGTACCTGGCCGTTGGCCTTGGCATTGCCGTAGTGCTGGCCTCGCTTTACCTTGCGATGCGCTTCGCGGGCGTCGTACAGCGCGTGCTCGGTGAAAACGGAGTGGAGCTGGTGACCCGGATCGCCGGCTTGCTGCTGTCAGCCATTGCCGTCCAGATGATCGCGGACGCCGTTCAGGCCTTCGTGAAGGGTGCTGCCTGATCCAGGCCGGCGACCGGCAAGGACCCGCTCCGGTGGAATCCTGCCTTGCTGCCCAGCCGTTTCCGCATGACCTCGATGGCCTGTTCGTTCTGGTCTACGCACACGAAGTTGCGGCCCAGCTTGGCTGCAACTGCGCCCAGGGTGCCTGAACCGGCGAAGAAATCAAGGCACCAATCGCCCTCGCGGCTTGATGCAGAGACAATCCTGCGAACCAGGCCTTCAGGTTTTTGAGTGGGGTAGCCGGTCTTTTCGCGGCCCGTGGGCGAGACGATGGTATGCCACCAAACATCCGTGGGAAGCTTGCCGAGCTCGCGTTTGGCTGGAGTGACCAGGCCAGGCGCCATATACGGTTCCCGGTCCACTTCGGCGTTGTCGAAGTGATATTTGGTGGGGTTCTTGACGTACACCAGGATGTTGTCGTGCTTGGTGGGCCAGCGGTTCTTGGCGCGGGCGCCGTAATCGTAGGCCCAGATGATCTCATTCAGGAAGCATTCCCTGCCGAAGATCGAGTCCAGCATCACCTTGGCGTAGTGGACTTCCCGGTAATCCAAATGCAGGTACAGGGTGCCGTCGTCTGCCAGCAGTCGCCAGGCCTCCACGAGCTTTGGTTCCAGGAAAGACCAGTAATCGCTGAAGGCGTCGTCGTAGCTATGGAGGGCGCCCTTGATGGTGTCGTAAGAACGGCCCTTGAAGCCGACGCGGTCGCCGTCGCCGTCCGCATTGCGGACCATACGGGTTTCCTGGCGGCGTTGGACCCTGCCCGTGTTGAAGGGCGGGTCCACGTAAATGAGTGTGAAGGCGCCGTCCGGCAGCGTAGGGAGGAATTCCGCGTTGTCCGCGTGCACCACCAAGTTGCCGCCGTCCGGCGCCCAAACAGATTCAGTCATTGAGGTTTTTAGGCCTCGGTGCTGCCGGACTGGGCAGCTGCGGTCTCTCCGGAAACCACTTCGCCGTTGCGACGACGCGTGCGGGTCCGACGCGTACGTGACGGCTTCTCCGCATTGTCCGCAGTGGCGGTGCGGGTCTCCGAGGCGCCTGCAGCGGGGGCTGCCTCACCATCAGAAGTACGACGGCGGCGCGTACGGTTACGACCACCCTCGCCCTTGGATTCGTTGGACCCGGCGTCACCGGACCTGCCGGAGCGGCCACGGCCGCCATCGCGACCACCGTCGCGCTTGCCGTCTCGTCCGCCATCCCGGCCGGAGCCGCCGGAGCGGGCGTTCTTCTTGCCGGTCTCGCCCAGGTCCTCAAGGACCTCGGCGTCGACGCCGGCGAGGACGCGCTTGTTGCGCGGGAGGCGGCCCTTGGTGCCCTCGGGGATGTCGAGATCGGAGAACAGGTGCGGCGAAGAGGAGTACGTCTCAACGGGCTCGGGAACGCTGAGTCCCAGGGCCTTGTTGATCAGGCCCCAGCGAGGCATGTCGTCCCAGTCAACAAACGTGACGGCCGTGCCCTTGTTGCCCGCGCGACCGGTACGGCCAACGCGGTGCAGGTAGATCTTTTCGTCTTCAACGCACTGGTAGTTGATGACGTGGGTGACGTCATCGACGTCGATGCCGCGGGCTGCGACGTCGGTGGCCACCAGGACGTCAACCTTGTTGTTGCGGAAAGCGCGAAGCGCCTGCTCGCGGGCGCCCTGGCCAAGGTCGCCGTGAATGGCTGCAGCTGCGAAGCCGCGGTCGACGAGTTCCTCGGCAACCTTCGCGGCGGTGCGCTTGGTCTTGGTGAAGATGATGGTGCGGCCACGTCCGCGGGCCTGCAGGATGCGGGCCACAACCTCGGTCTTGTCCATGCTGTGGGCACGGTAGATGAGCTGGCGGATGTCGCGCTTGGTGAGGCCTTCATCATTCGGGTCAGCCGCACGGATGTGGGTGGGCTGCGTCATGTAGCGGCGGGCCATGGCGATGACGGGGCCGGGCATCGTTGCCGAGAAGAGAAGCGTCTGCCGAACGGCGGGGGTGCCCGCGATCAGCGTTTCGACGTCGGGCAGGAAGCCGAGGTCCAGCATTTCATCGGCTTCGTCAAGGATGACCATCTTGACGTTCTTGAGGCTGAGGTGCTTCTGCTTGTAGAGATCGATCAGCCGGCCGGGCGTGCCCACTACGATTTCGACGCCCTTCTGCAGGGCATCAACCTGCGGCTCGTACGCACGGCCGCCGTAGATGGTGGCGATGCGCGCGTTGCGCTTGCGCGACGCGGTCTGGAGATCGTTGGCAACCTGCACCGCGAGTTCACGGGTGGGGACGATCACCAAGGCCTGGGGTGCGCCCGGGACAGCAAGCTTTTCGTAACCGGCGTCGTCGCGGCCGGCTACGCGCTGGAGTGCGGGAATGCCGAACCCAAGCGTCTTTCCGGTTCCCGTCTTGGCCTGGCCGATGATGTCGTGGCCGCTCAAGGCGACCGGCAGGGTCATGGCCTGGATGGGGAAGGGGTGCGTGATGCCAGCGTCGGCCAAGGACTCAACGATGTCGGCGCGCACGTTAAAATCAGCGAACGACTTCTCTTCGATCTCGTGGGGCGTCTCATCCGAGATGATCGTTTCCTCGGGTTCGATTGATTCGGTTCCGGTGGAGTCTGTCAGGACTTCGTGGGTATGCAATTCACTCACAGGGAGTTTCCTTATTCATTTGGGCATTGGCGCTGCATGCTCAACGGCGGCGGCGGAGCCGTACCGGAGCACGAACGGGCGCGCAAGCAAGTCCAGTGGAAGCCGATCGCGGGCTATCTAAGTACTGGCACTGGTGACCAGTTGGTACATCTCAAGATCGCGTAGGGGCGGGCTTGTTGAGTTCAAAAATTAACTGAATCAACGACCGGGCATCCATTACTACAAGCCCAGTCTATCCTCTGGGGGCCGGAAAGCCCGGATCGCCGGATGAACGGCTTCAGGGCAGCAACTGGAACCGGATCTCCCGGCTGGCGATATCAGCCTTCAGCAGGCGCACCCGAACCTTGGTTCCGGACTCCATTTCTCCGTCGCACCGGGCCGTGACAGCGGGGTCCGCGATTTGCACGACGCCAAAGGGGCCGTTGCCGTTTCCATTGCCGTTTCCGTTTCCACGGGCAGCTCCGTTGGAGGGTTTGGACCCGGAAATGACAACAGCCTCGAATTCCTGGCCGATGTGGTTGGCGACGAGCGCCGCTTCCACTGTGTCCAAAGCCGCCCGCTCGAGGCGTCCGGCCAACTGATCCGAGGATGCCATGATCTCGGGTAACGACGGGAGGGCTTCCCGCGCCCATGCCGGAATGTCCTGGTTATTGCTGAGGGCTTCGCAAATCACCAGGACAAAGCGATCAATGAGGCGCCGCAAGGGTGCTGTGGTGTGGGCATAGGGAGCCCCGATAGCTGCCTGGATCACATTGGCCGGAACATCACCGTCAAAGGGCGTGTAGCCTGCACCGCGGAACAACGTGCCGGCCGAATGCAGGATGGCAAGTTGTTTGGGATCGGATGCATCCAGGGTCCGCAGGTATTCGCCGTAGCTGACCCGTCCGTCCCAGGGTTTGCCGAGGGCAGTGGTCTGCCGCTTGAAATGGAGCAGTGACCGATCATCAGGTGCGGGCATGGTGCGCAGGATGCCCACTTTTCCATCGAGCATCATCTGCGCGGCGGCCATGCCGGTCATGAGGGAGATCTGCGCGTTCCAATCCTCAACCGGCAGGGACGGTGCCGCTGCGATTCTGTACCCGCCGCCGTCAGTCGCCTGGACTATTTCCTGTTCCGGCATGTTGAGGCTTGCGCCGCCGCGTTGACGTTCCAGGTCGACGCGCTTCAGTCCCACTTCTTTGAGTAGCTGGAGAACCGGCGGGGCAGTACCGTCGTCGATCTGCTGTTGTGCGCCCTTGTAGCTCAGCTTTGCCCTGCTGCGCACAGTCGCACGGGCAACGGTGACGGCCAAAATTTCAGCTTTCCCGTCCAGGTCGAAATCCCAAACGAACGCGCTGCAATCCTGGTCGGCCAGCAGGCTTCCCGCGTTCTCACTGATGACCTCCGGATGCAGCGGGATCCGCCCGTCAGGGGCGTAGAACGTCTGCCCGCGTTGACGCGTTTCGGTATCAAGCGCGCCGCCGGGAGCCACGAAGGAAGGCACATCGGCGATGGCATAGAGGACCTTGTATCCATCACCGGCCCGTTCAATGAACAGAGCCTGGTCCAGGTCGGTGGACGTCGCGGGGTCGATGGTCACAAAAGGAATATCCCGCAGGTCCTGGGCCGGCAGCTCAAGGGCCTCCACCGCTTCCCGTGCCTCCTCCACAGCTTCTGCCGGGTATTCGCCGGGGAGTTCCAGCTCCGTCCTCAGGGCGGCGAGGGCCGAGGCGAGCTGGTCCGACGAGTCGTCGACGTTGGGCGCAATCCGATGATGTGACACGAAAATCAGGTTAGCCCGAAATGGGCCGATAGTCTTGGATCATGGGCACTTCCCCGGACGCCGCAGCCTATGCCGGGCAACTCTCAGCGGAGTTGCTTGGAGCCATGGCGTATGGCGAACTGTCCGCCTTCGGGCGGCTCTCCTTGGATTCCCGCTATGCACCCACGCTTCACGACAGGTCCGTGCTCGCGAAGATCGCAGTGGGGGCCTACGGAAACTTCGCCCTCCTCAACGACCGCCTGTCGGAGATGGGTCTGGATCCCGAACGTGCCATGCTGCCGTTTCAGCGCTCCTTCGATCACTTCCACGAGCGCACCAAGCCGGGGGACTGGTTCGAATCCGTGATGAAGGCCTATGTCATCGATACTGTGTCATCGGATTTCTATAGGGCTGTCTCGATGTTCCTCGACCCGACAACGCAGCATTTCGTTGAGCGCGTTGCTTCACCCGATCAGGCCACGGAAGTCCTTCGCGTCCTGCTCAGGCGGGCCTTGGCAGATGACCCGCGCCTCGCTTCGCGATTGGCGCTGTGGGGCCGCCGCTTGGTGGGGGAAGCGCTGACGCAGGCGCAACGCGTGGGCATGGAACACCCCCTGCTGGGGCCGATGCTGAAAAGCGGCGGGGACGCGCGTGCCGCGGCGAAAAGGCTGACGACGGAGCTCGCCGAAAAGCACGCCCGCCGGATGACTGGCCTCGGCCTGACCGCCTAGCCCGCGGATCGCGCGGAACCTCCGGCTTCCCTAGACGGAATCCAAGGCTTCCAGCAGCGACTTGGCCGCCGCCGTCGGGTCCGGTGCCGCTGTGATGGCGCGGACCACCACGATCCGGCCGGCGCCCGCTTTCACAACCTGTTCAACGTTGCTGAGATCGATGCCACCAATGGCGAACCAAGGGAGGGTCACACCGTCGCCCGAGCGCTTGACCGCTTCTGCGGCATATGTGACCAGGTCCAAACCGACAGCAGCGCGACCGGGTTTGGTGGGTGTTGCCCAGACCGGACCCACGCAGAAATAGTCCAGTCCCAGGGGCCCTTGGGAGGTGGCCACAGCGGCATCGATTTGTTCGGTTGTGTGGGTGGAGAGGCCTATGCCGGTGGCGTTCGGCAGGAGGGTCCGGGCTGCAGTCAGGGGCAGGTCCTTTTGCCCGATGTGGAACACGGGAGCCCCGGAAATGCTGGCAACATCGGCCCGGTCGTTGACAGCCCAAAGCCGTCCGTGCCGTTGTGCGACGCTCCGCAGGACGGTCAACATCTCCAGTTCCTCGGCAGCTTCCAGCGTCTTGTCGCGGAGTTGGATGATGTCCACGCCGCCTTCGAAAGCGGCGTCCACAAAGTCCTCAAAATCGCCCTGCTGCTTACGGGCATCGGTGCACAGGTAAAGGCGGGCGGAGGCAAGAGCGTCAGGCTGAGTCATGGGAACCAGAGTAGTTCCTCTAAACTGGGCTCGTACTGCGGGAGCCGCGACATTCGTCATATGACTGTCCGGCTGAGAGGGCTTCAGCGCCGACCGCTTGACCTGATCCGGCTAGTACCGGCGTAGGGAAGGAAACGAATGGCAGATTCCCGCCATACCCGCCTCCAGACAGACGTTGCCGTCATTGGTGGCGGCGTCATCGGCCTCGGCATCGCTCACGAAGCCCGGCGATTGGGCCGTTCAGTTGCGCTGATCGACCCCGCTCCCGCTTCCGGCGCGTCCTTCGCAGCGGCAGGCATGCTTGCACCCGTCAGCGAACTCCATTACCAGGAAGAAGACCTTCTTGAGTTAATGCTTGAGTCTTCCCAGCTCTGGCCCTCCTTCGTGGACGGCCTGCATCAAGGCGCAGAGGACAACGGATATCGCACGACGCCGACCCTCGCCGTGGGTGCCGACGCAGCCGACCGCCGGGCGCTCGCAGACTTAAGGTCGGTCCAGCTTGCGGCTGGCCTGGAAGTCGAACCTATCGCTCTGCGGGACGCGAGGCAACGGGAGCCGCTCCTCAGCCCGCAGATCTCCTGTGCTTTCGATATACCTGCCGACCACCAAGTCGATCCAAGGAAACTCGCGGCATGCCTCCTGGCAGGACTGGCAGCCCATTCGCCCAATGACAGTTCCTGGGTGTCGGGAGCCGATGACGGATTCGCCATTGCTTACAGGGCGCGCGGTTTGCTGTGGGAAGGCGGGCGTGTCACAGGCGTGGCGCTGGACTCAGGAGTCACCGTTCACGCCGGAGAAACGGTGGTGGCCAACGGGCTCGGGGCGTCCCAACTCTCCGGTCTTCCTGAAGGCCTCAGGCTTCCCGTAAGGCCGGTCTACGGGGACATCCTCCGGCTTCGCGTCCCCGATCACCTGCGGCCCTTGGTCACATCAACGATTCGCGGGATGGTTCGCGGGGTGCCGGTTTACATCGTGCCCCGGGACGACGGAACTGTGGTGATTGGAGCCACGCAACGCGAAGACGGGTTGTCAGCCTCTTCCAACGCGGTCTCGGCGGGTGGCGTTTACCAATTGCTGAGGGACGCCCAAGTATTGGTCCCCGCAGTGGCTGAACTGGAACTCCTTGAAGCAACCGCCCGCGCCCGGCCCGGAACTCCGGACAACGCTCCACTGCTCGGACGGGTCGGTGTTTCCAACGGTGACATCGACGGCCTGGTGGTTGCCACAGGATTCTTCCGCCACGGAGTCCTCCTGACTCCGGTGGCCGCCAAGATCGTGGGGGAACTCCTCAAAGGCTCCACAGACTCCCGGTGGGCCCCCTTCCTGCCCCATCGTTTCGTGGGCAACGCCCCTGTTGCCCGAACACTCACACCAGCAGCACGAACCACCACCAAGGAAACAGCATGAACATCAAAGTGAACGGAACCGACCACGCAGTCTCTGACGACGCATCCGTCAGTACCCTCGTCACGGCCGTCACCGGTCGCGCCTTGGACCCTCGCGGACAAGCGGCCGACGGCGGCAAGCTGGGAGTCGCTGTCGCACGCAATTCCGAGGTGGTGCCGCGCAGCCAATGGGCCGTGACAGCGCTCTCCGACGGAGACGAACTTGAACTCGTAACAGCAGTCCAGGGAGGCTAATCATGACAACAGCAAACGTTGACGTTCGCACCGACGCACTGGTGATCGACGGCGTCGAATTCGGTTCCCGCCTCATCATGGGTACCGGAGGCGCGCCGAGCCTCGATGGCTTGGGAGCAGCGCTCCTCTCTTCAGGGACGGAGCTCACCACAGTGGCGATGCGTCGCTATTCGCCCGCCGAAACGGGCTCGCTGTTCCAGCTGCTGGTGGACCATGACATCCGCGTGCTGCCCAATACTGCTGGTTGTTTCACGGCCAAGGACGCCGTGATGACTGCTGAACTGGCCCGGGAAGCACTTGAGACCCATTGGGTGAAGCTGGAAGTCATCGCGGACGAACACACGCTCCTTCCAGACGCCGTGGAACTGGTGGATGCAACGGAGCAGCTGGTGAACCGAGGCTTCAAGGTATTCGCCTATACCAATGACGATCCCGTACTCGCGCTCAGGCTCGAGAACCTGGGTGCAACAGCCGTGATGCCCTTGGGATCGCCCATCGGGACCGGCCTTGGCATCCTGAATCCGCACAACATTGAGCTCATCGTTTCCCGGGCCTCCGTACCCGTGGTCCTCGATGCGGGGATCGGGACAGCCTCCGATGCCGCCCTTGCCATGGAACTGGGCTGCGACGCCGTCCTGCTTGCCACCGCCGTAACGCGGGCGCAAAACCCGGTGCAGATGGGCGAGGCCTTCAAACACGCTGTGATCGCCGGTAGGCTGGCCAAGCAGGCGGGCCGGATCCCGCGGCGGGAGCACGCGCTCGCATCCTCGGCGATGGAGGGCCGGGCAGAGTTCCTCTGATGAAGGAGCAGTCATGGCAGGCACGGAAGACCAACTGACTGAAGCAGCCATCAATGATGCCCTCGGGGACCTTCCGGACTGGAAGTACCAGGGTGGCCTGGTGAGTGTATATAAAACCTCGACGGCGGCGGACGCGCTAGCGCTCATCGCCGCGGTTGGAGAGATCGCCGAGGACCAAAATCATCATCCGGATCTGGAGTGGCGCTACAACAGGGTTTTTCTCCGCTACGTGTCCCACGATGCGGGCGACCAAGTGACCAAACGTGACGTTGCCGCTGCCACCGCTGTGAGCGAAGCGGCCGCAAAGGTAGGCGCAGCTGCGCAGCCTGAGCGGTATCCGGCGTCGTAAAGAGCCGAGATGGCAGTTAACACCAATCCCAAGCTTGGCCATTGGTGTTAACTGCCATCTCGCGGGCTTAAGGCATTAAAGCCGCAGGGCCTTGGTGAGCGCCGCAGTGTCGTGTTTCGTTCGGGTCCGGCCCAGGAAGAGCACCACGGCAACCGCCGCGGCAGTCCCGAGCACAATGGGCAGGACCCAAGGAATCCATGTGGCGCCCGGCTGGTAGCCCAATCCGGCGCTGATGAATGCGATCCAGCTCAGGGTGCCGACAGCTGCTGAGACGCCGGCAGGCAGCGCGATCCCGTATTTCCCGTGCCGCTTGTCGTTGGCCCACACGATGAATCCGGTGGCAATGGTGGCCAAAACCACCACGACGAGAGAAAGCATGAAAACTCCTTAGCGGACGACGAGACGTGGGGATTGGGCTAGAGGGCGCCGAAGCCTACGCGGCGGACTTCCTCGGCGCCGATCTCCACGTAGCCCAGGACGTTGCCCGGAACGATGATCTGGCGGCCCTTCTCGTCCGTAAGGCGAAGTTCGGAGCCCTTGGTCACGGCCTCGGCCACGATCTTGGCAACAGCATCGGCATCCAAAGAGGATTCGAGCACGATCTCACGGCCAACATTCTGAATGCCGATCTTTACTTCCACAGCAAGGCCTCCAAGCCAATCAAGGGTTAAGTCAGTCCTCTATTTGTAGCCTAGGACTCTTTGGGGAAACGACTGATTCCGCGCCAAGCTAAACGATAGATCAGATCGCTGGCCACATCGAGGTCCAGGTTTCCATCCGTTTCAAGCCAGTACCGGGCGCTGACCTGCGCCATTCCGGCCAAACCACGCCCAAGCAGCTGCGCTTCAAGCGGGGGCAGTTTGGTGTCCTCCGCAATCACGTGGGCCACGGCGTCGGCGAACGTTTTGTTGAAAGTCTCCAAACGCGAACTGACGTCGGGGTCGTTGATGAGGTCGGACTCGAACACCAGGCGGTGGGCTTGGTCGTCGTCGGCGATGAACCTGTAGTAGGCGCGCATGACGGCCTTGACGCGTTCCTTGTTGTCCGTGGTGGAGTTCAAGGCGTCGAGCATCAGCTGCGTCAATGTTGCCAGATGGCTGTCCAAGAGAGCCATATAAAGCTCGCGCTTGGACGGGAAGTGCTGGTAAAGCACTGGTTTGCTCACATGTGCGGCTTCCGCGATTTCGTCCATGGCCGCGCCGTGGAAACCGTTGGAGACGAAAACTTCCAATGCCGCGTTCAGCAACTGTGCGCGGCGCTCGTCCCGCGGCAACCTTGGTGAACGCGTTGTACCTGCCCGTTCCAGCTTGGCCGGTGCTCCATCGTTTGCCCGTGTGCCGTCAGCCACAGTCTGCCGCCTTTCCTTTGCAGTTATGACTACTCTACCGGGGGGTAATATGACCGCGCGGCATCTGCAGGCATACATTGGGGTATGGCCTCAATTGTTGCTGCCCACACCGCTGCGCCCGCTGTCCTGCCGCCCCTCGTCGAACCTGCCGCCGAACTCACTCCGGCCGAGGTGGAGCGGTACTCCCGGCATCTCATCATTCCCGAAATTGGCGCCCTGGGCCAACGCAGGCTTAAGAATGCCAAAGTCCTCGTCATCGGCGCCGGAGGCCTCGGGTCCCCGGCTCTGCTTTACCTGGCCGCCGCGGGCGTGGGCACTCTTGGCATTGTGGACGACGACGTGGTGGACCTCAGCAACCTGCAGCGACAGGTCATCCATGGTGTGAAGGACGTGGGTACGCCCAAGATCGAATCCGCGCGCAATGCCATTGCCGAGCTCAACCCCTTGGTCAACGTGGTCCTGCATGACATCCGGCTCGACTCTTCCAACGCGCTGGAGCTGTTTGCGCAATATGACCTCATCCTGGACGGCGCCGATAACTTCGCCACGCGGTACCTCGTGAACGACGCCGCTGCCATCCTCGGTAAGCCTTATGTCTGGGGCTCCATCTTCCGTTTTGACGGCCAAGTGAGCGTCTTCTGGGCCGAACACGGGCCCACATACAGGGATCTCTACCCTGAAGCGCCTCCCGCCGGGTCTGTGCCGTCCTGTGGCGAGGGCGGGGTGTTCGGCATGCTGTGCGCAGCGGTTGGATCGCTCATGGTGACTGAGGCCGTGAAGCTGATCACCGGCGTCGGACGTTCCTTGCTCGGCCGTGTGGCGCTCTTCGATGCCCTTGGCGGCAGCTGGCGCGAGATCAAGGTCTCCAAGGATCCGGAAGCCGAACCCATCACTGAGCTGACCGACTACGAAGCCTTCTGCGGCGTGACGCCACCGGCCGCCACAGACCAGGCTCACACTGTTACCGCCAAGGACCTCGCCGGGATGCTTGCCGAACGGGAGCTGGGGGAGCGGGACTTCGAACTCGTGGATGTCCGTGAGTCCGGCGAGCACAGCATCGTCAGCATCGATGGCTCGCGGCTCATTCCGCAGGGCCGCATTCTCTCCGGCGAGGCGTGGGTAGAGCTGCCGCAGGACAAAGACATAGTGTTCCACTGCAAGGCGGGGACGCGCTCGGCTGCAGTCCTGGAAGCGGCACAAAAGGCGGGTTACACCCGCATTAGCCATCTCGACGGCGGTATTCTCGCCTGGGTGCGGGATGTGGAGCCGCAGAAGCCCGTCTACTAGACGGAGAGGTGGGCTTACTGGACAGAGCTGGGCGCCCAGCTAACTGGGCACAGCCAACCGGCGGGCGGCAATCTGGCGGCTAGGCGCTTTCGGAGCGGAGTTGCTCGTGGTCAACCGGGCACTCAGCGGACGGGGCAACGGCCCGGGGCTGTTCCACCTGGATGCCGTAGAGCGCCTCGAGCGCGGCAACGTAGTCGTCCTGCTGGCCGTTTGCCGCGAGTTCACGCGCCCGGACGGTGGGGATGTGCAGGAGCTGCTTGACCATCCGGCGCAAAGCGAACTCCACCTCTTCGGCAGCGGCAGTACAGCCGTGACGAGCGCGGACTTTTTCCATTTCCGCATCCAGGACGTTCATGGTGTGGCGGCGGAGCGCCACGATGGCGGTGTCCACGGAGCGGGCTTCGCGTTCTGACTCGAATGAGGTAGCGGCACCGTTGACGATTGCGCTGGCCTGCGAGAGTGACTCTGCCTGTTCCTGGGGGGCCGCGAGCCGAACGGATTCGAGCGTCAGGAGTTCAACGCCGTCGAGTTCGCCTACTGCGGGGTCGAAATCATGGGTGAGGGCGAGGTCGATTGCGATCAAGGGTTTGCCCGAACTTGCCCGGACACGGGCAAGGTCCGTGGCCTCCACCCGGTTGTCGGAACCGCTGCAGCCGATCATGACGTCAGCTGCGGCAACAGCAGCGGGAAGGGTGTCGGCGTCGAGTGCTGTTCCACCGCGTGTCGCGACGAAACCTTCGGCGCGGCCGGAAGAAGAATAGACGGAAACATCCGTGCAGCCACGCTCACGGAGCAGCGACATGGTAGCGCCGGCGTAGGCACCGGTTCCGAAAACCACCACTTTCTTGGTGGACCAATCGTCGTTCTCGGCGAGGTCGGTGGCCAGGTCCAACGCGACAGACACGATCGAAAGACCACGCGAGCCGAGGGCAGTCTGCGCGCCTACATCCTTGGCGGTCTTGGATGCTGCCTGGAAAAGACGCACGAGGCCGGAGCTGGCCGTGCCTTCCTGCTGGGCGGTGATCAATGCACGGCGGACCTGGCCGGCGATTTCACGCTCACCCACTACGGCTGAATCCAGTCCGGCGCTCACAGCGAAGAGGTGCCGGGTAACGTCCGGGCCGGTGTGTGTGGCAAAAGAGCGGGAGACGAGTTGCTCGTTGAGGCCGCTGAGTTCGCTGATCTGCGAAACGAGGGCGGAACGGGCTGCCTCAAGGTCAGCGCCGTTGGCAGTTTCGCCGTAAACCTCGTAGCGGTTGCACGTGGCCAGAACCACGGCTCCGGAGACCACAGAGGAATCTGTCAGGGCTGCCGAGGCAAGCTCAGAGGAACCGTTGCTCAACTGAGCGACGGTTTCGAGGTCGATGTCGGCGTGTGTAGCCACCAATGAGAAAAGAACCACAGCACCCCAATCATAGCTTTTTCGTAGCCCGGTAGAACAATGTGGCGCCGTGGTGATCCACACGAAGGCGGGTGATCCCGGCCACAACGGCCCGGGCGGGGCGCGACGTGACAGCTTGTCGTTATCTTTTGCCCCGGATTTTCGGCACAATCGAAGGCATGACTTCTAGCGCGGCAGCATCCAACAGTACGGCCTCCAACGCCCCGGCGGGAACCCTCGACGCCAACCACCCGCTGAAGGACGGTCGGACCTCGGACTCGCCGCTGATCACGGCATACCGCGGTGGCACCCCTTCCCGCAAGCCGGTGTGGTTCATGCGCCAGGCTGGCCGTTCCCTTCCGGAGTACCTGAAGGTGCGCGAGGGCGTGGCCATGCTGGACTCCTGCCTCCGCCCGGAACTCGCCGCCGAGATTACCCTCCAACCTGTTCGCCGCCACGATGTGGACGCCGCCATCTTCTTCTCGGACATCGTCATTCCGCTGAAGCTCGCCGGTGTCGGTGTGGACATCGTCCCCGGCGTGGGACCCGTCCTGGATAAGCCGGTCCGGACAGCAGCCGACGTTGCTGCCCTGCCCACGCTGACGTGGGAAGCGCTGGAGCCCATCCGTGAAGCCGTCCGCCTGACGGTTGCCGAGCTGGGAAAGACGCCGCTCATCGGCTTCGCCGGTGCACCGTTCACCCTTGCCGCCTACATGGTTGAGGGGAAGCCCTCGCGTGACCACCTCGGCCCGCGGACCATGATGCACGCGGATCCCGAGACCTGGGCCGCGCTGGCCAACTGGGCTGCCGACACCTCAGGCATGTTCCTCCAGGCCCAACTTGAGGCAGGCGCTTCGGCAGCGCAGCTCTTTGACTCGTGGGCCGGATCCCTGGGCCTGGCTGACTACACCAAGTACGTGGCGCCGGCATCTACCCGCGCGCTTGACCACGTCCGTGGACTCGGGGCACCGCTGATCCACTTCGGCACCGGTACCTCCGAACTGCTGGTTGCCATGCGCGACGTCGGAGTGGACGTCGTGGGCGTGGACTACCGGCTGCCCCTGGACGAGGCCAACCGTCGTCTCGGTGGCACCGTGCCGCTGCAGGGCAACATCGACCCCGCGCTTCTGTCTGCCCCGTGGGAGGTCCTTGAAGCCCACGTCCGCGAAGTCATCGCCGCCGGTTCCCACGCCCCGGGCCACGTACTGAACCTCGGCCACGGAGTTCCTCCCGAAACGGACCCCACAGTCCTGACGCGCGTCGTGGAGCTCATTCACTCCATCCCCGCGGAGTAGGAACAATGCGCGGGGGACGCCCAACGCCCAAGGCAACAGTCGCAGGACCAGCCGCCGTCGTGGTGGGCGGTGGCGTCTCGGGCCTGATCGCCGCACGGGAATTGGCCCTGGCCGGTTCTGCGGTTACTGTCCTTGAGGCAAGCCAGGCCTGGGGCGGCTGCGTGGGTAGCCATGTTGTTGCGGGGCTGCACCTGGACAGCGGGGCGGAATCGTTCGCCACCCGGTCCACAGCTGTAGCAGACCTTGCACGTGAACTTGGACTGGCGGACAGGATCGTAGCTCCGCACCCGGGCGGTGCTTGGGTGCAGCTGCCGGACGGCCCGCAGGAGCTCCCAAAAACGGGAGTGCTTGGGATTCCGGCGAACCCGTGGGACCCGGAGGTACGGCGTTCCCTGGGCCTCGCCGGAGCCATCAGGGCCTCCTTGGACCGCTGGCTCCCGGCCTCTGTTGGCACGTCATCGGACGTCACCAGCGTTTCCTCTTTGGTCCGCGCCCGCATGGGCAAAAAAGTTCTTGAACGGCTTGTTTCACCCGTAGTGGGCGGCGTTCACTCGGCCGACCCTGCCCTCTTGGATGTTGACATGGTGGCCCCGGGGCTGCGCGCTGGGATTCGCGCCCAGGGCTCACTCGCCGCCGCTGTGGCGGCTCAACGCAAAGCCGCCAAGGGTTCCGGCGGCGCGTCTGGTCCGGCCAAGGCGGGTTCCGCCGTCGCGGGCTTGAGGGGTGGAATGAACACCCTGGTGGACGCGCTCGTGGCGGACCTCCGGGAACGTGGAGTCGAGTTGCTCACGGGTCAACACGCCGACGACGTCGTGAAGGCACCGGAGGGCTGGCGGGTCACCGCCGGGAATGCCACGTACGACGCCGGCCGCCTGGTGGTCGCGCTCGACGGCCCGGCCGCTGTCGGGTTGCTGGAGAAGTCCTTGCCTGAGCTGTCCAGCCTCCGCCCGGCTCCCGGTCCGCTGGTGAGTCTTGTGACGATGGTGGTGGACTTGCCCCAGCTCGATGGCAGGCCGCGGGGGACGGGGATCCTGGTGGCGCCTGAAACCCCGGGGATCAGGGCCAAGGCGCTGACTCATGCAACGGCCAAGTGGGATTGGCTGGCCGACGAAGCTGGTCCCGGCACGCACGTTTTGCGCCTTTCCTACGGCCGGCGTGAAGAAGCTGGCGGGGGCGGGGATGTTGTCCTCGATGACGAATCTCTGCTGGCGGCGGCGTTGGAGGATGCTTCCACACTGCTGACCGTTCCCATTTCGCAGGCGGACATCGTTGACTGGGATGTGGTGCGGTGGGCGGGCGCCTTGCCGTTCGCCGCCGTCGGTCATAAACAGCGCGTGGCGCAAGTCCGCCAGGTGTGCGCCGCAGCGGACGGTCTTAGCGTGGTGGGCGGCTGGTTGGCCGGAAACGGCCTTGCCGCAGTTGTGGCTGACGCGCGGGCGCAACTCGCCGCCGTACGGGCCGGCTGACGGTCAGATTTGTGATTTGCATCACTTCTACGGCTTGTAGAACTGATCCGTTTCGACTTAGGGGCTGGCACGGGGCAAACTTGAACCATGAGCCACACTTCTGCCGAATCTGTCACTAAAACTGCTGAAACCGAAGAACAGTTCTACACGCTGTGGACGGTCTTCAAGCGCTCGGCCGACGTCCTGCGCAGCGGCGATGCTGCTCAGGAATTCGAAGCCCTTGCGGAGAAGCTCGCGGAGGGCGGCGTGATCCTCCGGGGCAGCTACGACGTCTCGGCCATGCGCTCGGACGCTGACATCATGGTGTGGCTCCATGGGCCCAAGCCGGAGGACCTGCAGGCAGCTGTTCGGTCCATCCGCCGCAGCAAGCTCTTCGCAGGAACCGACATCGTCTGGTCCGCCATGGGCGTGCACCGCGAAGCTGAGTTCTCCAAGAGCCACGTGCCCGCCTACGCACGCGGCGTCGAGCCCAGCACCTGGCTCTGCGTCTACCCGTTTGTGCGTTCCTACGAGTGGTACCTGCTGCCCACGGACGAGCGCGGCAAGATGCTCCGCGACCATGGCCTTCTTGGACGCGAATTCCCGCAGGTCATTTCCAACACTGTCTCCTCGTTTGCCCTGGGCGACTGGGAATGGATCCTCGGCCTTGAAGCACCTGAACTGGTGGACCTCGTGGACCTGATGCGCCACCTGCGGTCCACGGAAGCGCGACACCACGTCCGCGAAGAAATCCCCTTCTATACCGGCCGCCGAGTCACGGCTGCCGAGATTGCCGAGGTCCTGGCATGACCCGGCCCGTTATCTCCACAGCACCGAACGCCGTCACTGAGCGTGGGCGGCAGGAACCCAAGCGGTACGACGCCGTGCTGCTCGCATCCTTTGGTGGTCCTGAAGGCCAGGATGACGTCATTCCCTTCCTGCGCAACGTCACCCGCGGCCGCGGGATCCCGGACGAGCGCCTCGAAGAGGTCTCGCACCACTACCGGGCTTTTGGTGGAATCAGCCCCATCAACCAGCAGAACCGTGAGCTGAAGGCCGCGATCGAGGCCGAACTGGCACAGCGGGGGATCGAATTGCCGGTCCTTTGGGGCAACCGGAACTGGGACCCGTACATCGCCCCGGTCCTGCAGGACGCTTACGACGCAGGACACCGCCGGATCCTGATGCTCACCACCAGCATCTACTCCTGTTACTCCAGCTGCCGCCAGTACCGCGAAGACATTGGTATTGCGCTGACCGAAACCGGTTTGGACGGCAAGCTTGAAGTGGACAAGATCCGTCAGTACTTCGATCACCCCGGCGTAGTCCAGCCCTTCCTTGAGGGAACTGCTGCCGGCCTGGAGGAGATCCGTGGGAAGCTCGCCGCCGCAGGCGAAGCGGACCCGGATTCGAAAATTCGAGTGCTGTTCGCCACCCACTCCATTCCTACCCGGGATGCAGAGGCCGCAGGCAGGTCCGAAGACGAGCCACGCGAATTTGCGGAAGGTTCCGCCTACGCTGCACAGCACCTTGCCAATGCCAAAGCCATCATGGACGCTGTGGCGCCGAACGTGGCGTGGGACCTCGTGTACCAGTCCCGCTCGGGCGCGCCGCACATTCCCTGGCTGGAACCGGACATCAATGACCACCTTGAGGAGATCGCCCCCGAGGGCGTCCGCGGTGTGGTCATCGTTCCCCTTGGCTTTGTCAGCGACCATATGGAAGTTGCCTGGGATCTGGACACCGAGGCACTGGAAACCTGCAAGAACCTGGACATCGAGGCCACCCGTGTGCCCACACCGGGTACGCACGCGGCTTTCGTGTCCGGCCTCGTGGACCTGATCTGCGAACGCACAGTGGACAACAACATCGCCGAACGTCCCCACGTCACCGACCTGGGCCCTTGGTACGACGTCTGCCGTCCCAACTGCTGCGAGAACTTCCGCGGGGCAAAACCCGTCATCTCCGAAGTTGGCGCTGGAATCGGTATCGGCCACGACGCCTACCCGGCTCCGGAGGTTGCCAAGTGACTGTTCGCATCGGCACCAGGGCGAGCAAACTTGCCCTGACGCAGACGCAGCAAACTGCGGACCAGTTGGCTGCCGTCGGCGGCTTCCCCGTAGAGCTCGTGCACATCAAGACCGAGGGCGACGTCAAAACCGGCTCCCTTTCCCAGATGGGCGGCACCGGCGTATTCGTTGCTGCCCTGCGTGATGCCCTTCTCGCTGATACCTGTGATGTCGCCGTGCACTCCCTGAAGGACCTGCCCACGGGAGCCGCACCTGGCCTGAGCATCGCAGCAACTCCCAAGCGTGTGGATGTCCGTGACGTTCTCTGTGCACGCGACGGTATGACTCTTGCCGAGCTGCCGGACGGTGCCAAAGTAGGCACAGGCTCGCCACGGCGTGCCGCTCAGCTTCGGGCTGCACGTCCGGATATCGAGGTACTCGATATCCGAGGGAACGTGGACACGCGCCTCGGTCGTGTCCCGGGATTGCCCGGAAACCTCACCGATGTTGTTGCGCCGGGCAAGTCGTGCGACCTCGACGCCGTGGTGTTGGCTGCTGCGGGCTTGGAGCGCATGGACCGCCTGGACACTGTCAGCGAGTTCTTCGAATCCGACGTCATGCTTCCCGCGCCCGGACAGGGAGCGTTGGCCATCGAATGCCGGACCAACGACGCCCCGCGTACAGCGGGTTCCACCGAAGGGTCAAACGGCGTGCTCGCACAGGCCCTTGCGGCGCTGAACGACGACGACACCCGCCTCGCCGTCACGGCCGAGCGTGCAGTCCTGGCCAGGCTTGAAGCCGGTTGTGCAGCTCCCGTGGGTGCCTACGCCTTCCGCAAGGGCAGCATGCTGCACCTTGAAGCAGTGGTCTGTGCCGTGGATGGCACCAAGACAGTGCGCGAGAAGAAAGCCACCGACGGCCTCACGGAAGTCGGAGCCACGTTGCTCGGCATCGAAGTGGCGGAGCTCCTGCTCGCTGCCGGCGCCGCGGAGATCGCGGACCTTGCGGCGTCCTGAGACGCATGAATTGAACGGGCTGACCGGTCGGCGCGTCCTGATTACCAGGACCGCCGACCGGGCGCGTCCGCTGGCGTCGCTTTTGACCGGTTTGGGAGCGGAGCCACTGGTGCTGCCGCTCATTGATTTTGAGAAGGCGGGGAACCAGGTTCCCCTTGACGCCGCCGTGGACCGTTTGATGGCCGGCGACTTCGACTGGATGGTGATCAGCAGCATCACTACCGTGCAGGTTCTGTTGGAGAAAGCTGCTCAGCGCGGCATCGCCCTCGCGGACCTTGTCCCAGCCGATACGAAGGTGGCCACCATCGGTCCCTCATCCCGTCAGGTCCTTGAATCCGTCGGCCTCGCTGTCGCCTTGGCGCCGGTGGAAGTCCAGTCGGCCGAGGGTTTGCTTGCTGTATGGGAGGCGTCCAATGGAAGGGTTTTCCTGCCTCAGGCTGACATCGCTTCGCCCGGCCTGCGGGACGGCCTGGCTGCCACCGGCGCGGACGTGACGTCCGTTGTCGCCTACCGCACGGTCGATTACCCTGCCCGTGCGGAACTCCGCCTAACAGCGGAACTGCCGTCCGGCGTCGTGCTTTCCGCACCAGACGTTCCGGCAACGCTCAGCCCTGAAGAGGCACGCACCGCACTCGATGCCGGAACTCTGGACGCAATAGTGGCTGCTTCTCCCAGCGCTGCACGTCGTATCGCCCAATTATTTCCTGCATTGGGCACCTGCCGCTTAGTCGCGATCGGGCGTCCGACGGCGGCAGAGGCCTCGCGGATCGGCCTCGCCGTTGCAGTCACAGCCAAAGAACCAACACCGGACGGCATTGTGGCCGCCCTGGAGTCTATTTTCGCCAACGAAGGGAACCCGCAATGAGCTTTCCGAACCATCGTCCCCGCCGCTTGCGCACAACTCCCGCCATGCGCAGGCTCACCGCCGAGACCCGTCTGGCGCCCGCGGACCTGATCCTTCCAGCGTTCATCCGGGAGGGACTTACCGAGCCGAGCCCCATCAGTTCCATGCCGGGGGTCGTCCAGCACACCACCGAGTCCCTGAAGCGGGCGGCCGCGGAAGCCGTGGAGTTGGGCGTCGGCGGCATCATGCTGTTCGGCGTGCCCGCGGTACGTGACGCGCAAGGCACCGCCTCGCTGGACCCGGACGGCGTCCTGAACAAAGCCATTCGTGACGTCAAGGCCGAGGTCGGCGATGACCTGGTCATCATGGGCGACGTTTGCCTCGACGAATTCACGGACCACGGCCACTGCGGCGTCCTTGACTCCGATGGCTATGTGGACAACGACGCCACGCTGGAGATCTATGGCCGGATGGCAGTCGCCCAGGCCGACGCCGGAGCCCACGTCTTGGGCCCCTCGGGAATGATGGACGGCCAGATCGCGGTGATCCGACAAGCACTGGAGGAATCCGGACACAAGAACACGGCCGTACTTGCCTATGCTGCCAAGTACGCGTCAGCGTTCTACGGCCCCTTCCGTGAGGCCGTGGATTCCCAGCTCAAGGGCGATCGCCGGACCTACCAGATGGACGCTGCCAACCGTCGGGAAGCCATCCTGGAAGTTGAGCTGGACCTCGAAGAGGGCGCAGACATGGTCATGGTCAAGCCCGCAATGAGTTACCTGGACATCCTGGCCGACGTTGCAGCCATGAGCCCTGTACCGGTGTCGGCCTACCAAATCTCTGGTGAGTACGCCATGATCGAAGCGGCCGCGGCCAACGGCTGGATCGACAGGCGCGGTGCCATCACCGAATCCGTCCTCGGCATCAAGCGTGCCGGAGCAGACACCGTCCTGACCTACTGGGCCTCCGAACTGGCAGGCTGGCTGAAGGAGTCCTGATGACATCCGTTTCCTCCGACCCCACCGCTCCGGTAGGGGCCAACGAGATCCTGCTCGGCCTGAACACTTTTGGCGACGCCGGTGTGGATGCCGATGGGAACCCGAAGGAGCATGCGCGCGTCCTGCGTGAGTTGCTGCAGGAAGCGAAGCTGGCTGACGCCGTCGGAATCCATGCCTTTGGTGTGGGCGAACACCACCGCCGCGATTTCGCTGTGTCCGCGCCCGAGGTCTTCCTTGCAGCGGCAGCCGCGGTTACCTCACGGATTCGCTTGGGGTCGGCCGTTACCGTGCTCAGCTCAGATGATCCGATCCGGGTTTTTCAGCGCTTCGCCACAGTGGACGCGTTGTCCAACGGCAGGGCTGAGGTAATGCTCGGCAGGGGTTCGTTCGTGGAGTCGTTCCCGCTGTTTGGCTTGGACCTGGCGGACTACGAAGTCCTGTTCGAGGAAAAACTGGAGCTGTTCGACAAGGTTCGGGCACAGAAACCGGTTCATTGGGAGGGCCGCACGCGGCCCAACGTCAACGGGCTGCAGGTATACCCCAAATTGCAGCACCACTTGCTGCCGGCTTGGATTGGCGTCGGAGGTACACCTGAGTCCGTGCTGCGCTGTGCCGAATATGGGTACCCCATCATTTTCGCCATCATCGGGGGCGAGCCCCGACGCTTCGCACCGCTGGTCAACCTGTACCGTGAGGCGATGGCCAAGTACGGCCATCCGATGCGTCAGATCGCAACGCACTCACCCGGTTTCATCGCTGACACGGACGATGCCGCCCGCGAGGAACTCTTCCCGCATTGGCTGGAGCAACGTAACAGGATCGGTTCCGAACGCGGCTGGGGTCCAGGGAACCGTGGCGAGTTTGATGCCATGTGCGGCCCCGAAGGTGCTCTCTACGTTGGCTCACCGGAAACCGTGGCGCAGAAAATCGCCCTGCTCAAGCGGAACCTTGGCGTGGACCGCTTCGACCTCAAATACAGCAATGGAACATTGCCGCATCAATCCATGATGCGCTGCATCGAGCTCTACGGCACCGAGGTAGCCCCGCGGGTTGCTGAGTTGCTGGCCGCAGCATCCTAGGTGGCAGCCATGCCACTCCCTGAATCACTGAAAGAATAGGTACCATGACGTCAAACACCCCCGTGTCCGATCAACTGTTCGACCGTGCCCGGTCCCTGATGCCCGGCGGCGTGAACTCGCCGGTACGCGCCTTCGGGTCAGTGGGCGGCACTCCGAAGTTCATGGTGTCCGCCAAGGGCGCCTACCTGACGGACGCAGACGGTAAGGAATACGTAGACCTCGTGTGCTCCTGGGGGCCGGCGCTGCTGGGCCACGCCCACCCCGCCGTGCTCGACGCCGTTCACGCAGCTGTGGACCGCGGCCTTTCCTTCGGAGCCTCCACGCCGGATGAAGCCAACCTTGCCGCGATCGTCAAGGACCGGGTGTCCGCCGTGGAACGTTTGAGGATGGTATCCACCGGAACCGAAGCCACCATGACGGCCGTTCGCCTGGCCCGCGGTTTCACCGGCCGCAACCTGATCATCAAGTTCGCCGGTTGCTACCACGGGCACCTTGACGGACTGCTGGCAGCCGCAGGATCCGGCCTGGCCACGTTGGCACTGCCCGGCTCTGCCGGTGTCACAGAGGCCACCGCAGCTGAGACTCTGGTTCTGCCTTACAACGATCTTGCTGCCGTTGAGGCTGCCTTCGCTGCCCACGGCCAAAACATCGCTGCCGTCATCACGGAAGCGGCTCCGGCGAACATGGGCGTCGTCACTCCGGGCGAAGGCTTCAACGCGGGCCTGTCCCGCATCACCAAGGAACACGGTGCACTCCTCATCCTCGACGAAGTCCTTACCGGCTTCCGTACCGGCTACGCCGGCTACTGGGGATTGACCGGTCGCCAGGAAGGCTGGGCTCCGGACCTGCTCACCTTCGGCAAGGTCATCGGCGGCGGACTGCCGACGGCGGCACTCGGCGGCCGTGCCGACGTCATGGACTACCTCGCTCCCGTGGGCCCGGTTTACCAGGCCGGTACGCTGTCCGGAAACCCCGTGGCCATGGCCGCAGGTGTGGCGACGTTGACCAATGCAACTCCTGAGGTCTATGCCTATGTTGATGCCCGTTCGCTGGAACTCTCAGCTGCGCTCTCCTCCGCCCTTGATGACGCCGGCGTGGACCACTCCATCCAGCGGGCGGGCAACCTCTTCTCGGTTGCGTTTGGAACCTCTGCCCACGGCGTGCACAACTACGACGACGCCCAGCGGCAGGATAGCTTCCGATACGCCCCGTTCTTCCACTCCATGCTGGACTCCGGCGTTTACCTTCCGCCGTCCGTCTTCGAAGCCTGGTTCCTCTCCGCTGCCCATGACGACGCAGCGATGAACCGGATCATCGATGCCCTTCCGGCAGCAGCGAAGGCCGCAGCGGGCGCCTCGGCCTGATCTTTGGTGATGCCCCGGGCGACTGCTTGACGCAATTGTCCGGGGCATTGTTGCGTCCGATCGGGGTAGGCTCGTAGGTGGAAACCCACCCCCAACGAATTCACGGTTTACCATGCGCAAGCCCCCTTCCATTGCATCACTGAGCGTCAGCATCGCCACCGCCGGAGTGCTTCTGGTCTCGGCGGCCGGATGTTCCACTGGCCCAACGAACTCCGGCCAAAATTCGGCGGAGGGGACACCATCGGTGGCTCCTTCTTCGCCGTCAGGCACGCAGGCTCCCTCGTCCCCGCCGGCGTCAGTTACCAAGCCAGCGGTTCCTTCCCCGGCTCCCTCCGTAGCGCCTGTGCCGGCGCCGAGCACGCCGTCAGCTGCGGAGCAGCAGCTCGCCGCTCTAAGCCTTGAGCAGCGGGTGGGACAACTGTTCATGGTGGCAGCCAAGGCCAGCGGCCCCGAACCGGGAACCATGGAAGCGCTGACGAAGTATCACGCCGGGAACGTTTACCTCAGCGGACGCAGCAAGGCCGGAACTGCCCCGACGGCGTCCCTTGTGTCTTCGCTGACAGGCACGGTCTCTGCCGCCACAACCGGCGGGGTACCCCTTTTTGTGGCCACCGACCAAGAGGGTGGATATGTCCAGGTTCTCTCCGGTCCGGGTTTCTCCACCATTCCCACGGCCCTGGTCCAGGCGTCCTCCGGGGCGGCAAAACTTCGCGCGGATGCTGCAACGTGGGGGAAGGAACTTAGCAGCGTAGGCGTCAACGTGAACCTCGCGCCGGTCCTGGATACAGTGACCAGCCCACAGTTTGCACCCTCCAATGCCCCCATTGGCCATTTCCAGCGGGAGTACGGCTACGACCCAGCCAACGTCTCGCTGCTGGGCAATGCCTTTGCCGATGGCATGAAGGATGCCGGCGTGGCCCCGGTAGTGAAGCACTTCCCAGGGCTTGGCAGGGTAGTTCCCAACACGGACGTCACCAGCGATGTCCGTGACACGGCCACCACCCGGAACGATCCCGCACTGGGGCCGTTCCACGCGGCCATCAAATCAGGCGCCCGGTGGGTCATGGTTTCGAATGCCTACTACGACAAGATCGACGCCGCCAACATCGCACCATTCTCCTCGACCGTAATGGACACGATGCTGCGTAATGACGCCGGCTTCAAGGGGATAGTTCTTTCCGATGACCTCTGCAGTGCGGCCCAGCTGGAAGCATGGTCCGATGCCGAGCGTGCCCTGAACTTCTTCGGTGCTGGGGGAACCATGCTGGTATGCGCCGATCCCGCGAGCATTCCGGCGATGCACCAGGCGGTGGTGCAGAAGGCCACGTCCGATCCTGCCTTCCGAGCCAAGGTGGACGCCGCCGCGCTCACGGTGCTGCGCGTCAAGGCCAATCAGTAGCGGCCCCAAGGCAGTGTGAACGGCAAAGAACCCCGCCTTCGCTTGGAAGGCGGGGTTCTTCGTAGCGGGTGTAACCCTGCTAGGGGGTCCTTAGAGGACGTCCGAAAGGAAACCTTGGAGGCGTTCCGTTTGCGGATTCGTGAACAGCTGCTCCGGAGGCCCGGATTCAACCACCACGCCGGCGTCCATGAAGGTCACGATGTCCGAGACGTTGCGTGAGAAGCCCATTTCGTGGGTTACCACCACCATGGTCATGCCTCCCTGGGCCAGGTCCGTCATGAGCGCAAGGACACCCTTGACGAGTTCCGGGTCCAGCGCGGAGGTAGCTTCGTCAAAGAACATCACCTCAGGTTTCATGGCCAGCGCGCGGGCAATCGCCACACGCTGCTGCTGTCCGCCCGAGAGGTTTGCCGGACGGGAATCTGCCTTATGCTTCAAACCCACCAGGTCCAGCTGGGCCAATGCCTCGTCGCGCGCCTGTTCCTTGGACATGCCACGGAGTTTGCGCAGTGCCAGCGAGATGTTCTCCGCCACCGTCTTGTGCGGAAAAAGGTTGAACTGCTGGAAGACCATGCCGATGCGGCGACGCAGTTCGTCCGGGTTGTCCTTAAGGACCGAACGTCCATCCAGCAGGATGTCGCCCTGATCCGGCTCGATAAGCCGGTTCATTACTCGAAGCAGCGTTGACTTGCCTGAGCCGGACGGGCCGATAACGGAGGCCGTGGTGCCCTTCTCGACGTGCAGGTCGATGCCCCGCAACACATGGTTGCTGCCGAACGACAGGTGGATGTTCTTCGCCGTCAACGTGCCTGATGCGAATTCACTCATGCCTGCGCTCCTTTTCCTACGACGGCGGCTGCCTCGTCCGGTTCCTTCTTCTCCGGGCGTCCAGCGCGCATCCGGGCGTCGATAAAGTTCACGAAGTGCGTGAGCGGGATGGTCAACGCCAGATAGAAGATGGCTGCTGCCACGTAGGGGGACAGGTTGCCGCTGTTGGCAGCTGCATCCTTACCAATCTGGAAGATTTCACGCTCTGTTGCCAGGAGGCCAAGCATGAAGACCAGTGACGATTCCTTGATCAACGCGATGAACTGGTTGACCAACGCAGGAAGAACGCGGCGGATGCCTTGCGGCACTACCACCAGGCGCATGGACGAGCCGTAGCTGAACCCGAGGGCCCGGGTCGCTTCGAGCTGTCCTTTATCCACGCTTTGGATGCCTGAGCGGAAAATCTCGCCGATATACGCGCCGGACATCAAAGACAAGGCAGCGATCGCCATGGGGTAAGGGCTGGTGGAGCCGGTTAGTTCACGAATGATCGGGCCAAAGCCGAATCCGATCACCAGGATGGTCAGCACCGGAGGGAGCCCGCGGAGAATGTCCGTGTAAATGCGGGCCACCCACCGTGCTGCTGCATTCCGGGAGATCCCCATCAGGGCGAGCAACATCCCGAGCGCGGTCCCGATGATGCCCGAGACGACAGCCAGGACGATGGTGTTGGGCAGACCGACGGCGAACATCTTGGGGATGACTTCGCCCATCGCCTCCCAGTCAAAGAAGGTGTCGGCTAATTGATTGAGGATATCCATGGAACGCCTTGGTTACTTGGCGGGGAGCTGGACGGCCTTGCTGCCCGGCTTCCAGCCCTGGGGGGTCTGCTCGGCGGCAGTCGGACGGTCCTTGTACCACTCGGCCGTGAGCTTGGCCCAGGTTCCATCAGCGATGACAGCGTCCAGACCGGAGTTCAGGGCATCAATCAGCGGCTGGTTGTCCTTGTTCACGGCATACGCGGTGAAGTTCTGGGTGTTGACAACCTTCTCTGCGATCTTGGTGTTGTCGCCTTCCTTGACCTGGCCTTCGGCCTGCTGGGACGGTGCAACCCAAGCATCGATCTGGCCGTTCTTTACGTTGCCGTAAACGGTGTTGTAATCAGGGAAACGGACCGGCTCGATCTTCAGCGTGTTGGTCATGTAGTCATCCTGGACGGTGCCCTGGACAACGCCGATGCGCAGGCCTTCCTTGACGTCCGCGAAGCCGGTGACCTTGGAGTCGCTCTTGGTCACGATTGCCATGTAGCCGAAGTCGTAGCCATTGGTGAAACCAACAGTCTTGCGGCGGGCGTCCGTGGTGGAGATCGAGGAGGAACCGACGTCGAACTGCTTGTTGCCCACCTGGGACAGGAGCGCCGAGAAGTCGGTGGAGGCGAACTCCACCTTGAGGCCCAGCTTGTCACCAATGGCGCGCAGGAGTTCGTTGTCGTAGCCGGTGAACTTGCCGGAAGGATCAATAAAGATGTTCGGCGGGGCGTCGGAAAGGGTGCCCACGCGCAGGGTGCCGTCGGTGATAAGGCCCAGATTGGACTTGTCGATCTTGTCCAGCGGAGTCACTTCAGCGGTAGTAAACGTGTCCAGCGACTTCTGGTCGCTGCCGGCCAAAGCGTCGGTCGGCGAGCCGCTGGGCTCGGAGGTTCCTCCGCCGCATGCTGCCAGGGAAATCACCAGGGCTGCGGCCACGGGGGCAACAGACAGCCACTTAGGGGCTTTGAATTTCATGAAGAAATCACTTTCATCGAGTCACGGGGACGTTTCGCGGTGGGCGGGGAATGCGGCAGCAATACGAAGGTTGGCTGCTCTAGCAGACTTCAACCCGCCAAACTTAATTATGTCACCAGCCCGCTGGCGCGCGGTGAATCGAAGAAATGATTGCTAACAGTCGATTTGGCCGAACAAAGTTCCCGTCAACAGACCTTCTGGCTCCGGACTATTCCGGCGGCGGAGGCTCGCGTGGAATCCGCGGGCGGACAACCCTGAAAAACGGGTTCCCGAAATTGCTGTGACTTGCGTCGCAAAAGGAGGCGGTCGCCTGCTCTCCGGGGCTAGAAGCCGCCCCGGCTTGCGTCTTCGGGCGGGAGGACCGGCCACTCGCCCTCGATGACTGCAGTGGGCTTACTGCGCCGCAAGTACTGCTGGAAATCAGCGGCCTGGGATGCCGCCCAGTCTACTTGCAGCTGATGCAAAGCCGGCGCCGGCATCTGCAACTTGGGGAATTTGCCGGCCATGGCATCCAATACCCGGAGCGTAGCGAGAGCGTCCGCAGCGGAAGTGTGCGCGTTTGTCAGGTCCACACCGTATTCCTCGCACAGAGCGGTAAGCGTGCGCTTTCCCTTGCGGTAACGGTCCACCTGCTTGTTCATCACATAGGGATCCAGCACGGGGAAGCGGCTGAGTTGGGGGACGCCGTAGCGTGCGGACTCGGCCGCCAACACGGTGAAATCGTAGCTGGCGTTGAAAGCAATGACGGGAGTGCCGTCGTCGAACAGCCTTTGGAGTACACCGGCCACCTCGCGCGTGACCTCGGCCGCCGGGCGACCCTCTGCACGGGCTTTCTCTGTAGTGACACCGTGCACCTCGCTGGCTTCGAGCGGGATTTCGACACCGGGATCTGCCAACCACTCGTGCTCTGCGATGAGCTCCCCGTGGGCATCCACGACCGTGATGGAAGCTGTGACGATCCGCGCTGACCGTGAGTTTTTCCCGGTGGTCTCGAGGTCGAATGCGGCGCGGGAGAGGGTGTTCCAGGAGCTCATGTCTTCAAGCTACCGGCTGGGTCCGACACTATTCGGGCACGACACTCCTGCCGTTACGCTGAACACATGCGGATGGAGTATGTGACAGCGGTTCTGGCCGTTGTGGACCTTGTTCCGTCGGGTTCGGCGGTTTCCTACGGTGACGTCGCAGAGCTTTTGGGAGCCGGCGGGCCACGGCAGGTCGGCGCAGTGATGAGCCGTTATGGCAGCTCGGTCGCCTGGTGGCGCGTCCTTAGGGCCAGCGGGGAAGCGCCACCAGGTCACGAAGTCGCTGCCCTGCAGCATTACTTGGAGGAAGCCACCCCGCTGCATGGCGCATACGAGGCCTTCCTGAGGACGGGCGAAGGCCGTTGGCGCGTCGACCTGACAGCGGCCCGATGGACGCCTGCCGACTCCGATTTCGACCAACTGGATGTGATCTCGGACCAGTTGGAGCGTCAACTCCATAAATTGTCGGTGCCCGATGATGAAATGACTGTGTGACCGCAACTCCTGCCAAAACCCGCCAAGCACCGGCAGCCCTCCGGCTGCTCCCGCCGCGTGAGACCCACTATGCGGCTCCTGTTTTGTCTCCGGACCAAAGTGCGGTAGTTGCCCTCCCACAGGGGAGCGGCCCTGTCCTCGTGCCCGGGGGCCCGGGAACGGGTAAATCAACTGTGCTGGTGGAAGCCGCAGTCCGCCGCGTCCGCGAGGATGGCCTGGACCCGGAACAGATTCTCGTTCTTGCTCCCGGGCGCCACGCCGCAGCGGCTTTGCGCGATACCTTCACAGGGCGGTTGGACCGCAGCCTCAGTACGACGCCGGCACGCACCTGGGCGTCCTACGCTTTCGACGTTATCCGGCGGGCCAAGGCGGAAGGCATATTGCCGCTGACGCGGCCACCGAAGCTTCTGTCGGGCCCCGAACAGGACCTCATCATCAAGGAGTTGCTGGAAGGCCACTCCCGTCCGGGATTCCAGCTGCCTTGGCCGGAGGATCTCGCAGCGGCACTTCCCACCCGCGGCTTCCGTCACGAGATTCGGCAGTTGTTCGACCGCATCATTGAATCGGGGCGCACCGCAGAGGACCTGGTTGGGCTGGCCTACGAGTGCGGACGGCCTGATTGGATGGCGGCTGCCGAACTGTACAGCGAGTACCGGGATGTCTTGGACCTCCGTATGCCTGAGGCCTTTGACCCTGCTGGAATCATCACCACGGCGCGGCAGATTTTCCAAGACTCGCCGGCCTTCCTGGCTGCCGAGAGGGAACGACTCCAACTCATCCTCGTGGACGACGCCCAGGAATCGAATCCTGCCGTGTTCGAGCTCCTCGCCGACATCGGCGAAGGCAAAGACGTCGTGGTGACCTACTCACCGGATACCGTCGTGCAAGGATTCCGCGGCGCACGCCCGGACCTGGTGTCAGAGCTGCCAACACTGCTGGGCGGTACACAGCAGAACGTTCTCGAGCGCCCGCTGTCGGTTACCCACAGGCATGCGCCTGAGGTAGCTGAGGCGTGGACCCGGGTCGCGAGCCACATCTCGCAGCGCTCGGGTGGCCAGTTGGCCAGGCAAATGGAACAACCGCAGCATTGGGAAGGCATGCATCCTGCATCTGCGCGGAATGGTCGCGTGGAGGGTCATGTGCTGCCGTCAGCTGTCCACGAGTTGAGATACGTTGCACAGCGCATCCTCGAGGCTCAGTTGCGGGAATCGCGGGAGTTCAGCGACATCGCGGTGATCGTCCGGAACGGCGGGCAGATTTCCCAGTTGCAGCGTTACCTGAGCGGGCAGGGGATCCCGGTTCGTGTTCCAGTGGCAGACTCGGCCGTCCGTGACGAAGTCGCGGTGCGTCCGTTGTTGGAGGCCTTTGCCATTGTCCTGGACCCGGCAAAGCTGACGCCGGAAACTGCGGTTTCCCTCCTTACATCCCGCATAGGCGGAGCTACGGCCATCGAACTGCGCAGGCTCCGACAGTCCCTGCGCCGCGAGGAGCTTCTGGGCGGTGGCGGCCGGTCCAGCGACGCTTTGCTGGTTGAGGCACTGCTTCAGCCCGGTGCCCTGGCGTCGCTGGGTATTGAAGGCAGTTCTGCCCGTCGGCTCGCCCGCATGATCGCAGCCGGTTCCGCCGCCGCCGCGGAACCCGGTGCCAACGCGGAATCTGTGCTTTGGGCGTTGTGGCACGCCACCGGCTTGTCTTCCCGCTGGGCAGAAATGGCACTTGAGGGAGGCAATGCCGGTGCACGTGCCGATAGGGACCTTGACGCCATGATGGCGTTGTTCCATACAGCCGAACGGTTCGTGGACCAACTGCCCGGTTCGGGTCCTGAACAGTTCCTGGACTATTTGCTGAACCAGGAACTTCCCATGGACACCCTTGCCGCGCGGGCACAGCTGGAGGCCTGCGTGGAGATCATGACCCCCGCAAGCGCAGCCGGGCGGGAATGGCCGGTGGTGATCGTTGCGGGCCTTCAGGAAGGCGTATGGCCCAACACCCGTTTGCGTGGAGAGCTGCTGGGCAGCACTGTCTACGCCGACGCAGTGGAGCATGGAGTGGACTACGCCCTTCGGCGCGGGCCCCTGAGCAGGCTCCGGGATATTCGTTACGACGAACTCAGGAGTTTTTCGACCGCCGTTTCCCGAGCTCGAGAAGTATTGATCTGCACCGCGGTGTCTTCCGAGGACGAGCAACCCTCGGCTTTCCTGGACTACGTGGCGCCCCTGGAGGCCGGTGAGTACAAGCGTGATTACACCCCCGTTGACCGTCCCATGACCTTGCGGGCCCTGGTCGCAGAACTGCGGCAGCACGCCCAGTTGGAAGACGCCGGTAGCGGCGAAGCCCATACCTCGCACGAGGCCGCCCGGATATTGGCCAGGCTCGCCAGCACGGAACCACCCGTTCCGGGTGCACATCCGGACACGTGGTGGGGTTTGGCGGCGCTGAGTTCCCAGGAACCCGTGGTGCCACCCGGCGGTACCGTTTCCGTCTCGCCTTCCAAAGTGGAAGCTGTCCATAAGTCGCCGCTGGACTGGTTCGTCCAAGCCGCCGGAGGGGAAGCTGCCACCGACTTCGCACGCAGCCTGGGCACTTTGGTCCACAGCATTGCCCAAGAGCTTCCCGATGCTTCAGGAGCCGAGTACGTGGCTGAGCTCGTACGCCGGTGGCCTGCTTTGGGCATGAAGGACAACTGGGAAGGGAAGCTCGATTTCCAGCGGGCGGAACTGATGGTTCGGAAGTTGGCACAGTACGTGCTCATCATGCGCGGCGACGGAAGAAGCTTGCTGGCCGTGGAGCACGACTTTGAAGTTCAGCTACCTGATGTCACCGTGGACGACGGCGCTGTCAGTGGTTTCCCTGCTCCTGAAGGGGAGGCCACTCGCCACGCAGTACTCCGCGGCCAGGTGGACCGGCTTGAGATCGATCCGGAGGGCAGGCTCGTGATCGTTGACCTCAAGACCGGCAAACGGCAACCAGGCAAAGCGGAGGTTGCCAGGCACCCACAACTGGGTGCCTACCAGGCCGCCGTCCTCAAAGGTGCCTTCCGGGACGCCGGGGAAGGGGACGAAATACCCGACGCCGGCTCTCTTACGGCGTCCGCGGACGGCTTAGTCCCCGGCGGCGCCGTGTTGGCCCAACTTGGGACCAAGACCAAGAGCCCGGCGGTACAGCAGCAGGATCCGTTGGATCCCTCGGACAACTGGGCCGAGGGGCTGGTGAATGAGGCGGCTGCGCTGATGGCCGGTGCAACGTTCGAAGCACGGCACGACCCCGGCAAGGGCGGGTATGGCGGCCATGGATGCCGCCTACCGGACGTTTGCCCGTTGTGCGCCAGAGGAAAGCAGGTCACCGAATGACAACCGAACTCCTGGACGGCTTTGCCACCAGCAACCCGGGCGTCGAGGCAGTCCCGGAGCCAAGGTTCTCTCCTTCTGAGCTGGCCAACATCCTTGGCGAAAAGAACCACCCTACGCCTGAGCAGGCGGCCATCATTGCCTCCCCGCTTTCTCCGCGCCTGGTGATTGCCGGGGCAGGTTCGGGGAAGACGGCCACCATGGCGGACCGTGTGGTGTGGCTGGTGGCCAACGGCTGGGTGCGCCCTGAAGAAGTCCTCGGCGTGACATTTACCCGCAAGGCTGCCGGAGAGCTGGCGAGCCGGATACGGTCCAAGCTGGCCACGCTCCAGCGGATAGCGGTGGCGGACGATGGCAGCATAGGCTTCCCGGAGGGACTTCTCGGGGCAGACGACCTCGAACCCAAAGTGTCCACGTACCACTCCTATGCAAGCGGCATCGTGTCTGACTACGGCCTGCGGTTGGGCATCGAGCGGGACGTCGTCTTGCTGGGAGGCGCACAGTCCTGGCAGCTGGCCAGCGAAGTCGTGGAAGCATATGACGGCGACTACGAGCACTTCACTGCCGCCAAATCCACGCTCGTCAATGCAGTCATCCAGCTGGCCGGGGAGTGCGCAGAGCACCTTCAGAATCCGGGGGAAGTGCGGGAATGGGTCCTGGAGCGCGCTCACGCCTTTGAGCAGCTTCCCTACGTGGCCGGTGCCAAGAAGAATCCACCGCAGGCCGCAGGAGAACTTGCGGCCATGCTCAGGACACGCGCCAGCGTTGCCGACATGGTGGTCCGTTACCAGGAAGCGAAGCGCCATCGCGGTGTCCTTGATTTCGGCGACCTCGTGGCGCTCGCAGCCCGAATTGCAAGCGATATTCCGCTCGCCGCCTCCACTGAACGTGCCCGCTACAAAGTAGTGCTCCTGGATGAGTTCCAGGACACCTCCCACGCCCAGCTTGTTCTGTTCTCCCGTCTTTTCGGTCAGGGCCACGCAGTTACTGCGGTGGGCGACCCCAACCAATCGATATACGGCTTCCGAGGCGCTTCCGCCGGCCAGCTCTTCCACTTTGTGCAGGAGTTTCCCGTCCGGCATGGGGACCCCTCCGGCGGCCCTGAATCCTATTCCGTCGCCCCCACTTCGTATCTGACCACCGCCTGGCGGAACGGCAGGAACATCCTCCGGGCCGCCAACACCATCGCAGCGCCCCTCAACAGGTCGGCGGCACTGGATGGTCCGGCGGGGGAGAGGGAAACAGCGAGCGATGTCTCAGTCCCCGCGTTGGTTCCAAGCCCTGCTGCGGTGGATGGAAGCGTGGTGATCGGTCGCTTCGGCACGGATGAGGACGAAGCCGCAGTGATAGCCCGCGATGTCCGTCGGTACCAACGGACTGTCTTCGAAGAAGAGAAGGACGGCACTCCGGTCAAGCCCACCATGGCGGTCCTCTGCCGCCGACGGGCGCAGATGGAGTGCCTCCGCCGCGAGTTCGAACTGCAGGGGATTCCCTATGAGATCGTTGGACTTGGCGGCTTGCTGGACACACCGGAGATCGTGGATCTGGTGGCGACCTTGCGGGTCCTTGCCGATCCAGGACGTTCCGATGCCCTGATGAGGTTGTTGGCCGGGGCGCGGTGGAGGATTGGTCCGGCAGACTTGATGGCCTTCAGTGACTGGTCCCGCTTCCTGGCCCGCCGACGGTCGGCTCCGGAAGCACAGCCTGAATCCTTTGACCACGACGAAGAACCGTCAGGGACCGTGATTGAAAGCGACATCACCGATGCCGCAAGCCTCGTGGAGGCCCTTGACTTCCTTCCCCGTCCAGGCTGGACGTCCGGACATGGGAGGAGCCTGAGCGCTGCTGCCCTGGATCGGCTGACCCGCCTTGCTTCGGAACTGCGCTCCCTGAGGAGCTACATCGGCGACGACCTCACCACACTCCTTGGCGAAGTGGAACGTGCGATGCTCCTGGACATCGAAGTAGCGGCCAAGCCGGGGATCAGCATCCATCAGGCGCGCCGCAACTTGGATGCTTTCCAGGATGCGGCAGCCGGGTTCCTGCAGACGTCGCAACGCATTGACCTGCTGGCGTTCTTGTCGTGGCTGGAAGCTGCAGCCTCCGAGGAAGGCGGCTTGGATGTTGCCCCCGTTGAGGCCAATCGGGAAGCGGTGCAATTGCTGACCGTTCACGCTTCGAAAGGATTGGAATGGGACGTTGTTTTTGTCCCGGGCCTCAATGCTGGTTCGTTCCCCAGCAACAGGGATTCGCGGTGGAGCACCGGCGCCGCGGCCTTGCCGTGGCCCTTGCGGGGCGATCGCGCCGACCTTCCCCAGTGGGATCTCGATCAGCCTGACCAAAAGGGATGGTTGGACGCAGAGAAGGACTTCAAATCCGAGGTCCAGCATCACGGTGAGGCCGAAGAGAGAAGACTCGCCTACGTCGCTTACACCAGGGCGAAGTTCGTCCTGTGGGCTTCCAGCGCTGCTTGGAATGGCTCGCGATCAGGAATGGCCGGCATGTCTGCCTTCCTCTCCGAACTGGCGCCTCTTGCCGGTGTTGCTGGAGAGGATAATGACGCTGGCCGGACGCAGTCGGTTGGCGGTTCGCGATCGGTCGGAGGGGCGGTGGTCCATGCGGAATCGGTGGCCGAAGAGGCCTTGCCTGAGGAAAGCCCCTTGACCGCGGCGCTCGAGGTTGCCCACTTCCCCTACGATCCCTTGGAAGGACCGTCAGACCCACGCACCGGCGCCAGGCTGAGGCTGACTCCGGGCAGGCGGCTTGCGATGGACCGCGCCGCAGCCATGGTCCGGGGATACATCGAGGAACCCCGCACGGCCCCTTCAGATGAATTGATTGGTGCCGCCGGGAAATGGTCCCAGGAGGCCGAACTACTGCTGGATCGACAACGGCAGCTCAAGACCGTTCAGGATGTCCACCTGCCGAGCCACATCTCTGCCTCACTTTTCGTTGACCTCGGTGCTGACCCCGCCGCCGTCCTGACCCAGCTGCGCAGGCCCGTTCCCCGCGAACCGGGCATCTCGGCTCGCAAAGGCACGGCATTCCATGCATGGGTGGAGGAGTACTTTGGCACAACCGGCATGCTGGACCTTGATGAAGCTCCGGGTTCGGACTCCCACATCGACGAGGCCTACGGCTTGGATGACATGGTGGCGGCGTTCAAACAGTCCGAGTGGTCCCAGCGCGCTCCGGCTTTCGTCGAAGTGCCTGTGGAAACGCGGATCGGCGACGTCGTAGTCCGTGGGCGCATCGACGCCGTGTTCCGCGACGCTGACGGCCGCTGGCAACTCATTGACTGGAAAACCGGGCGACGCCCCGCGGGTCAGCAGCTGGCGACCCGGGCGGTGCAGCTGGCCGTTTACAGGCTGGCTTGGGCACGGCTTAAGGATGTACCCCTCGAGGACGTCAGTGCCGCGTTCTACTATGTGGCTGACGACGCCGTTGTGCGTCCGCACGATCTTGGCAGCGCCGGGGAACTGGAGCTGATCGTGGCGAATGCACTGAAGACCAGCGCTGATGGGTAGGAACGCCCTGAAACCCGGGAAGGCACTGGGGTTCCAGGGTTCTGCCTTCTAGGAACGTTCGGCCGTGTGAAGCGGCGTTACGCTGACAACACTGATAGCGGCAGTGGACGTGTCGTCGTGTGATGTCGTGCCGGGGCCGCTTTCTTCGGAGCCCCCTGACTCTTCGGCGTCGGGAATCGCCGCCACACTGACTGCAGGCTTGTCTGCCCGTGAATCCGCTGCTCCCAAGTGATTGGCCTCGTGCTGAGCAGCTTCGTTCTCGGCGGCCTCGTCCTCAGCTGCCTGTGCGGCTTCTTCGTCGCGACGCGCCTGCTCGTCGATGTCATCGGCCAGTGCCTGGAGCATGGACTCTGCTTCTGCCGTCATGCTCTGGTGCCCTGCCGCCATTGCCTTGACCAGATATTGGGCGAGGGCGAACTCGGCCAGCAGGGCGGACCGGCGGAGAAGGTGTGCGTCAGGGATCTCGCGGCGTGCTTGGGTGTAGTGGCTCAAAACGGACTCAACAAACGAGGCTTCGTTGGATGCAACCAGCCAAGCGAAGTCGTCTGCAGGGTCACCGATCCGGAGATCAGTCCAACCCGTTAGGGCCGTGACCGTGTCATCCTGCACCATGAGGTTGTCTTCATGAAGGTCGCCGTGGACCACTGAGGGATTGAACCGCCAAAGGGCAACGTCTTCGAGGGCGTGCTCCCAGCGACGCAGCAGGGTGGCCGGAATCTTCCCGGTGGTTGCTGCTTGGTCCAGTTCGTTGAGTTTGCGTTGCCGGAACTCATTGGCCGAGTAACTGGGAAGGTCCGCATTGGTGACCAAGGTCAGTGGCAAGTCATGGATGGCTGCCAGCGCTGCGCCGACTTCCTTGGCCAAGGCGGGGCTTCCGGCTGACAGTTCGTCGATGGAGAGCACGGAGCCTTGCAGATGGGCGTACACGAACGTCGTCAAAGCACCTTGCCTCACCGTGCCGGCGATGGTGGGCACATGAAAAGGCAGTTCAGCGCGGATGGCGGGCGCGAAGGCCCGCAGGACCATAAACTCGGTTTCCAGTCGCGTGCTGGCTTCCGGATGGCGCGGTGAACGGACTCGCCAGCGTTTGCCTTCCGCGTCCAACAGCAGCGCGGAGTCGAAGTCGGCGTCGTCGTCGGGGGAATAGGCTGCGGCCGTTGGCGAAAGGCCAGGCACCGCCGCTGTTGCTATGGCGGCCAGTTCGAGCGGTGTTCTTCTCACGTTCTCCACGGTAGATTGAGTGCGGCCTGTGGCCATGATGCAGTGCGGCGAGTCTTCAGATCCGCAGCAAATGCGCAGGAAATGTGGAGCAAAACATTGCTCAAGCACCCAAGCGGGCAACCGTGCGGGGTGCTGTCCACAACAGTGGACCTTTCCAAATGTTTTTTGTCGGTACGAGTCAGTACGGTAGATACATGAGTCAAACGGAGTCGCCGGCGCTTGCCAATCACCTGATGGAGACTGTTCTTCCCGTCCGTCCTGCCATGGTGGATCGCGGCTCGGGCGTGCGGATGAAGCCGGGCATGGTTGAGGATCTCATCGCCTCCGGCACCGCCAAGGCCATGGTCATTTCACAGCGCAAAGCGTTGGTGACCGCTGACGGCCTGTGGTTCGGAGACGCTGCGCCGCTCTGGAACGCTCTAAGTGGGTCCGAAGTCGGCGCTGTTGCTGCCATCTACCTGGGTGCCACGTTGACGTCGTCCTCCTTGCCGGAGGGTACGTCCGTTGTGCTGTTCACAGTTACTGAACCGCCGGCGCCCGGCATCGCCACGGTGCCGCTGGATGCTGAATGGGCCGGTTTTCGGGATGTCGCGGCGCGTCTTGACGCCAAGGACACCGCTTTGTTCATCGAGGCCAGCGCAATCTCCAACTGGCATGCAACCCACACACATTGCCCGCAGTGCGGCACGCCCACGGACATCGAGGCCGGCGGCTGGGTGAGGCGTTGTCCCAAGGACAACTCAGAGCATTACCCGCGGACGGATCCCGCCATCATTGTCACGGTGATCGGCCCGGATGGCCGTCTCCTGCTCGGCGGCGGGGGGCCCGTCGACGCCAAGAATTACTCCACGCTGGCAGGATTCGTTGAGCCCGGGGAATCGCTGGAGCAGGCTGTCGTCCGGGAAATCGGCGAAGAAGTGGGTGTCCGAGTGACGGCCTGCCAGTATCTCGGTTCGCAGTCCTGGCCGTTCCCCGCTTCCCTCATGTTGGGATTCACCGCCAAAACAGACGACGCCGTTGCCCGGCCCGACGGCGTCGAGGTCACACGGGCGAGGTGGTTCAGCCGTGAGGAGCTGCAGGAAGCGGTGTTGAGCGGTGAAATCACCATCTCAACGCGCCTGTCCATCGCGCGTTCATTGATTGAGCATTGGTACGGCGGCGTCATCGAAGACCTGCAGCCGTGACCGAAGGGATTTTCGACGGCGGTGGCTCACTTGAGGAGCGCATCCTCGGCGGGCTGGACGAAGAACAGCGGGAAGTAGCCAGTACCTTGACAGGTCCCATGTGCGTCCTCGCAGGGGCAGGCACGGGAAAGACACGCGCCATCACTCATCGCATTGCTTACGGTGTTCACTCCGGGGTTTACAGTCCGCAGAGACTGCTGGCCGTGACCTTCACTGCCCGGGCCGCAGCTGAGATGCGCAGCAGGCTCCGCGATCTTGGGGTCGCCAACGTTCAAGCCCGCACATTCCACGCGGCCGCATTGAGGCAATTGCAGTTCTTTTGGCCGCAGGCAATCGGCGGCACTTTGCCCAATCTCCTGGACCACAAAGCCAACATGATCGCTGAGGCCTCCCGCAGGCTTCGACTGAGCACTGACCGTGCATCCATCAGGGACCTGGCAGCCGAGATTGAATGGGCCAAAGTGTCCATGCTGACGCCCGCTAATTATCTGGAGAATGCACAAGGCCGCGGAACTCCCGGAGGTTTCGACCTCACCGCGGTCTCCCGGGTGTTCCAGGCCTATGAGGACATCAAAACCGACCGCAACGTCATCGACTTCGAAGACGTCCTGCTCATAACAGTGGGTATCCTCCAGGAAGACCCGAAAGTAGCGGCAACAGTCCGGGAGCAATACCGTCATTTCGTGGTGGACGAGTACCAGGACGTTTCACCCCTGCAACAGCGGCTTTTGGATTTGTGGCTCGGTGGCCGGAACGAGCTGTGCGTGGTGGGCGATGCCAGCCAAACCATCTACTCCTTCACCGGAGCCTCACCCAAGCATCTCCTCGGGTTCAAAGGGCAGTTCCCCGGAGCGACCGTCGTCAAGCTCATTCGTGACTATAGGTCCACCCCGCAAGTGGTGAAGTTGGCCAACGACCTCCTGGGCTCCCGCCGAAGCGGTGGGCCGGTGGCGGATGCCGCGTGGGCTTCGCCCCTCAAGCTCGTCGCCCAGCGGCCCTCTGGTCCGGAACCGCGGTTCATGGAGTGCCCGGACGACGAAGCTGAGGCAGCTGTGGTGGCAGGCAGAATTCAGGAGCTGCTCAACAGCGGTGTCAAAGCCAGTGAGATAGCCATCCTGTTCCGCACCAACGGCCAGTCTGAAGCGTACGAGCAAGCCCTGGCCTCTGCCGGGATCGGCTACCAGCTCCGGGGAGGCGAGCGGTTCTTCGCGCGCAAGGAAGTCCGCGATGCGATCCTCCAGTTACGCGCGGCAACCCGCGCCGTGGCGGAGGGGCCCCTGGAACCCCTGGGCCAGATCGTGCGGGACATCGTTGCCTCACTTGGTTACACGGAGGCCGCCCCCCACAACGGCGGAGCACTGCGTGAGCGTTGGGAATCCCTGGCAGCCCTGGTCGCCTTGGCCGATGAGCTTGCTGTCAGCCGCGGGGAATCCTTCACCTTGGCTGAGTTCGTCAACGAGCTTCAAGAGCGTTCGGTCGCGCAACACGCACCCACCGTTCAAGGTGTCACTCTTGCTTCCCTCCACGCCGCCAAGGGCTTGGAATGGGATGCGGTGTTCCTGGTGGGCCTCAGCGAGGGCCTGATGCCCATTTCGTTCGCAGATACCCCGGAGGATGTGGACGAAGAACGCAGGCTGCTTTACGTCGGCATTACCCGGGCCAGGGAGCACCTGAATCTCTCATGGTCCACAGCCCGAACACCGGGTGGACGGGCCAACCGCAAGCCGTCCCGGTTCCTCGACGGACTTCGCCCCAATTCCGTGGCTTCCGCCAACGCGCGCAGCAAGACAGGTCCCACGCGGCGGAAAGCTGCCGCCCCGGCGTCGTGCAAGGTATGCGGAAGCATGCTCGCGAGTGGAGCCGAACGGAAGGTGGGACGTTGCAACCAGTGCCCGCCAACCTACGAGGAACAGACCTTCGATGCCTTAAGGCAGTGGCGCAGGGACGAAGCCCAATCGGCCGACGTCCCGGCGTACGTAGTCTTCACGGACGCTACGCTGACGGCCATCGCCGAGGCCAAGCCTTCAACGCTTGAGGAACTTGCCGGCCTGGCGGGGATCGGCCCGTCCAAGCTCGAACGCTACGGCGAGGCTGTCTTGGCAGTGCTCGCCGAGAGCAGTGAACTCTGATGACCAGCCGATTTTCCTCCGATACCGCCATCCCGCACATCACCGACGACGGCGCTCCCGTTGTGGTGCGTAGATCAGCCAGACGGCGGCGAACCGTTGCCGCTTTCTGGGAAGACGGCAATGCCGTGGTCGCCATCCCTGCCAGCTTCACCAAGTCCCAGGAACAGGAGTGGGTCCGGCGGATGCTGGTCAAGCTGAAGAAGCAAGGGGAGCGGCAAACGGGTGCGGGCAGACGTCGTCCTGCGACGGATCAAGCCCTCGCCAAGCATGCCGAGCACCTTTCAAACACGTATCTCGGCGGGCGGGCGGTTCCGACGTCGGTCCGCTGGGTAGCCAACCAGAACGCCCGGTGGGGTTCGGCAACTCCTGGGGACGGCACCATCCGGCTGTCCAACAAGCTTCAGCCCATGCCGCAATGGGTTATTGACTACGTTCTGGTCCATGAGCTCGCGCACTTGCTGGTGGCGAGCCACAATGCCGAATTCTGGAGATTGGTTGAGGCCTACCCTGATACGCAACGGGCAAAGGCCTTTCTGGAGGGCGTTGCCTTCGCTACGTCCCGGGGACTCCCGGCAGAGTCTGGGTCCGGGGATCCCGGCGATTCGGCTGTGGAACTGACTGACTAAAGGTCTCAGAGACTTAGCCGCACAGCTTCTCTCAGCAGAACCTGCCCTGCACCATTCCTCAACAGCAAAGCGGCCGCCATGAGATGGCGGCCGCTTTGCTGCATTGTTTCTTCCGAGGGCTGGCCTACTTGGTCGGCGCCTCGGGGTCGTTGTCGTCCGATGTTGTTTCATTGCCGGACTCGTTCTCCGCGGAATCAACGTTGGAAGCTTCCGTTCCAGCTTCATCGGTCTTGGTGGAGTCGTATCCGCCGCTCAGAAGCTTCTGCAGGGCGTCGTCAACCTCGCTGTCACTTGCCTCGGCAAGGCGTCGACGTTCGGAGAAGCCCTTGGGATCGTCGAGGTCCTCACCGGTGGGCAGGAGATCCGGGTGGTGCCAAATGGCGTCGCGGCCGGCGATGCCCCTTTCTTCCTTCAGGGTTGCCCACAATGTTGCTGCTTCCCGGAGCCTGCGGGGGCGAAGCTCCAGGCCGACGAGGGACGAGAACGCGTGCTCGGCCGGTCCGCCTGTGGCCCGACGACGACGCACGGTCTCGCGCAGCGCCGTCGCCGACGGCAGCACCTTGTCGGTGGCTTCGGCGGTGAGCTCGTCTACCCAGCCCTCCACCAAGGCAAGAGCTGTTTCGAGCTTCTCCAACGCGGCCGTCTGGACCGGCGTGCGTTCCGGTGTGAAGACTCCCTGGGACAGTGCTTCCTGAATACCTTCGGGGTTGCTCGGGTCGAGGTCGCGGGCGAGGTCTTCGATGCGGGACATATCAATGTGTATGCCGCGGGCATATGCCTCGATGGCTCCGAGGAGGTGGCCACGCAACCATGGGACCTGGACAAACAGGCGCGCGTGAGCGGCTTCACGGACGGCAAGGAAGAGTCGAACGTCGTTCTCGGGGAGGCTGAGGCCTTCCCCGAATTTGGCTACGTTTGCGGGCAGCAGCGCCATTTCCAGGTCTGCCAGGGGGACACCGATATCGGTGGAGCTGACAACCTCGGCCGAGAGTGCGCCGATGGCCTGTCCCAGTTGCATGCCGAAGATCGCTCCGCCCATGTTCTGCAGCATGGACGAGGCACCGCCCATCATGGACTTCATTTCTTCGGGCATTTGCTGGGTGAGAGCGTTGGACAAGGCATTGGCGATGCTGTTGGCCACGGGCTCAGTCAGGCGCTTCCACGTGCCCAGGGTTGCTTCAACCCATTCGGCCCTTGACCATGCCCTACCAATCAGGCCGGTCGCCGAGAGATCAGTAACCGGGTCCAGCCAAAGTTCTGCAAGCCTGAGCGCTTCGTCGATTTCCCTGGCCTGTTGGGAGTTGACCGAGGGATCGCTACCGGCAGCGGCGACGCGCCGTGCATTCTCGTGGGCGAGCTGCCAATTCACGGGACCTTCGGAGGTAGAACTCATCATCGCCTGTACCTGAGCGAACATCTGCTGAAGGAGCTGAGGATCGTTGGGCAGGCCTGCGGCCTTGGCCAGCTCAGCGGGATCGATGTTGCCCATGCCCTGGCCGCCCATCAGGTTCTGGAGCATTTCTGCCAGCGGATCCTTAGGGGTTTCGTCGTCGTTGGACGGATTGTTGGGGTTGGAAGTCATGGTGCCGCCGATCGTCGAACTGGCTGGTGATCTCTTTCACCGTACCGCGCGGCCGGAAGGCTGTCTGCCCGGAGGCGGTGCCGTTCGCTGTAGGCAAAGCAGCCCTGCAACGTCAGACCGCGTAGTGTTGATGTTTGGTATGTGCCGCCGCCGCCTTCGGCGGCAGGAGCCATGGATCCGGTCACGCAAATGCCGGCATAGAGAGGCCTCAATGCTTACTTCGCCCAGCCCCGAGGGCTCATTGGACCCGCGTCAAACGCCCGACGCCGATTCCACCTCCACGCCGCCGGCACCGCCCCGTGACGGTCGCTACATGATCATGGTGATCTCCGGTCTCCTCGCACTCGGCCTCGGCATCGGGGCGGCAGCGTTGCCGGTTCCATATGTCATAGAGTCAGCTGGTCCTACCTTCAATACCCTGGGCAAGGACGGCGACAAGCCTGTCATCAACATTTCCGGCCGTGAGTCATTTCCAGCGAATGGCAACCTTGACCTGACCACCGTGGTCATGACCGGCGGTCCCAAGAGTCCGGCCTCCATCTTCGATGTCTTCCGCGCCTGGTTGGATCCCTCCAGGGCCATTTATCCCGAAGAACTTATCTATCCCAAGGGCACCACCGCCGAGCAGACCGTTCAACAAGGCGAAATAGCCATGGAAACCTCGCAGGAGAACGCGGTGGCCGCAGCCCTGCGTGAGCTCGAGATCCCCTTTGAACAGCGGCTCAATGTCGCAGGTCTATCAGACCCTTCGCCGTCCGCCGGGAAGATCCAGGAAGGTGACCGGCTGGTCTCCATCAACGGCAAGGCGATCACGTCCATGAGCGTTGTCCAAGCCGAACTGGCCGCGGGCGCCGGTGCCCCGGTCGTCGTCGGCGTGGACAGGAACGGCACCTCGGTTTCCGAAACAATAACGCCAACCAAGAATCAGTCGGACCGTTACGTTCTGGGTGTGCTGCTGGCCAGCGATTTCACGTTTCCGTTCGACGTCAGCATTTCCTTGGACAATGTTGGCGGACCAAGCGCAGGCATGATGTTTGCCTTGGGGATCGTGGACAACCTCACGCCGGGGGACCTTACTGGCGGCAAACACGTGGCGGGCACCGGCACGATCACCGCCGATGGCGCCGTGGGCCCCATCGGGGGCATTGCCCAAAAGATGATAGGCGCCCGTCACCAGGGTGCCACCATGTTCCTCGCGCCGGCATCGAACTGTGCCGACGTCGTGGGCCACATTCCGGACGGGCTTCAGGTTGTCAAAGTGGAAACTCTGGCTGACGCCACCGCCGCCGTCGAGCGGCTCGGATCCGGCCAGGACACGGGGAGCCTTCCCACCTGCACAAACAACTAGACTGACGGTGGAACTTAGCTTCACCGCCACTCGTGGCATAGATGACGGCCCCTGCCACATCCCAGCGGCAGGGAAAGTCAACACTCGCACACCGACTGTTCACTGACACCAATGAGGTACAGAGTTTGTCCCGTCCCGCCAGCTCCAACCCGCCCGGAAGATCACCGCTGAGACGAGGTGCCCTGACGCCGACGCTCATTGTCGTGGCAGTGGCCGTCGTCGGGTTCATTTTCTTCGCCAATGTGTGGACTGACGTCCTGTGGTACCAGCAGCTTGGCTTCTTCGAAGTTTATATCCGCGAAAACCTCGCAAGGATCATTACGTTCCTCATCGGTTTCGCCATGATGTTTGCCGCTGTTTTCTTCGCCATCAGGATCGCCTACCGCTCCCGGCCCGTCTACGCTCCGGATGCTGAGGCCCGGGACAACCTCAACCGTTACCAGGCACAGCTTGAGCCTGTCCGTCGGGTTGTCATGATCGGCCTCCCCATCCTGTTCGGGCTCTTCGCCGGCAGTGCGGCAGCCAGTCAATGGCAGAAGGCCCTGTTGTTCTTCAACCAGGAGCCGTTCGGACAGGCCGACCCGTTGTTCAACATGGATATCAGCTTCTATCTGATGACGCTGCCGTTCCTGGGTTTTGTCACGGGGTTCCTGATCAGCATCGCCGTTGTTGCCGGTATTGCAGGCATCCTGACGCATTACCTCTACGGCAGCATCCGCCTTATGGAACGCGGCATCTTTACAAGCAGGGCAGCGCAAATCCATATCGCCGTCACCGGCGCTCTTTTCCTGGTCCTGTTGGGCATCAACTTCTGGCTGGACAGGTACACAACTGTCCAGAGCAATTCCGGCCGCTGGGCCGGTGCCCTTTACACGGATGTTAATGCCGTTGTACCCACCAAGGCGATCCTTGCCGTAGCCGCGGGCCTTGTTGCCATCCTGTTCATTATTGCCGCGGTCATTGGTCGTTGGCGCCTTCCGGTGATCGGCACGGCAATGCTGGTCATCACGGCCATTCTGGCCGGCGGCGTCTACCCGTGGGTTATTCAGCAGTTCCAGGTTCGTCCGTCGGAGAACACCTTGGAAAAGGAGTTCATTGATCGAAATATCAAGATGACGCGGGCTGCTTACGGTCTGGACAAGATCGACGTATCTGCTTACAACGCCACCACTACGGCGACTACCGGTGCCTTGGCGGCGGACGCGCAGACTACCGCCAATATTCGCCTCCTTGACCCGAACCTCATTTCCTCGGCGTTCGCTCAGCTTGAGCAGTACCGCCCGTACTACCAGTTCCCGCAGACGCTGAATGTTGACCGCTACATGGTTGATGGCAAAGTCCAGGACACCGTTATTGCGGTTCGCGAACTGAACCCGGATGGCCTGAGCGCCAACCAGCAGACGTGGGTTAACAGGCACATCGTTTACACCCACGGTTATGGCGTGGTCGCAGCCAAGGGCAACAAGTTCACGGCCGACGGCAAGCCGGAATTCCTGCAGTCGGGCATTCCGTCCAACGGCGTCCTCGGCAACGACAATTCATACGAACCCCGCATCTACTTCGGCGAGAACTCTCCGGAATACTCCATCGTCGGCGCGCCGGATGGTGCCCCGAACCGCGAGCAGGACCGGCCAGCGGGCCGTGAAGGTGGCGGGGAGACGCAGTACACCTTCAGCGGTAATGGCGGACCAAACGTCGGTAACTGGCTCAACAGAATCCTCTATTCCATCAAGTTCCAGTCTTCGGATCTGTTGCTTTCGGACGGCGTCAATGCGGAATCCCAGATTCTCTACGAACGCAATCCGCGCGAACGCGTAGAGAAGCTGGCCCCGTACCTGACTGTCGATGGCAATGCATACCCGGCGGTCGTTGACGGCCGGGTCAAGTGGATTGTTGACGGCTACACCACCAGCCAGTATTTCCCTTACTCCCAGCCTCAACAGTTGCAGAATGCCACTGTTGACTCGCAAACCAGTGCCGGACGTACCGTGGCTCTGCCGAACAGCTCGGTGAACTACATCCGCAACTCGGTCAAGGCCACTGTGGATGCTTACGACGGTTCCGTCAATCTCTACGCATGGGACGACCAGGACCCCATCCTGAAGGCATGGCAAAAGGTCTTCCCGACGGTCATCAAGCCCTATTCGGAAATGTCCGGCGACCTCATGAGCCACGTACGTTACCCCGAGGACCTGTTCAAGGTTCAGCGTGAACTGCTCGGGCGTTACCACGTGACCGACCCGGACAGCTTCTACCAGAACAACGATGCGTGGAGCGTTCCGAACGATCCCACCGTTTCGGAAGCCGTCAAACAGCCTCCGTTCTACATGTCACTGCAGATGCCTGACCAGGAGAAGCCGGCGTTCCAGTTGACCTCATCCTTCATTCCTCAAACGGTCAACGGCAGCGCCCGAAACATCCTGTACGGCTTCCTCGCGGCTGACTCCGACGCCGGGAACGTCAAGGGCGTCAAGGGGGAGAGTTACGGAAAGCTGCGGCTCCTGGAGCTCCCCACCGATACCCAGGTCCCTGGTCCCGGACAGGCGCAAAACAAGTTCAACTCTGACCCCACTGTGTCTCAGGCACTGAACCTTCTGCGACAGGGCGCATCAGATGTGCTGAACGGCAACCTGTTGACTCTTCCCGTGGGTGGTGGCCTGCTCTACGTACAGCCTGTCTACCTGAAGTCCACAGGTGAGACGTCGTACCCCACATTGCAGCGTGTGCTTGTGGCATTCGGTGACAAGATCGGCTTCGCGGCCACGCTGGATGAAGCTCTTGACCAGTTGTTCGGCGGCGACTCCGGTGCTACTGCCGGTGACTCGGACAACAACGGCCAGACGCCCACCTCGCCTCCTGGCACCACGCCGCCGCCTGCTGGCCCCACTGACGCCAAGGCTGACCTCAAGGCAGCCCTGGATGAGGCCAACAAGGCCATCCAGGATGGCCAGGCGGCATTGGCCAAGGGCGACTTCGCCGGCTACGGTGCGCAGCAGACCAAATTGTCTGATGCCCTCAAGAAGGCGATCGACGCTCAGGCCCGCTTGGACGCTACTCCGGCTCCAACAGCGACGCCGGGAGCTACTCCCAGTGCGACGCCGTCGCCCTCACCAAGCAGCTAGTTCTGTAGGCGGTTGAAAGGCCGGTGCCTGCTCCCTTCCGGGGGCGGGCACCGGCCTTTTCCGTTGGCGAGACACACATCACGTCGCTACGATTTGGTCTGCCATTCACCGGACGGTAATGTTGTTCTTGCGACGCGGGGTGGAGCAGTTCGGTAGCTCGCTGGGCTCATAACCCAGAGGTCACAGGTTCAAATCCTGTCCCCGCAACTGGAGAAAAGGTCCGGATCAGTAAACACTGATCCGGACCTTTTGTTTTGCCCCGAAAGTCCCAAGCCGGCATCTTCCCTGGTCCGACGCTCTCTCACGTCCCTCGGGTTTGAGCCCAACCTTCTCTCACGTCCCTCGGGCTTAAGCCCAACCTTCTCTCACGTCCCTCGGGCTTAAGCCCAACCTTCTCTCACGCCCCTCGGGCTTAAGCCCGGCGCTCGGAAGGCATAGGCAGGCCGACAGCGAAGCGCCTTTTGGCTGCCGGCCGCGGTGACCGCGAAATGTTCAGGGTTGAGGGAGTGATCTGCGGCACCTTGGATGCCATATGGTCAGAAGCACCCTGGGCGGTGGGGTAGAGTTGTTCTTGCGACGCGGGGTGGAGCAGTTCGGTAGCTCGCTGGGCTCATAACCCAGAGGTCACAGGTTCAAATCCTGTCCCCGCAACTGGAGAAAAGATCCGGATCAGTGACAACTGGTCCGGATCTTTTGTTTAAGGGGTTACCGGTACACCAGTGCTAGCATCAAACCCGGATTTGCTGAGGCAAGAAATGGATGGGAAGGCCCAATGGTCAACGACGACTACAAGTTTGGCCTAGAGCGTGAAGTCCTCCAGAGGGACAGCCCTGTTGCCGTGTATCAGCAGGTGGCGGACGTGCTCACGGATCAAGTCAGCCGCCTGGAGCCGGGGTCGCGGATTCCCACGGAGGAGTCCCTGATGGATGCCTACGGCATTAGCCGGACCACCGTCCGGAAGGCGATCGAAACACTGGTTGTGAAGGGCCTGTTGGTCCGTAGGCAGGGCAAAGGGACATTCGTGATGGCTCAGCGCCCCGTCAAGATGCTGAATCGTCTGGCACCGTTCATGGAGACGTTCACGGCGGCCGGCATGAAGACTGTCAAGGGACTCATCGAATACAAGTGGATGGAGAAGGACAAATCGGTGCCAGCCAAGCTGGTTTCCGATGACAATCTAGTTCTGGTCATCCGCCGCTCCTACTCAAGCGCGGGTTGGCCTTATGCCATAGCCGAGATTTTCATCCCCTCGCACATTGGCCGCCACATCAGCCTTGCCGATGCCGAACGAAACTCCATCTATCAAGTCATCCAAGACAGGACACTGAAGCCCCTCCATCGGGCAGAAATCACTGTGACAATGCATGCACCGCCCGAGCACCTGGCAGACGCTCTGAACGTCCGCGGGTTTGCTATGGTGCCACGTTTGGAGCGGACTACTTTAGGCCCGCATGGAGAGGTTCTGGAGTGCACGGTGACCTACTTCCACCCCAAGGGATTTGAAATCCGCGCTGAAGTGGCAACCGACGTCAGCCCCGGCCAGGATTCGCCAGTTCCTTCGGCAGGTTAGGTGAAAACCGAAAAATGGGCCGGATCCCTGCGAGGATCCGGCCCATTTCCTGGTTCAGCGGTATGTTGTGGGCAGACCGCCCGATGGACGGTTACAGTCCGGTTTAGTTCCTAGAGCTTGTCGAAGTCAGCTTCGTCGACAGTTGCGCCGGTTGACGCCGGAGCTCCCGCGCCGATGGCAGGCTTGGAACCGCCCGACTTCAGGGCCGCCAGACGGGCTTCGATCTCGGTCTGCTCTCCGAGATCTTCGAGCTGGTTGAACTGCGCATCGAGGCTGGAGCTGGCGAGTTCCTGCTGGCCCAGGACCTTGGCCTCTTCGCGGCGGATCTTCTCTTCGAAGCGGCCCACCTCGCTGGTGGGATCCATGATGTCGATGCTCTTAAGGGCATCGTGCACCTGGGACTGCGCGGCAGCGGTCTTGGAACGTGCCACCAACTCGTTGCGCTTGGCGGTGAGTTGGTTCAGCTTGTTCTTCATCTGGTCAAGCCCGGTCTTGAGCTTGTCCACCACCTCGGTCTGGGACGCGATGCTCGGCTCTGCTCCCTTTGCCTCGGACTCCGCCGTCATCTGGCGCTGGATGGCTACCTTGGCAAGGTTGTCGAACTTTTGGGCATCAACGGAATCACCGGAAGCACGGTACTCGTCGGCTTTCCGGGATGCTGCCAGGGCTTTGTTGCCCCAATCCTGAGCGTTCTTGACGTCCTCGTTGTAGTCCGCCTGCAGCATCCGCAGGTTGCCGATGGTCTGGGCAACGGCTGATTCGGCCTCGGCAATGTTGTTCGTGTAGTCGCGGACCATCTGGTCCAGCATCTTCTGCGGGTCCTCAGCCTGGTCCAGCAAGGCGTTGATGTTTGCCTTGGCGAGCTGCGAGATCCGACCGAAAATGGACTGCTTAACCATGGTGTTGCCTTTCGTCCTGCTCAGTGGTGACACTGAAATCAGTGATCAGTTGTTGTACCGCTTCTATGCGGGGCATGGACCCCGCCTAGTCTGTCTGGCTAGAAGTCGCCTCCACCGCCGCCGTCGCCGCCCCAGCCGCCGCCGTCGAAACCGCCGCCGGAGTCGCCTCCGCCCCCGAAGAAGCCACCGTCGCCTCCGCCGTCATTGCCGCCGCCCCAGCCGCCTCCGCCGCCGTTCAGGATGGAGTTGATGAGGATGCCGCCGAGTATTGCGCCGCCGAGGCCACCGCCTCCGCCACCCCCGCCGAACATTCCGCCGCGGCCGTAGCCTTGGTCGGCGTGGCCGAACTGGTCGACGTCGGACTGCGCGAGTTGCGCCGCCTGGGCTGCCAGGGAATGCGCCTGCTGTGCATAAGTAAGAGCGGTCACGGGGTCGTTGCGCGAGATCGAAAGCGCGTAGTCGAGGTTGCGCTGCGCTTCCGCCAACCTTGTCCGGGCTTCTGTGCCCACGCCGCCGCGGCGGGCTGTGATGTAGTCCGATGTTGCGCTGATCTGCGCCTGGGCGGCCATGATTGTTTGCTGCAGGGAGGCCTGTGCCCGGCGGGCCTGCTCCTGCTGGTCGCGGATGCCGGACAACGACTGATCGAGCGCTTGGTGGGCTGACTCTACGCGGCTCAGCGTCGCGATGGGATCGATCTTTCCGCCTTGGATCTCGGTCTTCACCTGTGCCAGGGCGGCTTCCACGCCGGCCACGGGCCCGGCAAGTTCCGGGTGTTCGCCGGACTGGATCATCGCACGGGCCTGGGCAAGGTCCTGGCTGGTCTCCGCCACGGCGCCTTCCAAGGAGGAGCGCGCCTCATCAAGGCTGCCTGCCGTCTTGGAGATGGCATCGATCAGCACCTTGGTCTGGTGCAGGCTTTCTTCTGCGGCACGAACTGCCACAGCAGCCAGGCTGTTCTCGCCGTTTGCCAACTTTTCCTGGGCGGCGGTGGCGGCGTTCTGCACGAATGCGAGTCGCTCCTTGGCCTGCAGGATGTTGTCTGAGACCTGAGCCAAGGCGGACTCGGCGTACTTGGCGCGCAATCCCTCTAGGGACTGCTCTGCGCTGGCGATCTTGGCATCGGCTTCCTTGGCTCCCGCAGTTACTGCTGCCAAAGCCTGAGGGGCGTTCTTCTCAAGCTCGCGCAAAGAGTCGAAGTCAGCCTTCTGATCACGCAGTGACGCCAGGGCGGCCTCTGAGCGGCGGATGATTTCGCCAAGCCAGCTCCGCTGCTGCTCTTCGGTGTCAGGAATGTGGTCGTCCAGCTGCTGCTGCAGCTTGAACGACTCCGTCATGTGGCCCTTCGCCTCTTCCAAAGCTTTGGTGAAGTTGCCAATAGCAGAGTCACCGTACTGCGCCTGCGCAAAACCGAGTTCCTGCTCGCTGGATTTGATGGCGTCGTCCGCCTCGATCAACAGCGAACCGCTCTTCTGGCGCAGTTCCGGAATGCTGAGACCCGCAAGAGGGTCAAGTTCTTCACCTTGCGGTCCGTAGCTGGCGCTGACGGCCTTGGTGCTGCCCTTCTTGCGGCGGTTTCGGAGATAGAGGTACGTACCGGCGCCGCCTGCTGCGACCACGCCCACCCCGACAAGGACGCCAACGCCGGCGTTGCCGCTGGGCACTGTTCCGCTGCCTCCGCCGGCCGCATCTCCGATGGCTGCTGCTGCATCGATGACAGCCTGGGCATAGTTACCTGCTCGCAACTGGGGGTCAATTGCCTTACTGGTAATCGTGTCCCGTTGGGCATTGGTGATCTTGCTGTTGTCGGGTTTGCTCAGCTGGTACTGCCGCGTGTCGGTTGCCACTGCGAGAACCAGGGCGTTCGGCCCAAGCTGCGCTTTCTCTGCAACGTCAGCAGCCCACGCAACTCGATCTGTCGGATTCTCGAATCGCTTGACGAGCACAGCGTGCAACGTCATGGCGTGCTCCGTACCGAGCTTTTGGATGGCCTCTTGGACCTTCGCTTTGTCTCCCCCGAGTACGCCGGCCGAGTCCACAATCTTGGTGGCGGGATCGAGCGTCACTGGACTCTCAGCCCAGGCTGCGCCGGCCGGCAGGGCCAACATTCCAGCCAGGCCGATAACAGCGAGTACGCGTTTAACTATTGACCGCATGTGCAACCCTTCAGCACGTCTGCGACTGGAACAAGGCGTACCAATCGTCACAGAATGCTCAGCGCCCCCACGCATGGTGTAAAGCCGCAGGTCGCTGTGGCAATTCCTCTTGATTCTATGGTGCACCCCATGGCCCGTCCACAGGGGTGAATATGCCACCAGCGAAATATAGGAGAGAGCTGGAATGTTGACCCGTTGAGGGTCTTTTTGAAAGGTTCGCCCCGGCTGCGGGAACAGGGGCCGGGACCTTTCAGGAAGCTCCCAGCGAACGTCCGCTTTTGTTCCAGTTATTGGGTACATAGTTGTTGGAGACGAGGACGAAAGGAAGACCCATGACGGAGAACCCAGCGCAGGGCACCGCACCAGAGGACCGCGAGCCATCCGAGCCGCGGAGGACGACGGGGGAGCAGGGCGATGCAGCCACCACCCAGCAGCAGCCTGCCTGGACGTCAGGACAACTGGCCGGTACGAAAGGCACTGCACAGCACACCACTCCGCTGCCTGCCTTCCAGTCTCCGGCAGCCCAGCAGCAGTCCCAGCAACCGCAGCAGCCGCAGTACTACGGCGCTCCGCAGCAGAATGATCCGGCTCACCGCCCCAGCTACCCACAGCACCAGCCGTTCTACGGTGGTTCAAACCCCGGAACAAATGGAAATGCCGGCAGCCAGTTCCACAACGCACAGGGATTCCAGAATGCCCAAGGGCAGAATGGCCCCGGAATGCAGCACACCCCAGTCCACTCTTCGGCGGTAGCCAACAAGCGTAAGCCGGCATTCGGTGTCGGCACCCTTGTGGCAAGCATGCTTGCGGCAGGTTTGGTCGGTGGCGGTGTGGTGGCCGGCAGTAACGCGCTGTGGGATAACCCCGCCCCGGCTGCTTCAACAGGCGGGCAGTCCAGCACGGTCATCGTGAACAACAAGGACGACGTCAACGTCATTACCGCTGCGGCGGCCAAGGCATCGCCCAGCGTGGTGACCATCAAGGCGACCAGCGGCAACGAGGGCGGCACGGGTTCCGGCATCATCCTCGACGACCAGGGCCACATCCTCACCAACACCCACGTCGTAACGCTGGACGGTGCTACCGCCAACGCTGCCATCGAGGTCCGGACGAGTGACGGAAGGGTCCTGAAGGCCACAGTGGTTGGCACGGACCCGTTGTCAGACCTCGCCGTGATCAAGGTGAGCGACGCATCGGGCCTTGTCCCGGCGACTCTGGGTGACTCGTCCAAGATCAACGTGGGGGACACCGCCGTCGCCATCGGTTCGCCGCTGGGCCTCACCGGTACGGTGACGGACGGCATCGTTTCCACGCTCAACCGCACCATTAGTGTTGCGTCGTCCGCGGTGCCGGAAGGTACGCCGGATGAGAGCCAGGGCGACGACGAAGGCTTCCAGTTTGCGCCACCGAACGGTGGCCAGAGCCAGAGCGCGGCCAACGAGGGTTCGATTGCCATCAACGTCATCCAGACCGATGCCGCTATTAACCCAGGTAACTCAGGCGGTGCCCTGGTGAACAGCAAGGGTGAAGTTATCGGCGTCAACGTAGCCATCGCTTCCGCGGGCAGCGGAACCTCCGAATCGTCCACCGGTAACATCGGAGTTGGCTTCAGCGTCCCGATCAACCACGCCAAGCGCGTCGCGCAGGAGATCATCGATACCGGCAAGGCCAGCCATGGTCAGTTTGGTGTGTCTGTTCGTTCGAAGTCCTCTTCGGGCAGCGATTCAGGCTTCTCCGTGGGTGCTGAGGTTGCCTCAGTGACGTCGGGTTCGGCAGCTGCCAAGGCTGGGCTCAAAGTCGGCGACGTCGTAACCAAGTTCGGCGACTACACCGTGAGCGATCCCAACCAGTTGACCGCCGCTGTCCGCGAGCAGCCGGCCGGTGCCAAGGTGAAAGTCACCATTCAGCGTGGTGGCCAGACACAAGAGGTAGAGGTCACCCTCGACGCCGCCCAGCAGTAGGCGGCCCATTAGCAGGCAAGAACAACGTACGACGGCGGACGGCACCTCTTTGGTGTCGCCCGCCGTTTTGCTGTGGCCACGCAGTCAACTGCAACGAAACGCATCGCGCGTAGCTGAAACAGGACTTAACGCAGGGAGTGGTTTTCTGCGGGCAATATGCTTAGCTAGGACGAGCCCACACGATGGGCAATTTACGGCCACGCTGCTGCGTTTGGCCGTCCACAAGCATGGAAGGCTGCTTCGAAGACAGTGGAAGAGACATTGAAGATTGTCGTTCTGGTCAAGCACGTCCCGGACGCCCAGTTCGACCGGCACATCACCGGACCTGGCAACACAACCGACCGTGAAGAGAGCATTTTGTCCGAACTGGACGAATACGCCCTCGAGGCAGCGCTCCAACTGGCGGAGGAACGCGGCGGCCCGAAGTCCGGAAACGAGGTCATTGCCTTGAGCATGGGCCCGTCCGGTGCGGTCAATGCTGTGAAGAAGTCCCTCCAGATCGGCGCGTATTCCGGCGTCCACCTCAGCGATGACGCTTTGGCTGGTTCGGATGCTGCTGCTACATCTCTGGCACTTTCCGCCGCCATCCGCCACATCTCAGCCGATGGCCGTCCGGTGGACCTGGTTCTGACGGGCATGGCCTCCACGGATGGCGAGACTTCGCTCATCCCTGCCCAGCTTGCCGAGCGTTTGTCGTTCCCGCAGGTCACCTTTGCCTCCAGCCTTGAGGTCACAGGCGGCCAGGTCACGGCCCGCCGCGATGCTGGCGCCTTCTCCGAAACGGTTGAAGCGCAACTCCCTGCAGTGGTCTCGGTGACCGATCAGATCAACGAACCGCGCTATCCCAATTTCAAGGGCATCCTGGCTGCCAAGAAGAAGAAGATTGCCTCCTTGTCGCTGGCCGACATCGGCGTGGACGCCTCGCAGGTCGGCTTGGCCGGCTCGTGGACAGTGGTTGAGTCTGCAGAGGCACGCCCACCGCGGACTGCAGGAACCATCATCACAGACGACGGCGACGCCGGCATCAAGCTGGTCGACTTCCTCGCCGCACAGAAGCTGCTCTAAAGGGGACTCCAACCATGGCAATTGCACTTGTTTTCATTGACAACCCGGGAGCAGCGCTCAAGAAGAGCACCCTGGAACTCCTGACCATCGCCCGTTCCCTGGGGGAGACCGCCGTCGCCTTCACCGGGCAGCTGCACGACGACGTCGCCGCCACCTTGGGTGCATACGGTGCCACCACGGTCTACCAGCCGTCGGTGGACAACCTCGACAAGTACTTGGTGGGACCCAAGGCCGCTTACCTCGCCGCTGCCGTGGCAGCGTCCGGAGCTACGACGGTACTCCTGGACAACTCGCCTGAGGGCAAGGAAATCGCGGGCAGGCTCGGCATCAAGCTCAACGCCGGCGTCATCACCGACGTCGTGGGCGTTGAGGCTGACGGCACCGCGCACAAGTCGGTTTTGGCGGGCTCCTACAACACCACCGCTAAGGCCACCACTCCGGTGACGGTTCTTTCGGTCAAAGCCAACAACGTAGAGCCTGCACCGGCTGGTACTGCGGCAGCCCCGTCAACCTCCACGGTAGACGTTCCGGCAGACGCGATCGCGAACTCCGCACGCATCGCGGCGCGGACCGAGAAGCCCGTCAGCGGCCGGCCGGACCTCAGCGAAGCAAGGATCGTCGTTGCCGGTGGTCGTGGCGTGGACGGCGACTTCGGCCCGCTCGAAGAGCTTGCCGATGCCCTGGGCGCGGCAGTTGGTGCGTCCCGCGCCGCTACCGATGCAGGGTGGATCGGCCACGACGCACAGGTTGGCCAGACCGGCGTCACGGTGTCACCGCAGCTGTACATTTCTGCCGGCATCTCAGGGGCCATTCAGCAAAAGGCCGGGATGCAGACTTCCAAGGTCATTGTGGCCATCAATAAGGACGCAGAATCGCCGGTGTTCGAGATTGCCGACTACGGCATCATCGGTGACCTCTTCAAGGTTCTCCCGCAGGCAACTGCGGAGATTAAGAAGCGGAAAGGCTGATCCCTTTGTCCACTGACGCCACGTCAGCGAAGAGCCCGTTCGACGCCTCTACGGAGCGCGTTGAGCGGGTGCTTTGTTTTACTGCCCATCCTGACGACATCGACTTTGGCGCTGCCGGGACCATTGCGGCCTGGACGGCGGCCGGCGTCGAGGTCAGCTATTGCATCATGACCGACGGCGACGCCGGCGGCTTTGATCCGGTGGATAGGGAACGAATCACCGAACTCCGCGCAGAGGAGCAACAGCGGGCAGCAGCCCTGGTGGGAGTCACCGACATCCATTACCTGCACGAGCATGACGGCTACCTTGAGCCGACACATGGCGTCATCAAGCAAGTAGTGAAGCTGATTCGCGAGATCCGTCCCGACATCGTGCTCACCATGCACCCGGAAAGGAACTGGGATCGCCTGCAGAAGAGCCACCCTGACCACCTCGCGGCAGGCGAAGCCGTTACCCGGGCGGTCTACCCGGCAGTGGAAAATCCCTTTGCCTACCCCGAGCTGGCCGCGGAAGGACTTACTGCCTACAAGCTGCCGTGGTTGTGGTTTATCTCCAGCCCGGGTGCCAGGGAGAACTACTTTGTGGATGTCTCGGACCACGTGGAGGCAAAGCTTGACGCCATCCGCGTCCATGCGAGCCAGCACCCGGATATCGAAGGTATGGAGCGCGTGGTCCGGAGCATGATGTTGGTCAACGGGGAGCGTGCCGGCCTGCCCGCCGGGACCAGCGCGGAGGCTTTCCACGTAGTGTCCGTTAACGGGTCAAGCACCATCGCCGGTTTCTGACGTTGCTGTGGTGTAACCCGTGTCATATGCTTGATCTCGGTTAAATCATATTTATTCGAGGAAGGCAGACTTTGATGGCGAAGACTGCGCAGCAACCTGTACTGGTGATTATGGGAGTCTCCGGTTCGGGCAAATCGACTGTAGCCGGCGTATTGGCAGGGAAACTTGGATGGGACCTTGCCGAAGGCGATGATCTCCATCCTGAAGCGAACGTGGCAAAGATGCACTCGGGACAGGCCCTCAGCGATGAGGACCGCTGGCCTTGGCTGGGTATCATCTCGGATTGGATCAGGGCGCACGTGGATTCCGGAACCCCGGCGATCATCACCTGCTCGGCACTGAAAAAGAAATACCGCGACGTACTCAGGGGTGAAGGCGTTGTCTTCGTCTTCCTGCAGGGGAGCAAGGACAAGATCTCGGATCGCCTTGCCTCCAGGCATGGGCACTTCATGCCGCCGTCGCTCCTGGAATCCCAGTTCGACGCACTTGAGGAACCCACGGAAGACGAACACCACATCTCCTTGTGTGTTTCCGCGTCGCCGGCCGAAGAAGCCGACGAAGTGATTGAACGGCTCGGCCTCCGGCCCCTGGGCGCCGGTACCGAAGTGACCGCCTCGTGAGGGTCCTGGAAACAGCGACCCAGGTGCAGGAATGGACAGCGCACGACACCCAACTTCTTGTGGTGGCAGCACTGGGCATTGCACTGATCGTGGTGCTGATCGCGAAGCTGAAACTGCATCCGTTCCTGGCGCTGGTCCTGGGCTCGGCCTTCGTGGGACTGGCGTCAGGCGTGGAACTGGGCAAGGTGATCACCAACTTCGAGGACGGCGTCGGGGGTGTCCTCAAGGAAGTCGGCCTGCTCATTGCGCTCGGAGCCATGCTGGGGAAGCTGCTGGCTGATTCCGGCGGAGCCAACCGCGTGGTGGACACCCTGTTGGCTAAAGCCAGCGGCAACAAGCTCGTGTGGATGATCACGCTCGTGGCTGTGATCATCGGCTTGCCAATGTTCTTCGAAATCGGACTCGTTCTGCTGCTTCCGGTGATTGTCCTGGTAACCCAGCGGTCCAAGATGAAGCTGATGCGTATCGCTATTCCGGCGTTGGCAGGCCTGTCCGTGCTTCACGGACTGGTGCCACCGCACCCGGGTCCGTTGATTGCGATCAGCGCAGTCAAAGCGGAACTGGGAACAACGCTCGGCTTGGGCATCCTCGTGGCGATCCCCACGGTTATTATCTGTGGCCCGCTCTTCTCGCGGTTGGCTGCCCGTTGGGTACCTGTTGACGCTCCGGCCGTAGCCGGAGGCATCGACACCCAGCACGCAGCCGATCTGAGCGAAGTGAAGCGCCAGCCGTCGTTCCTTGTGACACTGCTGACCATTATCTTCCCCGTGGTCCTCATGTTGCTGAAGGCTTTGGGCGGCATCATCTGGCCAAACCCTGAAACGGCACCGGCAATCAGGATCTTCTTCGACTTCGTGGGCCAGCCTCTGGTGGCCATGACGTTGGCGGTCCTTTTGGCAATCGTGACGTTCGGATACGCCGTAGGCTTCACCGGCAGCAGGATCACAGCCAAATTGGGTGAAAGCCTGGGGCCCATCGCTGCCATCCTCCTCATTGTGGGCGCCGGTGGTGGTTTCAAGCAGACCTTGATCGGTGCCGGCGTAGGCGATGCCGTCAAGAAATGGGCAGAAGGCGCCAACATGTCGGTCCTGGTGCTCGGCTTCATCGTGGCGGTGGCTCTCCGCCTGGCCACGGGCTCGGCGACAGTGGCGACCGTGACTGCAGCGGGCATTGTGGCACCCCTCGCCAGCAGCCTTAGCCCGACGCACGCAGCCTTGCTGGCCTTGGCCATCGGAGCAGGGTCCCTGTTCCTGTCCCACGTCAATGACGCTGGATTCTGGCTGGTCAAGGAATTGTTCGGTCTTACCGTTGGGCAGACGTTCAAAACCTGGTCCGTGATGGAGACGCTGATCTCCGTGGTGGGCTTCGGCTTCGTGATGCTTCTATCGCTCGTGTTGTAGCTGCGAAAACGATCTTGTAGCTGCGAAAGCAGCCGACAAACGCACGACGCCTGCCGTCCCCTTAGGTGGGGCGGCCGGCGTCGTGCGCTGTTTCGTCATGTGTCAGGCGCTGAGCCCCACCACCAGGACCGGGTCCGTGGTGGGGGCACTGGATCCGCCAGTGGGTTCCACGGTGATGGCTACGGACGAGGCTGAGGACAGGCCCTTTACGACGGCTGGCTTGGAGAGCGTCTCCGCATCCATGGTTCCCTGCGGTACAGGGGCGGAGCCGTCCTTGGGCAAGGTCCACAACTGGTAGACCTTGCCTTCCGGTGCCGGTGCAACCCCGTCCATCAGAACCACGAAGGAATCTTTGGCCGATGATGCAGAGATGGTGGCCGTACCACCGCCGGGAACAGGCGCGGACTTCTTCTGGACGTCCTGTGCCTGCAGAACCTGGTTGACCGGGTCATTCTGCGCAGAAACGTAGGCGCCCACTCCGATGCCGCCCAGTGCAATCACAGCTGCTGCGGCAGCTCCGACGATCCATCTGCGTGCGCCACCGGTGCGAGTGCGTTCTGCGCGCCTGGCCCTGGCCGCCGCAAGGTCGTCGACGGCGGGATTCGCTGCCGGCGGGGCCGCCGGCTCAGCAGGGGGTTGGATGACGGCATCCGTGGTGATGCGTTCCATGATGTTGTCGAAGAGCCCGACCGGGGGTGCCTCTTCCGGCGCGAAGCTGACTGACAGTGCCTCGCGGGCTTCGCGGACCCGATCCAGGAACTCAGGACGTTCAGGAGCGTCCTTGATGTAGTCGTCGATCATGGCCCGTTCGTCGTCGTTCACGGCGTCCAGGGCATAGATTTCCGCCAGTTCCAGAACGCGGCCCTCGGCGAGGTCGGTGGCGATGTCGTTGGCAAACATTCTGCGGATAAAGCCTCCACTGGTGTTTTCACTCATATCAACCCACCCCCAGGCAGGTCTTCAGACGTAGTAGTCCATCACGGATGCGGGATTTGATGGTGGGGACAGCGGCACCGAGATGCTCGGCTACTTCCCGGTAGGTCAGTCCGCCATAGTATGCGAGGCGGACGGATTCGCGCTGCGTGTCCGTGAGCGTACCGAGGCAGCGGCTAACAGCTTCGGCCTCCAGGTTCGTGTCGGCTTCCTCTGCCACCAGGTCGCGGTCCGGATCGAGGCTCGCTGCGCCGTACTTGGCTTCGCGGTCGGTTGCCGCTTGCACGGCGCGGACACGGTCAATGGCCCGCCGGTGGGCGATGGTCATCAGCCAGGCCAATGGAGTCCCGGCGGCACGGTCGAATTTGGCAGCACCCTGCCAAACCTGGATATAGACCTCTTGGGTGGCGTCCTCGCTGAGGTCAGGGTCTATCAGGACGCGCCTGGCCATACCGAACACACGCCGCGAGGTGAGGCTATAGAACTCGGCGAAAGCATGCTGGTCGCGTGCTGCCACGAGTTCGAGCAAGCCAGCCAGCTGCGAGTTCAGATCAGTCGCAGAGCCGGTAGCTTCGGAGACCGGGGGGCCGGGGTTGTTGGGGATGTCCATCACCGTCCAGCATATGTCGTCCGGTTTGAAACCGGCAGCATCACGGGATTGCGTCGACGGCGCGGCGGTGCAGCGGCTTGCCGTCATCACCTTGGTCTGCAGCGCACTCACGTAGGCTCCCTCAACGAATGTCCAAGGCAGGAGTTGTCCTGCATAAGGTATTCGGTGCTGTGGGGCCGTTGGATGGGCTACACCTTGGCGCCGGCAAATCCGTTCTGCCGCCAAGCTTCAAAGACGGCGATCGAAGCAGCGTTGGCCAGGTTGAGCGAACGGAGCGAAGGCTTCATGGGAAGGCGAACACGCGCTGTAACGTGCGGATCCTGTTTGAGCCAATCCGGCAGGCCCACGGATTCCGGACCAAACATGAGGACGTCGCCCTCGCGGTAACTGATGTCCGTATAGGACGTCTCACCGTCGGAGGTGTAGGCAAAAACCCGTTCCGGCTTGAGTGCGGCCCACGCGGCATCGATGTCTTTGTGGACAGTAACTACGGCGAGATCGTGGTAGTCGAGGCCGGCGCGGCGCAGCTTGGCATCGGAAAAATCGAAGCCGAGGGGCTCCACCAAGTGAAGCTCGGCCCCCGTGATGGCGGCCAAACGGATGGCGTTGCCCGTATTGCCCGGGATTTCTGGAGTGTGGAAGAGGATGCGGAACACGGTCCCATCTTAGTCAGCCGCGTAGAAGTCGGCTGCGCCTAGTGCATCCCGCGAAGCAGACGTGCCAGGACTGGTATCACCACAGTGTTCGGCGCTGGCCCTGAACTGAGAAATTGCTTGAGCCCCCTCACCAGCCCTGCCGCGTTGACTACTTCCACAGCGTTGTGGCTCGACTGGCCCTTGCCGTATTGGTCGATAACTGGTTCGTGGAGGTTGCCGTCAGGACTGTGCAGAACCACCCAGCCGGTGACATTGAGTTCGGGAAAGAGGTCCTGCATATGGCGGACGATGTGCGCGAGCTGCGGTGGAGCTACCGAACGACCGCCGTGCCGCAGCGAGTGGCCATCCCAGGCATAGGCACCTCTGGGCAGGAGCATGGAACCGATCAGCGCCAGCCGGTAGCCGGAAAGGACGGCGTGATCGATGTGATTGTTGTCCGACGGCGAGCGCAAGCCGTTGATCAGCCTGGCGGCGGGTATGGCAGTCAGGACCTGCCGGCTGATGAGCTGCACAGTGCGCATCTCGCGTTGAATGCGGGCCTCGGCTCCAAATTTGCCGCGTTTGCGCGGGAGCCCGTGGACCTGCTGGGCCGCTTCGGCCGCTGAAATGAGCGGAACCTCGGTGGGATCGTCAAACGCAGGGACATAGACCGGGGGGTCGCCCGCCGTATTGCGCTGGGCCTGGGGTCGCTTGACGTTTGTGGTGGCGGAGGGACCCGGCGAGGCAGCGCCGGTGTAGTCCCCGGGCCGGGGCTGACTGACGCTTGAGGCTCCACAGGCGTACCTTCGGTCGTATTCGGCCCGTCGTTTGGGATCAATCAGGGTTTCGTAAGCGAGGGTGACACGCCGGAACATCTCGGCTTCTCCACCGTGGTCAGGGTGTGCCTTCCTGGCAGCCTTTCGGTACGCCACTTTGATCTCCTTGTCCGTAGCTGTGACGGAAACGCGGAGAACCTGATAGTGCGAGCTGTTGCCCTCGGCCAAGCACGGGCCCTTCTCTGTGATGGTGGTGCGCTTCCGGGGAAGCGCGGTACTGGCAAGTTTATCCAGCCACTATGTGAACGTCGGTAACGGGCCCCGTGGTTCCCGCTGGCATAATTCACGCTGTGAACCCTTCGGCAACCGATAACACCTGAGCATGCCGAAGAAAATCGCTGTCGCCATCAACCCTGCTGCCTCGTTCGGCCGCGGGCGCAATGCCGGGCACCAAGCCGTAGGTCTCCTCCGCGCCGCCGGCCTGGACGTCGTCGTACTTGAAGCGGACGACTACGACGCCCTGCGGAGGGCGGTGGATGTGACCTTGGCGGCTGGTGTGGAGGCGTTGGTAGTGGTGGGTGGCGACGGCATGGTCCATCTGGGTGTCAATGCGGTTGCCGGGATGGACATTCCCCTCGGCATTGTTCCTGCCGGAACAGGCAACGACGTCGCGCGGCTGTTGGCTTTGCCGCTGAACGACACTGGTGCCGCGTGCCGCAGGCTGCTGGCTGCCCTGGAAACGGGCGGGCGCAGGATCGACGTCGGACGGGTCGCCGCAGGCGGTGAGACCAGCTACTTCGCGGGCGTCCTGTCCGCCGGCTTTGATGCGGCCGTCAACGAGCGGGCCAATTCCTGGCGGTGGCCCCGCGGGAAGAGCCGGTACAACCTTGCGATGCTCAGGGAACTGGTTTCCTTCCGGCGAATCACCTACACCGTGACCGCCGATGACGTGGCCTGGCGTCAGCCTGCCTTGCTCATTTCAGTGGCCAACGGTCAGTTCATAGGCGGGGGCATGCAGATTACACCTGACGCGGTTCCCGATGACGGGTGGCTGGACATGTTTGTGGTGAAGCCCTTGTCGCGGCTCAGCTTCCTTGCCGTGTTTCCCAAGGTTTTCGCCGGAAAACACACCAGCCATCCTGCCGTGGAGATCAAGCGCGTCCGGAAAGTGCAGTTGGACGCCGAAAGCGTGGTGGCCTACGCCGACGGGGAGCGCATCGCCGAGTTGCCCGTCGTCGTCGATCTTGTTCCCGCAGGCTTATGGGTGCTTGCCTAGTGCGTGCGCGGTGCTGGCGGAGCCTCGTTGCGGCAGGCGGCTAGACTCGATCGCGGCGACAAGCCGCGGTTGCCGGATATCAGGCGGCATGGCCCGGACGGCAGGGCTTAGGGAGCAGACGGGGAGAAATAGTGGCGAACAACGTTCGACGACGACTGGCTGGCTTGGTTGCCGGCGGAGCCGCAGGCGTCCTGCTGGCTGGCTGCACTGTCAACGTTCCGGATCCGGCAGCCCCGAAGCCTTCGCCATCGGTATCCACGCTGGCTACTCCGACTATCACTCCTGGACACGATGCGGCCGCGGTGGCCGCCAAGGATTTGCCGCTGGCAGCAGGAGGAACCTTGGCACCGGGGGAGCCGGTGACTGTCTCCACGCGGTTGGAGGAAGTGCCAGGCTGGTCCGTGGTTCACTCCGCCCTGCAGGGTGAGACCAGATACAAGAAGACGGATGGATGCATTCTCGCGGTCCGGGTCAGCGTGAACCAGGGGCCGTTGGTGGTGGCTGGCGACGACGTCGCGTCAACCAAGGCATTGTTCGATTACTTGAATGCCGGCGCTGCGGTGGACAGCTTGAAGCCGGCGTCGTTGCGTTGGGGGGAAGACTCTGACAAACCGCAACACAGCGTTGAGTTCCTCAGTTTGGAATCCTCTTCAGCATCCGGCGGCCAGTCGGCTGTTGTCCTGGCCAGGTTGTTCAGCGCCCCCGCGTCCTCGGTGTATGTCTCCCTGGCATGCCCGGATGACAAGACCTTGGCCCCGGCGCGTGCTGAGATCATGGCCCAGCTCGTCGTGGTACCGCCGTCTTGATCCGGGCAGCGCATAAAGCAGCAATTCTTGTTTTTAGAGTTAACGTAATGCATGGGCACTTTCGACCTCCCGTGGATCCGCAAAATCGCAGCTATCGCTGTGTTGGGCGATGAGAACCGCCGCAAGTTGTATGAATACGTTCTGAATGCCAGCAGCGCGGTGGGGCGGGATGAGGCGGCCTTGACTCTGGACTTGCCCCGCAGTTCGGTGTCTTTCCATTTGGACCGCCTGGTTCGCGAAGGACTTTTGCAAGTCGAGTTCAGGAAGTCGCCCGACCGGACGGGTCCAGGCTCGGGGCGGCCATCCAAGCTGTACAGGCCAATGGTGGATGAGATTGGCGTCTCCATCCCGGAGCGGCACTATGACCTCGCCGGCCACCTCATGGCTGCAGCCATCCAGCGGGCTGAGTCCGATGGCGCTCCCGTTGAGGCTGCCCTGCATGAGGTCGCTTCAGCCAGGGGAAGCGAGTTGGGAAGGCCTGGCGATTTCCTGGGTGCGATCTCGGAGCTTGGGTACCATCCCACCCCCGATGCCTCCGGGGGATACCGCCTGCTGAACTGTCCCTTCCATCGCCTGTCGCTGGACCACAAGGAGGTAGTGTGCGCCATGAACGGCGCCTTCCTCAGCGGTGCTGCGACGGCCTCCGGACTCAGCGCCGACGTCGTCGTGCCGGATCCGGACCATGCACCGGGACACTGCTGTGCGCGCATCACCACCCTTGAGGGCGATTCCTGAGCGGGCGGCTTCTGAACGCTCGTCGTCGGTAGAATTGCAGGGTGCCTGTATACCTTGACCATGCTGCAACCACGCCCCTGTCGGCCCAAGCGCTGGCCGTCATGACGCGCGAACTCGCGCGGACGGGGAACCCCTCGTCGCTGCACGGCGCAGGGCGCCGCGCGAGGCGGGCGGTAGAGGACGCACGGGAGACGCTCGCCGCGGCTGCCGGGGCACTTCCATCTGAGGTTATTTTCACCTCAGGCGGGACGGAAGCGGACAACCTGGCAGTCAAGGGGCTGTTTTGGGCCAGGCGGGACGAGAACCCGCGCCGCACGCGCATCCTCTGCTCCGCCGTGGAGCATCATGCGGTCATGGATACCGTGGAGTGGCTTGAAAAGCATGAAGGCGCGCACGTTGCATGGCTTCCCGTGGACGCAGACGGGAAGGCCCGGATGGACGTCATCAAGCACGAAATCGAACGCGAGCCCGAATCGGTAGCCCTGATCACCGTCATGTGGGCCAACAATGAAGTAGGCACCATCCAGCCGGTTACGGAGATCGTGGAACTGGCGAAGCAGCATGGCATTCCGGTCCACTCCGACGCTGTCCAGGCGTTCGGTTCCGTTCCTGTGGATTTTCGTGGTTCCGGGCTCTCCGCAATGTCCGTCTCAGGGCACAAGCTTGGTGGTCCCGTAGGGGTTGGCGCCCTTTTCCTGGGGAGGGCTGTGAAGCTGACGCCGGTGCAGCACGGGGGTGGCCAGGAGCGCGATGTACGGTCCGGGACGTTGGACACCCCCGCAATTGCAGCCTTTGCCGCAGCCGCCGAGGCTGTGACGGCAAACTTGGAGCGTGAACGTGAACGCCTCAGCTCGTTACGGGACCGCCTCATCCGCGGGGTACTCGAATTGATTCCCGACGCGGTGCTGAGGGGTGCTCCCGGGGACGGTCGGCTGCCGGGAAACGCCCACTTCACCTTCCCTGGTTGTGAAGGCGACTCACTGCTCTTTCTCCTGGACCTGGCAGGTGTTGAATCTTCTACGGGTTCGGCGTGCACCGCTGGTGTGCCCAGGCCATCACACGTCCTCCTGGCCATGGGCTTGGACGAGGATACTGCCCGCGGCGCCCAGCGATTTACCCTGGGCCACAGTTCCACCGAGGCGGATGTGGACGCGCTCCTGAAGGCACTTCCCGAGGCATGCCTCAGGGCCAGGCAGGCAGGAATGGCTGGTCATGAATCCAGCATTCAGACAGCGGCGACGGTAGCCCGGCAAGCCTCGGCAGAAACTTTGTAGAGACTCCTGCTAGCCAGGCACCAGTTCGTCCAGCGGTACTCCGGGATCCGTCAGTTTCACTACATCTACCGGGACGCGGTTCGAAATCAATGCCTTGATGGGTTTCTGGACGCGGCTCTGGTTGACGCTCATTCCGGCCACTACATTGCCCTCCCTCAACCAGAAAGCAATGAAGCTGCCCTCATCCAACGAGCCGCGAATCACCGGTGGGATTCCGAGTGTCAACGAGGGAAAGCCCGAGTACTCCATGCTCAGGCTGAACTGGTCCGTATAGAAGTAGGGCACCACATCCAATCTGGCGTCCTGGCCCATCATGGACTTTGCCGCCACTTTGCCGCCGTTGAGTGCGTTGGCCCAATGCTCGCTGCGATGGTGCTCGCCGGTAAAGGGATGCAGTGCGTTGGCGACGTCTCCGGCGGCCAGCACATCCGGAGCGCTGGACCTCAGTCCGGCATCCACCAGTATTCCATTGCGTATTTCAAGCCCGGCGGCTTCGGCAAGTGCTGTGTCCGGTACGACGCCGACGGCAACGATGACGACGTCAGCAGGCAGCATTTCGCCGGTATTGGTGCGAACCGCCGTCGCCATGCCGTCCTGTCCATCAATCCCGACGGCGCTTGCCGGGAGACGGAAACTGACGCCTTGGTCTTCATGGAGACGTTGGAAGTATAGGCCGAGTTCAGGGCCGATAGCGGCACTCAAAGGTATGTCTTCCAGCCCCAGCAGCGTGACGTCGTTGCCGTACGTGCGGGCTGCAGCGGCCAGTTCCATACCGATCCATCCGGACCCGATCATGACCACCCTCCGTCCTCCGCCTTTCAGGAGGGACCGAAGTCGCAGGCTGTCATCCAGTGTCCGGAACGTCATGACTCCGCCAAGGTCTACGCCGGGAAGCGGGAGAGTACGAGGCCGGGCACCCGTAGCCAGAAGCAGTTTGGAGTAGACGAGGCGTCGGCCGTCGGCCAGAGTTACCTGATGTCCATCAGGGTAGATCCGGCTGACGGGGCTGCCAAGAAGAAGCTCGACGTCGTTCTCCCCGTACCAGTCCCCGGGTACTACGAGGGCAGAATCTGCGTCAGCTTTACCCAGGAGGAATTCTTTGGACAGGGGTGGGCGTATGTAGGGTGTCCGCTGCTCGGCGCCCACCACGGTGACGTCCCCTCCGTAGCCCTCGGCCCGGAGGGTTTTGGCCGCAGTAGCCCCGGCGAGCCCGCCGCCCGCAATAACGATGTGTTCGTTTGCCATGTCAGCTCGATTCTAAAACCACTAGTTTTGACTTTAGAAGCAGGGGTGTGGCCAGTCAAGGGGTTTTAGGGCGGGCGTGACATTACGGGCTAGAATGGATGGGCACGCCGACTCTTCCCAGCCGGATCAGTTGCTCCAAATCCCACAGACACAGAAAGCCAGCATGCGAGTACTTGCAGCAATGAGCGGCGGAGTAGACTCCGCCGTGGCCGCAGCCCGGGCCGTGGAGGCCGGACACGACGTCGTCGGAGTCCACCTTGCGTTGTCGCGCATGCCCGGCACCCTGCGCACAGGAAGCAGGGGCTGCTGCACCATCGAAGACTCGCGCGATGCTTGGCGTGCCTGCGACGTTCTGGGCATTCCCTACTACGTGTGGGACTTCTCGGAGCGTTTCAAGGAAGATGTGGTCCAGGACTTCATTGATGAGTACGCTGCGGGCAGGACGCCCAACCCTTGTATGCGGTGTAACGAGCGGATCAAGTTCGCCGCCCTCCTGGAAAAGGCCATTGCGCTGGGCTTCGACGCCGTGTGCACCGGTCACTATGCCAAAGTCATCGAAGACGCCGACGGCAACCGTGAACTTCACCGCGCCGCCGATTGGGCCAAGGACCAGAGCTACGTTCTCGGTGTGCTGACCCACGAGCAACTCAAGCACTCCATGTTCCCGCTGGCCGACACCCCTTCCAAGGCTGAGGTGCGTGCGGAGGCCGAGCGTCGCGGGCTGTCCGTGGCCAACAAGCCGGACAGCCACGACATTTGCTTTATTTCCGACGGTGACACCCGCGGATGGTTGGCCGAGAAGATTGACATGACAACCGGCGACATCGTTGACGAAACCGGTGTCAAGGTTGGCGAACATCCCGGTGCCAACGCCTTCACGGTGGGGCAGCGGCGCGGCCTGAAGCTGGGAACCCCCGCGGCAGACGGTAAGCCCCGGTTCGTCCTGGAGATCCGCCCCAAGGAAAACAAGGTGGTCGTGGGACCGGAAGCCCTGCTGGCGATCGACGAGATTCGCGGTATCAAGGTCTCCTGGGCCGGCGTGCCCATTTCCGAAGTCGCCACCGGCGCTGAGTTCGACTGCCACGCCCAGGTCCGGGCGCACGGCGATCCTGTTCCGGCAATCGCCCGTGTTGAATCCGTTGCTGACGAATCCGGAGTGGAGCGTGCCCAGATTGTTGTCACGCTGACGGATCCCTTGAGAGGCGTGGCCCCGGGCCAGACCGTCGTTCTCTACCAAGGCAGCCGCGTCCTGGGGCAGGCAACCATTGACGCGGCCCGCTCACTCCAGCGGGAAGTCCTCTAGGAGCCGGCACCTTCCCGGCGAAACCTACTGGAAAGTAAATTTTGTGTCTCGAATCACAAAATGAAGGGTTCGCGGCCTTCGAAGTCTGATTGAATCGTGGAATCAAGAGTGCGCGCCGTCACAAATATCCCACGGCGGCGCGCCGAATCCATCGAACAGAAGGTTCACCAGATGGCACTGAACAAGAAGGCCCTGCACGGCGTTATCGCGCTGGCGGGCATTTCCGCGCTCGCCCTGACGGCATGCACGGGTCCCTCCGGCGGCGGTTCATCATCCGCCCCGGCCGCCGCAGGCCCCATCGCCTACGGCACTACTGACAAAGTCACGTCGCTGGATCCTGCCGGGTCCTATGACAACGGTTCGTTTATGGTGATGAACCAGGTCTACTCATTTCTCCTGAATTCGAAGCCCGGCGGTGCGGAGCCCGTTCCCGACCTCGCCGAATCGTCGTCGTTCACGGCGCCGTCGGAATACACCGTCAAGCTCAAGTCGGGTCTCAAGTGGGCCAACGGGCACACTTTGGATTCCAAGGACGTCAAACACTCCTTCGATCGACAGGTGGCAATCAACGATCCCGCCGGACCTGCCTCGCTGCTGACCAACATCGAAAGCGTAAGTACGCCCGATGCCACCACCGTGGTATTCAAGTTGAAGAACGCCAACGACCAAACGTTCAGCCAGATCCTCAGCAGCCCTGCCGCGCCGATCGTGGACGATGAAGTCTTCCCGGCCGACAAGATTCTTTCGGACGACGAGATCATCAAAGCGAACGCGTTCTACGGCCAGTACACGATTGACAGCTACAAAAAGAACGAACTGGTCAGCTTTAAGGCCCTCGCTGACTACCAAGGCGTTCTTGGCAAGCCCGCCAATGATGCTGCCACCATTAAGTACTACGCCAGCCCCACCAACCTGAAGCTGGAAATCCAGCAAGGTGCCATTGACGTAGCCTTCCGCAGCCTGAGCGCCACGGATATCGACGACCTGCGCAAGGACTCCAAGGTCAAGGTCCTCACCGGACCGGGTGGCGAGATCCGCTACATCACCTTCAACTTCGACACCATGCCGTACGGACCCAAGGCAGCCGGCGCAGACCCTGCGAAGGCACTCGCAGTTCGCCAGGCCGTGGCCAACCTCGTTGACCGCCAGGCTATCGCTGACCAGGTATACAAGGGCACCTACCTGCCCCTGTACTCCAACGTTCCGAGCGGATTCCTCGGCGCCAACGAGTCGTTCAAGGACGCCTATGGCGATGCCGGAAAGCCAAGCCTGGACAAGGCAAAGAAGGTCCTGACGGATGCCGGCATCACGGAACCCGTCGCACTGAACCTGCAGTACAACCCGGATCACTACGGCGGATCCTCCGGCGATGAATACGCCATGGTCAAGGAGCAGCTGGAGAAGTCCGGTCTCTTCACCGTGAACCTGCAGTCCACAGAATGGGTCACTTACAGCAAGGCCAGCCGTGCCGACGAGTACCCGTTGTTCCAGTTTGGCTGGTTCCCGGACTTCAGCGATTCCGATAACTACCTGACGCCGTTCTTCCCGGAAGGCGGCTTCCTGAAGAACCATTACAACAATCCCGAAGTCAATGGGCTGATCGCCAAGCAGCTGACGGATGCGGACAAGACCAGCCGCGAGGCTGCCATCAAGGATGTCCAGAACGCCTTGGCCAAGGACATTTCCACCCTGCCCCTGCTCCAGGGCGCCCAGGTGGCGGTTGTCGGAAGCGGCGTGAATGGCGTCGAGAAGACACTGGACCCATCGTTCAAGTTCCGCCTCGGAGTAATTTCCAAGTAACCGCACCTTTGTGAGGAAAGGGAGGCGGGACACTGATCCGGTGTCCCGCCTCCTTTGCTGACCACCCAGGTGGCCGGCTCGCATGAGACAACCCCGCGCAATCCACGGGCAGGAAATGCAGGTAACAATGACAACACTTATTGAGGTTCCCGAGGCTGAGCCCGGCATCGTTGCTCCCAAGAGCAAGTCCAAAGCCGGGGGAGGTCTGGGCAGATACATCGTGGTCAGGTTTTTCCTGATCATCCCCACCGTCTTCATCTTGGTGACTCTCGTCTTCTTCCTGATGCGGGTCATTGGAGACCCCATCACGGCATCGCAAGGCGGACGCCTGCCCCCGGACGTCCTGGCCCAGCGAATACAAGAGGCCGGCTACGATCGGCCCGTACTGGTCCAGTACTTCGAATACCTGGGCCAACTCATCACCGGCAATTTTGGCAGCACCATCACCGACCGGCGGCCAGTGGTGGAAGTACTTACCACTTTCGGTGCAGCCACACTCGAGCTGTCGATCAACGCACTGATCGTCGCGCTGGCAGTCGGCATCCCCTTCGGTCTCATTGCCGCACAGCACCGGGACAAGACTCCTGATGCGTTTCTGAGGTTCTTCGCCATCCTCTGCTACGCCACACCTGTTTTCTTCTCCGGGCTCCTCCTCAAACTGACGTTTTCCGTGTGGCTTGGATGGTTCCCCGTAGCTGGTCGAGCCTCTACGCGAACGGAACTGACCATGAGCGGCCTGGCTGCACCGTCAGGCATTTACTGGCTGGACGCATTGCGCAGCGGCAACTTCGCAGCCCTGGGGGACATCGTGGCCCACGCGGTGCTCCCCGCAGTAGCCCTCGGATTGTTGACCGCCGGCGTCTTCCTGCGACTGGTGCGCACCAACGTCATCGGCACGCTGGGAAAGGACTACGTTGAGGCCGGGCGTTCCCGCGGTGTCAGTGAGTTCCGCCTGGTGACCAAGCATGCCTACAAACCGGCACTGATTCCCATCATTACTGTCATGGGCCTGCAAATTGCCCTGATGCTGGGCGGCGCCATTCTGACCGAAACCACCTTTGAGTGGAAGGGCCTGGGCTATCAACTGGTGCAGTACCTGAACGCGCGCGACTTTGTGGCCGTCCAGGGAATCGTTGTATTGCTGGCCATCATTGTGGCCGTCACCAACTTCGTGGTGGATATTATTGCCGCACTCATCGACCCTCGAGTGAGGTACTGACCATGAGCACTTCCCCATTGACCCGACCCAAGCAGCCCTTGTTCTCAAGGCTTCCCGTGGTAAGCCACTTGAAGAAAAGCGTCGGACTTCAGCGAGGCATGCTCATTGTGGGCCTTGTCCTCAGTGGACTCTTCATCCTTACGAGCATCTTTGCACCTCTCCTTGCTCCCTATGGCTACTCCCAACTCAGCGACGCATCCGGTTCGTTTCCCACCCAGGAAGCTCCGAACTCCAAGCACCTGCTGGGAACAACTGTTGGCGGCTACGACGTCTTGTCACGGGTGGTTTGGGGTTCCCAAACAGCGGTGACAGTCATCGTTGTGTCAGTGGCGATGTCCTTGTTCCTCGGTGTCGCCCTTGGTCTGCTCAGTGGATATTTCGGAGGGTGGCTGGACAGGATTCTGGTGGTAGTGGCGGATGCCATCTATGCGTTTCCTACCCTGCTCCTGGCAATCGTAATTTCCATCGTGATCAGCCGGGGACAATCCAGTTTCTGGGGCGGCATCTTCTCTTGTGCTTTCTCCATCACGGTGGTCTTTGTCCCGCAGTACTTCCGGGTCATCCGGGCAGAGACCATTCGTCTCAAGGCCGAGCCGTTCGTCGAGTCGGCCAAAGTGCTCGGGGCTTCCAGCGTGCGCATCATTGGGAGGCACATTTTCAAGAACGCCACCCGGACCCTGCCGCTCATGTTCACCCTGAACGCTTCCGAGGCGATCCTGACGCTCGCCGGCCTGGGCTTCCTTGGCTTCGGCATCGAGCCCACATCAGCCGCTGAATGGGGGTTTGACCTCAACAAGGCACTGGCGGACACTTCGTCCGGTATTTGGTGGACGGGCGTCTTCCCCGGGATCGCGATCGTACTCACGGTCCTGGGGCTGACCCTCGTGGGCGAGAGCATCAACGACCTCAATGACCCCCGGATCCGTGGACGCAAACGCGCGGGCAGGACACCAACACCAACAACGGCAGGAACGCCTTCAAACCCGACAGAGGCAGGCAAGCCATGACCACCAACTTGGGAAATGAGTCAGATCACGTCAGCACCGAGCCGCCTGTACTAACCATCGATCGGCTCCAAGTCACCTTCGCCACTGATGGCGGGGACGTTCACGCTGTAAAGGACGTCAGCCTGGAAGTTGGAGCCGGTGAAGTCGTGGCCATCGTAGGGGAATCGGGTTCCGGCAAAACCGTGACAGCCAAAACCATCCTGGGCCTGCTTCCGGAAACTGCCATCAGCTCCGGTGCCGTGGTGATCAACGGCAACAACGTCATCAGCGTCAGCAAATCGACGCTTCGCAAAATCCGTGGCCGGGATGTTGCCATGGTGTTCCAAGAGCCTTCCACGGCCCTGAACCCGGTCTTCACCGTGGGCTGGCAGATTGCCGAAGGTATCCGGGCACACGCCACGGACGGCCGTCGCATCTCCGCCAAGGAAGCCAAGCACCGGGCAACCGAGGCGCTCCGCAAGGTGGGCATCCCGGATCCTGAGACGCGGGTCAACTACTACCCGCACCAGTTCTCAGGTGGTCAGAAGCAACGCGTGGTAATCGCTGCGGCCTTGGCCCTCAACCCGGGACTGATCGTGGCGGATGAGCCTACCACCGCGCTGGATGTCACAGTCCAGGCTGAAATCCTGCAGCTCCTCCGCGACCTGAGGGACAACTATGGCACCTCAATCGTGCTCATCACGCACAACATGGGTGTAGTGGCAGATTTGGCCGACCGCGTTGTGGTCATGTACCAGGGCGACGTTGTGGAGGAGGCTCCTTCACGGGTCCTGTTTGCCGAACCCCGGCAGGAGTACACCAGGAAACTGCTGGCCGCAGTACCGCACCTCGGACGAAACTCGGCCTCCGAGGGTGCCCGTGGCCGGCTCCACCAGGGAGGCAAAATCCTGGTGGAAGCAAAGAACCTCACCATCGAATACCCCGGCCGTTTCGGCAGGCACGGGTTCAAGGCCGTGGACAACGTCAGCTTTACGGTCTCGGAGAATGAGGTTTTCGGACTGGTCGGTGAATCAGGTTCCGGAAAATCCACCATTGGACGGGCCATAGCTGGCCTGACCCGAACCACCGGAGGCAGCCTGAAGGTTCTTGGGTACGAGATGCTGGACTTCAAAGAGCGTACCTTCCGTCCGCTCCGCAAGGAGATCGGCTTCGTTTTCCAGGATCCGGCGGCGTCCTTCAACCCGCACCTCACCATCGGCGAGTGCGTCGCAGAACCGCTGCTTATCCACACCAAGCCCGGTGCCGCTGAGGCGAGGAAAAAGGTAGGTGAGCTGCTCGAATCAGTCCAGCTGCCGGCGTCGTACGCGGAGCGCTACCCGCACGAGCTGTCCGGCGGGCAGCGGCAGCGCGCATCCTTGGCGAGGTCGCTGGCACTCAACCCGCGCCTCCTGATCGCCGACGAACCCACCTCCGCCTTGGATGTCTCGGTGCAGGCCAAAGTGTTGGACCTGTTCAAGGACATACAGGAGCAGTACGGTTTCGCGGCTCTGTTCATCAGCCACGACCTCGCAGTAGTGGACATGTTGTCCCACTGGGTTGGCGTGCTGTACAAAGGCCAGCTGGTGGAGCAGGGGATCGGAAACCATGTGATGGGCTCACCGCAGCATGAGTACACCAAGAGGCTCATCGCCTCGCTGCCGGTGCCGGACCCCGACGAACAAGCACGACGGCGGGAAGCGCACCGCACTCTGCTGGGCGGCTAGATCGTTGCTTGGCGACTAGACCGTCCCCGGAGAATCCACGCAATGTAGAGAAGGTACGCCCCCCACTGTGGCGGGCGTACCTTCTCCGCGTTAAGGGATACGCCAATAGCTGAGGCCATGGTTGCTGTAACGTGCCTGTCCTGGCCCGCAGGTATCACCCGCGGCTGGACCGCCCCACACCATAGACTGGGATGCATGACCGAGCAGAACAACGCCCTTCCTGATGACGCCGATTCCTTCAACCCGGCAGCGAGCTCCCTGGCCGGCCAAGTGGACCGTGCAGTCATGGACGAGCTGTTGTCCATCCGGTCCAGCATCGACAACATTGACGCAACACTTGTCTTCCTGCTCGCGGAACGCTTCAAGGCCACCCAAAAGGTAGGAATCCTCAAGGCCACCCACAAGCTTCCCGCCGGAGATCCGGGCCGCGAATCGGCCCAGATCGCCCGCTTGCGACGGCTGGCCGAGGACGCGCACCTTGATCCAGCCTTCGCAGAGAAATTCCTCAACTTCATCATCAGCGAAGTGATCCGCCATCACGAGGCAATCGCCGAGGATCACCAGATTTCCAGCCAGCAGGCCTGAGCCGTGGCGGAAATGGCTAATTTGCGCGCCAGCGCCACCGCACTGGGCCCGTGGCCCGGAAGCGACCCCGCGGAAGCAAACCGGATCATTCGGGGCGAATTGGGGGACCCCCACCTTCCTTTCCTGCCCGAGTTGCCTGATCGAGGGGTGGGCTCGGATGCTGTCGGAAGGACCGGCTCACTGTTGGTCGACCTGGCAATCGATGTCCAACCGCACGGCTGGCGTCTGGTGGACAAGCCCGGGAAGGATGCCCGGCGCGCCCGCTCTGCGCTCTCGACCGACCTCAATATATTGGCCGACATAGCTGGTGCCGAGGATGTCGCTGCAACGGAGTTCAAAATCCAGCTGTTGGGCCCCATGAGTCTTGCTGCCAATCTTTACCTGCACAACGGCGAACGGGCACTTCTGGATTATGGCGCCCGCAGGGACATTGCGGAATCTTTGGCCGCCGGCATCACAGAGCACCTCAGCCGCATCGCCTCGGCTGTCCCGGGTGCCCGGTTGGTGGTTCAAATTGACGAGCCGGACATCGCCTCCGTCACGGCCGGCACGATCCCGACGGCGAGTGGCTACCGAACATTGCGGTCCATATCCGGCGAGGAAGTGACAGGCGCGTGGCGAGTGGTGATCGACGCTCTCAAGAGTGCGGGAGTCGTCGAGGCCGTGGTCTCAGTACCGGAAATCGAAGCGCCCATCGAGCGAATCCTGGCAGCGGGAGCCGACGGCGTCGCGGTGCCCCTGAAAGCCCTGACGACACGCCAATGGGAGCAGCTGGCTGTAGCAGTGGAGGACGGAAAACGCCTGTGGGCGGGCGCACTGTCAACAGGCGAGCCACAGGCGCAACTGCCACGCACCGCCGAGGTTGTTGAAAGCATCGCGAAGCCGTGGCGGCAGCTCGGGCTTCCTGCCTCGGGCTTGGCGGGACTCCGGGTTACTCCCTCTAAGGGGCTGGCTGACTTCAAGCCTTCAAGGGCCAAGGCTGTGCTATCTAAACTGACCCAAGTGGCAGACGGACTGGACCAGCTTGCTCAGGGCTAACTGCGAAGGCGTCAGATTCTCTCTTCCCAGCGGTCTGGTTCCGCATAGCGGGGGAGAGAGGTACCGGGCGCAGCTCCTGGCAGATATGGTGCCAAGCGGTAGTCGAAGCGACCTGCGTATACAAGGACCAAGCCGATCTGGGGCTGGATGACTTTGACTTGGATGCGGTGCTTGCGCTCTGCGCTGTCCCACCACTGCTCCGCGTAGGCACGCGCATCAAGTGCGTTCGGCAATGGTACTCGCAAGGGGCCAAGGAATAGTCTGCTTGCTTTGGACACGCCACGAAGGCGGCCCTCAGCGGTGACGCTGACATCCAGGTCCGTGACAAGACGGCGATAACGCCCCACATGGTCCACCAAATGGGCATTTCGATGGTCGGAGCCAGTCAGGACCGCGCTCGTCGTATCGTGGAACAGCCGTGTACCCGAAGGGAAATAGATCTCCCGACGGGCCGTCAGGGCCGGTCGTCCGAAAGGATCCAGATGGGCGTGGTTTTCGATGCGGAACGGAATGCTCTCACCGTAATCAGGAAAGAAAGCCTCCTCGCTCCCCGTCAGGGCGAGCAGTGGCCGCAACCACTTTTGACGGCACCCGACAACGTCAAAGACTCCCTCTCCGATTCCATACGATCCGGAGCCGGCAGCCAACGAAAAATACTCCTGGAGCTCCGGGGTTAGCCGGCTGAACTCGTCGCCGAGTGCCAGCTGGTAGATGGGGGTATTCATTGCGGTCCTTCCTTGTACGTGGAACTAAACCTTGGAACTAGAGCCTCCCGGCTGCTTTGAGCCGTATGTAGGTGTCAGCGAGTAAGGGAGGAACATCGTGGGGTTCGGCGTCAACCACTTCGGCTCCGAGTTGCCGGAGCTGCGCCGTCACCGCGGAACGCTCCAACAATGCGCGCTCGGCGGCGGCTGCACGGAAAACCTGGCTGGCCGTCGTTCTTTCTTCTTTCATGGCAGACAGCAGGGGATCCCGGACCGATGCCACCACCACAACGTGTTGGCGCGACAATTGCGCCACAGTGGGGAGGAGCCCCTCTTCGGGGGCGCCGCCGTCGAGCGCTGTCAAGAGGACCACCATGGATCGGTGCGCCGAAACTGCCCGTACCTGAGCCGGAACCTGCTGCCAATCCAGTTCGATCAGTTCAGCTTCCAAGGGGGCCATGGCTTGGACGAGTTGACCCAGCAGATTGCCTTTTGAGGCCGATTCAACGCGTGCGCGAATTCGCCGATCGTAAGCGAGGAAGTCCACGCGGTCGCCTCCGCGCTCGGCCAGCACCGCGAGCAGCAGCGCCGCCTCAATTCCGGTGTCGAGCCGGGGTTCATCCTCGATTCGGGCGGCTGCTGTGCGTGAAGTGTCAAGCACGATGACCACGCGCCGGTCGCGCTCCGGGCGCCACGTCCGTACCACCACTGAAGTCCGCCGCGCGGTGGCCCGCCAGTCGATGGACCGGACATCGTCACCGCGGACGTAGTCCCGCAGTGAGTCGAATTCGGTGCCGGCCCCACGGATCTGTACGGCGGCCCTGCCATCCAACTCCCTAAGCTTCCGGAGTTTGGAAGGGAGATGACGTTTTGAATGGAACGGGGGGAGGACCCGCAGTTGGCCAGGCAGGGCGCGGGTCCGCTGCCTTGCGGCCAAACCCATGGGGCCAAACGATCGGATGGTCACGTGGGGGCTTTTGAGGTCGCCGCGACGACGAGGAACCAGGGTCACGGTCATGCGGCGACGCTCTCCGGACGGGACTACCAAGGACTGTGCAGCGTTCACTGCGCCGGCGGAGGGCTGCCACGTGTCTCTTACCTCGGCGCGCAGCTTGCGCCGCGTGCCATTGGTGACAGTGACAACGGAGTCCGTCTCGCCCTCAAGCGTCACGTTTCCAGGTTGCCTGCGTTCCAGGGCAAGCCTCGCGGGCGAGGCTGCCAAGACAAGATCCGCAACCAGTAAGAGCAGCAGCCCCACGGCCACGAACAGGACGGTGCTCCACGCGGGAAAAACCACCAAGGGCACCAAACCCAGAAGGGCCAGCAACACGAAACGACCCGTAATGGCCACTCAAACCCCCTCGGCCAATGCCGGTCGGAAGATCACCGCGGCACCGGGACGGACGCCAGGATACTGCCCAGGACGTCGTCCACTTGGATGCCGTCCATTTGAGCCTCCGGACGCAGACCCACCCTGTGCCTCAGGCACGGCAACGACAAAGCCTTGACATCGTCCGGAGTCACGAAAGTCCTGCCGGACAACCATGCCCATGCCTTTGAAGTGTTGAGAAGGGCGGTGGCTCCACGGGGAGAAACGCCGAGTTGGAAAGAAGGAGCAGACCGCGTTGCGCGCACCACGTCAACTATGTACGCGAGGATTTCCGGAGCCACGGCCACTTGCGCGACAGCCGCTTGGGCACTGGAAAGCTCGACGGCGCCCGCCACGGGCCGTACGCCGGCTGCAGACAGGTTCCGGGGATCAAAGCCGTTGGCGTGGCGACGGATGACCTCGATCTCCTCTGCCCGTCCAGGTAGTGGCATGGTCAGCTTGAGGAGGAACCGATCCAGTTGTGCTTCCGGCAAGGGGTAGGTGCCTTCGTATTCCACCGGGTTCTGGGTTGCCGCCACAATGAACGGGCTCGGAAGCGGACGCGACACACCATCCACCGAAACCTGGCGTTCCTCCATTGCTTCCAAGAGCGAGGCCTGGGTCTTGGGCGGGGTCCGGTTGATCTCATCGGCCAGCATGATGTTGGTGAAAACCGGTCCCTCGCGGAAAGTGAACTCAGAGGTGTGCGAGTCATATACCAGTGAACCCGTGACGTCGCCGGGCATGAGGTCCGGAGTGAACTGGACGCGCTTTGTGTCCAGGCTCAGCGCGGTGGACAACGCCCTGACCAACAGGGTCTTGGCTACACCGGGTACACCTTCGAGGAGAACATGTCCGCCACAGAGCAGGGCGATCAGCATACCCGTTACGGTGGGGTCCTGACCGACCACGGCCTTGCCCACCTCTGCCCTGACATTCAGCAGTGACTGCCGCGCCGGATCCTCACCGGGCCGGCGCTGTCCGTTTTCTGCGGGTCCGGTTGCCTGAGGCGCACCCTGCCGGGTAGCACCCTGCGGGCTGGCGTCTTGCTGGGGTGCATCGGGCTGCATAACATCCGGGCGAGGCGTCGTACCTCCCGCGGAGTGGCTGTTGCTGTCCGTATAGCTGTTTGGCTGGCTGCTCATCGGGCGGTCGCCTCCTGTTCGATTCGTTCGATTTGTTGTGCCCACTGCACCAGTTGTCCTTCGCTTTCCGGCATGAAGTCGATCAGGACAAATCGGACTTCCTGGGTTGATTGCGCCGCATGGCGGGCTGTTGCGTCGACTATTGCTTCGGCGGTGGTGTCAGCGCCGAGGTTGAAGTGCCGGGCCAACCGTGAGAGGGTTCCTGCCCTCAAGTTGTTGGCTGCCCGCCCCACAGCCCGTGAATCCTGGTAAAGGCGTGCCCGGCCTTCTGCTGTCTCGACGGCCTTGACCACCACGGGCAGCGGCTCGAATACGAGAGGGCCCATGCGCCGGCCCCGCCAAGCGATGGCCAACAGGGCTACCAAGCCCAGCCACGGTCCGGCGAAGGCCAGCCATCGCGGTGCCAGCTCGTTCAGTGTGGGGTTTGAATTGGAGGCGGAGATATCGCCGACGCCCGGGATGTACCACACGAGGTCCGCGTTGTTCCCCAAGGTACGCAGGGCAAGGGCAGCATTGCCCTCCAAGGCTAGGTGTTGATTGTCCATGAGTTCCCTACTGCCCAGGACGATGACCCGCCCATCGGCTGACGCCGCATACAAGCCTGGTCCGTCCTCGCGGGTGGGATAACAAACCACGGGCCCGGACAGGACAGATCCTTGTGCGGACACCCGGCCCGCCGCCCTGGCATCTTCCTGTTCACATCCGGGTTCGATCACCTGTGTTGCTTCTGGAACCACACCGCCGGGCCGGATCCCCTGGTTCAGGCCATTGAGTGTCCTCAGCCGTGGAGCAACTACCACAACGCGGTCTGCTGCGGCAGTGATCTCCTCCAGTTGGGACCGGTCAAGAAAGCCCTGCGCGTCAAAGAGGAGAACCGTGGCTTCGTCCTTGGCTGACAACGTATCCATAGTGTCTTCAAACGTGTCTGTCGGAGTGACGGAAACTCCGTGGCGTGCGAGGATTTCGGCTGCAGCCATGGCGCCGTCCGGCGCTGGATTCCGTGCGGAGAGCCGCCGGGAATCAGTTGCGCCGGAGACGCTGTTGATGGCCAGGAAAGTGACCAAGCCTGCAAGCAGGGTGCCGAGGGCAATCCATACCAGGTGTTTCCGGAACCAGGCCCTGAAACGTTGACCCGCGGGAAGTCCTTCGGCAGCGGCATTGTCGGTACCCGGGGTGCTATCTTCCAAGATGGTGGTCATCGTGGTACCGCGAATCCGGCGTGGCCTTGTCCTGTGAAGTCGGGCTTCAGATCAAGAAGATCAGCGTCCAGCTGGCGGACGGACTCATAGTCCGCCCGTGTTGCGGCTTGTTCGCCGTACCGCACGGCGTCGAAAACACCCGCAGCGGCGAGCAGCCTGACTTGGGCCGAACCAAAAACCTGGCCCAGTTGACCGGCTGCTTCGTCTGCCGTCCTGCCCGCTCGAGCATCAATGATGTCCCGTTCTTCGGCAGATCGGACAAGAGCGCGAAATTGATCGACGACGGCGGCCGGCCAGTTGCCACTGTCGGCTGCAGTCGCCGCCCTGCTTCGGTAGCTCCCGGCGTCGACGCTCTGGTCTTCTCCATAGAGATCTCCGGGTTCTTTCCGTCGTCGGGCGTTGAGTCTTGGCCGAACGACGACGACGGCAGCGATGATGAGTGCCAGCGCCAAAACCACAATCAACGGGACAGCAAGGTTGGGTCCGGTGCCAGGTCCATCACCTTCCAACGATGCCAGCCAGTCCAGGAAATCCCGCCACAACTGGTCCAGCCAGCCGGGCCTTGCATCCGGATATCGGGGATTCGATAGCTCCTCAGCAGCCCAACGCCGGGCTTCGTCACGGTCCGGTTCCACCGGTGGTTCCATGAATGCCAACGGTGCAATGTCAATGGCGGCGACCTTCATGCGGGAGGCCGCTGCCCGGGGGGAACGGAAGGAAACTGCCCGCCATCAGGTGGCCAGCTGGTGTTTCGTGTCAACGTGGATGGCCCACCGGGAATACCGTCAGGATCGGAACCAGTTTCCATGAGCCGCATCAATTCAACATCCAGGCCATCGCGACGCATCCGAAGATCCATGTAGATCAAGCCCGACACGGACGCTTGAAAGGCGAATGTCACGGACCCCACCAACGCCCCAATCGCAGTGGAGATGACAGTGGTCAGAACCAACGTTGAGGTCATCGAGTCGGGATCAGGGTGGGGTGCAACTACTCCACCAATGGCCGCGGAGGCCAAGGACACAGGAATTTGGACGATCTGCGCGATGATTCCCACCATGATGGCTACCACCAGGGTGATGCCGAAGATCCGCCACCAATTGTTCTTCGTCAATCGCCAGGATCGGAGCAATCCTTGGAAAACGCCGGTCTTCTCCACCACGATGGCGGCGGGAGCCAGCATTAACTTCAGGCCGATCCAAACGAAGGCCACAAAGGAACCCAGGCCCAAGGGCAGGACGATAAGCAGGGCCGCGGGTCCCATCGCAGTGAATAACAAGATCGCTACCCCGATCACTGCGGCAGCTACGAGCAGGCCGCCCAGCGTCAGCAGCGCGGCAACGCCGAGGAGCGGCAGGATTCCCGGGCCTGCAAGCTTCCACATTTGCTTGAAGCCAGTCCGGCGGTTGAGAACCGAGCGGGAGACCGGGACAACCAGAACTCCTTGGAGGACAGAACCCAGGAAACCGATCAGCACGGAAACGCCCAGGGTGCCGGCCATGAAAGCGAGGAACGGGCCCATCGCATCGGCCAACTCTGCTTCTGAACTGACAGATTCAAGGGAAGTCGACAGCTGGAACATCCCAACGGTGACGATGCCGATGAAGACTGCTCCAATGGCTTGGACAATCAGGGCGGAACCAAACATCGAGGCAGCATTGCGGCGGATTGTTTGGAAGGAGCCATCCAGAATCTCGCCGAACTGCAGCGGACGCAGGGGAATGACTCCTGGCTTTGGGGGCGCGACGTAGAGGGGCTGCCCATACGGAGGCCCTGGGGGCCATCCCGGAGCAGCTTGGCTTGGATGGTTCTGCCCGCTGCTCTGCGGTGGCGCCCAGCCCGGAGGGCCTCCCCATTGTGGTTGGTTTCCCCACTGCGGTTGATTTCCCCACTGCGGTTGATTTCCCCATTGCGGCTGGTTTCCCCAGGCGGGCTGACCGCCCGGCGGATTCTGGCCGTGCTCTGGTTGTGACACGATTCCCTCCCCATAAGATCCGGCCCGCCGACTCCCGACGTCCCCCACACGGACCTTCGCACCCAGCCTATAGTCCCGCCGTCGTCCCTCATAGCCTGTAGCTCATGCTGCCACCGGGGCGCACAACGGCAGGGTGCAGTACGGTGGAAGTGCCTTAGGGGCGCCATGCCGTGCGCCGCGCCCAACGGGACAAAGACTTGGTGATAAGGGAATATATAACTATGAAGGCACGCATTCTGGTAGTTGACGACGACGAAGCACTCGCAGAGATGATTGGAATCGTTCTGCGCAACGATGGCTTCGAGCCGGTGTTCTGCGCAGACGGCGGCCAGGCTTTGGAGGTCTTCCGCTCCTCAAAGCCGGATCTGGTGCTGCTGGACCTGATGTTGCCGGGCTCGGATGGCATTGAGGTTTGCCGGCAGATCCGTGGCGAGTCGGATGTACCCATCGTCATGCTCACCGCCAAGTCCGATACTTCAGACGTTGTTCGCGGGCTTGAATCCGGCGCCGATGATTACGTGCCCAAGCCGTTCAAGCCTGCTGAACTTGTAGCACGCGTCCGGGCCCGGTTGCGGCCGGGTGACCAGAAGGCCCCCGAGACCTTGCGTATCGCAGACGTGACCATCGACGTCGCCGGTCATTTGGTGACCCGTGGCGGCGAGCGGATCTCCTTGACGCCCCTGGAGTTTGATCTCTTGGTAGCGCTGGCACGCAAGCCGTGGCAGGTATTCACCCGCGAATTGCTTCTCGAGCAGGTGTGGGGATACCGCCACGCGGCTGACACCCGACTGGTCAATGTTCACGTCCAGCGTCTGCGCTCAAAGATTGAACGTGATCCGGAAGCGCCCGAGGTCGTTTTGACGGTGCGTGGTGTCGGATATAAAGCAGGTTCCTGAGTCCCCGGTCGGCAAGACCGGCGAGGCAGGCGGGGGCCCGGGCCCCAAAACTCCCGATCCGGCCGGTGTCCAGCAGGCGACCCCGGCTGAGTCTGAGACCCCGGAAACGTCCCCTGAGCAACCCGATAAGTCCCCTGATCAGTCCGCTCGCGAGGCCAGGGACCTTTCCTGGGTCCTGTCCCGGGCGCGGATCTGGACACGGCGGGGATTGATCCTGGTCCTTCGGGTTTCGCGACTCGTCGCCATTGGCGTGCGGCAAATAAGACCAGGGCTGCGCTTCGTTTGGCGTTCCTTGTTGAGGCGATGGCGGCGGTCGTTGGAGTTCCGCACGGTCCTGACCACATTGCTGCTCGCTGTAACGTCGTTCGCCATTGTTGGCGCGTACCTGTCCAACCAAATCGCCAACAACCTCTTCCAGGAGAGGCTGGCACAGGCGGAATCCGAGTCGCGCTTTAACGTCAAGCAAGTCCAGGACACGTTCGACGGCGCCCAAGTCACCGACCAGTCAAGCGTCATCACCTTGGTCTATGACACCTTGACAGCCGTGGAAGGCCGGGGCTCGGTCATCCAGCGTAGGTATGTCTTCGAAGCTGCTCCGGAACAAACCAAACCACGTAACCGTTGGGTTGAATCGCGCGCTTCGGACCAGCTGACGGTTCGCGTCATTCCTCCCGAGCTGCGTAAGGCTGTTCAAAGCGGTGGCAAGCAGCAATTCTGGGCCTCCACGCAGTTTCCGGTGGGGAACGAGGACAGGCCCGGTATCGCCGTCGGAAACATGGTCACGTTCAACGGAACGGCTTACGAGCTATACCTGATCTACGACCTCAATACCGCCCAGCAAACACTGGACGAGATTCAGAACGTACTGTGGGCAGGCGGTGCGGCTCTCGTCCTCATGATCGGTGCCATTGCCTGGTACGTGACCCGTAACGTAGTCAGTCCGGTCAGCCATGCTGCCGTCGTATCGGAAAAGCTTGCTGCCGGCCAACTACAAGAACGAATGGTGGTTAAGGGAGAAGACGAAGTGGCGAGATTGGGCGCTTCCTTCAACCACATGGCCGCAAGCCTCCAGGAACAGATCACCCAGTTGGCCACGTTGTCGCAGATGCAACAGCGCTTTGTCTCTGATGTTTCCCACGAACTGCGTACCCCGCTCACCACGGTACGAATGGCGGCCGAAGTCCTGTTCGATGCGCGGGACGATTTCGATCCCATGAACAAGAGATCGGCGGAGTTGCTGTACCACCAGGTTGAGCGCTTTCAATCGCTGCTTTCGGACCTGCTGGAGATTTCACGATTCGACGCTGGCGCCGCCGTGCTGGATGCAGAACCGCAGGACATTTTCCAAGTGATCTCGCACGTTATGGAAGGTGCCGCGCCGGTGGCCGCGGAGTACGGCTCGGAAGTCCGGCTAAACGCCCGGCAAAAGAGCATCATCGTGGAGATGGACTCCCGCAGGATCGACCGCATTCTCCGCAACTTGCTGCTCAATGCCCTCGAACACGGTGAAGGCAAGCCTGTCCATATATCTGTCGCGGCCAATCATGAAGCTGTAGCGGTGTCAGTAAGGGACCACGGCATCGGAATGACCCAGGCTGAGGCTGCCAGGGTCTTCGACCGCTTCTGGCGGGCAGATCCTGCACGCGCCAGGACCACCGGAGGAAGTGGCTTGGGCCTTTCCATCGCAGCCGAGGACACCAAGCTTCATAACGGTTGGCTTCAGGCCTGGGGCCGAAAGGGTTCCGGTTCCAACTTCCGACTGACGCTTCCACTGCGGCAAGGAGGCACCATTGTGAAGTCTCCGCTTCAGCTGGAACCTGCGGACATAGGATTCCCCGGGGCGGCCAGCGAACGGCAAATGCTGGTACTGGGCCAGGATTCCGGCGAGACTCCGCAGCCGACTCCCTCTGTTGGCGGGATGCCGGCGCTTGACGACGATGGAACAGGGGAGAAGTCGTGAGAACGTTGCGTCCCGGGCGTACCAGGGCAATCGTCGCGCTGTTGGTTGTGCTGATGGTCATGCTGGCTTCCTGCGCGCAGATTCCACGCTCCGGCCCCGTCGGCAAGAGCAAAGACGAAGGCGCCGGTAACCCCAACGCGCCGGTATTTTTCCCTGCTGCACCGCGCGCCGGTTCCAGTCCGGAGACTGTGATCGAGGATTTCTACATGGCTGGCAGCGGCTACGAGGATGACTATCCCGTGGCTCGTCAGTACCTGACGCAAGCGCAGTCTGTAACGTGGAAACCGGACAAACGTGCGATCGTTTTCCGCGAGGCACAGGTAGTCAAAGCAGCGGATGAAAACGAATACCTCTACGAACTCGATCTCGCATATTCGGTGGATGCAGACGGCGTTGCGACCCAGTTCCCGCCGGGTACCAAAGAGACCATTCCACTAACGCTTGAGCAGGTGGAAGGAGAATGGCGGATCTCCAAGGTCCCTGATGGTACGGCCATTCCGGAGGAGACATTCAAGGTTATCTACGGGGCAAACCCCATCTACTTCTATGACCCGACGTTCACTTACGCAGTGCCGGACTACCGGTGGTTCATTAAAAAGAACACTGTGAAGTCCATGACCAGTGCCCTGCTTGCCGGCCCCGCCCCCTACCTGCGCGGGGCAGTGGTCAGTGCCTTCCCATCGGGAATGAAGCTCGCCCGCGAATCTGTTCCGGTTGTCTCCGGTGCAGCCCAGGTGGACCTCTCTGCCAAGGAGCTATTCGACGCCTCTGCGGAGGACCGTCAGAGGATGCAAAACCAATTGGCGCTGACCTTCCGTAGCCAGCCCGATGTCATCAACGTTCAACTTCGCGCCGATCAGGACCTGGTACGCGTGGAAGACAACGGTACTGTTTTGCCGCCAGTGTTGGACAAGAGCGTTCCTGCCCGCCAGATCGCAGTAAACAACGGCGATCTTGTGCGGTACGAGAACAACAGGATTACTCCGTTGCCGGACATTCAATCGGTGGCCGGTCTGGGGCCGCACTCGCCCGCTGAGTCGCCGGTGTCCCAAACAGCCGCTTTCCTCAACGGCGATAAAACCACGCTTTACTCCATCGAACCGGGGCAACCTGCGCGACAACTAACTACCAGAAGTACCCTCACTGGTCCTTCCTTCAGCCCAAACGATTGGGTGTGGACAGCGGGCCCTGGCGCCAACGGGGCAGCCGAAGTTGTGGCTTACAAGCCCACAGGCACAGCCCCGGGTACCGGCGTTCCCAGCGTCACCATGACGCCGGCCTGGCTCACGGGACGAACAGTCAAGGACTTCCGGGTCTCGAGGGAGGGGACCAGGGCGCTGGTCATTTCCGAGGCAAACGGTAAGTCCGCTGTGCAGATTACGGGCATAGTCCGGAACCCCGACGGCGTTCCGAAGGACCTCACGCTTCCCATCACACTGCTGAGCAATACAGCCGCGGACCAAGGCGCCTGGGTCAATGGCTCTACGGTGGCCGTGATGTCCGGTTCGGCCTCTTCGACGGTGGTTCCGGAGTTGCTGTCGCTGGCATCGGGTGAACCGCAGCAGTTGGCACCGTGGGACGGATTGACCAGCCTCAGCGTCGGAAACGGAGCTGAGCAAATCTACGGACAGTCGGCTGCCGGCATCTTCCAACGCGTCGGAAACGGCTGGGAGCTTCAGCTAAAAGGCCCAACAGAACCGGCATTTCCAGGCTGACTTCTGTATCAGGGGCTCCGCCCCATGGATTCAACCCGATTATTTATGCACATAGCGTGCTGTGTGCCTTCCGCGAGAAAGACCAGACGGTAAAGCTGAAGAGTGACTTTTACCTTCCTTAGCTCATGGTTCCGTGCACGGCAGACCCGGCAATATGTCGACCCTGACCTTGATCCGCCCGAACCTGGCGGTTCGCGTCGTCGTGGCCCGGACCAACGAAGAACGGGTAGGGCCCTTGCCGCTCTGCAGGGGGCACTGGTTGACCTTCTGGCTGTGCTGGTTCCCGTCGACTGTGTCTGCTGTGAGATGGAAGACGCGGTACTTTGTGGCAGCTGTGCAAGGAAGGTCCGTCACCTATGCAAGCAGCCGTTCAGGGCTGAGCAGCAGTCGCCGGCATTGGTTGACGTCGACGGCACGGCAAAGATCGAAGTCGTAGCAGCGGGGGCATACCGGGATGAGCTGGCGAAGTGCCTCCTCTCTTTCAAGCATCACGGTCAATGGCGGCTGGCGGCTGTTCTGGGTCCTTGCCTTGGCAAAGCCGTGGTGACTGCCATCGGTGGCCGGTCCGGTTATTGCCTCATCCCTGTCCCCAGTAGCGGAAAGGCCTACCGCAGGCGCGGATTCAGCCCTCTGCATCTTCTGCTCTTTTTCATACGCATGCGCCGGATGCTGCCCTTTTGCCCAGTCATTGACGTGTTGGAGCGGCGGGGGGATCCGTCAGTGATTAAGGCTGCCCCACAAGCCGTCCGGGAAGCGGCAGCCCGGCTTTTTGGGGAAGTGTCGGGACGTATCCCCGTGGAACGTGGAAGCGGTGGTCAAAAGGGGCTGGGAAGAGGCGAACGTGCTCGCCGGGTCCGGGGATCCATGAGGGTACGCAGGGGAAGAGGCAAAGAATTGAGGGGCAGGAGATGCATCCTCGTTGACGATGTCCTCACCACCGGGGCAACGCTTGCTGAGGCAGCGCGGGCGGTTACCCTTGCCGGCGGGGTAGTCTCCGGCGCTGTTGTGCTCGCGGCCACGAGGCCACCAGCCTACGCCTCGGTCGCTGCAGAGGACCACCTGATGCAGGCATTAAGACTCAATCAAAAATTAAGTGGCTAAAGGATGAATAACGGGTGCCGATGAACTAACGTCGGTTGTGGGTACCAAGAACAGATGTACCTGTCGATAGCGGCTCGGAAAGGGGCTCGACTGTCCGTCAGACAAGCCCCCAACAGCGTCGTTGTCGTGTCACCTGAGTTATTGGAGGGCACCATGGAGTTCATGATCAGCGGACGAAATCTCACAGTTTCTGACCGCTTTCGCGAATATGCCGGCGAAAAAATCTCAAAGATTGAATCGCTGGGGGATAAGGTCCAGCGGGTTGACGCCAAGGTTTCCAAGGAAACCAATCCCAGGCAGACGCCTGGCGAACTCACCGTTGAAGTGACTGTCCTGGGCAGAGGCCCCGTTATCCGTGCCGAGGCCACAGCCGCTGACAAGTTTGCTGCATTCGATCTCGCGTACAACAAGCTGCTTGAGAGGCTTCGTCGTGCGAAGGACCGCAAGAAGGTGCACCACGGCCGCCATACGCCTAAGGCTGTGCGGGAAGCCACGGCAACACTTGAGCCAGCCAGTGCGAGTGAGCCGCTTTATGTAGAGGCAAGCAACCACCAAGAGTCCGCGCCGCAGGCAGACGAGCGCTCACCCTATGACATCGAGAACGACATTCCGGCCGGTGACTCTCCCGTCTTGATCCGCCGGAAAGTCTTCCCTGCAGCATCGCTGACCCTTGATGACGCTGTGGACAACATGGAGCTCGTCGGACACAACTTCTACCTGTTCCTGGACAAGGAAACCAACGCACCGTCGGTTGTTTATCGGCGTAGTGGCTGGACCTACGGTGTCATCACCCTCGACTCCACGTGCGAGCCCGGCGAGGAAGCAGTGGAAGAAAAGATCCACGCCTACCGATCCGATGATCAGGCCGCCACAGCCAAGTAAAGCCTCACCTTAAGCACGAAGGGACTTCAATGACCGCTTCGCTGAGCCTGTCACAGGCACGGCGGATCGCATTGGCAGCTCAAGGATTGGCAAAGGTCCGGCCCGCCGGCTCCGTGACTTCACGGGCGGTGGGCCGGACCTTTGCCCAACTACAGCTTGTCCAGATCGATTCTGTTAATGTGGTGGCACGTAGCCACTACCTTCCGTTCTTTTCCCGACTGGGCAATTACGATCCCCTCATCCTCCAATCGATGGCAAGCCGCAACCCACGCAAAATGATGGAGTACTGGGCACACGAGGCAAGCTTTATCCGACCGGAGCACTTTCAGGACTTGCTCGTATGGCAAAAGCGGGCCTGGGTGGGTGCCCATGGCCTGGATCCGGCCGTACGTCAGGATATGGAGGATCGAATCCTCGACGCCCTCACCGTAGGACGCCCGATGACAGCATCCGAACTGACTGTAAAGCTCGGACACGATGAAGACCCGGAACGTGATAACTGGGGCTGGAACTGGAACATCGTCAAGCGAGTGCTGGAGCACCTGTTCGAAGAAGGTCGGATTTCCGCTGCTTCGCGAACATCGCAATTTGAACGCAAGTATGCCCTGACCTCACGGGTCATTCCACACGTCACTCCGTCCGCAGTCGACGCCGAGGCGTCCCTGGATCGTCTGATGGAAGCAGCCGCCCGAGCCCACGGCATTGGCACGGTGAGGTGCTTCTCAGACTACTTCCGGACACCCCTGAAGGCAGGTGCAGACTCTGTACAACGCTTGGTCCGTGCCGGCCGCCTTGAGCCTGTTGTGGTTCGGGGCTGGGACCGGGAAACCTACAAGCATGTTGATGCCAAGCTGCCACGACAGGCCGCGGGCCGGGCGCTGCTGAGTCCTTTCGATTCCTTGGTCTTCGAAAGACGGCGACTCGAGGAACTGTTCGGATTCCATTACCGGATTGAGATTTACACCCCTGCCGCCAAACGACGGTTTGGCTACTATGTTCTGCCGTTCCTGCTCAGGGACGCCATCGTAGCCCGAGTGGACCTAAAAGCGGACCGGGCATCCGGTCAGCTCCTGGTGCGCTCCGCTTTTGGTGAGATGAACGCGCCGGTGGACACCGCCGTCGAACTAGCCCAGGAACTTAGGCTCATGGCTACATGGCTCGGCCTTCAGGTAGTGGTGGTGTGGCCGGTCGGGGACCTTGCCGGAGCGCTTTCCGAGGCGGTGGCAAAAGGTCATGCTGCGCCGGAAGAATGCGTCCAACCGGGCAGTCCGCTCAGAGGGGAACCCGGCAACGTGGCGCTGGTCTCTCCCGTAGACTGAAACAGCCAGAATTCGGCAGCATGAGACTGGGAGCAATTTCACGTGGCATCACTAATCGAAAAACTTCTCCGCACGGGTGACAAAAAGACACTCAAGACACTGCGGAACTATGCCGATTCCATCAATGCCCTGGAAGACACTTTCAAGTCCTTCTCGGACGCTGAAATCCGCGAGGAAACGGACCGCCTCAGGTCCCGTCACCAAGACGGCGAATCCCTGGAATCCCTCCTTCCGGAAGCCTTCGCCGCTGTGCGGGAAGCCTCGTCCAGGACTTTGGGGATGCGGCACTTCGACGTGCAGCTGATGGGTGGCGCCGCCCTGCACCTGGGCAACATCGCGGAAATGAAAACAGGTGAAGGCAAGACCCTCGTTGCTACAGCGCCTGCCTACCTTAACGCTCTTTCGGGCAAGGGTGTCCACGTTGTCACGGTGAACGACTACCTTGCCGAGTACCAGTCCGAACTCATGGGCCGCGTCTACAGGTTCCTTGGTCTCTCCAGTGGTTGCATCCTGTCCAACCAGGATCCCACCGTCCGCCGCGAACAGTACGCCGCTGACATCACGTACGGCACCAACAACGAATTCGGCTTCGATTACCTGCGCGACAACATGGCTTGGGACTCGAGCGAGCTCGTCCAGCGCGGCCATAACTTCGCGATCGTGGATGAGGTCGACTCCATCCTGATCGACGAAGCGCGTACTCCGCTGATCATTTCCGGTCCCGCGCAAGGCGACACCAACCGGTGGTACAGCGAATTTGCCAAAGTCGTGCTCCGTTTGCAGCCTGACGTCGATTATGAGGTCGATGAGAAGAAGCGAACCGTGGGCGTGCTGGAAGCCGGTATTGAAAAGGTTGAGGACTACCTGGGAATACAAAACCTCTACGAATCTGCCAACACCCCGCTGATTGGCTTCCTCAACAATGCCATCAAGGCCAAAGAACTGTTCAAGCGGGACAAGGACTACGTCATCCTCGACGGCGAGGTCCTGATCGTTGACGAGCACACCGGCCGCATCCTTGCCGGGCGGCGCTACAACGAAGGCATGCACCAGGCTATAGAAGCCAAGGAAAACGTCGAGATCAAGGCGGAGAACCAGACTCTCGCCACCGTGACGCTGCAGAACTACTTCCGCATGTATTCGAAGCTGGCCGGCATGACGGGTACGGCTGAGACCGAAGCCGCTGAGTTCATGAGCACCTACAAGCTCGGTGTCGTTCCCATTCCCACTAACCGCGACATGCAGCGTATCGACCAGCCGGACCTCGTCTACAAAAACGAGGTGGTTAAGTTCGATGCTGTTGTTCAAGACATCGCCGAACGTCACGAGCACGGCCAGCCTGTGCTAGTAGGTACTACTAGCGTCGAAAAGAGTGAGTACCTCTCCAAACTCTTGGCGAAAGAAGGCATCCGGCACGAAGTACTGAACGCCAAGAACCACGCAAGGGAAGCGTCCATCGTGGCGCAGGCCGGGCGAAAGGGCGCGGTTACTGTAGCAACCAACATGGCTGGCCGCGGTACTGACATCATGCTCGGCGGCAATGCCGAATTTACTGCCATTGCCGAACTTGCCAAGCGCGGCCTTGATCCAGAGGAAAACTCCGAAGAGTACGAGGCCGCGTGGCCGGCGGCACTTGCCGCAGCCAAACAGGCAGTCAAGGACGAGCATGAAGAAGTTCTGGACCTTGGCGGACTTTACGTGCTTGGAACCGAGCGCCACGAATCCCGCCGGATCGACAACCAGTTGCGTGGACGTTCCGGACGGCAAGGCGACCCCGGCGAATCCCGGTTCTACCTCTCGCTGACAGATGACCTCATGAGGTTGTTCAACTCAGGTGCGGCCGAACGTCTGATGAACAGTTCGGTGCCTGACGATGTTGCCCTTGAGTCGAAGCTGGTTTCCCGTGCAATCGCATCCGCGCAAGGCCAGGTGGAGGGCCGCAACGCCGAGCAGCGTAAGAACGTCCTCAAGTACGATGACGTGCTCAATCGTCAGCGTGAAGCCATTTATGGCGACAGGCGTCGGATCCTTGAGGGCGATGACTTGCACGAGAAAGTCCAATACTTCCTGGAAGACACCATCAACGCACTCATTGACGCCGCTACTGCTGAAGGATCGGGCGACGACTGGGACTACAACCAGCTGTGGGCGAACCTCAAGACGTTGTACCCGGCAACAGTGACTGCCCAGGAAATCATTGACGAAGCCGGCGGCAAGTCCAGGGTCACTGCGGAATTCCTCAAGGAGGAAATCCTCTCTGATGCCCGGCTCGTTTACCAGGCACGTGAAGAGGCAATCGGCTCTGAGAGCATGCGTGAGCTCGAGCGCCGGGTTGTGCTTTCGGTCCTCGGACGCAAGTGGCAGGAACACCTCTACGAGATGGACTATCTCAAGGAGGGCATCGGTCTTCGTGCAATGGCCCAGCGTGATCCCCTGGTGGAATACCAGCGCGAGGGGTTCGTGATGTTCCAAAGCATGATGGAAGCCATCCGTGAGGAGAGCATCGGTTTTCTCTACAACCTCGAAGTTGAGGTAACACCTGCCGAAGATGTGGTGGTGGCGGACGCCGCTGGCACGCACACCGAGCACCACGACCCGCAAATCCGTGCGGCAGGCCTCCAAGCGCCGGAAAAGCCGGCGCAGCTGCAGTACACGGCGCCAGGTGAAGACGGAGCAACCCAGACGCGGATTGAGGGGCGGGCTTCAGGCCGCTCCGGCAATCCTGCGAAAGCGGCAAGCCAGGACCAGCGCAAGCAGGCCAAGAAGAAGCGCCGCTGAACCGGTCTCGCAAAGCAGTAATGAAAAGGGTGAACCTTGGCTAATGGTCCAGGGTTCACCCTTTTTGTCTGCCTCGGCGCAATATTGCCGTTGAAGTTATCCAATTTCCAGTACGGTAACCTGCCAAACTCCGTCCAACCGCTCCAGCCTCATGGCTACGGCACGGCAACGTTGCTCTTCCGCCACTACGATGCTTGCCTCGCAAATGGCTTCGGATATTGAACAGACCCGAACAGAGCGGACCATGGGGCTCAGGTGCGGCTGCGGATTGCCCCTGGTCCTGGCTGCGTGCTTTCGCGTGAGGGCTGCCCGATGCTGGAGGGACAGGTAGCACTCCGAATCCAGTAAGCGGGAGAGTTGTTGCAGCGGACGGGTGCCGGCCAGCACCTCCAAAGCTGCCTGCGCGATGCTCCTGGCCACAAGCCGGACATCGATGTCCGGGCCCCCCGGGCCGTAAGCCGGGGTTGTTCGTTTTGTGCTCCGACGGCTTGATGGTCGGTTCGCTGTTGCAACGGTCATGGTCATACCTCAGGCATTCACTACATGAGCTTCAGCGTGGGGACGCTTTGCTCGGTGGCTTCTGCTGGGATGACGCTAGGAATCGGTTTTGATAGGTGGAGGCTGCCCCTGAGCGGGCGCGTCTGTGGAAATGGCGGGCACGAGCCCTTTACTGCTAGCCCGGCGAGGGTGGCTGCAGAACCTGCCCGGCAAGCAGCACTGCTGGGTCACTTCCGATGGTTTCACGGTTGGCGGCGTACCACTTGGGCCAGGCCAGTGCCACGTCCACGTCAGTTGCGAAGGGTCCCATCCTGGACGCCGCAATGGACCACAGCGAGTCACCACCCTTGACGACAACGCTGGCATCGCCGGCTGGTGCCGATGAACGGGTGGACTGGCGGCTCAGAAGTCCTGGATCAACCACAGGAGGTTGAGGCTGCCAGCGCGGATCAGTGGCGGGACTGCCGGCCTTATCGTTTTCGTCTACAGATGCCGGGGTGGAGAATGCGCGCTCCACGGAAGAGGGCTTCCACGCCGGCTGCGCGTGGGCCGTGTTGCCGGAGGAAGCATGATGCCAACCTGGTTCAGGCGGGCTGGTATCCGCTTGAGCGACCCCTGCGCCCAGAAGGTTCAGGCTCATGAGCGCCACGGCGATTCGCAACATGAAGCCAGGGCTGAACTTTGAAAGCGAGTCGGCACGCTTCCTGTGCCCTGCATGGTGCAGTAGCGACGCCATGAAGGCGATGAAGAAGGAGAGTGCCCACCAAATTACTATCGCAATCCCGGCAGCGCAGGCAACAAAACCGAGAAGATGTTCAAACGTGGACCTGTGATTAAGTCGCTCCGCAGCTTGCCATTGTGCAAGGAGCAGGTTTCCTACAAGAACCAGGAGCAGTCCCAGACCAAGCACAGATGCTGCGAGGGCGGAGTCTCTCCGCAATGTTCGTGCCATTCAAAAGCCCCCAAGCTCTAGTTGACGCAATTTGATGCAGTTTGACCTGCTGCACCTATTTTGAACATACTTGCCCCCTCTTGTCCAATCGCGATGTTTCCCGAACCGAGGGGTTGCCCTTGCTTCTTCCTGCAGCCTAGTCTGACTACATGAGATGGGACTCTCTTTTTGGTGATCTGGAGGCACAATTCTCTGCAGGGCGTGCCCTGGAGAAGGAATCTGAGATAACAGATCGGGCCAGGGTTGAGCTCGCGGGAATCGATCTGGCCGATCGCCTCCGCGGGGCCGGTGGTGCCGAAATCAAGATCGTTCTGGTTGACGGCAACGTTATCCGAGGAGTGCTAGGTCATGCGGGCAGCGAGTGGCTGGTCCTGACCGAGGGTGCGCGACAGTGGCTGGTGCCTTTCGCGTCTGTGCTCTCCTACCAGGGATTGGGGCGGCTGGCACTGAAGCCCTCGTCACGGATACAGCAGTCATTAGGGATTGCCTCAGCACTGAGGGCACTGTCAAAGGACCGCTCTGAACTGGTAGTTCATCTGAAGGTGCGGACGGGCGATGGGTACAAGTTGCATGGAGTCATAGACAGGGTGGGGCGTGACCATTTCGACCTCACAGTTGTTCCGCACGGTGAAGTACGCCGGGCCGGCAATATAGCCGCTGTCCTGACCATCCCTTTCAGTTCATTGGCAGCGCTTTGCTCTGGGGCGAGCCAAGACTTCAGGGGGTAGCGGCAACTAAGGCTGATGAACCTTGTTCTTCGCCTCTTCGATCATGCGGCCGGCCTCTGTGTAGCGATCCTCGATGTACTGCTCAAGCATCTTTTCCTCGATGCGCCATTGTCCCCGCCCTCCCACCTGTAGGGCCTTCAGTTCGCCGCTTCTAACCAGGGCATAGGCCTGAGGCGAATTGATTTGGAGTTGTTCGGCGACATCCGCCAGAGTCAGGAATCGGGGCATGGCTTCATTTTGCCACCCTTGTTCACTTTTGGGGTAGTTATCCACAGTTACCGCCTGTTTGAGGCCAATGGCTTTGGAGCTGTGGAAGACGCCGGTAAGAATGAGGAGGCAGGTGCCATCGGCCGTGCCATAACTCAAAGTGGGGGAGCAGGAAAATGGGTCAGAGTGCGGGCGTTGCAGCTCCAAGGCTAAAGAAGCCATCGTGGAAGGATCCCCGGCTGCTCATCGGCGTATTGCTGGTTTTGGGGTCTGTGGCCGGAGTCATTGCGTTGCTTGGTTCGGCCGACAGGACTACGCAGGTCTACTCGGCCCGGGAAGACATAGCCGTAGGTCAGGTGGTCACGGAAGCGGACTTATCCATTGTCAAGGTCCGTTTGGATGAAGTCGAGCCCAGCTATGTCACAGTCCAACACGGCTTCGCTGAGGGCAAGGTTGCGCTGCAGCGGGTAGCAAAGAATCAGCTGGTCCCGCAGGCAAGCCTGGGGTCTGCCGATGCCGTCGACCGTAAGCCAGTAGCCATTGCCATGGAGGAAGAGCTGCCCGCTCAGGCCGTTCCAGGCACCAGGGTTGATGTCTGGGTTGCCGTGCCGGGTTCGAATCAAGCGTTTGAGGAACCGCGGCTACTTCTGCCCAGTGCGGAGATTGCCGGAATGAGCAGCGGCTCTTCTGCGTTGGGTGCTGCGAAAACAACCGTGGTGATGGTGCTGGTAACTGATGAGCAAATGCCAAAATTGCTGGGTGCCCAAGCAAACAAGGCCAAGGTATCGGTTGTTTGGAATCCTGCGGGCGTGGTTCGGTGAGCATTCCTGTCGTTACCGTTGGTTCCGCACAGGAAGCTGTAGTCGGCGGGTTGGAACGCCTGCACGGACCGGTGACGGTGGTGCGCCGGTGTTCAGAGCTATCTGAACTGATTGCTGCTTGCCAAAGCGGCCTCGCAGTGGCGGCTGTGGTAGCGGAAGGTTGCGAGGAACTGACCACCACACTGGTTGATCGCCTCGGAGCAGTCGGCGTCTCCATCGTTGCCTTGACCGATGATCCCGCTGAGGCGAACCGCCTGCACTCCATAGGCGCCGTGACAGCTTCGACCGGCATCGATGCCGCGGACCTGGCGGCCAAAATATCGGAGGCCGTGGACCGCGAAGGTCCACGTAGCCAGCCTTTGGCTGGTCGGGACGCAGGATTCGCAGACCCTGGGGCGGGTGTGCTTTTGGAGGCTGCGGCGGAATCCGTCGACGACACACCAAGGGGGTCAGGCCAGATAACTGCCGTGTGGGGACCGGTCGGCGCACCTGGCAGGACTCTTCTGGCGGTCAACATCGCGGCGGAGCTGGCCGCAGCCGGCGAGTCCGTCATCCTCGTGGATGCTGACAGCTATGGGGCAAGTGTGTCAGCGGTGCTTGGGCTGCTGGACGAGTCCGCGGGTCTTGCCCAGGCCTGCAGGCTGGCGGACCAGGGTTTGCTCGACATCGAGGCACTCAAGTCGGCGGCCATTCCTGTTTACACGAAGGCCGGTACCTTTCGGGTACTCACGGGAACTACCAGGGCGGACCGGTGGACGGAGTTAAGGGCGGGGGCTGTCTCGATGGTCCTCGAAAGGGCAAGGCAAGTTGCGGATCATGTGGTGGTGGATACAGGTTTTTGCCTTGAAGCCGATGAAGAGCTCAGCTTTGACACCATGGCTCCGCGGCGGAACGCCGCGACGCTTCGCAGTTTGGAAGTGGCTGATGTTGTGTTCGCCGTAGGAGCGGCGGATGCCATTGGAGTGCCGCGATTGGTTAGAGGGCTGGCGGAGCTTGAGTCCGCGGTTCCGGAAGTATCTCCCCGTGTCGTGCTGAACAAAGTGAAGCGTTCGGCAGTGGGTCATTCGCCCAGGCAGCAACTGTGTGACGCCTGGGACCGCTATGGTCCGGGAGCGGGCGTGGACGCCTACCTTCCGGCAGACTCTTTGGCGTGTGACGCAGCTTTGCTGGCAGGTGCAGTCCTTCTGGAAGTGGCGCCTGACTCGCCTCTTAGGATGGCGATAGCCAGCTTGGTCTGTGCGCCCGTCCAGCAAAATCGCAATTCGTTTGGTCGAACTATCAGAGCTTTGCGCCTCTTTAAGCGCTAGGCTCGCCATGTGGGCTGCAGAGTCGCAGCAATGAACATGTGATGGAGGCGTTTGTAGATGTCGTCAGGATCCAGCGTGGAGGATCGGTCCGATGCAACAGTTGTCCGTGAAGGGTTCTTCGGTGACTACTATGAACACCTCGCAGAGGAAGACTCGCGTGCGTATTCACCTGAACTTCTGATAGCGCGGGCCACAAAGCACAAGGACGTTGCCCAGTCCCGACGGCCCGGAAATGCCGTCGTCCAGATCGCCGCCGAACCCGAGCGAAACGTTGTATATATCGTCACGGACGATATGCCGTTCCTCGTCGACTCTGTCAATGCAGAACTTGTTCGCCAGAACTGTGCGATCCGTTTGGTGATGCACCCGTTGTTCGTGGTCACCCGCGACCGTGTGTCCGGTGAGCTGGGCGGTATTTCCAGGGTCCCGTCCAACGTTGGCATCTCCAGCGGCGACACCGCCGCACTCCCCAGCGTTGCCCACCTCTTGGGCGATGGCGATAACGCGTCGCATATGGAGTCATGGATCGCTGTTGAAATTGACCGTGTAAGTGACGATGCGCGGGAAGAGTTGATCGCCGGGCTGCAACGCGTCCTTGGCGACGTCAGGGCGGCGGTGGAGGACTGGCCAAAGATGCGCAGCAAAGCTCTCGAGCTAGCCGAGGCGTTGGCCGGCATCACGCACCCAGAGCAAGTCGCTGAACTCCGGCAGGCACAAGACCTTTTGCGATGGCTGGACAACGGAAACTTCACATTCCTGGGTTACCGCGAATACGACCTCGTGGACGAGAACGGCGAGGACGTTCTTCAACTCCGTGAAGACAGCGGCCTCGGCCTCCTGCGTGCCGGCGACACCACGCGTCAAGTCCAGCACCTCACGGATGCCGGCCGGAAGCGTGCGCGGGAGAAGCGTGCCTTGGTGATTACCAAGGCGAACTCGCGTTCCACTGTGCACCGGCCCGCCTACCTTGATTACATCGGCGTCAAGAGCTTCGATGCGTTGGGCAACGTTAACGGTGAACGGCGGTTCATCGGCCTTTTCGCCACTAGTGCCTACACTGGATCGGTACGCAACATCCCAATCGTTCGGGACAAGGTGGATGCCGTCCTGCGCAACGCAGGGTTCCCCATTGACTCCCACTCGGGCAAAGATCTTTTGGGAATCCTTGAAACGTATCCCCGCGACGAACTGTTCCAGATCGAGATACCGGATCTTGCCGCCACTGCCACCGGCATCCAGCGACTTCAGGAGCGACGGCGGACCAAGCTGTTCCTGCGCCCGGACATTTACGGCCGGTTCATGTCCGCCGTGGTCTACCTGCCCCGTGACCGATACACCACCAGCGTCAGACTCCGGATCGAGCAGGAACTCCGCGAGACGTTCCACGCCGAAAGCATTGACTACGAGGCCCGGATCACTGAATCCGCATTGGCTCGTGTCTTCTTCAGGATCAGGTTGCCCCGCACGGCTGAACTGGCGGAAGTTGACGTAAAAGAACTGGAACAACGGCTGATGCGTGCGTCCCGGTCTTGGAGCGAAGGTATCGCAGAGGTGCTCCGTGAGCACAGGTCTGCCGAGGACGCTGATGTTCTGTCTGCGCTGTGGGCTGAGGCGTTTCCCGCGGGGTACCGCGTGGACTACGAAGTGGAAGACGCTCTGGAGGACATTGAACGCTTCGAGAAATACGGCGCGGAGGCGGAGCGGGCAGGGCGGGTCACCAAGCAAATCAAGCCCGGTGTCCATGTGTATCTTCCCGAAGGTGCCGGTGAGGCCTTGGAGGAGGATGCCCGAGTCAAGCTCTACCTGATGGAGCCCAAGAGCCTTAGCCAAATCCTTCCCTACTTCCACAACCTCGGCCTTGAAGTCTTGGATGAGCGGCCGTTCGAGATCGAAACCTCGGATCATCGCGATTTCTTCCTTTACGACCTCGGACTCAAGTACCCCGCGGGCGTCGACCCCCTGGCTACGGGAGACCTGCTGGGCGCCTCCTTCGGTGCAGCCATCACGGGTGCTGTCGAATCAGACAACTTTGACCGGCTGGTTCTCCGTGAAGGCATACATTGGCGTCAAGTGGTGGTACTCCGTGCCTACGCCAAGTACATGCGGCAAATGGGCAACACCAATTCCTTCGGATTCATTGCAGATACCTTGCTGGGCAACCCCGATGTTGCACGTGGACTCAATGAGCTCTTCTCTGCACGCTTCGACCCCGCCGTTCCGGAAGGAAAGCGGCCCGAACGCCAAGCCGCGGCGCGGGCAGCGCTCGCTGAGTCGATCGAGCAGGTGGCCACGTTGGATGCCGATCGCGTTCTGCGTACTTTCGTGAACCTTATTGAGTCGACTCTCCGGACTAATTACTACCAGAACAAGGAATACGTCAGCTTCAAGCTGGATCCCACGTCCATTGAAGGTCTTCCTTTCCCACGCCCGATGTTCGAGATCTGGGTTTACTCTCCGAGAGTTGAAGGCGTGCACTTGCGCTTCGGGAAGGTAGCCCGCGGTGGCCTTCGCTGGTCTGACCGCCGGGAGGACTTCCGGACGGAGATTCTGGGCCTCGTTAAGGCGCAGACCGTCAAGAACGCGGTCATTGTCCCAACGGGCGCCAAGGGAGGTTTCTTTGCCAAGAAGCTCCCCAACCCGGCAGTAGACAGGGCTGCTTGGATGGCCGAAGGAATTGAGAGCTACAAGACTTTCATTCGCGGCCTTCTGGACATCACAGACAACCTCGTTACGTCAGCAGACGGCGAGAGGCTGGTGCCGCCGTCGGACGTTGTTCGGCACGACGATGACGACTCGTACCTTGTAGTTGCAGCGGACAAAGGCACCGCAACGTTCTCCGACACCGCCAACGGGCTTGCCGCCGAATACGGTTTCTGGCTCGGTGACGCGTTTGCCTCGGGTGGGTCAGTCGGTTACGACCACAAAGCCATGGGCATCACTGCCCGCGGAGCCTGGGAATCAGTCAAGAGGCACTTCAGTGAGCTCGACCTGGACACCCAGACTGAGGAATTCACGGTAGTTGGCGTTGGCGACATGTCTGGTGACGTCTTCGGCAACGGCATGCTGCTTTCCCGGCATATCCGGCTGCTGGCCGCCTTCGACCACCGCCACATCTTCCTTGATCCCTCGCCTGATGCTGCTGCATCGTTTGCCGAGCGGCAGAGGCTCTTCGAACTGTCCCGATCCTCGTGGGACGACTATGACCGCACCCTTATCAGCGAAGGTGGCGGCGTCTATCCACGTCAAGCCAAGACCATCCCGGTCTCGGAGCAAGTACGCAAGGCATTGGGCCTGCCGGATGGAACGACGCAGTTAAGCCCCCCGGAGCTTCTTCGCGCGATTTTGCTGGCCCCGGCAGATCTTCTCTACAACGGCGGTATTGGCACGTATGTCAAGGCTAGTACTGAAACCCATGCAGCCGTGGGCGACAAAGCCAACGACGCTATCCGCGTGGACGGCCGGGATCTGCGGGTCAAGGTCGTGGGCGAAGGCGGAAACCTGGGATTGACGCAGCGGGGACGTATCGAGGCCGCTTTGCAAGGCGTCATTCTGAATACGGACGCGATCGATAACTCCGCCGGTGTTGACTGCTCCGACCATGAGGTCAACATCAAGATCTTTGTGGATCGGATGGTCGCGGCCGGCAAACTTGACTCCGCCGAACGAGCCAGCTTCCTCGCTGACATGACCGATGAAGTGGGACGGCTTGTCCTGCAGGACAATATCGACCAGAACATTCTGCTGCTCAACGACCGGACCCGAGTCGCGGACTGGAGCCCAAGTTACGAGCGACTCATGGACTGGCTGGAGAAGTCTGCCGACCTCAAACGTGATCTTGAAGCACTCCCCACCACGGAAACCCTGCGGTCGAGGTTGGAACAGGGCCAGGGACTTACCTCTCCCGAGCTGGCGGTCCTGGCTGCATACGCAAAGATCGAGCTGGCTGGTGCGTTGCGGGACAGCAACCTCGCCGACGATCCATGGTTTGCAGACACAATCCGTGAGTACTTCCCGAAGCAACTGCGGGAAAAGTTCGACGCTGAATTGGACACTCACCCGCTGCGGCGCGAGATCATCGCCACTGTGGTCGCCAATGACATCATCAATCTGGGGGGCATCACCTTCGCCTTCCGGGCCATTGAAGAAACGTCGGCCAATGAGGTGGCCGTTGCCAAGGCTTTCGTGGCTCTGCGTGAAATCTATGATCTCGACCCCATGGTTGCCGAGCTGAATGCACTTCCGGCATCCTTCCCCACCGAACACTGGAGTGAAGTCCATCTGGACATCCGGCGGTTGCTCGACCGGGCAGTACGCTGGGTGCTGGGCCAGGGGATGGGGTCACAGCCTATTTCCGATGTTGTTGAATCCTTCAAACCCATGTTGGCCCCGCTGAGGGCCAAGCTTCTGGACTACCTCCGGGGTGAGGACAAGATCCGAATTTCCGGCTGGTTGGACAAAGCCAGAACCTGGGGACTGCCGGAGCATCTTGCGCACAGGTGGGCTGAGCTGTTTGAGAGCTACGCACTCTTGGACATCGCACGGATTGCCCAGACCGGAAGCGAGGGCGTCGAGGACGTTGCACACGTCTACTACACAGTATTCAACCGCTTCCATGTGGATTCGCTGCTGGAACGAATCAGTTCCTTGCCTCGCGATGACCGCTGGCAGGCATTGGCGCGTGCAGCTCTCCGTGATGACTTGTACTCCACGGTGGCGGATATGACGACGTCCGTCCTTGAGTCCACAGAGTCCGGCGCCTCGGCTGAGGATCGCCTGAAGGCGTGGGAAGGGCAGAATGCCGAACAGCTGGGACGTGCCAAGACGATGTTTGATGAGGTCAACGCGCTCGAAGCCGACGACATGGCTTCACTGTCGGTAGCATTAAGGCTCTTGAGGTCAATCGTTCGACGCTAGGGTCCGTCCCGGCGTCGCAAATGGAGGTGCAGTGGCAATCTTTACAGACCCCATCAGGGAACACGCTGATTTCGGGCCTGGAGATGCCGAATGGCTGCACCTCCTCGTCGGTGACTGGCAGATGGTCGCTGACCTGGCTTTCGCGGACCTCGCTTTGTGGTTCCCGCATCCGGAGTTCGGCTATATTGCCCTCGCCCACGTCCGTCCGTCGACATCGCATACGGTGTTCCATGCGGACTTCGTGGGGGAGGGCATCCGCTCGGATCTCCGCCCGATTGTGGATAAGGCGTGGAACAGTCGCTCTATCGAGCGATCAAGTGAAACAAGCTGGAGCAGTGAGATGGCACTCCGTGTTGAGGCTGTCCCCATGGTGCGCAACGGCAGAACACTCGCTGTTGTGACATCGCATATGGACTTGTCCAGTTCGCGCATGCCATCCAGGCTGGAACTCACGTATCGTCAATGCGCCTATGATCTCTTGCGGATGGGAACCCTGGGCCTGTGGCCCGACTTCGCATCTCCGACAGGCTCCCGACGGGGCGCCCCCCGAGTGGGTGACGGGCTCATAAGACTAGACGCGGAAGGCATTGTGCAGTATGCCAGCCCCAATGGCGTGTCTGCCTTCCGTCGACTGGGGGAAGTGGAATCCCTGGAGGGGCGTTCACTGGCAGAGGTGACTGCCGGCCTTCTGAAGGACCGGCGGATGGTGGACGAGACGCTGCCTTTGGTTGTGACAGGGCGGATGCCTTGGCGCAGCGAGATTGAGTCCAGGGGTGTCAGTCTGTCACTTCGGGCCATTCCACTGCGCGACGAGCAGCAGCGTTTCGGAGCACTTGTCCTTTGCCGTGACGTTTCGGAACTGCGTCGCAGGGAAATGGAACTTGTTACCAAGGACGCCACCATCCGGGAGATCCACCACCGGGTAAAGAACAATCTTCAAACCGTTGCAGCTCTCCTGCGTATGCAATCGCGGCGAATGGTCAGCGACGAAGCCAAGCAGGGTCTGGAACAGGCGATGCGGCGGGTGGCCACCATCGCGCTCGTACACGAGACCCTTTCCCAAGGCCTGACTCAGAGTGTGGACTTTGACGAACTGATTGGGCGGCAATTCAGGCTGTCAGCTGAAGTAGCTTCACCGTCCCAGCAAGTGCGAACAGAACGTTCAGGTTTGTTCGGCGAGTTGCCCAGCGATTTTGCCACCCCACTGGCCTTGGTCATCAACGAACTTGTCACCAACGCCGTTGAGCATGGACTCGAGGGACGCACAGGAACGGTATGGTTGCTGGCCGATCGGGCAGATGGCGACGGCAACGACGAATTCCTGACGGTGACTATAGCCGACGATGGCGTGGGCCTGCCGGATGGCCAATACACCGAAGGATTGGGCCTGCAAATTGTTCGTACACTCGTGACCAGCGAGCTCGGCGGGTCCATTCAGTGGAGCCCGCGCGAAGGCGGGGGGACCGCTGTCGAGATCGTCCTCAACCTCGCTCGGGCGTAGCTCCCAAAGCCAGGTTTCGTGAATCTCACGAGCAGCACTTAACGAAGAAGGCCGCGGACCAAGGGTCCGCGGCCTTCACTGTCCTTGGGCTAGGAAGCGCGGCGTGCGCGTGCAGCGCGACGCTTAAGTGCCCGTCGTTCGTCTTCACTCATGCCGCCCCAAACACCGGCGTCTTGTCCGGACTCCAAGGCCCACTGAAGGCAGGTGTCTACGACGGGGCAGCGGCGGCAGACGCTTTTGGCTTCCTCGATTTGCAGAAGTGCTGGTCCCGTGTTGCCTACTGGGAAGAAGAGCTCCGGGTCCTTTTCGAGGCAGGCTGCGCGATTACGCCAATCCATGCTGATCAGTCACTCCATTCGTGAGAACTAGTAGGGCCTTTTGTGAAAACATTCACGAGAGGCTCCAAAGGAAAGGGGCCCGCATGGGCCCCCTTGGTCGTCTGAGTCAAGCGTTTCATGTTAACGCCTTGTAAACAAGGGGTGTTAGTGGTCGAAATGCCCGGAATCCGTGAGCGATGCATCACATCAGCCGCCAGTGCCCTCACTGCTAGATGACTATGTCCGGTAGTGTGCCAGTGTGTCAAGACCTCCCGTAAACCCTGCCCAACCCGCGTCCGGCCCGGACGGAAGCGACAATCCTGATACGTCGTCGAGCCTCGCAGCCAACAGACTTGGTGCTGGTCGCCGTCCCCTGGGAATCGTCATCATCTCAGTGGTTGTAGCGCTTGAAGCCCTCGCCCTCCTCGGGGCAGCTGCTTGGTACGCATTCGAACTGTTGACGGGTGCTCCAGTGCTGACCTTTTGGGGGGCAATCTTCACTCTTGGGCTGCTGCTGGCCTTCTCTGCGTGGCTATTCGCCGTAGGCCACTTCTTGTTCCGCGGCTATAGGTGGACGCGTGCCGCAGCTTTGGTGGCCCAATTGTTTGTTCTCACCATTGGTTTCCCCACCGTAACCGGGGGACTGGTGTTGCAGGGAGCGGCGATGCTGATTCCGGCGTTCGCTGCGATTGTTTTCCTTTTTCAGAAGGACGTCGTGGCTTTTGCCTCGCGTACTGGGGGAGCTTCCGGGGCGCTTTAGCCATCGGGCTGCTCCAGACACACGGCAGCATGGACCGAGCCTGGCACCCGTTCAGTGCCCTTTGGCTTGCGATGGAAAGCTTGTGGCGAGTACGCCTTGAAAGGGCTTTACTTCCGCTCCGCTGATGAGAAAGCCGCGGCCCGGGCGTCCGCCCGGATCGGACTCCAGCCTCACGCCGAGCAGTTCGCCATCGTGGGGTGTTCCGGGGGCTAAAACCAACCCCATACCGGACGCCTGTGCTTCCTTTGCCAGCGGCAGATGATGTAGCAAGGCCGGTCTCGTTGTTGCTGCCAGGACGATGCCACGCACTTTACCGACCAAGCCCACCAAGGCTTGGCGTCCTTGGGGATCAAGCAAATCGGCGTCGTCCACCAGCAGGATGCTGTTGGAGGCAAGGGTCTTCGCCGCGGCCTGGGATGCCACCAGGGCCCAGAATGGGCTGGCAGAAGCTGTATCCGGCGGGTAAACCCATGGGACCAAAGGATTCAGCGCGTGCAGCGATGCCAGGAGCGAGCTCTTTCCGGAGCGAGGACTGCCCAGGATGACGCTGACCCCATGTTCCCGCAGCGGCATGGCTACCGGGAGGGCTTCGTCTCCTCCGACGCCGATCCACAGTGGACCCAACGCGCTGCTTTCCGCGGTGCAGGCTCGCGCTACGTTGCCGGGGGCCGGGCCTGAACCTGATCCCGACGGCAGTCCTTGTCCTTGGAATTCCGCCACAAGGTCGCGGAATTCCTCACCTCCCAGAAGCTCTGGGAGTGGTCGTACCCGGAACGGCGGTTCAGATGGAGCTAGATCACCGAACGGCCAGCGTCCATTGTCCGGAGCCACACGAAACTGAGCGACGGTTGCGTGTTGGCTGGCAAGATTTCCCATGACGACGGCGCGCCCAGGGAGGGATTCCATATCCGGGAGGCGTGGCCAGTGGAACCGCGACTCTTCAGTAGATCCCGAAGGAAAGTAAGCGCGATTCTGTATCGAGGCAAAAAACCGTGAGCTGACGAGTTCCCGCTCGCCGGAGATCAACACAGTGACGCCGACGGAACAACCGTCCCTCACGATGTCCTGCAGAATTGCTTCTGCATAACCAAACGGCCCACTCCGGAGCGCTGTGGCCCACGAGCACCACCCGGCCACGATGAGGACCAGGGGTGAATTGGCCGTCCCGGCTTCGCCGGCACTTCGTCGACACTCCATCTCCGCAGCGAGGCGCTTTAAGACCCGCACTGCCAGGTGCAGTTGGTGCAGGCCCACGCTGGCACCGATTCGGCCTCCCTCGATGACATGTCCAAGGATGCCCCTTGCATCCAGGATATAGAGGTCTGGTTGGGGCTTCTGGGTCGCGAGCATCGCGGACGCTGCCCTGAAGCAGTCCCGTATGCCACTCGAGTCGCTGCCGATCATTGCCAGATGGCCGTCTTTGGAAGGTGACCATAGCAGCGGTTCCACAACTTGATGCGCCGGCCTGTCGAGCATCGCCAATGGTCCCACCGCCCACTGCCCTTCCGTCGTGGACACGGGGCCATCCGCTCCAGGTAGTTCATCACCCCAAAGGATCGTTGAGGGCAGTGGTGGGGCTACTGGACGTCTGGGAATGGATTTGCAGAGGCGCTGCCATGCCTCGTGGACTGCTGAAAGCACCCATTCGGCGCCAGCATCCTGGAGGGAGTCCTGTTTGGCGGACGTATTGGCTGCGGTAGAAAGGGGCTCCAACGCCTGCAAAGCTGACTGCACGGTTGGCAAGGAACTGTTACGCCTGACGCCAACCATAGTCATGGTCGGGGAAACCGATAGGGACGCTGTCTGGAATTCTTCGGGGCTGCATGAAGCCGTTGCAAGGTAGGCCCGTCCCGGCGCTCCCACGCTTATGGAGGCAGCAGCCTTCGTATTGATGATGTCCATGGACTCCGCCGCAGACTGCACGCGCAGGGCAATGCTTGATGTCACGTTCGCCCGGATGTCGGCTGACAAGGCCCCTTGGGGCCGCTGGGTAGCCATCACCAAATGAATACCCAGGGAGCGCCCGATGGTGGCGACACGCATGAGCTCGCGGAGAGAGCCCGGGGCTTCGTCAACCAGCATACGAAACTCATCAATTACCAAGATCAGATACGGGATCTTCGGATCGCTTGCCAACGCTAATCCCCGATATCCGGCGAGATCTGACACGCCGGCCGCCGCGAATAGCTCTTCTCGGCGCCGTATCTCCCCACGGAGGGAAACAAGAGCGCGGTCCAAATGGTGTTTGCTCAAGTCCGTCAGCATTCCGACGCAGTGAGGTAGGCCCGCTAGTGGCCGCAAGCCTGATCCGCCCTTGAAATCAAAAAACAAGAACGTCGTGCGATCGGGTGAGTCACGCAGTGCAAGCGAAGCTACCAGTGTCCGAAGAAGTTCGGACTTACCGGAACCAGTGGTTCCGGCTACCAACAGATGCGGGCCGTCGAGCTTAAAGTCGAAGGTCAACTGCCCGCGGTGGCCTTTGCCCAAGACTGCGGTGAGGCCGTCTTGCTTGGATGACTCTGCCCACCGCCGGAGCACCCTGCGCTGGCCGTAAGGAAGCAAATCAGCGAGCGAACATTCCTCCGGAATCGCGTTGCTGATTCCAAGTCCTTCACCGAAAGCTGCACCCCGCGCCCTACGGCAGAACCTATCGAAAACTTCGGCTGGCACGAGATCCGGGATGAAGTGCCGGCGCTCGCCGTCCGTCTCCAGATAGCCTGTTGTTCCGGATGGCGATATTTCGATGACGCCCCCGGAAAGCTCAAACTGTACGGAGCACCTGATAACCCGCCACGCGGCGATTTGAGCAGTCTTCACGACCTCGGACACGGATTCTTGATCGTGCGGTGGATCATCGAGCATGATGAGCATCCCCTTCAGCTTGCCGTTCGCAGGCTGCAGGGCAGAAAGGACGGTGGCCAGCGTGCTTGTGAGCGTGACCCTGGGTAGGAACCTGGCGCTCAAGGGCAACCTTCCTGTCCTGCCAAAAATAATGACGGGCGTCTCCGCCGAGCCCGAAAAGCTGGCTAGTTGCATCAACACGAATCGAAGCAACGCCTCCGTGTGATCCGGGTGGCCGCACAGTGTCACCACGGAATGTTTGGGATCCAAAGTCATTGCCGCGCTGCCTATGGACGGCGGACGGAACTGGGGATCGTCGGGAACAAGGCGCATGTTTGCTGCCGCCTGTGTGATGCCGAGCCTGAGCCACACATCGTAGCCCTGACTGCTGATCCCGGTCGGCCCGTTGGTCCCTGCCGGCGACACCGCAGCAGCAGCGACAACGGCCTGGTGCGTGGTGGGCTCCGTTGTCATCTGTCCCACCTTGGAAGCGCCGTGAGCTGCCACAATCAGCTCTGCAGCTGAAGGCGAGCACTGCCGGCGTCGTTCAATGTCTTGCTGCACCGCGCGCGCAACGGCCAGCCTGCGTTCCCGGCGGCCCTTTTGCCCAGCGATCAGCGGGACGAGAAGGCTGATCGCTGAGATGGCCGTAAATCCCAAGTACATCCAGATTCCTGTGGCAACTGCCAGACCGATACCGGCAATTAATGGCAGCCCGGCAGCCAAGGCCATTGCTGGACGGTTTCCGGCGCGACTGACATGAGGTACTTCGAGTGGTACGTCAACAGAACGACCTGCATCAACTGAAATCTCCGAAGGGGGACCACTACCCGTGACGACGGTGAAGGTGGAGTTCCCACACTGCACCAATGACGCTGACGTGATGAACTTTCGATGAACGGGCTGACCATCCACGAGAACCGGGTTCGCGCAGCCGACCGCCCTCAACATCAGCGCCGTGCTGGAAACCTCTAAGTAAGCCTGTTCCCTGGACATCCCTGGATCCGGCAATGAAATATCGAACGGGCCCCTGCCAATGCAGTACCTGCCCCGTTGAATCCGGAAGGCGGAGCCTGCGCCGGGGCCTGAATGGGTAAGCAACATTAGGGGCATGGACATGTTCTTCGTGTCTCGATGCGGCGGAGGACCATCCACAATAACGGCGCCAGAAACAAGCGGCGGTATTCCCACCGTGAGAGTAGCCAAGAACTGTCCACCCACCGAGAGCACGCCAGTTCCACGTGTTTCACTGAGAAGTTGCTGTACGTGGGCGCCGGACGTGCCTTCCGGGACGGCGATGCTGAGTTCCTCCGGGCCCTTTGTTCCAGCGGCTCCGGGGGCGCAGACCAACGTGCACTCCAAGGCCATGGGCTCTTCCTCCGCATTTCGTAGGGCATTGAACATCGGATTGACAAGAATCACGCTATGGCCGTCCGAATTGAAGCGCTGCGGCCGTAATGCCCTATGTGGAAAACTCTCGCCAAGGCTCATGCAGACGCCGCCTTGACACCGGGGCATGGTGTCTCAGCTAAGATGAATCTCGTTGTCGCGTGTGCTCAATGAGGAAGGACCTTCACCGGTGATAGTGGTTGCGGAGAGCGCCGATGTTTCAGACAAGGCGATTATTGGTGATGGATCAAAGATTTGGCATCTGGCCCAAGTCCGCGAGCAGGCCGAGTTGGGTGTTAATTGCATCGTAGGACGCGGGGCCTATATTGGCACCGGAGTCAAGATGGGGGACAACTGCAAAGTTCAGAATTATGCTCTTGTCTACGAGCCCGCAGTGCTGGAGGCTGGAGTGTTCATCGGCCCGGCCGTAGTACTTACGAACGATACTTACCCCCGGGCGGTCAGCCCGGATGGCGGTCTAAAGAGCGCTCACGACTGGGAGCCGGTGGGCGTCACCATTCGTGAAGGTGCATCAATCGGTGCCCGCGCCGTCTGCGTGGCCCCAGTGACCATCGGACGATGGGCCACAGTAGCTGCAGGAGCTGTTGTGGCTAAAGACGTCCCTGATTTTGCCCTGATGGTCGGAGTGCCGGCCAAACGCCATGGTTGGGTCGGTAAAGCTGGTTTCCCGCTGCAGCGCAGCGGCGAGAACTGGGTATGCCCGGAGACCGGCGCCACATATGTTGAACAGAACGAGACCCTTCGAGAGGTAGAGGCATGAGCCCCGAATTCATTCCCCCCGCCAAGCCCATCATCGGTGATGACGAGCGCAAGGCAGTAGAGGCCGTCCTGGCCTCCGGCCAACTCGCACAGGGTTCGGAGGTTGCGTCCTTTGAGCAGGAGTTCTCTCAGGTGCTCCTCGACGGCCGGGCTGCTGTAGCGGTCAACTCCGGTACTTCCGGCCTGCACCTTGGCCTGTTGGCTGCGGGGATTGGCCCTGGTGACGAGGTCATCGTTCCGTCGTTCACGTTCGCCGCCACGGCCAACTCCGTAGCTCTGACGGGGGCGACGCCCATCTTCGCTGACGTGGACCTGGACCACTACACGCTTGACCCGGCCTCCGTCGAATCAAAAATCACGGACCGTACGGCCGCCATCATGCCGGTGCACCTTTATGGCCACCCGTTCGACGTGGACGGCATCGGCGCAGTCGCATCCAAGCACGGCGTGAAGGTCTTCGAAGATGCAGCCCAAGCACACGGTGCCGCCGTCAACGGTCGGAAGGTGGGCACGTTCGGTGACTTCGCAATGTTTAGCTTGTACCCCACCAAGAACATGACGTCCGGCGAAGGCGGCATGGTCAGCACCGGTTTGGCCGACGTCGAGCGTCGGCTCCGGTTGCTTCGTAACCAGGGCATGGAGCGCCAGTACGAGAATGAGCTTGTCGGCTTCAATGCCCGAATGACGAACATCCATGCTGCCATTGGCCGCGTGCAGCTGACCAAAATCAACGCTTGGACGAAGACCCGGCAGGAGAACGCGGCCTTCTTCGATGCAAATATCGAAGGCGTTGTCACTCCCAAGGTTTCTGAAGGCTACGAGCACGTATACCACCAGTACACCATTCGCATCGCTGAGGACCGCGACGGCTTCGCCAAGGCGCTGCGTGAGGAATACAACGTGGGCTGTGGCGTGTATTACCCCATCCCGAACCACCGTTTGGCTCCTTTCCAGACTTCTGATGACCTTCCCGTCACGGAGGAAGCTGCGGCCAGCGTATTGTCGCTGCCTGTACACCCGTCGCTGAGCCAGAACGACCTTGATCGCATCGTAGCTGCGGTCAACGCCATTGCGAAGGCAGGAAGCTAGTGGCAAATCTGCGTGCAGGCCTCATCGGACTGGGGATGATGGGTCGCCACCACGCCCGCGTTATTCGCGAGCTGGAGGGCGTGGACCTCGTTGCCGTCGCTGACTCCTTCGGTGACCCTCACAACGTAGCCAGCGGCCTCGAGGTGTGCAGTTCGGTTGAACAGCTCATCGAACAGGGCATTGACATGGCAGTGGCCGCTGTGCCCACCGTGCTTCATGAGGAAGTGGCACTGCGATTGGCCGAAGCCGGCGTGCACTGCCTGGTGGAAAAGCCCATTGCCAACGATTCCGTTTCGGGCCGCAGGATCGCCGAAGCGTTCGATTCGCGGGGATTGATCGGGGCGGTAGGCCACATCGAGCGCTTCAACCCGTCATTGCAAAGCCTCCGCGAACGGCTCGGCAACGGCGACCTCGGTGAGGTCTACCAGATCTCGACCCGCCGCCAGGGGCCATTCCCTTCCCGCATTGCGGACGTTGGCGTGGTCAAGGACCTGGCAACTCACGACATCGACCTGACTGCATGGCTTGCACAGAGCAATTTCGTGAATGTAGTTGCGCACACCACCTCCCGAAGCGGGCGCGAGCACGAGGACATGGTCACGGCAATTGGCCACCTCAAGAGCGGCGTAGTCACCAACCACATCGTCAACTGGCTGTCCCCCATGAAGGAGCGCACCACGGTTGTTCTGGGTGAGCGCGGTGCATACATCGCGGACACTATCTCGGCGGATCTGACGTTTATTGAAAACGGCACTTTCCAGACAGACTGGGATTCCATAGCGGCATTCCGTGGCGTGTCCGAGGGGTCATCCACACGTTTTGCCCTGGCGAAGCGCGAACCGCTGAAGATGGAACACGAGGCCTTCCGTGATGCTGTACTCGGAAAGTCCATGAACATTGTCACAATGGCGGAGGGGCTTGAGACCCTTCGCGTTGCCGAAGCAGTGCTCGAGTCCGCAGGGACAGGCTCCGTGGTCTCGCTCTAGGCATTGTTCTTTTTGCAGTATTGAACGGGAGGCTGGCTATGGGCCACGCCTCCCGTTCGTTTTTCCGGAACAAATGCTGCCTTGCTGCCAGGCGCCGCCGAATCGGGGAACGATCGCAACGTCGGGTAGCCTTGACCAGTAGACGTGGGCATCTCTGTGCCCGCACGCCAATACACAGGAGAGTTTGTGAACGCTGATCTCGTCGTCGTCGGCTCGGGTTTCTTTGGCCTGACCATTGCAGAACGCGCCGCTACCGAGTTGGGGCTGAAGGTTGCGGTGCTTGATCGCCGCCACCATATTGGTGGAAACGCCTACAGCGAGAATGAGGCGCAGACCGGAATTGAGGTGCACCGCTACGGTGCCCACCTCTTCCACACCTCGAATGAGCGAGTGTGGGACTACGTGAACAGGTTTACCAAGTTCACGAGCTACCAGCACAAGGTTTACACCAGCCATAAGGGCGAGGTGTACCCAATGCCCATCAACCTGGGTACCATCAACCAGTTCTTCCGTTCGGCCATGAGCCCCACCGAAGCAAAGGCACTCATTGCCGAGCAGGCTGGCGAACTGGCGGGAACAGACCCCCAGAACCTCAACGACAAAGGCATCCAGCTCATCGGCCGTCCTCTTTACGAGGCCTTCATCAAGCACTACACGGGCAAACAGTGGCAGACGGACCCGAAGGACCTGCCGGCTGAAATCATCTCGCGGCTTCCCGTGCGCTACAACTATGACAACCGTTACTTCAACGACACCTACGAAGGTCTCCCGGTAGACGGTTACACGGCTTGGATTGAACGCATGGCGGATCACCCGAACATTGAGGTCGTCTTGAACTCGGACTTCTTCGACGACGGTGAGTACGGCCGGTCTTCTGTCCTCGGACAGGTACCCGTCATCTACACGGGTCCGGTTGACCGCTACTTCGATTACGCAGAAGGCGATCTGTCCTGGCGCACGATCGATCTCGAAGAAGAAGTCCTGCCCATTGAGGACTTCCAGGGCTGTTCGGTTATGAACTACCCGGATGCAGATGCAGCTTTCACGCGCATCCATGAGTTCCGTCACTTCCACCCCGAACGGGACTACACCAAGGACGCCACCGTCATCATGCGCGAGTTCTCGCGTTTTGCTGAGAAGGGGGACGAGCCGTACTACCCCGTCAACACCTCTGATGACCGTCAGAAACTGCTGGCCTACCGCGACCTTGCCAAGGGCGAGAAATCTGTCCTGTTTGGTGGCCGCCTTGGAACCTACAAGTACCTCGACATGCACATGGCAATTGGTTCCGCCTTGTCCATGTTCGACAACAAGATCAAGCCGCACTTCACCGGTGGCGCCAAGCTTGAAAGTGGGGGAGTAGACGCATGACCGCTACAACAAACGAAAGCCAGGAGATCGCCATGACGGCCACAACTGCCGCTGAAATCCCCGCTTCGACGGAACAGAGCCTGCGGATTGTCCAACGCGTGGTTTTCCCGGCCAACCGTGACCTCGACACGCTGCCCCTGTATGTGGATCCTGACACCAACAAGGTCCACAGGAGCGACAGCAGCGCCGATGTTCAGGCGATTGGCATGGCGAGGAAACTCCACCCGGAGGACATCTTGAACCGCGGCTCCGTTCAGGTGCGCCGGGGTGAGCGTCTTTCATTCGGTTCCTACTTCAACGCCTTCCCTGCAAGTTACTGGCGCAAGTGGACCATTGCCACCAAAACCGTTCTTCACATTGAAACCGAGGGTGAGGGGACGGTCATCGTTTACCGCTCCAACGCTCGTGGCGCATCTCAGCGCGTCGACTCGATCCTGGTTGAGGGCACTTCCGTCAATGATTTCGAACTGACCTTGGCGCCGTTTGGCGACGGCGGCTGGTACTGGTTCGACCTCATCGCGGGCGGCGATGGCATGACGCTGAAAAGCGCTCACTGGGCTGTCCCCGATGAAGGCCGGCCCCAAGGCCGCGTGACGCTGGGCGTAACAACGTTCAATCGCGCCGACTACTGCCTCGAGACCATCAAGTCCATTGATGGTGACGCTGGTCTACGGGAAATCCTGGCTGAACTCATCATCGTGGACCAAGGCAACAAGAAAGTTGCCGACGAAGCTGGCTTCGATGCAGTTGCGGAGTCCATGGGCGATCAACTTCGGATCATCAACCAGGGCAACTTGGGCGGTTCGGGCGGTTTTGCCCGAAACATGTACGAGATGGTCGTTTCTGACAAGAGCGATTACGTCATGCTTTTGGACGACGACATCGAGCTGGAAACAGAGGGCGTCATGCGCGCAGTGGCGTTTGCCGACCTCTGCCGGAAGCCGACCATTGTTGGCGGCCACATGTTCGATATGTACAACAAGTCCGTCCTGCACGCCTACTCAGAGGTAGTCAACTTCTACCGCTTCCTCTGGGGTCCTGTGGAAGGACTCGGTAACCACGACTTCTCCACCGCAGGTTTGCGCTCCACTCCGCAACTCCACCGTCGCTGGGACGCAGACTACAACGGCTGGTGGATGTGCCTCATTCCCAAAACCGTTGTGGAAACCATCGGTCTGTCCCTTCCTGTCTTCATCAAGTGGGACGACGCTGAGTACTCCCTTCGCGGCCGCGCAGCGGGCTTCCCCACCGTGACCCTTCCCGGGGCAGCAGTCTGGCACGTCTCCTGGGCTGACAAGGACGATTCGGTGGACTGGCAAGCCTACTATCACGAGCGAAACCGACTTATCGCGACCCTCTTGCACTCTCCGTTCCCCAAGGGCGGACGCATCCTGCGGGAAAGCTTGAACACGGACGTAAAGCACCTGGTGTCAATGCAGTACTACCCGGAGCAGGCCCGTGTCATGGCTCTCCGCGACGTTCTCGCCGGACCAGGCAATCTGCACGAGCAACTGCCGACCATGATGCCGAAACTCCGTGCCATGCGTGAGGAGTTCCCGGACTCGCAGGTCAAGACCGACCCTGCAGCTTTCCCGGAGGTCTTCCTCAAGCGTCCCCCCAAGAAGCCCCAGTCTTACAAGCAGCCAGGTGCTTTGGGCCTGCTTCCCTGGGCGGTTAAGACTGTCCTCAAGCAGACGCTGGCCCCTGTCCGCGATACCGCGAAAGCCAATCCTGAGGCTCATGTGGCCCACCAGGACGGCAAATGGTGGAGCTTGGCGCACTTGGATAGCGCAGTGGTGTCCAATGCCGACGGTACAGGTGCTTCATGGCACTTGCGTAACCCCAGGATGGCCCGTCAATTGGTGGTGGAATCGGCCAAACTCCATGCCCAGCTCTTCTCCAACTGGGAGACCCTCCGGGCTCAGTACCGTGAGGCTCTTCCCGAGATCACGTCCATGGAGTCGTGGCGGGAAACATTCGAAGCTTCGGAGCCCAGCAAGTAGCAATGACGACTTCCACAGATACTTATGCTGTTCCCGGGGTTGGGGCCGGGCTGCTGGACGTTTACCGGCGCCGGTACCTCCTCAAACTGATAGTCCGTAAGGAGCTCCGAGTAAGGTACCGGGGCTCGGTCCTGGGACTTGCCTGGTCCTACGTCAAGCCGTTGGTTCAGTACGTTGTGCTGTTCTTCGCTTTGGGAATTGTCCTGCGCGTCGGGGATCAGATTCCCAACTACGCGTTGTACATGTTCTCCGGCGTCATTGTCATCAACTTTTTCTCCGAAGCGTTTTCGAATGCCACGAGATCCATCGTGTCGAATGCTGCTTTGGTCAAAAAGATCTATCTGCCCAGGGAGCTGTTCCCCGTTGCGTCAGTGTGGGTGGCAGCAGTTCACTTCCTCCCACAACTGGTGGTCTTGTTGGCAGCTGCGCTGCTGAACGGGTGGAAACCAGACATCATGCAGCTTATTGGAGCTGCTTTGGGCTTCGTCATTGTGGCCATTACGGCAACGGGTTTGGGCCTGTTGGCTGGCGCCATCAATGTGTTCTTCCGCGACGCTGAAAACATCGTGGATATGTTGATGATGATCGTTACGTGGACGTCGCCGGTGCTCTATGACTGGACAATGATCCGTCGGCTGGCACCCCCTTGGGTGTTGGTCATCTATCAGCTCAACCCGATCACAGTCGCTGTTGAATTGTTCCACTGGGCCTTCTGGTTTCCCACTGTTGACCGCCCAGTCGAACTGCCTCCGCACCTCATGTGGACGGGATTGATTGGTCTCGGTATGGCAGCCCTGTTCCTTATCATCGGCCAACTCGTCTTCCGACGACTTGAGGGCCACTTTGCGCAGGAGGTCTAGATGGGCGCCGCAATAATCGTCAAGGGCCTTAAGAAGACGTTCAATCTCCGCCATTCGCACTCCCTCAAGGAGACTCTCGTTTGGTTGGTCAAGGGTCGGAAAGGCGACCTCAGCAGGAAGTTCGATGCTCTCCACGATGTGAGCTTTGAGATTCAGCCGGGGGAGACCGTGGCACTGTTGGGGTTCAACGGCTCGGGAAAGTCCACACTGCTCAAACTGATATCGGGCGTTATCCTGCCCGATAAGGGAACGGTCCGCACAAAGGGTCGCGTAGCTGGGCTCATCGAGGTTGGCGCAGGATTCCACCCGGACTTGTCCGGGCGTGAAAACGTCTTCCTCAATGCCGCCATTCTGGGAATGAGCGAGCAGGAAATCAACGAGAAGTTCGACGAGATCGTTGCGTTCTCTGAGATAGAACAGTTCATCGACACTGAAGTGAAGTTTTATTCCTCCGGCATGTTTCTGCGGCTGGCTTTCGCCGTAGCGGTCCACACGCAACCGGACATTTTCCTGGTGGATGAGATCCTGGCTGTGGGCGATGAACCATTCCAGAAAAAGTGTTTGGCCAAGATCAAACAACTTTCGGCGGAAGGCCGGACTCTGGTGGTTGTCAGCCACGACCTCGACATGATCTCGCGCATATGCGACAGGGGAGTTGTCCTTGCCTCCGGCACGGTGCAATTCGAAGGCCCCGCCAAGGAAGCTGTAGCTTGGCTGCGGGATAGCAACTAGCCGGTACTCCTTATGTGACCACGCTGTAGGGTGGATTGAAGGCCACCTCCCATCTTCTCAAAAGATGGGAGGTGGCCTTTGCCGTACCCCGGAGCGGCAATCAGAAGGTCGGAGCGGCAATCAGAAGGCCGGCGCAGCACACTAGTAGGTGCATCGGATACGGATAGGCTCTGAGGTGCCTGAGCCACCCATTCCATCAGTGCACCCCCGCCTTCCGTGATGGTTCCAGCGGGTCTTGGAAGGCCACAAAAAAGAAGAGCGTCCTTCCCTGTGAGGGAAGGACGCTCTTCTGAGTCGCAGGTGCCTGTGGGCCCATGCCCAGCGGCTAGACAGAAACCTTTTCAGCCGGCGTCTGGATGACATGCTCTTCCGACTTAGTCCGGCGATGCCGACGAACGTAATGGAAGACAGTGAACACCAATATCCCGAACCACGCGGCTGCTTGAGCAGCAAGGCCCATGGTGAGACCCGGCGTCGTGAAGGTAACGTCCACAGAGCTTGCGCCGGCCGGAACGTCCACGAGTATTACTCCCGCCGGGCCCTGAGTGAGCTTCTGTGGTTCACCGTCGACCGTGACGGTGTAACCGGGCCACGCGAGACGGGCGAGGGTCAGCTTTCCAGCGCTGCCGTCGCCGGACAGAGTGATGTGTTCATCGTTGCCGTTCTTGACAGCATCCTGCACGGAGATACCGTCGGAAGCCCAGGAAACGGTGCCAGGATAGGGTAGCGGGTTCTCCCGCTGGAGGATTGTCCTGGTCTCATCCGAGGCCACGATGCTCCAGCCCGGGGCTACGTTCAGTTGGTCCGGGGCGATCAACGTTTTTTGAACGGCTACAGTCTCCACTTGGAGGACGTCTGCCAAAGTAACGTCAATTTCACTTGATGCCTGCTTGAACAACTCAGTGTAGGCCAGTGGACAAGTCTCCCCGCGGTAGTTCATGCACAAGGCGTTCACATAGGTGGTGAAGCTGATCCCGCTGTACCGCCCCATGCTGTTGTTGACGTCGGCATTGAGGATCTGATTGCCGTAGAGAAGTCGGCCCTCAGTGAATTCCTCTCCTGTGATCTTCATGGTGTTGAAGATCTGAATGGTGTTACCCCTGTAACTACTGGTTGAGTCACGGAGCGTGTCTGCATCCACGGGGGAACCGATCCCGGCAACAGCGTTGTTGGGAACGAACTGCCTGGACTGCATTCCAAGCGTAGCGATTGTTCCGACCACCATGACGGCTGCGAGACCGCGGTAGCCGAATCGCTTCCAGCCAAGGACGGCCAGCCCCACCAGACCCAAAGTCACGGCCAGGGTGAAGACCTGCCATTTGCCGCCCTCAGGCACCATGGACCACGCCCGATAGGTTCCAAAACCAAGGATGACCACGGTAATGAATAACCGCTTTTTCCATGACGTGGTCTTCAGGCCCGCTGAGGCCACGACTGCGACGAGGACGATGACTCCGAGGTATACGTACTCGATGAGCCGAATGGGCCAGCGGAAGACGAGCACCTGGGAGGGAGCGAAGGTCAGCAGGAAGTAGATTCCCGTAATGATGTAGATACTGAATATTTGACGCGAGCGGTTCCTGAAGCTGCGGAAATCAAGCCACGGAAGCAACGGTAGGACAAACCACGCCAAGTAGCTGGAGGGGACGTTGTCTATGGGGGCCCAGAAGTTGTTGATCCGGGGCCTCATGGATGAGGTGCTCATGGTCAGCAGCGAGGACATATCCGGGGAAAGGAAGAGGTCATTCAGGATTTCGCTCTGCTGCCTTACGGTGACGGCCGAGCTGAGGGGCAAGGGGAAGTAGACCAGGACGGCGGTCAAACCCACCAGCGCACCCACGATGACGATGGGAATCAGCCGACGCCAGTGCCTCATGAGCATCAGCTCGACAGCGACTGCCGCGAGAACCAGGATGACGCCTATGGCACCGTAGGGGTTTCCTGCTGTCATCGTGAGGAAACCCAAGAAGAACGGCAGGAACGGTGAGGTGTTGCGACGCGCGTAGCGGCGAACAGACCACCAGAAAACGGTAATCCAGGCGAAGGCCATCAGGCCGCCTGGCCAGCGAGCGGCCTCGTAGAAGAGCGTGAATCCGCTGAAGGGAATGGCTACACCGGCAGCCAGGGCGAGCGGCCTGTTGGAGCCGTAGTCGCGGGCGAGCATGAACGTCCCGAACGCCAGCAACGCGATGAATTGCACGATGATGAAATAGCTGGCCAGAGACAAGTTCTCGAAGTTCGAGACGATAACTGAGTTGACGATGTTGACCGGATTGAAAATGCCGTAGCCCACCTCGGCCACGATGTTGCCGCCGACCCAGCCGCCTGGTTCCATCAAGGGGAATCGACCGGACCGTATCTCCTCACCCATATGCCGCCACAAGGGGAGGAACGACTGCATCATGTCATCCCAGTAGTAGAACGTGGGATTGAACAGTCGCGGAATAATGGAGGCAACGGCCGCTATAGCGGCAGTAACAATTCCCCAATGCCAGTCGTGCTGCATGAAGTAGCGCCGCCGAGTGACCGGGGGGCGCTGGGCAGTAGCCCCGGAGGTTCCTGCTGTCATGGTCTTAGCTTGCTCCTTAGCGCGCGGCATAAGTTTGGATATGGGCCAGAAAGACTGCCGTGGTAACGGAAAGCCGGAGGGCGTCCGTTACCACCTGCTACTTGGCCTCGGAGGCGGAGTCTACGGAGGTCTTGGAAGCGGATTGTTGCCGCCACCGGAAGTGAACGAAGGCGATACCGACGCACAGCAGATCGGCGATCGTGAACATAATTCGCGAAAGTGCAGCGATTGCCGTCGCGGCACCGGCGCTCATCATTCCGGCCAGGGCAAGGATCAAGATGGCTTCGCGGGCACCTACGCCGGCGGGAAGCAGGAACGCCAGCACTCCGAGCGTCATTCCAAGAGCCAATGCACCAGTCAGTACCAGGAACGTTGCGAGGTCGAGGGTGGCCTCATGACCAACCAGGATCCACAGGTGCAGGCCGAAGCACAGGTACATCAGAACGCCAAGAATGAAGGCCTTCACCATGGTGTTGGCCTGAATTCGTTCGGGGAGCGGTGGCCGGCGGAACACTCGCAGAACGATGTTGACCAGGAACGTCACGACGTTCGGGTTCATCGCCAGGATCACCACCGGGAGTATGACGTACAGCCACTGCAGATTGGGCTGCCGCTGCACCAGGATTGGAAGAGCTGAAGCTCCAACCACCAAGGCTGCGCCAATGGTGATTCCGGTGCTCACCAGGGATGCTACGAAAACCTGTGCGCGCGCAATGCCGTTTTTACGGCCAAGCTCCATCTGAAGCACGAATGCCCACACAGAGCCGGGCAGGTACTTGCCGATCTGGCCGACCAGGTAGATCTGGTTGAGCACCAAACCTTGGGGTTCAATGTCTACTGACCTGAGCAGACTCGCCATGACAACCCGCCACATGTACATCCCGAGGAGGACACCAGGGATGAGCGCCAACAGGGACAGCAGGACCTGCCACCATTGCAGGGCGAAGACAGTGGCTTGGACTTGCGGCCATTGGACTGCAATGAAATACACCGCGGCGGCAAACACGATCACTACCAAGGCTCGCCGGGCGAAGTCGACCAGCTTTGCCTTGGTGCTCTTTGCAGCGGGCTGTTCCGGATTCAGATCGTTGTCATTTGAAGGTGTTTCCGCGATTGAACCCGTCATGAGGCATGCGTTCCCGCGCTTGGCGCCACGGCAAACTCACTCCGACGGCGGCGCATGGCTACCAGCCCTTTGAACATCTTTACGACGTCGGCAGTCCGGATGGTGGTTTCGCCTGGTTCGTCGTCGGGAGCCAGCGTGACGGGGACTTCAACAATCCTGAAACCTTGCTTCTCAGCGGCGTACACAACCTGGGTGCTGAAAAGAAACCCGGGGTCATCGAAGCGGTCAACCATGCTTCGAAGCCAGTCGCCGTCGACGATCAACGTTCCTTGGGAGTCACCAATCTTGGACCCGAGTATTACCTGTCGCAGCGTCTTGAAACCAAAAGTGGTAATACCGCGAATGACACTGCGCTCGGTGATCGAGTCCTTATGGGCTTTCGAACCGATGACAATGTGGGGTTTGGTTTCCAGCTTCTTGTCTTCGTCGAGATCATCTGTGCCAAACGGCAGATCGTCGGCGGTGAGAAGCACTCTATGGCCGGAGCTGGCTTCGATGCCCCGGCGATATGCATTGCCCATGCCCTTTTGGCTCTGGAGAACCTGGAACGTCACGTTGGGAGTGTCCACCGCATGCTTGAGGGCGACCTCGAGTGTGTTGTCGGAAGAACCGTTCTCCACGATGATGATCTCGGAGGTGCCACTGGTCAAGTAGCCGGAAAGACGGGCCATTGTTGCCGCCAAAATCCGTTCTCCGTTATAGACCGGGATCACAACGGAGAGATCCGGTTGGCCTGCCTGGTCGAAAGTCAAGACTCTCCTCGGTAGTTCGTGCCGACGAATTCTTGAACGCCAGCCGCAGCCCGCAACGCTGTTGTCACGAGTTCCTTGCAAACCCTCAGTCTAGTTCATTGTTGGATACCTTCTGTGGAAGGGAACCGGCTTCACCGCTGGCAGCAGACGAAAGGGGTGCACCGGATATTCTCCGATGCACCCCTCAAAACGGCAAGCTATGTCCGGTCCCTATTAGGGGAGCGACGTGAATCCTTGCCATCCGGTGCCTACCTGGCCCCAAGCCAGCCAGCCCCCGGAACCGTTGCCTGGGTAGAGCCACAAGTTGCCGTTGGCGTCCCGGGCAAGTACATCAGCTTTGCCATTCCCGTTGAAGTCTCCCGGGCCGAGCAGCGCTGTCATGCCGTTCCATCCGCTTCCGATTTGGGAGCGGCTGCCCCAGCCACTGCTGCCATTGCCAGGGTAGAGCCACAGGGCACCTGCAGTATCCCGGGCCAACACATCAGTCTTCGCGTCGCCGTTGAAATCGCCCGTGCTGAAGATGGCATTCATGACGTTCCACCCTGCTCCTACTTGAGTGCGGCCAGCGCTGAACTTACCCAGGCCATCGCCCTTGTAGAGCCACAGGACTCCAGAGGAGTCCCTCGCCAGGACATCGGATTTGCCGTCCCCGCTGAAATCCCCGGGGGCGATCACGGACGTCATACCGCTCCAGCCTGCGCCCGCTGCCTCAGGGGGTTGCCAGCCGCCCACGCCGTTTCCTTTGAAGAGCCACATCTGCCCGGACGCGTCCCTGGCCAGGACATCACTTCGTCCGTCCCCGCTGAAGTCCCGCGTTGGGACAATCAGGTTGTAGTTGTTCCACGAAGTACCCGTGTTGACCTTGCCCAGCCATCCGCCTGTGCCGTTGCCCGGGTAGAGCCACAAAGTACCGGCGGCGTCCCTGGCCAAGACGTCGTTCTTGGCGTCGGAGTTGTAGTCCTTCCAGGTGTTGGTTGGCGCCGCAGGCAACGTGTACGTCTGCGAGGCTACTGCGGATTGGTTTCCTGCAGCATCAACGGCGAAGTACTTGACCGTAGTGGTTGCCGTTGGGGTCACCGTAACTGTTGTGGTCCCGCTAGGGCTGGAAACCGTCGGAGTGGAGTTGTTCGTGGTGTAGTAGATCTTCGCGCCGGTCTCGGTGGTCAGTGTGACCTTTTGCCCGAGGGTGAGGTTGCCACCTTGTGGGCTGGCAGTCACGGTAGGCGCTACATTGTCCAACAGGTATACCTGGGCTTGGGGTGCGGAGGCGTTGTTGGATGCGTCGACGGCCATGTACGTGATGGTCTTGCTTCCCATCGTGATGGGACCGGTGTAGAGGGTACTGGCCGTGGTAGGAGTCGTGCCATTTTCCGTGTAGTAGATTTTGGCGTCGGCTTCATTCGCGGTCAGCGTGACCTTGGTTGCAGGACCGTACGTTCCGCCCAAGGGACTGGCTGTCACTGTAGGTGGTGTCGTGTCCGCCACGAAGACGGTGAAGTTGACGCCTGCGACGGTGGTGTTGCCGGCAACATCCCGGGCCTCTACCTCGAACCTGTTGGGTCCGTTGGCGATGTCTGCATAGACCTTGGGTGAGGTGCATGCGGTGAAGGCATCGGTTCCCAGGCGGCAGCGGAATCCCGCCACATCCGGAGAGGTGGAGGCGAACTGGAACTGGTATCCGGCTCCGACTGTGGCCCCGCTGGCCGGAGCCGTGATGGCTACCTGGGGGGCCGTCAGATCAGCTGTCACGGTCTGTGCAGCAGCAAGGCTGACATTCCCGGCTGAGTCTGTGCTGCGGATCCTCAAGGTATGGGTGCCCGCAGTTGTGAGCGTGAAAGTGTCGCCAGGTACACAGGTCTGGAAAGCGGCATCGGCAGTGGAGTCAACAGAACAGGAGAGTGTTGTTCCTGGCTCGAAAGTGGCACCGAGGACCGGTTTGCCGTTGACCACTTGACCGCTGTTCGGGGCAGTGAAGACCGGCGCAGCCGGGGCGACCGTGTCCACTGTGAAGGTCCGCGAAACCGGAACCCCGCCGGGGGCCGGCCTGACGGAGAACGTCTGCGGTCCGTTGTTCAGTGCAGTTGACGTGTACGTTCCGCCAGTGCAGGCCACCCAAGCACCGCCCATGGAGCACTCCAAAGCGCTGCCTGCTGGTTCCGCTGCCACACCGAACGTTGGAGTGGTGTCGTTGGTGAATTCGGGGTTGGGAGCTTGCGCACCACTCGCCAGCGTGGGGCCGGAAGTAATTTTGGCCACAGCGCCGCCGAGGATGCTGATGCTGCCCCTGCCGGTTCCCGGAGGGGAGCCCAACTGTCCGGGATCGTCCAGGACCAGCAGTTGGCCACCGCGCATACCCAGGCCGCTGATCTTGCTGAAGCCCAGAGCCCATTGGTTGTCTACTGCACCGGTGGCGAGGTTGAGGCGTGACACTTTGTCGGTGCCTGCGGTCGTGCCGCTGCTCGTCCCCGTGTAGATAACGTGGGCGTCGTAGTCGTAGAAGATCGACGCCGCAACGCCGACGTTGTAGGAAGCCAGGGGTACATAATCTGTCATCTCCCCGTTGCCCGGGGCAGAGAACGCCCGCAGGCCAGTGGTTTCCAGAACGTACACACTGACATATCCATTGCTGTCATAACCTGCCGCCACAAGGCCCAGTGCCCGGGTGCTGACCGACGCAACGGATTCGATGCTTGGGTGCATGATGGTCGGATCAACGATCTTGATGATTGATCGGGCGTTGGCGAACGACAGATAGATGTTGCCGTCGGGGCCGTCCGATACTGCGTTCGGGCGGACGTCGCCGTCGAGGACCGTCAGCGTACTGCTGTATTCAAAGAGGTCCAGCGGCGGATTCCATACAGCCCGTACAAGATGCGAACTCCCAACGGCTGAGTCCGGGATGAAGGCTGTTTCGTCGCCGTTGCCGATGGAGCCAGGCGTCGGGTCGAGCACGATGGAAACCCCGGGCACTTTGGGGCCCGGTCCGGCTCCAGGCAGACTTCCGCCCAAGCACGTGTCCTCCTCAATGGTTCCGGCGTTGCCATTAACTGGTTCGGACATTCGGCAGAATCCGGCCACGCTGTCTGAAACCCACATCCTGCCGATGGGGTCCAGAACCGTTCCAGCCGGCTTGGTGAGCCCGATTCCTATGATTTGTTTCTGTTGGTCGGCGTGTGCGGGTGTACTGGAGACCACCGCTGTCATACCTGCAACCGTCAGAAGAACCGCAGCCAGTGCTGTGGTGAGCTTGTGGCCGCGAAGCCGCCAACCGCCGTCGTGCCTTACCTGCTGTTCCATCACGCCACTTCCTTCAGCCACTTGGTCAGGACTGCGGCCTGTGGTGCCATGGGCGCCAGGGTGAGCGCTCCCTTGACGATGGGAACACCGCCAAGCCCGTAGAGTGCCGTACTTATGGTTGGTGGATTGTTTCTGGTGCAGGCTTTGATAATCAAAAGGCAAATGTCATTGCGGGCACCAACGGCCCCCGCTTCAAGAGCGACATTTACCGCGGCATTTTCTTCGGCCACCAAAACCTGGGGCTGAGGGCCCACATATGTCACCACGACATCTGCGAATTTCTTGTATTGAGTGTTGGCCCAAACCTCTTCAAGGCTCGACAAGATGATGAGCGGATTTCCATTTATTCCGCGGCACTCAAATTGATAGCGCTTTACTGGTTCGGGTCTTTCGACGCGTGGTTTGTCGGCATCGCCGGCATTCGTCACGCCCAGCCTGAATGGCTCAACATTTTCAACGACCTTGACCGAGCAGCCTGTAAGAACGAGACCGGCTAGGCCAAGCTGGACGATAGCGCGTCTTGGCATGTCCACCGAGGGATCCCCACTTCATTCGGATGCTCCCCAGCTCCGCATGCAGTTGGATTTTCGCCCCAGCCGTTGCCGGCTGCATTACTCTATCTTCTCCCAAATTCCGCATTTGTCACTAGTTAGTACGTCTTTTTCTTTCAGGAGTATTCCTAATTGGCCTTCAGCTGCGCCGCCGCTGGCCTTCGTGCTGCCGTCAGAGGCCGTCACCGACCACGTGCAGCCCTCCGGCGGGGTCTTCCGGAGATGGAACTTTCCGGGAACCAGGCCGTCGTTCGTCACCGCATACTCGCCGTCCGCGGCTCTTTCGCCGGACGCCCAAAAACCAATGACTCTTCCTTGTGGCGCTCTGGGGCATAGCTCGCTGGCTGCCTGCAGCATCTGCCGGCTGCTGCGTCCGAAGAGCTCGGAAGCTGCTTCGTCGCTGACGCGGCTACAAAGCGACAATGCAGTTAGGTAGGCTTCGAGTCCTTCGGATGGCGGCACTCCGGGCTCAGCTATGGAGATGATCCTCGCTTCATCTTCGGTGGGTTCGAACGGGACAGGCCCCTCGTAGTTTGCCGTGCAGGAAGCCAGCCGGACATATTCCGAGGAAGCCCAAACCTCGGCGAGGCTTGTGTACGCAACGTCTGGAACAGCCTCGTTCAGGCTTGAACATAAGTACGAGAACCGGCCTGAATCATCAGGCGCGCCGGCACCCTGCCCGCTGCCTTCGCCTGGTTCCGTTGGTTCGGGACTCGAGGTGGCTGATGATGAGGGTGTTGTGGTGGGAGGTGCCGATGCAGAAGAACCGGACGATGCCCCGGTCGAAGGCGTCGTCGTGGGTGTCGTAGCGCCTGAGCAACCAGCCACAAGCAGTAGCAGCGCCGCAGCGGCCGGGTACAGGGTTCGCATGGTGACCTCCACCTCCATGGTTGCCATAACCCGAACGCCGGTCAATGAATTTGGCTGCGAATCGAGTATCGATACCGCTACGAAAATTGGCGGTGCGCGTACATCGAAGGCCTTGCTCCGGAGACCAAGGCCTTCGACGTTCACGGTGCTTAGGCGAACATCGAGTTCAGTGTGTTGATGACAGTTGCTTCTACGCCCGTTGTTCCGCCACGGAAATGGCCGATGTGTCCGTACACAGTCATGGAGCCGCCAGCGATCCCGGGATGGTCCGGGTCCCAGCCGCCCTCATAGCTGCCGCCGGATGAGTAGGGTGGCAGGAACTGTGCACTGGGCACGTAATAGCACGATTCGTTGCCGTAACCCCCGACGATCACGCCGTTTGCACCGCCGAACCTTGCCCGGAAGTATGCGGCATAGCCGCTCACCAGCTCGCCACCGACGATCCCGATCCTCAGTTGAGGGCTGCCTCCGAACTTCCACACCTGGAAGGGACAAACGACTGAGGTTTCATAACTGCCGCTATCAATTCGACCGATCATGACCTGGGCGTGACGTCCATACCAGGCGGGATTACCATCGAGGTTGGGAAGCCGGGACGCATAAGCTGCCCGGACAGCTGCCAGGTTTCCGGCCGTGGGCGTGATGTCCAGTGGTATTTGAACTTCTTGGTAGCTGGTCTGGAGCGGGCTGCCAATGCTCCTTCCCGGCGTCTGCATGGCCACATCAACAGCAGCACCGAGCCTGGTGGCGTACTCGTCCCTCAACTCCCAACTGGGTACGCCCATGGGGTTCTGATCTCCAGCCGCTCCCTGCAGGAATAAGGCAAAACACTCAGGGTTGGTGTTTTCGATGTAGTTGCACGCCCCGGCGGGGAAATCGCCGTCGAAAAGTGTGCGCATACCTGCCGCGACCGGATGGCATGCGTAATTGAAGATCACCGCCGCGGCGTTGCCGTTTGGCTTGCGTGCCACGATGACGGGGACTGTGTTCTCAAGGTAGGGAAGGCCCACCCTGTTGTACGCGATGCTGGCCGTTGTGACCTTGTAATCCAAAGTGACGGCGGTCTGCGAGGCGTTGAGCGCTTCACTGGCAGCGTCCACAAGGTCGTTCTCCAAGTGCTGGCTGTAGGTCTCCACCATTGACAAATCTGACAGCCCGTAGCACATGAACGGGTGGAGGGTGTCAACTACGGCCGGCCCGTTATGGGTGTGGGTGGACTGGATCAGGATGTCGCCGTTGGACCAGCTTGCCAACTCCAGGATCCGTTGCCGGGCCCGCTGATGGAGGGACCTGGGCAGGGCAAGAATATCCACGCTCATGATCAGGTTGGGGGAGCCGTTTTCCCAAAGCACGATCGCCCGAACCCACAGTGATTCGTAGGGGGCGCTGCTGGTGGCCTCCCGGCCGCCGTCGAGGGTCCCGTACCCCGCCATGTAGGGATTGACGTCAAGCGGCGGCGAAATGCTGACCTTGGCCGTTGAAACGGTAAACGCCATGAAAGATCACTCCTTGATTGTGCGCATTGGTGACCTTCGCTTGCCCCCAAACAAAGCCCGTTTCCCGAATGCGCTGAACAGCCAATACGTGAGACCACCTTCATTAGATCACGCAATCCCGGGATTTAGACCTGTCCGTTGGCCTAAACATTATTTGTTTCCTTTACGTAGATTTTGCCAAATGCGAAAGGGCCTGCGCACTCCTTTTCGGAGTGTGCAGGCCCTTGCCGAATTTCGGACTCGTAGCGCGCCGGCGTCTAACTTCAGGCGGGTGCGAGGATTCTCAGCCCGCCCCAGCCAGTGCCAACTTTGGTGGGTGAGCCCCAGCTGCGATTCTGTCCTACAGGGTAGTAGCGCAGATCGCCGCCGGTGGTCCGCGCCAGGATTCCGGTGGAACCGACTCCTGCGAAACCACGGATAGCTCCGTAGCTGTTGACCACGTTCCAACCGGTTCCCACTATGCCGGGCGCTTCCTGGACCAGGGCTCCACTGCCGTTTGACCGGTATAGCAACAGGTCACCGGCGGAATTCTTGGCCAGGAGGTCCATGTTGGAGTCCTTGTCGAAGTCCATCTGGGCGATGTCCAATCCGGCCCAACCTGTACCAATCTGAACCCGGGCGCCCAATGAGGTGCCGGATGGATTGCTGATATGGAACAAGCGACCAGCGGGATCGTAGCCAACGATGCTCGGTCGTGCATCAGACTTCCGCCACGAACCAACTGTAAGAGTCCAGTCCTTCCAACCGGTCCCGAGGCTGATCGGCGCCCCGTAGCCCCGGCCCGCGAATCCTGGGTAGACACTAAGCCGTCCATCGGTCCACTGCGCAACGATGTCCAAAGCGTCGTCGTTGTTCCAGTCTGCGAGGAAACCCGCCTTGAGGCCGGTCCACTGCGTGCCGATAAGCTCGGCTGGCATCAAGGAAGTAGACCCGGACCCGGCGTAACGGTACAGGTTGCCGTCTTGACGTGCGGCCACGACGTCTTGCGCGTCGACGCCGAGAGTCCTCTCAACGTTGACCGGTGCGCCGCTGATCACGTTCGCGTCGTTCCATCCCACTCCGATGAGGAAGCGGTTGCCCCAGGACCCGGAGACTGCCGGATAGTAGTACAGGTCACCATTGGCAGTCCGGGCGTGGAGGCCCTGCGAACCGGATCCGTTGAAACCCGCCGCGGAGCTCACCGATGTCATGCCGGACCAGCCGTTGCCAATCACCCGGCTCGACTCGGAGAGGAACGATCCCACACCGTTGGAGCGGTATAGACGCATGATGCCGTCGGCTGTCCGGGAGACGATGTCCTGGTTGCCGTCACCGTCGAAGTCCAGTTGGTTGAATTGGTGCCCGCCGAAGCCGGTCCCGATAAGGACACCTCCGTTGAGGGCGCCTCCTGCCGCATTCGTATAGCGGTAAAGGTTTCCTTTGCCATCCTGGCCGATGACACCCGGATATCCGTCCCGCGAGTTCCACCACCCAGCCGTGAGTGACATCTCCTGCCAGCCTGTTCCCACCAGCAAAGGCGAAAGGAATCCGCCGCCGGAGGCGCCGCGGAACACTTGGAGCGAGCCGTCCCGCCACTGGGCGAGGATGTCTTGGACTCCGTCTTGGTTCCAGTCAACGACGTGGACGGACTGCGCAGTGCCCCAACCGGACCCAATCGTTACCGGGCCCGTGATGCGGCCTTGGCCGTCTGCGGGGAAATTGTCCAGGCGTCCGGAGGGCATGGCAGCGAGCACGTCAGCCCCGGACCGGATGGAGGGGCTGGATGGGCGGGGGACTCCGCGCGCAAATGTCCGAAGCTGGTCATAGGTGCCGTTGAAAATGTTTGAATCACCCTCAAAGGGGCCGGTGCTGCTGTACTGCCACATGGTGTAGTTGCCCCAACTGACCGGCAGGTTGCCCGGGGAGTTGGTTGGGTTGTTCCAGTAGGACGCGATCCACAGGGGGTAGCTGCCGAAGGTGGAGTTTCCCACGCAGGTGTTCCACCAGTCGGTGGTGCTGTAGATCACCGGGAAACGGCCGGTCAGGGCCTTGACTGTGTTACCAAAGTCGGCCGCCCACTGTCCGAGCTGCGCCTTGGACATGTCATAGCACGTGTTGCCGAAGTAAAACCCGTTGATGGTCCGTCCGGCATAGGGGTTGTACTCAATGTCCAGGACGGGAGGCAACGTGTAACCGTCGGCTGTCCAGCCGCCACCGTTTGCCACGAAATACCGGGCCTGGTCAGCACCTGATGACCAGTTGGGTATGGCGAAGTGGTAGGCGCCCCGGACCATGCCTACGCTGCGGGAGCCGTTGTACTGCTGTGTGTAGTTCTCATTGAGGTAGTAGTTGCCCTCAGAAGCCTTGACGTATGCCCATCGGGAACCTTGATTCCATTGGTTCTGCCAGTTGACGTTGCCCTGGTGGGCACTGACGTCCTGTCCGGCAATGCCGATGGAGGGGCGCCAGTGTCCCGGGTCAGCCGCCATGGGGAACGCTGAGTCCACGGCTCCGCCGATTGCTTTCGCTCCAGAAGGCTGCGAAGCCGCCTTCTGCTGCTTGGCCATTACTCTCGGCGAGCGCTGCCCCATTTCTGCACCACCGGCTGGAATGGCGGCTCGCATGGCCGTTTTCATGGCTTCGGCGTCCGGGGCGCTGCCGGGCATGGATTTGGGTGTTGCGGCAGGTGCTTCGGGCTGACCGGAGGCGGTTGGGCTTGTCACCATTGGTGAGGGTTCGACGGCGGCCGGCCGCTCTTGCTGCTCGGGCACCTGCGCATCCGTTGGCAACTCGCTGTCCGGCGCGGACCCGGAGCCGTCACCGGCCGGCCGGGGGCCCTGCGGTGGCGGGCTTTCCTGAGTGTTGGAATGCGGGGCTGGTTGAGGTCCGGAAGGCTGCGCCCATGCGGGAACTCCAAGGCTGCAAGCCGCCAGCAATGCGACAGTTAGTGCCAGCCCGGCACGTGCCAGAGGGATGCGGTGGACCGTGTCCATCGAATTAGTTTTCATTTTCACATCCGGCCCTGTACCGCGGCTTAGCGGCGCATGGTGTGGCTTGCGGACAAGCTCCAGGGCGGGCGCCTGCGCATGAGACCAAAGGCCAGCTCCTAACGGGCTTTACCCTAACATTCCGAAACTGGAGTGACTAGTGGGATTCAGGATGCTTGTGTGACAGATGATGGCACTTATCCACACGTGTTTTCTCAGTGACTTGGGCGCAGGGATTCGCTCGCCTAGCGTGAGTGGCTCGAGATGCGCCTCTCATTTACGGTTCGTGATCATGGGGAGAGATGTGGATGCTGTAAAAATCGTCGAAGGAGAAGTCCGGGAACTCATACGACGCCGCGGGCTGGATCCGCTGGAACAAACAAACGACGTTCGGCTCCTCGTGGATGAGGCCGTCAACGATTACGACGAGCGGGCACTCCTGGGCCCCCTGCCTTCACTCGGACACCTCGAGGCCGCCCGTCAACACATCTTCGATGCCGTAGCAGGGTTTGGGCCGCTGCAGCCGCTCTTGGATGATGCCGGAATCGAAGAGGTATGGATCAATGCGCCGCACGAGATCTATGTGGCCCGCAATGGGGAATCCGAGCTGACGACCGTAACACTCACCGGGCAGCAGGTGCGGGATCTCGTGGAAAGGATGCTCAAGAGCTCGGGGCGCCGTTTGGATCTCTCGTCGCCTTTCGTGGATGCGGCACTTCCCGACGGATCCAGGTTGCACGTAGCGATCCCGGACATCACCCGTAAGCACTGGGCTGTGAACATCCGGAAATTTATCGCGCGGGCAAACCGACTCGAACACCTCGTTGAGCTTGGAAGTCTGACACCCCAAGCTGCCAGGTTCCTTGGCGCGGCTGTAGCCAGCGGGCTCAATATCCTGGTCTCGGGAGCCACCCAGGCGGGAAAGACAACCATGCTGAACTGCCTTGCCGCAAGCATCGGTTCCCGTGAACGTGTCATCACGGTCGAGGAGATCTTTGAATTGCAGCTCCCGCTGCGCGACGTAGTCGGGCTGCAATGCCGCCAGTCGAATCTCGAAGGGGGAGGGGAAATTCCGTTGCGGCGGCTGGTTAAGGAAGCGCTTCGGATGCGTCCGGATCGCTTGGTGGTGGGAGAGGTCCGCGAAGCCGAAAGCCTCGATATGCTGATCGCCCTGAATTCCGGGTTGCCTGGGATGTGCACTGTGCATGCCAATTCTGCACATGATGCCGTCACTAAGATCTGCACGCTACCACTCCTGGCAGGAGCGAATATCTCCAGCGCTTTCGTAGTACCCACAGTGGCATCCTGCATCGACCTCGTGGTGCACTGCGGCCGACATTCAACCGGGCGTAGGCAGGTGACCGAAATTCTCTCCCTGGGGCGCAGGGTGGAAAACGGGATCATCGAATCCACTGGTGTCTTTGGCTTGGTTGCAGGTCAGTTGCAGCCCAGGGCAAACTCCATGCCGGCAGCGGAAAAGTTTGCCAGGGCAGGCTTTGACGTGGCTGCCCTCTTGGAGTTGAACTGATGGCCCCGTTGCTTGGGATCGTGGGTGGTTTGGGAGTGTTCCTCGTTTGGTGGTCCGCATGGGTCGAGCCACCGGTTGAATCCAGAAGAAGCAGGCCCCGTCGCTTGGACCTCCTACTGATGTCAGCAGGGATCGAAAAAGTAACGGGCGGCGGACTCCTTGCCACCTGCGCCGGCTTCGGCTTGTTTGCTCTGCTGGCGTTCTACGTTCTGACAGGGTCGCCGCCGGTTGCCTCGTGTTTTGCGATATTCGGTTCCTGGATTCCGTTTGCGGCTGTACGTTGGCGGGCCCGGAAGCGCAGGACTGCGCTCCGGCAACTGTGGCCGGATGTGGTGGACCACTTGCGGTCGGCGATTCGTGCGGGTCTTGCACTGCCGGAGGCGTTGATCCAGCTGGGACACAATGGACCGGAAGAGCTAAGGGAATTGTTCCTGGACTTTGGAGCCGACTATAGAGCTGCCGGGAATTTTGAGGCGGCGGTGAACAGACTCAAAGGTCGGCTGGCGGACCCTGTGGCCGACCGCATCATAGAGGCCCTGCGAATGACCCGCGAAGTGGGCGGTTCAGACCTTGGGCGCATGCTGGGTACCCTTTCGGTGTTCCTGCGTGACAGCGCCCGGACCCGCAGTGAGCTTGAGGCCCGGCAGTCCTGGACCATCAATGCTGCCCGGCTTGCTGTAGCTGCTCCCTGGATTGTCTTGGTGGTCATGGCAAGCCGGCCAGAAGCCATGATGGCTTTCAACTCCGGCATGGGCGCGGTGGTGTTACTGGGAGGGCTGCTGATCTCAGTTTTTTGCTACTCCGTGATGCTTCGCGTTGGTGCCTTGCCAGAGGATGAGCGGGTGTTTCAATGAACACCTCGGTTGCTATCGCCATGTTGTGCGGCCTGATTCTCGGAGCCGGATGCTGGCTAATGCTGGTGCGGCTCCCGTTCATGCGGCCACCGAGATTCTCTGACCGCATTGAACCGCAGTTGAAGTCGCAGAACCTCGATTCGCGCCTTCTCCGCGCGCCAACACAGAATCTCACGCCTTTCGGCCCGTTGGAACGGATTCTCCGCCCAGTCATTCGCGATGCAATCATCGCTATGTCCCGCTTCAATCCCGGTTTCACAGCCCTGGGCAAGAGGCTTGCCCGTGCCGGATCGACAAAATCCACCTTGGATTTCCGGGCTGAGCAGCTTCTGTGGGCCAGCGCCGCTTTCGTGCTCGCTGTCCTCGTGGTTATCGGGGGCGCGACCTCCGGGCGATTCAGTCCGGCCGGCTCTTGTATCGCAGTCCTGGGAAGCGCACTAGGAGGTTACCTGCTTCGCGATTTTGTGTTGGGACTGAGGATCAAACGGAGGGAATCAAGGATGTTGTCCGAGTTTCCCAGTCTCGCGGAGCTCATGGCGCTCGCTGTTGCCGCGGGAGAGAGCGCGATGGGCGCAATGGACAGGGTGAGCCGCAGCTCGAATGGTGAACTTTCCGGGGAATTTGCCACAATCCTGGCGGATACACGGTCGGGGAAACCGCTGACGGAAGCACTTCAGGCCTTTTCATCAAGGGCGGAATTGCCGCCCCTCGTCAGGTTCATTGACGGTCTGGTGGTTGCTGTTGAACGCGGAACGCCCTTGGCGGACGTCCTACGGGCGCAAGCGGCAGACGTCCGCGACGCCGCACAACGGGAACTCATGGAGTCTGCAGGCCGAAAAGAGATTGCCATGATGGTGCCGCTTGTCTTCGGCGTGCTTCCTCTGACCGTAGTCTTCGCTGCTTTCCCGGCCATTGCGGCTCTGGAAATGAGCCTCTAACGCACAGCCATCAATATGTCCTATCCGTACAGTCAACCAGCGACGCTACGTCAATGCCTGCTGGAAACACATTGGGGAAACCATGAAACGAGTTACAAACAAACTGTCCGCTGTCTCTCTCCCTCTGCTTTGCCCCTCATGGGTGTTCGTGGCCATTGCTTTGAGAGCACTGCCCCACAAGGAAAATCGCGAGCGCGGTGATGTCCCTGGTTGGGTGATGATCACCCTGATGTCAGCGATCCTCGTGGCTGGACTACTTGCCATCGCCACACCGGCGTTGGGCGATCTCTTCAATCAAGCAATGAGCAAGGTGGGCAAGTAGGACGCGGGATGGACAATAAGGGCCCCGTGGGTGGTTGTTTCAAGCCGGCAAGTGTCGGACAGGTGAATGAGCGCGGATCAGCGGTTGTTGACTTCGTGTTGGTTGGCGCATTGCTGACCCTGTTTTTCATGGCGATTGTTCAACTAATGCTGGTGCTGCACGTTCGGAACACGCTTATTGATGCTGCCGCTTCCGGAGCGCGGTACGGGGCGTTGTCGGATCGAACGTCCGCGGACGCCCGTTCCCGGACTGCCGAGTTGATTGGTGCCGCGTTGAGCGGTGATTTTGCCCGCGATGTCACGTCGACTGAAATCACGATGGATGGGATCCGAACCTTGGAAGTGACAGTGAGGGCACCACTGCCGGTGGTTGGCCTGATCGGCCCCGCCCAAACCTTGGAGGTCAAGGGTCATGCAGACCTCCCGGGGTGACACGCCAAGGTCACTACTCGTCGCTTTCCGGCTTAGGCTGCGGGCGGCCTTGTGCTTACGGGCGGAGCCGCTTGGGACAGCAACGACTTACGCTCCCCGTCAGGAACAGGAAGCCCAGGGAGGCAACGCCACGGTGGAATTCACCTTCCTGGCGTTGTTGCTCATGGTCCCCGTGGTCTATTTCGTGGTGACCGTAGGCCAGATTCAGGGCGGATCGTTTGCTGTGGTGGGTGCTGCTGACCAGGCAGCTAAAGTCTTCGTGACGCAAGGGGATCCCGCCAGCGCAAGGATCGCAGCGGAGCGCAGTGTTCTTCTGGCCCTCAAGGACCACGGCCATGGACCCGAGAAGGCCAGCATCACCATCGATTGTGATCGTTTGAGTTGTTTGGCGGCCGGTGCGACCGTAACCGTGACAGTGCGCCTGGAGGTGTCTTTGCCCTTGATGCCATTCGGGGACGTGCTGCAATTGCACGCGAGTCGACTCAGTGCCTCGGCATCGCAGGTTGTAGGGCGTTACCAATGACAGTGGTGTCATCGAGTGGACAACCTCGGGAGGATGGCCAGGTAACGGTCCTCATCCTGGGGTTCGTGCTGTTGTCGCTTCTCCTGGCCTCGGTGGTCATGGGAGCTTCAGCTATCTATCTGGAGCGCAAGAAGCTCTTGTCCCTGGCTGACGGAGCGGCTCTCGCGGCCGCGGATTCCTACACGGCGGGCGATATTGGGGGAAGCGGTACTCCTTCCACCTCGCTGGTGGATGGGAGAGTGCTGGCCGCAACCGGCTCCTACCTCGACGCCAGCAACGCTTTTTCCCGCCATGACCAGCTGGCTGTGGCAGCGGGGACGGGTAGCGAGCCGGGGGGTACCGCGGTGGTAGTCCTCACTGCCGTGGCGCATCCGCCGATGGTCAGCTTTCTACTCCCCGAAGGGATTCTCATTGAGGCGAGGTCAACGGCCCGTTCCCGGCTGACCCAGTAAGTGCATCTTCCACGGGCAGGGCGAGGACGCCATGAGGGAGGCCAACGGATAGCGTACGCTGGGAAGATCATGGCTGAAATTGATTTTCCCGCGGAAATCCGCGCACTTCGAGCAACGTACAGCTCAATCGAGAACGTCACCGATATTGATGCCCTCAAGGCTGAGATCGCTGAGCTGAGCGAGCAGGCAGGGGCTCCGGACCTTTGGGATGATCCCGCTTCTGCTCAGGTGATCACCTCCCGGTTGTCGCACCGGCAGTCCGAAGTTGAGCGCCTGTCCAGACTCGCATCCCGGATTGACGACCTCGAAGTCCTGGTGGAACTGGGCCAGGACGAGGGCGATGAGGATTCGATGGCGGAAGCGGCCAAAGAACTTTCCTCCATCCGCAAGGCGCTGGCGGAACTCGAGATTACAACCCTTTTGTCAGGCGAGTATGACGAACGCGAAGCTGTAGTGACCATCAGGGCAGGAGCCGGCGGCGTTGATGCTGCCGACTTCGCAGAGATGCTCATGAGGATGTACCTGCGTTGGGCAGAACGCCACGGCTACCCGACCACTGTGATGGACACGTCCTATGCCGAAGAAGCCGGCCTGAAATCCGCCACCTTCGAAGTCAAGGCACCATACGCCTTTGGCACGTTAAGTGTTGAAGCCGGAACCCACAGGTTGGTCCGCATCAGTCCTTTTGATAATCAAGGGCGCCGTCAGACATCCTTCGCAGCGGTAGAAGTCATCCCGTTGATCGAGCAAACAGACTCCATCGAGATCCCGGACAACGAAATCCGCGTGGACGTCTTCCGGTCCTCGGGCCCGGGCGGCCAGTCGGTCAATACTACTGACTCCGCAGTGAGGCTGACTCACATCCCCACGGGCATTGTGGTCTCCATGCAGAATGAGAAATCGCAGCTACAGAACCGGGCGGCCGCCATGCGGGTGCTCCAGTCCCGATTGCTGCTGGTTAAGAAGGAACAGCAGGACGCGGAAAAGAAAGCGTTAGCCGGAGACGTCAAAGCGTCCTGGGGCGACCAGATGCGTTCCTACGTCCTCAATCCCTACCAGATGGTCAAGGACCTGCGGACGGAACACGAGGTGGGCAACACCTCGGCGGTGCTTGATGGAGATATAGATGATTTCATCGACGCCGGAATCCGCTGGCGTACCGGCAACCGAAATGCAGCGGCCAACTAGGAACCGGATAAGGCGGCCCGGGTCACCCAAGGCTTTGGATTCCGCGACACGCCCTTGAAAGCCGCGGAATAGCGGCTGAACCGTGCGTATAGTCGAGTGGCCGGTGCTCTCACTTCCCCCATCGAAAGCCCGTGCTCCGGCTGTTGGACTGGGCGACTATGTCATGTCCGGCGGGGTTCTAAAGGGCCATGATCAGATTTGAGAATGTCACCAAGGTCTACGAGCAGAATGCCCGACCGGCGCTCGATTCTGTGAGCCTTGAGATCAACCGCGGCGAATTCACCTTCTTGGTGGGCGCTTCTGGATCAGGCAAGTCCACGTTCCTGCGGTTGATCCTGAAAGAGGACAAAGCCTCGTCCGGATCCGTCTATGTCGCTGGCCAGAATGTTGCCAACATTTCGAGTTGGCGCGTCCCGAAGCTCCGGCGCGGAATCGGCGTTGTCTTCCAGGACTTCCGGCTGCTCCCTCAGAAGAACGTCTTCGCCAACGTAGCATTCGCGATGCAGGTGATCGGCAAAAGCCGCTCGATTATCAGGGAGACAGTACCTGAGGTCCTGAAGACGGTTGGTCTTGAGGGCAAGGAACGTCGCATGCCTCATGAGCTTTCCGGTGGTGAGCAGCAGCGCGTGGCGATCGCCCGCGCCGTCGTAAACCGCCCCGGCATTTTGCTGGCGGACGAACCGACCGGAAACCTTGACCCCATCACGTCGATGGGAATCATGGGAGTCCTGGACAAGATCAATCAGAACGGCACCACGGTAGTGATGGCAACCCACGACGACGACATCGTCAATGAAATGCGCCGCCGCGTGGTGGAACTCAAGAATGGCAAGGTCATTCGCGACGAAGCCAAGGCGCTGTACACCTCGATGATTCCCGTGGTTGGGGAATCGCGCCGGTTGCGGGACGCCAGCGGGGAAGAGCTCAACCGTGCGCAGGGGGCACAGCTGTGAGGCTTTTGTTTATCCTCGGGGAAATCGGTGGTGGCCTGCGTCGGAACCTCTCCATGGTGATTTCCGTGGTCTTGGTGACTTTTGTTTCCCTGACGTTCGTGGGTGCGGCGGGAATGCTGCAGATGCAGATCAATCAGATGAAGGGCTACTGGTACGACAAAGTCCAGGTAGCAGTCTTCCTCTGTAATGATGGTTCGACGGCGGTCGGTTGCGCTTCGGGGTCGGCCACCAAGGAACAGCAGGACAACCTCCAGGCAATGCTCGAATCCCCGGCAATCAAGCCGTACATCAACGACTTCCAGTTCGAGTCCCAAGCCGAGGCGTACACGCACTTCAAGGAACAGTTCTCCAACTCGCCGATCGTGGATTCCGTATCCGAGGACCAGTTGCCGGCCTCGTTCCGGATCAACATGAAGAACCCCGAAAAATACGAAATCATCAGTGAGACGTTTTCCTCGCAACCGGGTGTTGAAACGGTGAGTGACCAACGGCAGGTGCTCGAGCGCATTTTTTCCTGGATGAACGGGGCATCGGTTGCGGCCATTGGCGTGGCAGCCGTGATGATTTTCTGTGCGGTCCTCCTGATCACCACCACCATCCGGCTGTCGGCCTTCAGTCGACGCCGGGAGACAGGAATCATGCGGCTGGTGGGTGCGTCAAAGACGGTGATTCAACTGCCCTTCATCCTGGAAGGTGTCATAGCTGCCGTTGTGGGAGCGCTGCTGGCCTCCGTCACGCTCTGGCTTATGGCCCACTTCTGGCTCAACGGCGACTTGTCGAGGCAGTTCCTCAACACCCCGTTCATCTCCTCCACGCAGGTCCTGGTGATCGCGCCGGTGTTGATTGCCCTTGGCGCCGGTCTTGCCGGCATCTCTTCCCTCCTGACTCTCCGGCGTTACCTGAAGGTCTAACCGTGAACGCCCTGACAGAAACAACGGCCATGCTGACAAGCGAAAAGGAATCCTGATGACCACGTTGGACCCGAACCCCCTGCGCAGGCGCCTTGCGTCGGGCCATGCTCGGTTTCTGGGGGCGGTTCTTGCTGTTGGCCTGGCTGTCAGTCTCCTTTCAGGCGCTCCAGCAGCCCAGGCAGACAGCCTTGAGGACCAGCAGGCTGCGCTGGAAGCAGAAGCGGCCCGGGTCCAGGCTTCGCTCGAGTTTGTTGACTCGAACATCGCAAAGGCTGCCGGTGACCTGGTGATCTACCAGGGGCGGCTTCCTGGCGCACAGCAGGCTCTGCTTGAGGCGCAGGGTCGGGTGGCGAGTGCGGTCAAAGAAGTCGAGGCACTTGCTGCCAGGGTTGAGCTTGCCCAGCAGAACAAGGCCAAGATTACAGAGCAGCTGGAGAGCGATAAGCAGAAGATCACGGACACCAAGAAGCTGATCGGACAGATCGCCTCGCAGGCCTACAAGTCCGGTGGAGTTCCCACTAACATTGCACTTTTGTTCGGCTCCAGTGAATCCGGAAGCTTGACCGAGTCCATGGATTTGGCTGACCAGGCCATGCGCAGCCAAAACGCGGCGATGACCAAACTCACCCAGCAGAACGCCACCAACGTGAACTCCCAAGCGAGGCTTGTTGCTGTCGAGGAAGAAATCCAGGACCTGAAGGCCAAGGCGGACGCCGCACTTGACCGGGAAAAGTCGGCGAGGGACGAGGCGGCGAGCAAGAAAGCCGAAGTCGACAAGCTCATTGAAGACACCACCCGCCTCAACGGACAACTGCAGGCCGCCAAGCCGGGCATCGAAGCCAATCTTGCCCGGGTGAAGGCCGAACAAAATACGGTGGCCGCCGAGATCGTGGAGCGTGACCGGAAGCTGAGGGAAGCATGGGAAGCGGAACAGCGCCGGATTGCCGAAGAGGCTGCGGCCGCGGCTGCTGCTGCAGCAGCAGCGCAAGGTAGGCCTGCACCTCCGGAACCGCCGTATTCTCCTCCGCCGGCTGGTTCGCCGTCGGCGTTCGGCCTTCGGCACCCCTTCGCAAGTGCTGTCCCCATCACCTCCGGATTTGGCTGGCGTGCAACGCCACCAGGCACCATTGATTTCTATGGCACCGGTGGTTACATGCACACCGGAATCGACTTCGGTGCGGCATGTGGCACGCCCGTCTACGCAGCGGCGGCGGGCGAGGTCTTCAACTCGGGCTGGAACTCGGCCGACGGCGGCGGATGGCGGGTAAAACTGTCCCATGGTGTGGTGCAAGGCAACTCGCTGACCACCATCTATTACCACAACAGCAGCATTGTCGTAGCAAACGGCCAGCAAGTATCGGCGGGGCAACTCATCGCATACTCGGGCAGCACGGGTAACTCGACAGGTTGCCACGCGCACTTCGAAACCTGGCTCAACAGTGCCGCAGTGGACCCCATGACTCTCCTCTAGCGTGCCGTTAGCGCGCAGAGGCTAGGCCGCGCTGGCGTACACTAGTTGAAATCCGCATCTAAACAAGGAGTTCTACCGTGCCCAAGGAAAGTGGCCGTAAGGTAGTGGCCACCAATCGGAAGGCCCGGCATAACTACCATGTCCTGGACACCTATGAGGCAGGCATTGCCCTCATGGGAACAGAGGTGAAGTCCCTCCGTGAAGGTCATGCCTCCATGGTTGATGGCTTCTGCACCTTCTACAACGACGAACTGTGGATGGAGGGCATCCACATCCCTGAGTATCACCAGGGGAGCTGGACAAACCATGCTGCACGCCGCCGTCGTAAGCTCCTGCTGCACCGCGATGAACTGGACAAGATTTCGCAGAAAATTCGCGAGTCCGGCTTCACCGTTGTGCCGCTTCAGCTCTACTTTCTGGACGGCCGGGCCAAGGTGGAAATTGCTATCGCCCGAGGCAAGAAGGATTACGACAAACGCCAGACGCTCCGTGAGCAGCAGGACAAGCGTGAGTCGCTGCGTGAGTTGCGGGAACGCAACCGACGCTAGGCAGCGTGTCTCCGGGGAATGATTCGCCGGATGGATGCGTTATGATGGGTAGTCCGACGGGAGTTCAAAGACTCTTGCCGGGTTTGGTAACAAAATACGGGGATGATCGGTTTCGACGATGTTAGTCGCGACAGGTGAAGCGGGCCGAGGATGCAGAATTATCTCGTAAACGCTGTCTGCAAACCAATAAGTGCCGAATCTAAGCGCACTGACTTCGCTCTCGCTGCCTAAGCAGTAAGACAGTCCGTCAGCCCGGGGTTGCTATCGCCCCGGTTCCTGGCGTCATTTAGATAGCCACTGCTGTTTGCCTTCGTCATTGAGGTAAACGGGACTCTTAGATGACTGGGCCCGGATCAGCCACCTGTTCGCAGGATGGCTGGGGCCGAGAAAATCCGACGCGAACTGCGCCCGGAGAAGCCCTGACAAAACGACATCGGACGGGGGTTCAATTCCCCCCATCTCCACTACAGTAGACCCCGGAACCCTTGTGGTTCCGGGGTTTTCTTTTTGGCTGTTGGCCAGAACCCCAATTTTGTTGGCGAGAAACGGCATAGATAGGGGATCGAGTTGGCTGAGCAAGAGGACAGAACGGAAGAGATCGAACGGGCGGGGGAGTGGACAGCAGCCGATGAACAACATGCGCGAGAGGGAAGGAAGGACTTCGCTCGGAACGTCAAGGAGTCCATCGAGAAGGAGATGGACTCGGTTGTGACCATCTCAGAGGCGACAATCGACGCCGCCGCTAAAGCTATTTACATGCGCCACTTCGGCGTTGATTGGGATAATGAGACCGAAGACGTCCGCGGGCTGTTCCTGCGTGACGCTAAGGCTGCACTTGAAGCAGCCGCGGACGTGACGAGCGGTGTCACTGAAGAGGCCATCACCACGCAAGTTGCGAAGCTCGTGGAATCCACCAAGGGGAACAAGGTGGCCACGATGGCAGTTGAAGCTGCCGCCACCTACCTCATCGGACCGCTTCTTGGCGCGCTCCAAACAGCACGAGCCAATGTGGAACTGTTGACGTCATCGCAGAGCCGCCCAGCCGCGCTGCCGGCCCTAGTGGAAGCTTGGGATAACGGCTTCACGGCCTGTGCTCACGAACACATGAAGCAGGAGAGGGACTCGCGGCACCCAATCACCCGGACCAACCCTTACGCGATGACGCATGTCTATATGTGGGAGGGCAAACCGATCTCCCGTGAGGATCTGCAGTCCCGCCTGGATGAGATGCACGCTGTCATGGTTGAGGCCGATGAGCACAAACGACGGGCCATCTACGGTGGCTAGCATCCGCACTCGTGAACTCAAGAAGGGCACGTCGTACACTGTCAACTGGCGGGACCCGGAACAAGGTTTGAAGTCCCGAACCTTCGATGACAAAGACAAGGCGCAGGAACTCAAAGACTTCCTCGACGCCAACGGCAACAGCTTCAAGCTGGCAGCAAAGGCAAAGGTTCGAAAGGACTCCACCGCGCCGCTGGTTTCCGAGGTGGTCCAGCGGCACCTCGATTTACTCCGGAAGCCGCAGCCTGGCACCATCGCGAAGTACCGGCGCATGGCCGCCGGCCACATCGATCCCAGCGACCTCGGAAAGACGCCCGTGGACAAGGTCACCAAGGCTGCGGTCATCGACTGGCTGGACCAGTTGAAGGTACTGCAGGGCGCAAACCAGAAAGTGGGGGAGTCGCTCTCACGGAAGTCCAAGCAAAACGTCCACGCGCTACTGTCTGCAGCGTTCGTGACAGCCATGGACCAAGAGGTGATGCAGCGAAACCCGGCCAAGGGGGTGGCTGAGGCGGATCTCAACGAGGCGCGGGAAGCTGTCTACCTGTCCCCAGAGGATCTTGTGATGCTGGCTAAACGCATCAACCCGCACTACTCGCTATTCATCCGGTTCCTTGCTGGCACTGGGCTGCGGTACTCCGAAGCCACAGCACTCCGTAAACGTGACATCAGCGTCCGTCAAGGACGCGCAGCTGTTCGCGTGGAGCGCGCATGGAAGTCTGTTGGCAAGGGCGAAGAGATCGGCCCGCCCAAGACCAAGAAGGCCAAGCGCACCGTCACCTGTAACGCCACGCTCACTGAGGACCTAATCGAGCACATGAAGCCGCTTGGCCTCGATGAGTTCGTGTTCCAGCAACCAGATGGCCAGTACATCCGCAACTCGCGCTTCCACAAAGAAGTTTGGCAGCCACTCATGGTCGAGCTGCTGGCAGACGGCAGCCTGGACCGAAAGCCATGGATTCACGAGATCCGGCACGCGCACACCACCCACCTCCTGGACGCCAACGTGCCCGTGCACGTCGTACAAGCCCGACTAGGGCACGAAGACCCACAGACCACACTGCGCGTCTACGCGAGGCTATCCAAGGCATCGGACGCCGCCGCTGCTGACGCGCTAGGATAAGTCACTCTGGCAGCATCCCGGGCATTCTCTTCCCCCATCTGACGCCACGTAACCATTCTGGGCAGCGGTTGTATTCGTCTATGTCCCATTCGGAGTTGGTGACTGGTCGGACGTGTTCGCGGGGTAGCCAGGTGGTGAGGCTGATTTTGTCGTCGTCGTACCATTGGACGCTGATTTGGGTTTTGTTCCAGTGGGTTGCGTGGGCGTAGACGTGGATGTGGCCGCCGGTTTTGAGTGGTATCCGGGCGTGGACTTTGGGGCGTTCGTCTAGTGGCCAGGATCGGACGTCCTCCACAGGGCCTACACGTTGAACCTCCACGAACTCGTATGTGCTGCCATCAAGCTCGAATGTGGTGGGTGGGAGGATCGGCATAGGTTCCATCATGCCAAGATGGTGGGGTGGAAGTTATCTTGACCATTGAGAACGAGGCCGGCGAACAAGGCACAGTGCAGGCATCTGGGGCCGATTACGCGGAAGCTTATGCTGCGGCCCGGGCACTCATCCCCGAAGACTGCAAAGCCATCGTCATCCGAACCGACAGTTAAACGACGAAATGAGCCCCACCCTCAGATGAGGATGGGGCACGTACAATGAGCTGTTGACTTGCACAGAATTTTGATGGGGGAAGTAATGGGCCAGAGCCGTACGCGGGCACGTCGTGGGATGCCTTGGAAGTACATCGGGCTGGGTCTACTCGCAGCAGCAGTAATCGCCGTAGTCAGCATTGCCACCTTCATGCGCCCCGATCCTCCCGCGTCCGCAGTCAGCTACACGCCGCCGCCTCCCGCGCCTGAACTGCCCATTGTCGCAGTCATTGGTGACTCTTACACGGCGGGCACTTCCTTTGGTGGGATGAATGCCAAGAACTGGACGAAAGTCGCACGCGCTGATCTCCACGCCGAGGGCAAGCAAATGAACCTTGTGGTGCGCGGCCTTGGTGCAGCTGGTTACGCAACTCCAGGAACGGCGAAGCTCATGTTCTCGCAGGTAGTCCCGCAGATCATGGGGCCGAAAACGGACTTAGTTGTCATCGTCGGCAGCCGGAACGACATGCGTGCACCAGCCGAGACAGTTCGAGTAGCGGCCACAGACACTTACAACTTGGTGAAGAAGACGGCACCGAACGCGAAGATACTCGTTGTCGGCCCCATGTGGGTCAACGAAAACGTCCCGGAGAACATCACAGCACTCCGTGATGCGGTCCGCACAGCGGCCCTAGACGCCGGGGCGACGTTCGTTGACCCGGTCAATGAGGGCTGGTTCTTTGGTGAGAACGCAGCCCTCATCGGATCGGACCAAGTGCACCCCACGGATGCTGGACATGCCTACATGGCGAAGCTCATCGGACCCCATCTAAGGGCAGCGCTTAACTGACCTTCTTCTGGAACTGAACCTCAGCAAACCTTGCAGATCCCGTCGATGTCCCATCGGCCTGTTCGAAGCTAACGCGTGCAGTCACCGCGTTAGGCGGAACAACAAAGGTTAGGTGGGAGAGGCCCCCACCGCCAGCCATCCGGTCCCTCGCAACATAGACCTGCCCGATGTTCGCGTTGGCTCCGTTTCGGAACCTCACGCCAAACACAGCCTCAGCGGTTCCGGTTGTGCTCACCTTGGCGGATATCACCCATGTTTCGCCAGCAACTACAGGGACCGCGAAGTGATCGTTCGGAAACGCCGTGGTCCCCTCAAGAGCCCTGACCTCCAGCACGTTCCCGCGAGTTCCTGGCTCTGTCGTCACCGGGGAACCAAGCTGATGCGGAGTGGTGGATCCGGACACCAGCCCCACCGGATACGGCGAAGTATCGACGCCTGACATGTCAGACCCTGGCACTAAGGTGCCATCATCAACAAATGTTGTTGTGATCGAACTGTTGAGGTACGTCAGGTACTTCCAGTTGGAGTCGTTGGGTCCCTTTCGGTAGATGCGGTAACCACGAGATCCCGCTACAGTCCCGTTAGTGATGGTGATCTTACCGACGCCCGATAGCGTCACTACGCGTTCAGCAGATGGCAGGGACTCGCCCCAAAACGTGCGGGCCGTGTACTTATACGAGTACGTTCCCGCGGGAAGCGTTCCAGACGTGGTGTCTGTCGCGCCTGCCGTCAAGTTCGGCGGGGCCAGTGGTGCGGTAAGCGTTGTGAAGAATCCGTTAGTCAGAGCGTCTGCTCCGTTTGACACTGCCCTGCGAATCATCGGAGGGCCTGCTTTGGGCTCTACGGACTGCCACCCCAGCTTGCCAATTGCGGCGTAAGCATCTGTCCCGAAGCTGGGGTGCAGGTTGTCGGTTGACCACCCTGCGGGCCAACCCCCAGTGCTGGGGTCAGCAAGGGTATCCCACGGCAATACTTGAACGTTGTTTGCGGCCGCCCAATCATAGAGCTCGGTATTCCACGTCCGGGCTACTGGTGCGTGCACCCCACCCTCGTCGGATGATGGCCAGATAGCGCCCACGATGAGGTCAGCGCCAATGGCCTTGCACTTCTCGAAGTAGGCGATCAGGTCAGCTTTCCACTGCGCCATTGTCCGCGCTTGCCGGATGTCGTTTGCCCCGACTGACAGGACAACTACGTCAGGGTCCTGCGGAGCCACGTGGGCATCAAATCGGGCAAGCTGCTGGTCAATCCTATTGCCGCTAACTGCTGCGTTGTGGACGTAGTTAATCCGGCCCATCGAAAGACGCGCCATCTCAGAAGTCCAGGAACGAGAGCGATCTTGGTTGCCGTCAGCGGCGGCGATGCCATTTACAGTGATCGAGTCACCGTCAAAGACCCAGCGCGGGCCGTAAACAGAGCGCCGGGCAGGAGCGAACGCGGCATTAAGTGTCGTTGTTCCGAGGCGTGCGGGGAGGTGGGTGTCGAGTACTTTCGTGCCAGCTGGCAGCGCGAAGTCATCCCCGACAGAGACGATTCTTTGAGTCATTGGGTCATGCTCCTGTCACGGTGAAGAATCCGGGGTTGGATGGGTCGGGGGTGAGTTGCCCGCCCGTGGCAACAAAGTAGAAGCCGGGGTTTGCTGTGTCTTCGCAGATGGCCGCACCGCCGGATGCCCCTGCAGCGGCTTCGGCGGCTGCTTCTGCTGCGGCTTGTGCGGCTGCTGCTGCGTTGGCTGCGTTGGTGGCCGCTGTTTGGGCCGTCTGTGCGTTACCCACAGCACCAGCCAAAGCCTCCTGGGCTACCTCAGCAGCGTTGGCACCGGCAGTGGCAGCCTCGGCTTGTGCGTCTTGGGCTGCGTTCTTGGCTTCTACTGCTTCGTTTCGGAGGCCGATGTACGAGTGGTAGAAACCAGTGAACTCGCCGGAGATCCACCGGACTTGCGGGATGGGTGGCACGAAGGGTGGGAGGAACCCGTAAGCGTTGGATGTCAAAGGGTTTGCGAGGGGGAAACCGTTCGCGTCCTTCAAAGCCAGCAACGTTGTGCCGTTCACGTCTTCCGGCGCGTAGATCCCCACCGAACCGTTCACCACAACATTCATCGGGTTGTCCGGGTCAACAACCAGTTCCATCCCAATCGGGTAATCAGCCACAGTGGGGCTCCTTTAAATACGATGGGGCGGACCATGTGTAGGTCCGCCCCGAAAAAATGGGTGGTGGGCTATGCGCGGTGGTCCGGTGCGTCCGTGCGGTCTTCCGGCGCGAACAATGGCACGTACTTCCGCAGCCACTCATTCACGCCCGGGATAGCCATGACGCGGGTGAAAATACCGATCAGCACCACAACAACCGTGATCGAGATATTGAGGGCCGCGAACAACCACTCAGGCAAATGCACCCGGTAAGGTTCCAGTTCCTCCACCACGATCTTCAGCGCCACATTCAGCAGCGGGAAGAGTGCGATGGCCGCAACCAACACCGTCCGCAAAACAGCAGACCGCGGATTACGCTCCTGAGTCGAAAGAGCACGATGCTCAGCCATCAGTTGTCACCCTCCTTGACCTGAGGAACATACGTCGGCATGTTCGCCGCGATGCGCTTCTCAATCTCGTCATAGTCAATGACCACCGGCACGCCCTTACTTGCGGCCGCCGCGATCTGATCCAGAACGGACTTCTGCGCAACCTGCCGCGCCTCAACCCGGTCCATCGCCTGGGCCGTGAAGACAAGTTGGTCAATGACAGAGGTTTTGTACTTGCCCCAGTCCATCGTCAGCGCCTTGAGCGCGTCGATAGGGGCGTGCTTGATCTGGAACTGGAGGGAGTTCCCGCCGTCCATGGAGTCGCCACCCCCGAGGATCGAGTCAACAAGGAAGTCGATCTTCTGCTGGTTGGTCATTTTCTGTGATGGTCGTTCAGCCATGATGGCTCCTTACGGGAGAGAGAGTCCGAGACTAAGAAGGAACTGCTGATCGGGCGTATAGACCGGGGCGGGAGGGGCCGCTGGCTTAGTTACCTCACCAGCAGGTCCGATGGACATGCCACCCGCCGTGATGTACGGGTTCGGGTTGCTGCAGCCGTATGTGTTGGTGTTGTAGTTGTACGGCCGGAACATCAGGAAGAAATGCAAGTGCTTCCCGAAGCTGTAGCCCGTATTCCCCTTGACTGCGATCTGCTCGCCAGCGTTGACCCAGTCACCCTTGCGGACAAGCAACCGCTCGAGGTGCCCGTAGCCCGTATCAGCGATGAATGACGCCCCGCCCGCTTTGTGACCAAGGATGATCACGTTGCCGGCGGACTGGTCAACGTTGTCTGAACGGTCAAAGTCCGGGTTCAGGTACCACTGGTTCGGCCACCCAAGGTCACGGCTGTCACCCGCGAACAACACCTCACCATCAGCGGCCGCGTAGACCTCGGGGTAGACGTTCCGGCCATCCGTGTAGCCGTAATCCTGGCCAGCGTGCGGCATCCCATCAGGCTGGGTGTTCCCGTACCACTGGGTGATCGGGCCCCGACTCGGCGCGTAAAGGACTAGGCTCATGGCGTGCCTCCGATGGGAGTGGGTTGCGCAGCAGCGCATGTGTAGGTGGAGGACCCCGGAGGATTCGGTGTGCACGTGTACGTCGTGCCCGTTTGCGGGTCAGTGAACGTGAACGATGTCGGGGAAGTCCCGTCCTTGCCGTCCACGCCGTTGGTTCCGTTCGTGCCATTCGCGCCCGCCGGCCCCACTGGACCCATGGGACCAGCCGGGCCAGTAAGCCCTTGTTCTCCCTGCGGGCCGGGAGGTCCGGCCGGGCCTGGCACGGTGGAGTCTGAACCGTTGAGACCATCAGCGCCACTCTCACCATTCAGGCCCGCGGGTCCAGTGTCACCCTTAGGGCCAGGTTCACCCTGTACACCCTGGACGCCCTGCGGACCTACAGGTCCCACAGCGCCATCAACGCCATCCGTGCCAGGCTCGCCGCGAGGGCCGGAGACACCTTGAAGGCCCTGCACACCTTGGGGGCCCTCGCTAGGCTCCGTGGCGGCTTCCTCCAAGCTCCGGCAGGTCTCCGAAGCGGCCACCGTCTGGTCATTGGATTGGCAGAGCGTGTCAGTGGCGGCCTGCGCCAAGTTCTGCTTCTCGGCCCGCTGCTCATTCCCGTACTGGGCATTCACAATGGCGAGCCGGTGATTATCAAAAGCCAGCCACGCAGCAAGGACACCCACAAGGAGAAGCAGCAACGACACAGCAGTGAGTAGCTTCTTGACGCGCTTATCCGACTGCCGGGACCTCGCCACCTTCGCCTCAGCCTCTTCAAGCTCCGGATCACTCGGTGTCATCATCGTTGTCCTCCGGCCACTCCGCGGGCTCTGGCTTGATACCTTGCGCAATCAACTGCTCCCGCCACTTACCAGCCGCGGCCTTGATGCGGGAGTTGTACCGCTCAAGGCCCTTAAGCTTCTTGACCAACTCAGCGATTCGGGATTTCAGGAGTTCTTCCACGGCCACCTCCCGCCGTTCGCGCTTTTTGTCAGCCCGGTCGATGAGCTTCCAAGCCCCGCCGCCGACGCCAAGGAGGATCGTTCCAATGGCTGTGAGCATCGCTGCATCCACACGTCAGCCCCTCCTATCCGGCCATCACGTCAGGGATGGGGTGCGCGATCATAAGTTCCACCCCAGCCCGGACAGTGGGAAGACCATGTCGCCGATGGCCTGCTCAGGAACGGGCACGGCGAAACTAACCCGGATCTCGCCAGCCGGGGTCACCCACATCCGGCACTGGTACAGACCCACGATGGTTTGCGGGAAAGGATCGCTCCGTACCTTCGGCGCGAAGGACGGGTCAAACCTGCCGATGATGTACGCCGTCTTAGCCTTGTAGGTGATAGCGACGTTGTTAGCGATTCCACCCTCGGAAGATGCGCGGTTCCCGATACAGGAAACCGCGGCCTCCTTAATGTTCTCTCCGAGATGCGTCCCGATATTCCGGTATTCACTCGTGAGCGTGATCGGGGAAGGCCCGCGCATCACGCCGCCAACTTTCACCCAATCCATCAGGTCGTTGTCAAGGATGACGTACTGCCACTGGTCAGACCCGACGGTCACCATAGCCCCGAGCTGGGCGAGGTACTGGCATGCCAGCACATCCTTCGCGAAGACCCCACCGTTAGCGGCCCAGCAACGGATGTCCACTATTGCTCCGGGGTTTGTCTGGTTCTCAATGATCGGTACCAGCGCAATCGGCTGGTCATCAATGTTGCCAGGCCCGGACAGCCGCGCCCCGGACACAGCCTTCGTGGAACCACCCGGGATGATGACGAACTTCGACTCACCAGCTGTGGGGTTCCAATCGCGGCGAACAGCAACAGTGTCCCAGCGCGTGCCTGACTCGGACGGCGGGAACTGCAGGGTCTCGTTCTCGAAAGTCTCGTCCGTGACGCCACAACCATGGCCAACGCCCGGGGCAATGGATACGGTACGGGTGGCGCCGGCAACGATGCTGACCTTCCAATGATCGGCCTTGTACACGCCGTAGCGGGCCGAACCAATTGGGGCGTTCGAGTGGGCGACGGACCATGCGCCCTCTCCGTATGGTTTCGCCGCGGTGGTGTCGTAGCCGCGGGATGTGAATTCCACTGGCATCAGAGACGCTCCTGGTTCCGCAACCGCTTAGAAACGGCCGCAAGTCGCTGCGCAACGATGCGCGCAGGCTGGTTAGTGATTTCTCCGATGGAGGGTTCAATCTGGGCGTAATCCTTGGACTTCCACGTGAGCTTGACCTCACGGATTGTTTCCGTGATGACCAGCCCGTTACCGATGTCCACGGGTACGCGGTCGCCAACATGGAAACCGTTCGCCCCGCCGTACTGGAAGATGCCCGTGCCAGCAAGATCGAGAGAGAGGCCGTTCTTGGGCCCGTTCTCATCCAGGGTTTCCCGGCCACGCGCATCCAACACCGAATCAGTGTTGTCATCCCGCGCATCCCGGAACGTCTCACCACGCATCCCGTACTGGTCTTCCCGTGCCGTGTCGACGAGTTGCCGGAACTTCCGTGCCGTGCCCTCACCCTGCCCCGCCACAACCACTCGTGAGCTCGTCGGGCGGGTACGGGTCCAGTTCACCTTCTTCAAGGTGCGGCCCTTCACGGACAGCTTTCGAGGGAAGAGCTTCGGCTCGTACACGTCCAGAACAAGGCTGCCGGGGACACTAGGCCCACCACCAACCTGCCGAACCTGCACACCAATGCCGGCCACCTCAAGCGCCGGGAACATCTGGTCCATGAGCGGGTGCATCCTCAGAGGCACCCCACCCGGCACCACGGCGCCACGGTTACCGTTCGTCGCCACCGTCAGGCCAGGAACAGCGAGACGGTTTACGCCGTTCTCAGTCACCGCTGTCTTGATGATCGACTCAGCGTTCCCCGTGTAAGTCCGATACTCCGCGGCCGTCTGATTCGAAACAGGCGAGCCAGGAACAGGCCAGCCAAGGATGTCCCGCAACACCCGGAAATCGTCCTCGACTGTGAACGTCACCCGCCCGTCCACACCGTTCGACTCGCCTTCCTCAGCAGTGATCGGCCCCGAGATCAGGTGCTCATTCTTGAACGTCACCTTCAACCGGGCACCGTCAGCCATGAGCTCGCCCAGCTTCGGGTGCGACAACGGGACTGTCATGCTCAGTGTCCCCATCAGGTTGTGCCTGACAATCGCCGTCAACGTGGACGGGTTACCGATCTGGCACCGGAACAAACGATCCTTGTCGTACACGCCGATCCGGAACGCGTTCACCACGCCCTCCGATACAGCGAGGGCAGCAACGCCTCAACAGCGCCAGTACCAGCAAGAGACAACGACAACGGCACGCGGGCCCCGGCAGGGATCGGCGCGAAATCCGCCTCACCCAAATCCGCCGAACGATCAACCGGGTTCACCATGTCAACGCCAATCACCCGCTCAGACGGCTTCATACCCTCAGCACCCGGAACAATGTCGTACATCGTCGCCCCGATAAGATCCGGGTCCGAATGAATCAGCAGGCACTTGCCCAGCGGCACATCAAACGGCACCTCAACCACCAAGTCACCGATACCAACGGCCGCCTCAGTGGTTTCCCCGTCAATGAACCAGCGAGCGTACGATTCAACGTCGCCCAGGTTGTCGATGGTCGCCTCAGAAATCTCAGCGCCAGACCCGATATTGAACAGGTGCGGCCCGGTCGGCTCAAAGAACGGCTGATACTCGCCGTTCTTCCAAGACCTAACAACCGGGTCACCCTCCCAGTACGGGCGCTCCGCCACGAACTTCAGCCCATACGACTGCCAGCCGTGCTTCATCGGGTCATACGTGAACGTGTGGTCCCCATCGTCACGGAACCGCAGCAGCAAGCGCCGCTTCGTACTATCCGGGAGAGTGATCTCCCAAACGCCCGTATCGTCCGGGTCCATGCCCCGCCAAAATGCACGGTCACGTTCCATCCACGCCAGAGAACCAGCCTCATCATCCAGGCGCTTGTCCGAGAAGATGTGGATCGGCCAGAACACCTCACGGTCAAGCACTGAAGTGCCCTCATGTCGGGACCCAGCAACCGCCGGTGACGACGTCGAATGCCGCTCCGTAGAGACAGTGCCCATTCCCCGGACGCCCGGCATCAGGAACATTCCCGATGCCGGGCTAGTCAACGGCCACGTCACACCCTTAGCCGTCCACGTCATCCGCAACCGCGTCCAAGGACTCGCAGCAGGCGCCGGCGGCCGGTAAGGAATCGCATAACTGATACCCATGAGACTCCTTACTTAGGCCGGGAAGAGAGCAAGCGCATCACGCTGCTCCGTTTGGTAAATTCGGGCCAACTCGTGCTCATCACGGACATGGATCGTGCCGTAGTTGTTGAACCCGCCCGGCCCCTGAGCCTGCTGCATCGCCCGGTATGCCGTATCCCACTGCTTGTCATTCAGGATGTATTCCGGCTTGCGGGTGGCGTTCATGATCTGCGACAGGCCAGGATTCAAGACCCCGCCGTTGTCATGCAGGTAAGGCAGCCCAGTCGAGCCCATGCTGTCCCTGCCACCCTCAGGCCTCTTCCCAGCCCTTCCAGTCAGGAAGTCCGACGCGCTAGTCATGGCCTTCTTGCCGATGCCGATAGCAAGGTCAGCCATCATGCCGCCAGCAGGGAAGGTCAGCTTGAACAGGGAAACAAGTCCGTCGATGATCGGAGCGATCGGGTCGAAAGTCCACCCGCCACCAGATCCAGACTCACCGCCACCATTCAGATACTCGGCAGGGTTCGTATAGTTCGGCCAACCACCGTTCAGCACCATGTAGTGCAAGTGCGGGCCAGTGGAATTGCCGGTCGAACCAACCTCACCGATCTTCGAACCGGCCGTGACCATCTGGCCCATCTTCACCGCGAACGATGAAAGGTGCGCGTACCAGGTCTGCAACCCGTTCGGGTGATCGATGTGGATCTCGTTACCGCCGCCATACGATGACCAGCCAGCAGAAGACACACGGCCCGGGCCCGCGGCCACAACCGGAGAACCAGTTGGAGCTGCGAAGTCGATACCGTTGTGGCCACCATGGAAAGGCTGAGACACGGTGGCGCTACCGATAGGCCGGACAAGACCACCCTTCGCGTAACCAGCAAGAGCCTTAGCCATCGCGTAAAGGTTGCTCACACCAGCGCGAGCTGTCTGCTCCTTCGTGAACACGAACTCACCAGCGTGCACGATGCCCGCAGGCTGATACTTACCACCGTCACCCGTGTAACCGCCATCAGCGAACCCGGCAGGCAACGCAACACGAGGCAGCTTGTCAATACCGGGCAGACTCCCAGCAACAGTGTTGAACGCACCAATCAGACCATCATTGATGACCGTATTGACCACGAACCGCACCGGAGCCTTAGCGATGTCCTGGATCGTGTCCCAAGCCTTCTTGACAGCTGCAACACCAGTCTCGAACGCCTTAGGGATTTCCTCGTTGATCGCCTTAGTGAGGAAATCGAACACCGGCTTGATGACCGTGTCCCAAACCGTCTTAATGGCAGTGCCGATGCTGTCAAAGACCGGCTTAATCCCGTTCGTGTACAGCCAGTTCAACGCATTCGGGATGACCACCATAAAGATGTTCGTCCACGCGTCAAAGACCGGCTTAAGAACAGTTAGCCAAACCCAGTTCACAGCCGAACCGATCGCATCAAACACAGGCTTGATAGCGTTCGTATACAGCCAGTTGAGGGCGTTCGGAATGACAGTCGTGAAGAACCAGACCCAAGAATCGAAGGTCGGCTTCAGAACGTTGTTCCACAGCCATGTAGCCGCCGTGCCAATCAAATCGAACACGGGCTTGATTACGTAGTCGTAAAGCCAAGTGAAAGCTGCAGCGAGCACGTCCCGGACGAAAGCCACCGCCGTGTTGAAGATCGCTACTGCAGCGTTCCACCAGTCAGCAACGGTCGTGCCGATGCCCGTAAACACCGCCACCATCTGGTCCCAGAAGGCCTGGAACAGCGGCATAACAATGTTCACGATGACCGAAGCGATGACCTGGAAAATGCCGCGGAAGAACAGGTAGAACCCGCCGATGATCACAGCAGCCGAATCAAACACAGGCTTCAGCACATTCAGGTACAGCCAGTTGAAAATGGCACCCACCACGTTGACCGCAGCACTGATGCCATCAAAGACAGGCTTGATGATCGAGTTGAACACCCATGAGATGACCGCAGCAATGCCATCAAACGCAGGCTTGATAACGCCCGTCCACAGCCAGTTGAAGAACCCGCCGATGGCCTGAATAGCCGCATCCCACGCAGGGAGCGCCGTGCCAGTGAACCAATCCACAACGCCACGGATGACGTCCTGAACCCAGTTGAAAACGTTCGTAACAACTTCGCCGATCCAGCGCATGGCCGCATCAACGCCATCCTTGAACCAGCCCACATTGTTGTAAGCCCACACAAAAGCCGCCACAACAGCGGCAATGATGCCGATGACCCAACCAACCGGCCCCATAGCAAGAAGCCACCCAGCGGCGATCTTTGCACCCTGAATCATGGCCTGAACGCCCATGAGCACCCAGCCACCAACCATCGTCGCCACAGACCACGAATGAACAAACGCAGCCTTCGTAGCGCTGCCCTGCGCGATGATCCAAGCAAGCTTCTGCTGAGCGGCCGACTTCAAAGCCTCAATACCTAGCGCAACAAAGTGCGGGATGAGCGCTGTGATGATCAGGCCAGAGATGATCCCGATAGGGACGCGCATGTCCCAGAGGAACTTGGCCACATCACTGCCGCCGTCGATGAGCTTCTTCAAAGCGTCCGGGATCTTCAACACGGCTTCCCGCACAGTGAAAAGGAAGTCCACAAACCGGGAATCCTCTTCCCACCCGAAAGCGCGGCGGAGCATGCCCGTGTAATCGCCCTTGACCAGGAGGTCATAGAGGCCGATAGCGCCGTCTCGGACCTTGAAGAGGAAGTCAACGAGTGGGGCATCTTCCTCCCACCCGAAAGCGGCCGCAAGCTTGCCCGTGTAGTCACCCTTGACGATCAGGTCATAGAGACCCTGCGCCCCGGAAATGGCCTTGTCCAGGAACACGCCAACCGCGGCGCCCGCAACCTTCGCGCCCTCTTCAAGCGGTTTCAGCCACTCAATAGCGCCGGCAAAGAATTCGCGGATCCGTGGGTAAACACCGGAAAGCAGGCTTGCGCCGATTCGTCCAAGAGACGCGATGGTGTTCTTGAAGGCGCCCTGCAGGGTGTCGCCAGACTTGAGCGCAGCCCCGCCGAGGCCACTTTCCATAGCCTTCTGGAAGGTCGCAAAATTGATCTTGCCCTCAGAGGCAAGGTTCAGGGTTTCCTCAGCAGTAGTGCCAAGTTCTTTGCCGAGCAACTGCACAATGGGGATACCCGCATCGTTCAGCTGCGCGATCACATCGCCTTGAATCTTGTTCGATGAGGCGACCTTGTTGAAGATCGCACCCATGTCACCCATGCCAACACCGGCGATAGTCGCCGCGTCACCTGTCAGACGCAGTGTCCGCTCGAGGTCCTTGCCCGGCTTCACACCAGCAGCAACCGCGCCAGCGGCCACGGAGGCAGCCTCATCCAAGCCGAACGCGGTCCCCTTCACAGAGGCCATCGCATCGTTCATGATGCCCTGCACGGTCTCAGCAGAGTGCCCCAGGCCAGTCAGCTTCGCCTTAGCGTCCTCAATGGACTGCAGCCGCCCGAACCCTTTTGTCAGAGCAACACCAAGACCAGCCACAGCAGCCGTACCAGCTGCAACAGCGCCCCACTTGAAGGCCTTACCCATCGCATCGCCAAGGCGGCTGGTCTTCTTCTCTGTTACCTCAGACGCGTCACCAACGTTCTTGAGCTTCTTCTCAAGCTCACCAGATGCGCTGGCGGCCTTGCCCTGCGCCGATTCCAGATCAGCTGTTGCTTTCGCGAGGTCGCGCTCAGCCGTCTGGCGATCACCAGTGGACTTGGCGGCCTTCCGGCGAGCCTCAGCCAAGCGCTCTTCAGCAGCCGCGATCTGGGACGCCTTAGCTTTCCCAGAGTCGCGGACCTCCTGCAGCTTCAGCTCAGCAACCCGGACAGCTCCAAGAGCCTTTGTCTCTGCCTCGGTTGAAGCCACGATTTTCGACTGAGCCGAAGTGATCTGCGCCTGAGACTTGGAGATCACCTGGTTGAGCTGAGTGACCTCAGACTTCAGCTTCGCCGTAGCCTCAGAGAATCCCTTAGTAACGTTCGCGCCAGCAGACCTGCCAGCGGAAACACCCACCCCGTCCATGACCTTGGAAACTTCTGCCTGGGTCCCCTTGAACGTGGGCTTGACCAGAACTTCAGCTACGCCGATGACGGGCATGGGGCCTCCTATTGAGTTGTCACAGGTCCTCCACGGAGAAACCAAACTGACTGGCGAACTGCACAGCCCATTCACGCTCGGCAACCTTCATGGCCGCCTGAATCTCAGACTTGGGGGTGGGGAACGGCTTCACATCGCCAGGATTGCCGCCGTTGACCTTGATGAGGATCGCGCCAAGCCGGTCCAGCTTCGTGGCGATGTCGCCAAGCATGGTCGCGTGGAGATCCCATTCCGAGGTGCGCGGCGCCCACGGCTCGCTTTCCCTGCCCTGGTGCGCGGCTGCAATCGCTTTTGCCGCTTCAGGGTCATTCGCTATCGCCTCGTTGAGCCGGCTAGCGGCAGGCAGCATGTCGATTAGCTCGAGTAACGCCACCCACCGCTTAGCCCGGAACCACTCCGCAAGATCCACGCCAGGGTACTCGTGTGCGAGGTCGGCGCGGATCTGCGGGCGGTAGCGGGTTAGGAGCTCGCGGAGGCGTGCCCTTCCCCCGGCTTCCCAACCGTCTGCTCGTAGTAATCCATGACGCGCTGGATCAAAGCAGCGTGGACACGCAGCGGGATCTTCTCCGCCTTGTATGCCTCGAAGTCCTTCGGGGTGAGCCACTTCTGGAGGAAGTCAAAGTCGTTCTGGTTTGTCTCTTCGAGGTCTTTGAAGAACTCGCTCGCCTCGTCAGCGGGCATGTCGTAAAGGTCCGGGAAGGTGATGCGCTTGCCGGCGGAGAGCGCGAGCACGAACGCCTCAGGCTTCGCAACCTCAGCCTCAAGGGCGGAAAGGGACAGGTGAATAGTCGGCTTGTCAACAGCCATGGTGATACCTCCGGGTGGTGGTGGTTTGGTTACTTGCTGGGCGTGGTTGCGGGCTTGGCCGCGTCAGATACGCGAACAGCGGCCGTCTTGGCCTTCTGCTCTGTGAATCCCTGGGCGCGAAGCTCAGCGGCCTCGCGGGGAACGGACGTCTCGACCGCGATAGTGCGGCCATCAGATTCTTTGGTGAAACGGGGCATCATGACTCCTTGGGGTTGGTGTGGTCGTGATTGAAGTGGACTTCGGTTGGCAGGATCGTCACCGTCAATTTGGTGAGCTCATCGGTTCCAAATTCGAGATACACAGAGTCCGACTCCACAAGTACCGGAACCCCGTTGATTCGCAGTTCCTTGGTCTTGTGAGCCACAGGCGGATTGCCGTTTGACGGCGCACTATCAACGAACTCAATAACGGTTTTCGGGATGGACATACTTGCTCCCCGGGCGGGTTTGTTTGGGCGGTGAATGAAGGGTTTGAAGCGGGCCGCGCCACCACCACCCGGAAGAATGGCGCGGCCCGCGGATAAGGGAGGGCTACACGCCCTGAGTGAAGCCCAGAACGTCCTTGTGCTTCACAGCGCCCGTGCCGCCGATGTAGTGGCGCACCGGGGTGCCTACTTCGTCGTCGGTGAACACGTCGAATGTGAGCTGGCTGGACACGGCGCCGCTGGTGCCCCAAACCTCTTCGGCTGTGGTCGCCAGGCTCACGCGGTGGTAACCCTTGCCAAGGATCCAGTTGTCAGTAGCGGGGCCGTCTTCCCCGACGATGATGAGGCGGTAGTCGGCATTGATCGGCAGGTCAGGCTCATCGATGACGATCTCACCGGTGGCCGGGTCCTGGGTGACGCCCGTAAGGTCCGCGCCAAGCGTCAGCTCGTACATGTGCTTCCGGCCCTTTTCCAGCGGCGTGAAGCTGACCGAACGCGGCACCGTGGTCACGTCAGAACGAACCGGGGAAGCGTAGCCGAAAGCGTCAACCGCTTCCTTCTCAACCTCTCGCGAGAACGAGTAACCGTCAGGAGAGACAATGCCGATGGGCAAGAACCCGGCAGCCTTAAGATCGACAAGGGACCCGGCCGAATAGAGCGTCTCCGGGAGCTCTACGCTCATCGGAGCTAGCATGGCGATCGCACGCTGGATCTTGCGAATGAGGGCGCGGGAATCGGCCCCAGTCATTTGGGTCTGGAGTGTAGGCATAGCAATGAACCCCTTTCAAGGGCAATGTGAATTGTTTGTCCCCAGTCGGGGTATTAGAGAGGTCGGGAAGTCACCAGTAGGGAGCCTGTCGCTTTATTCAGCGTGTCCGAGGCATAAGGGACATCCTCCGGGACCTGGTCAATGCTGATGCTGTCCAAGTAGCCGTGAGCTGTCTCAATGCCAGTGCCGCAAATGAACGCCAGGATGGATTCCAGGGTGTTCACTGCTTGAGTGCCGGGCGCGTAACATTCCAGCGTCACCCGGTCCACACGGTCAACGAAGCCCTGGGTGCCACCATTCGTGAACACCAGCACAATCGGAAACGGGCCCTCAAGAGTGCCGTAGTTGTCAGCCGGCAGGTGCCAGACCATCCGGACTGTTGCGTCCAAATGCTCCGTACCGTCCACCAGATCAGTCAGGCACTCCCTTGCATCAGGGAAAACGAGGCCATCAATCACCGCGCACCGCCTTCATAGACGCCATCACACGGAGCAGAATCGAATCACGCGCATCCCTGAAATCCGGATCAACCTCCCGAACAACAGCACCAGCACGCTGCTCGTTCTTCCAACCCACCGTGACAGTCGCCGGCCTAGCCTCATACTTCCCACGGCCAACAGCCTCAGCATTCCCAGCCAGACGCCGACCAGCCTCAAGAGCAGCAGCCGCAACCTTCGGGTTAGAGCCAAGTTCCCTCAGACCCGAATCATCAGCCGAATAGCTCTTAGAACCACGGAGCCTCCGCAACGTCATCAGGACCTCACCAACCCAACCTCAACACCAAGAGGCCACTCACCCGGCAAACCATCGACAGACCACTCACCAGCCATCAGCGCACCAACCGGGACACGTACACGGTCCTTGGGGAGGAATGAGAAGGCCTCGTCCGGATCCCGGTAAAGGACTGCGGTACTTGAAATGATGTCGGACCTGTCGCCCGGTTCCCTTGTGGCCCGCGGGCCAACAATGCAATCGTTGACGGCAATCTCCGTTACCGGAAGAGGGTTCCCTTTCAGGTCCCTGCCACCACCGCGCAGCACCACAACATCAGCCCGCCAAGCATCCGGGAAGCCCGAAACGATGCTCATTCAAGGCTCCCCAACGACTCTCCGGCGATGTACTCAAGCTCAGACCCAGGCTCGTAAGTGTCCATCCGGTTGTTGAAGCGGACGTAATCAGGGGCCGGCGTCCGGTATGTTCTCGTGCCACCGCCGCCGGTCACTTCATCCATCTCTTCAAGCTCTGCTGGCAGGAACCACGCCCCGAGGGAGCTGGCCGGATTCCACCTTGTGGCGTACGGGCCAGCTGCCTCAGAATCGATCATCTGCCGGACCTTGTCCAGACGCCTCTGCACAGCGTCAGCAACATAGACAAGGAACAGCGGTTCAAGGCTCTGCGCCGGCACCCCTTCGACAGGTTCCGGGAAGGCTGACGGGTACCTCTTATTCAGAAGAACAGAGATACCCGCCAGCCAGCCCTCAACCCTAGGAGCTTGCGACCCGCTTGGTGGTTTTACGAGCAGCGGTTGTACCTTCGCCAGTGTCAGAGTCAGCATTGTCACTCCCTGCCTTGTCCGCGGCGTCAGCCTTTGCCTTCTCGTCTTCAGCGGCCTGCTGCGCGGCAGCTTCCGCCTCACCAGTCACCGGCGCCTGCTTGTCAGCTTCCGCCCAGCCACGCGAGGTGTAGAATTCCGCTACTGCATCGTTGACCGTGACCTTGCGGCCCGTCGTCTCGTGCCTCAGTTCGATGTTGGCCATGATTACGGCACCACCGGAGCTGCGGTGATGGCGGAGACCGGGGAAATGTCCTCACCCTCGGTGCCGACGACGTCAGCGAGGGTGTATGCGTAGCGTGCGCGGAAGCGCAGTGCCACCTGGTCATTTTCGGCCAGGTTCACGCCATCGATGGTGGCCTCAGTCAGGAACTTCACCTGAATGTCAGTGCGGACACCGATCAGGACAGCGGACGAGTCAGCGACAAGGCCGAGAGCCTTGGTGCGGTCCCATGCGCCGTTCTTGTTCCAGTACGCGTCCAGGCCGGCCACGTTGTCCACGGAACCAGGGCTGGCCGACAGCGAGGGCAGGTAGATCGGCGAGCCGTCAGCGTTGCGGAGGTTCGCGAGCTTGAACTTGAAGCCGCCGCGGGACAGGAACGAGTCCGGGTTAGCACCGGAATCGTCCACAGACTCGGCAGCCTGGTAGATGGAGCCCACAAGGTCGTCCTCGCCGGCGGCGCCAACCTGGTAGATCTGGCCAGCAGCGGTGGCTGCAGCGAACAGGTCCGGTGAGGTCCATGCGGCGGGCTTGCCTGTTCCGAACAAGACAGCGGCGTCCAGGGTGCGGCCAACCGCTTCGCCGCCCAGAGCAGCGGCATTGGCCAGCAGGTCATCTGTCGCGTCCTCAAGGTCCTCTTCGTTCAGGACGATGATGGCGGCGATTTCCTGGGCTTCAAGACGCTTGTTCTCGAAAGAGAACGTCGTGGAAGGCTTCTTACGGGTGCCGGCCGTCTCACCAACAAACGATGCGGTGGGACGGGTAGCGAGTGCCGGCATGTTCTGGACCTTGGCGCCCATGGGGACGGTCGTGAACGCGGACAGGACAGTAGAAGTGGCCGTTGCCCGGTTCAGAAGTACATGGCTGTACTCTTCCTCGATCAGAGCGGCAATATCAGCGCGGGTAATGGGCATAATGGTTCTCCTTCAAAAGAACAGGGGGATTAGCGGATTCCGCTGAATTCGCGGAGCGCTGCAGCTGCGCGGGACTTACCCGCTGGCTTATTGGTTTCAGTTGATTCGGAACCAGACTTGGGCTTCGGGCGGGTAGCAACGCGTGGTGCGTTGTCACCCTTCAGCAGGTACGGCTTGTTCTTGGCGATGTCAGCGAGTTTGGTCTTGATCGCTTCCGCGTCGGGACCGTCGTCGGTGATTTCAACCTTGTAGATGTCACCGAACAGGGCAACTGCGTCTCCCGGGTCAGCAAAGCCGAGAGCGGCCGCGGTGGCCTTGATCTCAGCGTTGACAATCCGAGTGGTGAACTTCCCTGTGACCTCACTGGCGCCTTCCAACTTCGCGGCATCAATGGCCTTCTGATGCTCGCTCTTGGAGGACTCCTTGAACTGGTCGTATTCGGTGGCTTTGGCCTTCAGGTTGTCGTAGTCAGCGAACTTGTTGCGTTCGCGGGCCACACGATCCTGAATGATCCGGTCAAGGTCTGCCTGTGTCGCCGGCGGAGTAAACGCGGCGTCTCCCGAGGGAGTCTGCGTAGCTTCGCTGGTGCCTGCTGTGGTTGGAGCGATGTCGCCCATGATGGTTCCTTCTTCCGTGAATCCGTCGATATGACCGGCGATTTAGGCAGCCGCCGTGACTGCATCCCCGCTATTCGGGTAGTTCTTGCTGCTGAAGGGCGTTGAAGCCCTGCAGGGTCTTTTGGGCGTTCGCCTGAATCGCTTCAGGTGCCCCTTGGACGCCGTTCCTGCGGACGTAATCGGCTGCTTCGAGGGCATCAGTCTTGGACCAGCCCGGGATCATCGCGAAAAGCATCTCCATAGGCGCACCAACGGTCTGCAGCTTCACCACTGCGTCACTGATCTGAGCCAGTGACCGTGTGGACGTGTCCGCCCAGTGCACTTGTGACGATGTATCCCTGGCTGCGGGTTCGTTGCCGAGGATTCCTGCTGCTTTCCGGAGAGCGAGCTCGTAACCCTCACCCATGACCACTTGGTGGTCCCGGATGTTACGGAAGTAGCCTGATTCGGCGGCTGCGATGCCCTCAGCGGACATGTTCACGATGGCGCCCAGCAGATAATGCGGGGGCACCTGGCAAACCGCGGAAAGGTGCTTGATGTGGGTATCCACAGCGTCCGCAACCTGCTTGATGTCAGAAGCCGGGAACGAACCCCAACGAGTGTCCGGGTCAGTGGAATGCAGCAGTGAATCGATAGCCGGACGAACCATTGCGTTACCAGCATCGTCAGTGGCGATCTTGCCGCCTGACTGATTCTTCTGCGGGAACGCGCCGTACCGCTGGACCATCTGCAGAGTGAACGTGGCATCAACAATGCGCTTGTACACCGGAATTCCAGGCTCAATGGACGACTTCGGGAAGCCCTCCATCGCGAATTCGTTGGCGATCATCGTCACAGGGTTTATGCCCATGCCATACGGGACAACTTCAAGCGCTTCGATCTTCTGAGGTGTGCCCGTGATGATGTACTGCGCTTCGGTGTCAAAGAAGTACCAACGCTTATCATTCACGCGGTGCAGAACGTATTTCGGCGAGTCATCCCACGGGTCTTCCTTCGTGGCGAACGTCTGATGAGCCGACAGGGGCCGCATGACAACCCCGCCAGACTCCGATGGGAGGTCAAGTAAGTAGCCGTAACCCAATCCGATAACTTCGCGGTTCAAGGGCCCCTGTCGGGCATCCATGCCGTTGGCCTGCCAAGCTTCAGCCCAAACCTGCTCATCCGTATAGCCGTCGATGACAGTTCCCTGGGCGATGCAGTCACGGACGAACAGCAACCATGGCGAGCGGGCCTTAGCGAGCAGATCCTTGTACTCAGTGTCAGCGTGCTCCGGCATCCACGTCTTGTTCAAGCCGCCTTCGATGCTCTTCTGCAACCAGCGCAACCGGGCCCACTCTTGCCGGGCCGGCTTCAATAGCTCGTCAGTAATGAGAGCGGAAAGCTCAGTGCTGCTTAATGCCACGCTCTCACCTGATTCCTGTTATGACGGCTTCTTCTTTGGCCGGGCTGGACTCAGCCTTTTTCACACCCCAATGGGCGAGAGTCACGGACTGAATCTGGGTTATGGGCTCGGAAGGGTCTGATTGGTCCCACGTCAAACCGCCAACAAGCGGCCGCGTTGTTGCGTTCTTCAAGGACTGGTACAAGTCGTCTTGGCCGCGGTGAATCACGAGCGACTGATTGACGGATTCGACCATCAGCCCGAACGCTCCAGCGACCTCGCCAGCGTTCACGGCCATGTACTTGATGCCGGCGGCGGTCAAATCAGTGAGGATCGGAGCGCAATTCTTCTCATCCAGCACAACAAGGACCGGGCCGAGGGAATCAATGAGCTCTTTTAGCGCTGACGGCACCCACAGCGTTTGCACGCGAGTGTCTTTGGTCTCCACAAAGATCTTCTGACCAGCACGGGAAGCCGCTGCGATGGTCGCATAGCCTCCGCCGCGGCCCAAAGCAACCGCCAGCACGGGAAGGTCTCCCAAGGTCGCCTCAGCGTCTGCAGAAGCGTTCCACGTCGGCAAGCTGACCTCGTTGTGGCTGACATCCTGCACCGGGCGCCGATTAGGCCACACGCTGCAGCGCTCACGGGCGAAGTCCTGCTTGTTCGGGCTCTTATCACGGTCATGCTGCTCTGCGATGGTCTCCGTACGGATACGGATGTCCTTCGCCGGGTTCGAGTCAGCCCAAACCTTCTCGCTGCCCAAATCGATCAGCTCGGCAAGGTCCGGATCTTCGGAACCTTCCGGGGACCACTCCATCCAGCCGGTCCGATTCGGTTCCGAAGAACGCCCACGGTCACGGACACCCTCAAACACCTCAGAATCGTTCAAACCCTCTTCCGGAACAGTGCCCGTGTAGAGCTCCTGACGGTTCGGCACAGCTGACTGCGTGTAAGTCAGCGCGTTTCGGGCCGGAAGACTCAACTCCTGGGCCTCGTCGTACACAATCACATCAGCGGAGAAGCCGCGGCCGGAGTTCTTGGACCGGGCCACGAACTTGATGCGGTTGCCCAAGCTTTTCTGCCCAGGCGCCCGCTTCAGCAGGATCTCAGCGGTATTTCCCCGGTAAATCTGCTCAACACGGTCATTCAGGCGCGGAATAGACTCAATGACACCCCGCAGACGATCAAAACCGTCCATCGCTGTCTTGAACTCGTGCGCCGTATGCAGAATCGACTTCCGCCGGCGGTCCAAACGCGGGAACAAGAACAAATGCGCGAGGTCATACGCGACAAGGATCTCGCCCTTACCGTTCTGCCTGGCAACAAGAGCGCCAAACTCGGTCGCCGCCCACTCATTCGCCTCATCAACAGCAAACAAGCCATCAATCACATACGACTGCCACTCATCCAAGACGACGCCACAAAGTTTCGAGAATTGGGAAACCTTAGGGCCAAGAGTGCCAATCGCCTCAGGACGCTTCTCGATCCGAGGAAGTTGGGAACCTGGCAACGTTGGAGAGATCAACGCTGAAGAACTCGTCAAACGGATCAGACTCCTTCTTCACCTCAGGGGCCGCAAGAGTCGCAAGCTCAGCCAGCAACTCAGAATGACGCTTCGACAACGGAGCAAGACGGGCAGCATCAACCTCACCCATAGCCGCCTCGATGAGACTCAGATTCCACTCCAACGACTGCTTACGCGTCCGGGCAGAAAGCGGAACCTCCGGAGGCGGCGAGGCCTCCCTCTCAGGCTCTTCCGCACGCCGATTCCGGACCTGCTCCCGTGATCGCTCAACTGATGCTTGGCGGCAGGCCTCATCCACCGTTTCGCCATCCCGCAAGTGCCTCTTATAGGCCGTGTACGTCCCGCAAGGGGCCTTCGCTCGGGGCATGGGAACCTCCCAAACGGCTGACAACTCAAATAGTGTGATTCGCGTGAAATGGTGTGCAGGAAAAAATGCCCAGAGCGGCGGAGGGTGGGCAGTTAGTCGGAGGCAAGGGGCCTACCCCCGGGGTCTAGCTTGCTGGCCGAATGACGGGTAGTGCACTGTCACTCTTCTTTGAGTTGCAGCTGCGGTGCATTGGTTTGAGGTCTTGCTTGTACAGGTGTCCGCCGTTGTTCACTGCTTCGGGGTGGTCTGCTGTGAATGACATGGCGTCTGTTGCGGGGAGTGTGTAGTCGATGGGTTTGCCGCACCATGCGCAGTCTTCGCCTCGACGTCGGAGTGACTTGGCTTTGCGGCGGTATGCGCGGTGTCCTTTGCCGTCTCTCGTTGACATGGCAACCTCCTGCGTTGGTGCCAGATGGTGGCAGGTGCACCTGCCACCACCCGGCGTTGCTGCGGTCTTACCCATCCGTCAGCTCTGGGGTTGGTGATCTACTTTGCGAGGCCGCGTTTTCTATTGTTGGTCGGCGTGCGTTTCGATCAGCGGAGGATGCAGGGATTGAAACCTGCTGGGCTTTTACGCCGTACCTGTTTAGCAAACAGGCTGCTCACCATTCGCATATCCTCCCAGTGCCGGCGTCGTCACGACGAGCGGCGGTGCGCTTGACCCTGCGTGGGAGATGCTGACCTCCTGGGGGAAGAGGACAAACAAAAAAGGTCCCACCGTGTTGGTGGAACCTGTGTGTGGAGCCAGCTGTGCCGTGCTCTACCCACACTTTAACAGGACATTTGAGTGCGGGCAATTACATCGGTGTCATTTCCTTCCTATGCGTTGCCAGACGTCAATGACTTCTGCTGGGTGGTAGGTGGGTTGTCCGTCGTTGCTGTGTGCTCTGAGGTGTCCGTCTCGTACCCAGTCTCGGATGCGTTGGCTGATGAGGTGGACGCCTGCTTTGTCTCGGAGCCATGGGAGTAGTTGTCTTGTGGGCATGGGTTGGAGGTTGGCTTCCTTGAGCTTGGCCTTGACCGCAACGTGGTCTACGTATTCGGCTTCGGGTCCGGATACTAGGAGTTCGGCTTTGGTTACCCAGTCTTGGATGAGCCATGCTAGCCCTGCTGCTCGTTCGTCGTGGGCGTAGTCCTTGGCGCTTGTCCCGACGCTTTTCAGGTTCTCTTGGAGTTGTAGGGCGTCGAGGTTGATTGGGGCGGCTGATCCTGGTTTACCGCCACCGTTCCAGCCGCCTCCTACGGGCCGTACGTGGTCGAGTTTGGCGACGGTGACCGTGAGAGCCGTGATGAGTGTTGGGACCTTGTCTAGCCATGCTTGGAGGTCTTGGACGCATTGCGGGCAGAGGTAGGTGTCCGTGTGGTGGAGGCAGCCTTCAGTGGTGCACTCGTGGCTCATGGTTTGCCTCCTTGATCGGTTCAGATATGGCTTCGTGCATTACGGCCTCTTCTTCGGGCCAGAAGCAGAACCCTTCGCCTTGGTGGTTTCGGAAGTTCCACATGGCGCCCGGGGTGATGCAGGCCGGTGAGAGGTCGTGCCAGTCAAAGGCGATCACCATCGCGGACCGTACGTGGTCCGGGCAGGCTTGCATTGACCAGTCAGAGGGCTTGTCTGGCGCTTGCCCTGCGAAGAAGTGCACCGTGGCGGGGTTCGGGCAGACAGGTCCTCCGGTGTAGCCGGCGTCGTAACCGCATTGGTTGCTCATGACCGGTACAGCAGTTCCGGGCGCGTCTGGTGCTCGTCGTTCGCTCATTGCCCCTCCTTGGGTTGCATCCATGTGGTGGTGGTTTGGCCTTGTGGGTTGGACCATGCGCGGGAGTGGCAGCCTGATGTGTTGTTGTGGTCGATGTCGCATGTGACGAGTTCGTAGTGTTTGTGGTCCCAGCCCCATGCGATGACTGATTGGCCCCAGTGCTGGCAGTCACCCGTGTAGGGCTGGACGGGGGTGGGTCCATGGTCGCGGAACCAGCGCACGTTGCCCTCGGTCGTGTCCTCAATGTGCGGGGCGGTCATTATTCGCTCCCTTTGACCAGTGCATGAACGCCGTCGTCCTCAAGCGAGTCAAGATGCGCCTCCCATTGAGCCAGCGATTGTGACAGCTTTAGGCGGTATTCAGGCGTGAGTTGATGCTTGAGCTTGGCAATCATCCCGGCGGCTTCCTGCTTGTGCCGCTCGAGTCGGCTGGCGTCAAGGGCGCGTTGCATCTCGATGGTGCGCGTTACCCATGCCCGCAGCTTTCGGGCTTTCCTTGTGCTGATCACTTCGCCTCCGTGATGGTGATGTCGGCGCCTGGCATGTCGGTTGCCCAGACCTTTTTAATGTCCCAGTGGACTATGCGTGCGTCGTTGGTGAGGATGCCAGCGGATTCGAGCGCGTCACCTATGGCTCTCTGCATCTTGTCCAAATCCTTGGGCCCTGCTGGGTAGTCCTGGAACTTGGTGGTGCGTGGTTTACGGATCCGGATTTCGCCGGCGACTTTGACTGGGTCGTCTATTGGCTGGAAGTTGGGTCCGGCGACGAGTTTGGCGGCTGCTTTGACGGCTGATCTCCATGCGGGCAGTTGCTTGTCTGACTCGACCAAGTTCTTTCCGTAGCTGGTTTTGCTGCCTTGGGATGCTGGTGTGCCGTGGGCGATGATCCTGAGTGGCTTCATCGTCCGCCCCATTTCCGGCGGTCTTTCAACAGGCTTGGATCGTGCGGAAGGTTCTTCGGCGGCTCGAAGATGCGGCCGAACTCTGCGGCTGCTTCGATGGCTGGTGCGATGATTGCGCGGATCTCGTCCCAAGCCCGACTCACTGCCTCCCCGAGGATTACGTGACCATGGAGGTAGGTGCGTTCGTGGTACTGGCCGTATTCGATGGCCCGGAATTGGTCGAACGCTTCCACGCGGTCATCGCACGGGATGCATTCGTAGACCCAGCGCGCTTTGCCTTCTTTGCGGATCATCGGCTGTCTTCTTTCTCGGCGAGGATGAGTTCGTCGGACCCGTACCAGAGCGGGACGAGTGAGTGGAGGCCGGCTACATGGAATGGGCTAGGCCATGTGTCGTCTTTGCAGATGGAGGTGATGCGTCCGACGCGGTCCCAGTGGTAGTCGTTGCGGTTGATCACGCGGACGATATCGCCAAGCTTGAATTTCATCGGGTGGACTCCTGAGTGAATCCGAGTTCCGCGACGAGTTCACGAATCCGGCCTTGAGCTTCTTCGATGCGCGCCGTTTCCATCTCGATGCATTTGATCTCTGCGTCCCTGCGCTCTTCGGCGTTCTCGCGGTACTGGCGATTTTCGACGATGGCCCTGGACAGGCGGCCAAGTTCCCTGTAGGCCTCGTTGTCGTTTGGGGCGGCCGCGGCTGCTGCTTCTTCGGTCATTTTGTTCTCCTTGGGTATGGCTAAGCCCCAGCGTTTGCCGGGGCTTCGTGGTCTTCTGTGGGTGGGTCGTAGGTTTTGCCGATCATGTCCGGGGGTCGTAGTCCGGCTTTGATGTCTCCTTGGCAGGAGCGGCAGTTGTGGGCGTCCTGGCCGATGTGCTGCTGGCAGGGTGGCGGCTTGGGCATAAGCTGCTTGGTGCGTTCGGGCCAGTGCGGTCCTGGGTGGAAGATCGGGGCCGGGGTCTTGCAACTCGGTTCCATGGCCTTGGTGGTGGCTGCGATGATCATCGCCCCAAGGTCTGGGATGTCACGGTGCTTGTCGATGAGTGACATCAGCGATGTGAAGCCCCAGTCCGGTCGGAGTTCGTGGAGCAGGAAAGCCACAGCGCGGGCCTGTTGGTCCGTGATCACACTGGCTCCCAGTCACGGTGCGCGAGGGTCCATGTTGATTCGCTGCCGGTTTGCTCCTGTCCCTTGTGGGTGATCTGCCGGGCTAGGACTCGCTTTTCACCGATGGCGGTGATCTGGATGACTGTCTCGCCGTACCCTTCGTCACCTTTGATGCGTGTTCCTACTGCCCAGCCTTTCGCTTGGCAGACCTGCGCGGGGGTCATCCGCTTCGACAGGTGTCGGGTTGATTCTGTGTTGGTCATGGTCGATTCCTTTCAACCAAAAATCGCCTGGTCTCGCGTTAAGTAACTGGATGATTGGCTGGAAACTCTTTTCATCACTTCTCTAAAAGCCAGCCAGAAACAGAGGGTGAGGATGATCGCCCGAGGTGAGTATTAAGTACTTGGTCTTGGTCTTGGTCTTGGGCACTTTTTCGAACGGCGTCCGGTTTGCGTTCCTGACGTTTTTGGAACGGTGACAGAACGGCGTTCCTTATCCGTTCTTCGCTTGTTCTTCCATCCACTTCTTCTTGCGGTCGGCAGCTTTCTTCTTGTCCGCGAGCACTTGTGACTTTGTGCGTTGGTACTCGCCCCAGGAGAGGAACTGGTAGTCCTCACTGTCAGCAGCCCAGAACCCGGCTTTGATGAGCTTCTGAGCTAGTTGCTTGCCTCGGGGCCATGATTCAACGAACCAGAGCGGCACGGCCCCGTCCGTGAGGTAGTCCGTGCAGTATGTGCCGGCGAGTAGCCACAGCCCCATTGCTTCGAGCCCCGCTACCCGGGACTTTGGGTGGGAGTGCATTTTGTCGTCAGCGTTGAACCATGCCATTACTCGGCCCTCGCAAGTTCAATGACCTCGGGCCAGTCGCCCACCGGGATCCGAAAGCATTCCATTGATCCCGCGCCACGTCCGCCTAAGTACGGTTCAGCCTGGCTCCGATCGCTGAATGCGAAAGAGTACCTTTCCAGAAGCCTCGATTGCAGCCAAGATTCCGCTTGTGACGAGTCCGCGAGAGTCTCGTAGTAAGCAAGATCCAGCATTGTTCCTCCACGCGACAAGAATGGGCCCCAACGTCGCCTCCCAAAGTCGGTCACGCCGACTTTCACAATTCCATCGGGCCAGCCGACTACGTATCGCTGAGGGATGAGGTGCCTTCCTGCGCTCAAGTGTGGGCGTGGTCCATCGGTGCGTGGCGGGTTGCTTGCCGTCATCGTGAAGTACGGGCGGGTGTCTTTCGCCACGGCTACTCCTTTCTTGGTGGTTCGGTCATCTGCCGGGCCGGATCCCGATGAGGGCGGCTAGGACAGCTTCGGCCAGCACTGGCGGAACGGCGTTGCCGATCTGCAGGAACTGCTTGCCCGTGGTGCCTCGGAATTCGAACGGTGGGTAGCTCTGCAGCGTGGCGGCCTGGTTGATGGTGATCGGAGTAAACCGGCCGTCAGCCTTTGCAGCGCGCAGTTCCAGATGATCGACGATTTCGGCAGGGGCGAATCCCTTGGACGCGGAGTCATGCCCGAATGCGATCGTTGCCGCAGGTTCGTCAAGACGGCGGCGGGCCGAGTTCTTTTGTACGCCGTGGCACAACACGAGGTTTGTCGGGTAAGACTGCAGTGCGGCGGCTTCCTCCACAGTCAGTCGTCGCACGCCGTCCCATTTCATCCGGTCTGCCTTGCTGGTCAGGGTCGCCGCCGGTTGGTCGATGGTCCGTTCGCCACGTTTGGTAGGGTCGCCGCCTGTGCCGTAGTTGGAGCGCAGCACAAACCCTCCAGGCTCCATTCCGCCCGCGGACGCCCGAATAGTGAATGCAGGTGACTCGTGATCCCGCCCGGGCCGTGACCCATGACGTTCGACCATTCCTTTGCCCATGACCTTCTCTGCTGAGAAGCCAGAGAGTCCCAGGGCTTCGCCCATACTGACCCACTTCTTCACCCCAGGGTCAAGCTTGGCTGGACTGTTGGTGTAGTACCGGGAGTGGGTAGGGATTGGCAGATGCACGGGCCCTCCGCGCCGGGCCACCAAGATGGCACGCTTGCGGGTCTGCGGGACACCGTACTGCTCTGCGTGGAGCACCTCAACTTTCACCTCGTATCCCCACCTGCGCATGACATCTGCACATGCCTGCCAGACAGGGAGGACAGTGGGAACCTGTTCCCAAGCAACAAGCTTTGGCCGGTCACGCCAAACGTAGGCAAGCGGGGTCAGCACGAGGGCTGTACGAGGATCATGTTTCTCCCCAAAGGCCTGGAGCGCATCAACGTCCTTGTACGAGTGCAACTGGATGGCCTCAAGGACCTCGTTGAGTGCTGCCCGGCCTGCTCCATTTCCAGCAGGACTGAATGTTTGGCACGGCGGCGAGGCAATGCTTAGCCCGAATGATCCGTAAGTGTCGCGGTGCTGTTCTTGTGTCAGGCTCAGCCCGTCCCACACGTCGCGGTAGATGGTTTCCATGCCGTTGGCTTCGCGGGTGACTACGGCTTCGGGCATGATTTCGACGCCTGCTTCTTTGATGCCGAGCCATTGGCAGGCGACTCCCCAGCCTGTGCCGGCGAAGAGGTCTAGGGCTTTGATGTGGGCTGTTGCGTTCATGCTGCTTTCCTTCGTTGGTAGCGGCCGCGGTGGGTAACGCCGGTTTGGCGGAGTGTGCGGAGGTAGTCGAGGCGCTGCTCCCATGTCCATTGGCGGCCAGGAAAGTGGCGTTGGAGGGTTGCGTAGTCAGAGCCCTCAGTGCGGGTGATTTCGGCGAATGACCAGCCGTCGTCCAGCATCTTTTCGATGCGGGCTTTGCGTTCTGGGGTGAGTCGTGATGTTCGGTTGCCGGTTAGCCCGAGTTCGGCGCGGACGTTTGCGATGCCGCGGACGCTGTATCCGAGTTCGTTGGCGATGGTTTCGAGGCTTTGGCCGTTGAGGGTGCGGGTGCGGACTTCTTCACGGTCGATTGTTTTGTGTCGTCCGGAGCCTGGGCTTGGTTTCCCTCGGCGGTCGTCGGTGCAGGCTTCCCGGGTGGCGGCCTCTAGCCGTTGGTTGGTCATCGTTCTTCCTTGGGGTAGTTGAATGGGCGTTTGGGTGCGGTTGCGCGTTTTCGTTGTGCGCGCATGACGTTGTTGACGGCTTTGTTGCCTGTGGGATCGCGGTGTGTGGTCATGGCGCGGTCGTTGGCGTCTTGTCGGCGGCGTGCGTCTACATGGTGGTCGCATGCGCCGCGGCTCAGGCAGATACCCGTGTTGGACCGGCATATTCCGCAGCACGGGTCGGTGAGCAGCTTGCTCATGCGGCCTCGATCTTCTTGCGGCAGGCGTTGCAGTCGTCCGGCGAAGGGGCTGAGTCGCGGCCGCCTTGGATAGGGAGCCCGACGTATGCCCAGCGGCCGCAGATGCTCGCCTCAAACAATTCAGCTTTGGGGAAGAAATGGGCCTTGGTGCGGCTGCTTGTATTTGGAAATGACCAGCCGCCGTTTTCCGTCTCGCTCATGCCGCTGCCTCCTTGGGTGTCAGTGCTTCGACGTTGGCGGGCACATATCCGCCCCAGTGCTCGTCGCCGCTGGTGTAAGTGACCGGGACTTGTGCGTAGTTGAGGCTGGTCACGAACTCATACGCGGCGGGGTCCTGGGTGACGTCTACCTTGTGGAAGGGCACGCCTTCCTTGGTGAGCTTCCGGACCATGGCATCGCATTGGACGCAGGGTGTCTTCGAGTAGAGGATGACTGGTACTTGGTGCTGTTCGAGTAGCTGCTGTGCGTGGTTCATTGGGTCCTTTCGGTAGCGGCGCCCGACGTGTGGCCGGGCGCCGCTGGGCATGAAAAAACCGCCCGTGGGCGGCCTGGGGTGTGGTGAGTTAGTCGTTGAGATAGTCCTGGAAACAGTCGGCTGTGTCCCCGTCGATCTGCCTGCTTATCGCGTCAGTGAGGTCCGAATCAGTAATGCCTTCACGTTCCCCGTAGCGGCAAACTTGACTGAAGAAGTCATCCATGGCGTCTTCCCATGCTCGCTGGATCTTCAGTTCGAGGGCTGTCTTTTCGGCCATTAGAAGGGCGCCTCTCCGGTTGTGCCCCATCCTCCGCTGTCTTGGGGCGGTGGTGTGGCCCAAGGGTCCGACTGGGCGGCCGGCGGTTGTTCGTTCTGTGCGTATGCCTGGCCGTGGAAGGTGAGGTCTTTGCCGATTGCTTCGACGCGGATCTCATCGGCTGAGCGTTTCTCGCCTTCCCGGGTTTCGTATTCGCGGGTTACGAGTTCGCCGTGAAGGATGACCGCATCCCCCTTTTTCAGCATGTTGGCGATGTTCTCGGCGCGGGCCAGTTTGCCTTGGTTCCACGCCTCGCAGCGCCAGAACTTCGTGGGCTGGTCTTTCCAGTCGCCTGTCTGCCGGTCCTGCTTGGAAGAGTTTGTGGCGACTTTGAAGTTCACGACTGCCGCGCCGGACGGTGTGAACTTAAGCTCAGCGTCAGCGACTAAGCGCCCGCGGATAGTCAGCATTGTTTCGCCGCTCATTCGCTGGCCTCCTTAGCGATGGGGGTGAGCACGCTAAGCCATTGCGTGGCGGTCTCCGGGGTGATGTGGATGAAGTTGGTGTAGCCCATGCGGAGTTGGTGGGTGTCATCGTTTCCGCGCCCGGTGTCTACGAGTTCGCCGGCGTGGATACTTACGCTGACTAGGCCTTCTTCTTTGGTCTTGCTCATTCGGTGGGCTCCTGGTGGGTGTCTTCTCGGACGGCTGCGAGGACTTTTTGTGCGTCTTCGGGGCTGATTTTGTTGGGGTGTTCCCATGTGGTGCCGATGACTTGCCCGGCGGTGGCTAGCATGGCTTTGCCGTCGCCTTCGTATCCGGCTTCGGTGAGTGCGTTCTTAATCGCCTGCCACTGGGCTAGCCATGGTTCGGTGGCGGGTTCAGGGCTGGGCGTGTCAGGCAGTGGCTCGACTGTCCACGTGCCACGTTTACCCTTTGCTGGTGTGATCGGCGCCAAAGTGCGGCGCTCGATATGGGAGACGTGGCTAATCCTGATGCCGCCGAGGGTTTCTGGGCCAAATCTCACTTTGTCATCGCGGTATAGGGTGAGCCGCTTTCCCGGCCAAGCGGTACTGTCCCGGCCCCAGACTTTGATGAGCACGCGGCCCATGTTCAGGCTTGGCTTGTATGGGCGCCCGGGCGTCTCAACGAGATGGACAACTAGCTTCTTTCGCCCTTCCGCTGCGACCGACTCCGCACGCTCAACAGTGAAGGTCTGCGGCCCAGGAAGTAGGTCGTCCGCGTTCAATTGATCAGATCGTGGAGCAACACTCTCTGCGAGGTCCATCAGTACAGCTCCAATTCTTGGAAGTGGTCGATGCGTTCGGTGTCGGGCATGCCGGCGGTGGCTTCGAGGTAGTCGCTGACCATGTTGTTGATGATGGTTTCCGCCTGGTTGGCGGCGTCGATGATGGCTGCGTGCCATGCGGGGTCTGGGTAGACGCGCTTGGTCCATAGCTTCATGCCGCCGCAAAAGCTGGTGTAGTCGATCCATGGGCGGCCAGTGACGAGCAAGCCGGTTTGGAGTTGCGCCATGTTCTCGCCAGGCACCTCGTCAGCAAGGACAGTCTTGAGCTGCATCTTCTGGGTGCGGGACTTGATTTCGATCAGGCCGTCATCACTGACCAACCCATCCGGGGAGTAGCCAATCCGGAAGCTATCGAACTCGCGGACCATGAAGCCAAGCTCGGTGACACGGGCGTGGTGGGTGGAGTAGGCGTCTCGGGCGTAGGGCTCATCAAGTTGCCCGCGTTCCATGGCCCGGGACTGCACCGTGGGCTCAACAAAGCCGGTGATGCGTTCGGCCGCCAAGGTCATGATGAGGCCGAGCGCTGTTTCGCTGGTGGTGTCCGCTGCTATGACCCTGTCCAGTTCGCGGGCTGCTGCTGCCCGGGCTGGGTGGAGTGTCTTGATCGGGTCCGGCGTGCGTTTGCCAAGGCAGGGCCCGTTTGGTGTGGCGCCGCATTCGGGGCAGCCAGTTTCAAGGGCTGTGGGCTGGCGGGACGAAACAAGGTTGCCGATCACAGATGCGGTGAGGATGCCGCAGCGTGCTTGGAGCCATTCGTCAGAGCCTTGTTCCAGCTCGGGGTATGTGTGCAGGGTCATTGCTGCTCCGTTTCTGGGCATAAAAAAGGGCCCTCTGTGGGGCCTTGGTATGGGATGCCTCGTTCATTAGCGAGTGCGGCGTATATGGGTTCTAACCGTTTGGCTTGTTGTTGTCGTTGGTCGCGTTCGGTGTGTTCGATGAGGTTGCACATGGCGGTTCTCCTTGGCCGTGCATTGGGCATGCGGGGTTTACGGGTTTGGGTGTGCGCGGGTCGTATCGGCTGGGCGGGCATGCACAGCCTGGGTAGGTGTTGGTTTGTCGTTGCCAGAAGTCCGCGCCCATACCCGGCAACAGATCAGGCATCAACCCATTCCCAAGTGAGGCAGTCGCCGTCGAAGGAAGCGACGATGAAGCCTTCGCGAGTCATGTCTCGTGGAAGGCAGGTGTCATCCATGTCATGCGCGCCATCATCTATGTAGCAGTGGCCACCGACGTCGAACCAGCCTTGCATCCAGCATTCGTCTTGCGGGATGGACGGGTGCTCGTGGTCATCGGACCAGTACTCGCATTCGCATCCTGGGTAGTTGCGGCACTGGGATGATTCGTTGCCTCGGCATTCGAACTTTACGTCTGGCTCATCGCGCCATCCGTCTTCGTCAGGTTCGGCCGCTGTGACCTTCACATAGTGCAGGTGCTCGCTCATACCGTGTCACCACCCAACGCCTGGGTGAGGTTCGTGATCGTGTCGCAGGGCCATTCGTCGCGGCACTCCAAGCAGTAGTCACCAATCCAGCACTGGCCGTGCATATCGCGGTATTCCCCGGTGCGGTGCTCGTGAAGGTTCGCGACCTCTTCTATGGCTGCGATGAGCTTGGCCTGATCCGTGGGGGCTGAGGCGATGAACTCAGCGTCATTCTCGGGCCTATTGCCGAGGTAGCCGAGATTGCATTCCAAGGCGCCGTCCCCGGAGAGGACCCACATGTTCACTTCGCGTTCGTTGCGATACGCCTGCCACGGTCCGGGTGTGGCTGCGGCGAGTCGGTCTTTCAGGGGCTGCAACAAGGAGGGGATGTCAGACATCAGAGGCCCAGCCTTTCCTTGATCTGCGTAGCGATGTTGCCGTAGTTGATTCCGCCCATGGGTGTTATGTCAGCGTTGGGTTCTGTCCATAAGGCGATGAGGTTGGCGGTGCGCTGCTCGTGAGCGAGGGCAAGGGTGGCGAAGGAGTTGGCCATGGTCGCCATGATGAGCCTGTCTTCGTAGTTCCAGGCGTTGTGCTCGGATGCTTGGGCTGTGTACTGCATGCCATCGTCGGCGTATGGGTTGCCCGGCAGGTAAGCGCTCATTTGGTGGGTTCTTCTTTCAAGTCTCGGAGGATTGTTGCAAGTTCAACTTGCAAGGGGTTGCGGGCTTTCGCGGCGAGGATCGGCGGGAGAGGCGGCGGAAGGGTTGGCGGGGTTGTCATCGAAGCTTCCGTACGTTGCGGGCACGCAGCGCAACCAGCACTCGCTTTGCCCAGTCCGCGTCATGGCATTCAGGAGAGCGACAGTCACGTACGGCGAGGATGACTCGGCCGGTGATTGTCCATCCGAGCATTATCGTTTGGCGGGCATACTCGTCATGGCCGAAGTAGACGGGGATGAGAGTCTTCCGGCCGTACCAATGCCACTGTGGCTTCCAGAACCAGATGCGATTCATGCCGCCTCCCTTTTCTCTGGCTTCTGATCGCCGCTGATGGGGTATTCGCAGCCGGTAGCGCACCGGGCTATCTGGTCGTACCACCACCACGGGAGGTTCAGGTCAGCGGCCGCCCAACCACCCGCCGGCATACCCTCAGCCGGACGCTGGTTCAGGTGTGGGGCACGGCGCGGGTTACGGATCATGAGTGGTCCTTAGTAAGTTCCCAAGCGACTACGACGGGACCGATTCGGAACACCGGCCGGTCTTCCTCGCTGCCTGCCGTGTATCCGTGCTTGACAGGCTGATCCCTGTTCAACCAAAAGGCCAGCTGGAAGAAATTCATCGTTCCTCCTTGCGCCATGCGTCACCGTCGTCGGCTTCGCGGGTGTCTTGTTCTTCGGCCAGCGCGTCGTAATCAACGGGCTCGCACGGTTCCAAGCGGGCGTCATGCCGTGTCGCCTTGCCGAACTCGATGCAACCGACGACGCACACAACGACAAACGCAAGCACATAGAAGCAATCGAGGCTCATGACCGTTCCGCCTTCTTCTTCGTCCACAGCTTCAAAGCACTGTGGTTGCGGCTGGGGGTTGTTGATGTCACGTAGCGCCCGTCCACGCCCTCGATGTAGCCCAGACTCCTGGCCTTCGTGAACGCCGTCCCAGGCCAATGCGAATCATCAGGCTCACGCATCTCCCGGCGCAGATCATCAGCCGTGAACGTCTCCTGCGACTCAGCTAGGCCAACAATCGTGGCAACCGCGTCTTCGAGCCACGCGTCTTTGTCTTGCTCCAACGCGAGGGCCCTCATTCGGTGGCCGCCTTTGGTTCAGCCTTATCGCCGATCTCGTAAGGCACCGTGTAGCCGAGCCTTTCAGCCAGTTGGCGGCGGGCTTCCATGTGGCCTTGCCAGCGGTAGTAATCAGCTACGTCCCCGCCAGAGTTTCGAGCAGCAGTCACGTACTCGCTGCGTTGATTGATGTGCTCGAGGACTGCGCCGGGAAGTCCAGGCGCCGCGGTGGCAACTGCCAACGCTTCCTCGGCAGCGACTCGTGCCTGATGGGGAGTGATGTGGCCCTTGCGCTGCAGCGTCATGATGTACTGCTTGCTATCACTCGCCCGGAGTTCCATCTCGACGTAGTTTGGTGCGTCATGCTCGTCCAGCATCGAACGCATTGAGTCGGCGATGAATAGCAGAGTCTCCGCTGTCTGAGGTCCGCCGGCGTGCATCTTCAATCCAAAGCCGGTCGCTGTTGGGCCTGCACTGTCTAACATCAGCTCATCGCGCCCATGTTCTTGTATGCTGTTCACAGAAGTTCTCCTTGATATGGGTTTTTCTGAAGGCGGTCACCGGGCATGGTGGCCGCCTTCACCTTTTCGATGTTGCGGATTGCCTTGTCGGCAGTCGGGTCGGAATGGCCCAGGATTCGGGATAGCCCGAGCGGGTCAAGGGACATGAGATGTTGAAGGTTGCGGCAGAACCAGCGTTCGGCCTTGTGTGGGAATAGATGGTGAAGATGCTCGACGGCGTCCTTCTTGGACAAACCGACGAGCGCTTCCTGCAAAAGGGCATAGTCCTGCACAGGAAACCTCCGATCGTGGACCAGTAGGGGTAATGCGGTGTGGTGTTTGCCCGGACAATGGGGCGTGGGTGCCGGCGTCGGCTGGTGTTACTTGAAGGGGTCTTGCTCGGGTGCTTTGGTCCAGTCGTCTGCGGCGTTCTTACGCTCGCGGACCCACTCGATGAGTTTGGTGACGTCATCCTGGTGGAGCATGATGCGGTTCTTGCTGAGTCTGGTGTGGATGCCGGATATCCGGCAGTAGTTCCGAAGTTCCGTCTTGGTCATCCCCAACTCTGGGGCGACTTGCTCGGGTGTTCTGAAGATTTGGTCTGTCATGCCGGTTCCTCGTCTTTGAGGATGTCTAGGAGTCCTACTCCAAGGGCTTCGGCGATCTGCCCTGTTTCCCGAATCGTGAACTTCTCGGCGGGGTATTTCATGTTTCGGTAGAAGGTGCTCTTGGAGATTCCGGCCATCTCGGACAGCTCATGTCGTGTGATGTTTTGGTCTTCAAGAGCCTGGTCAATGTTTTTGGTGATTGCCGCGTTGAGGCGGGCTGGCTCAGTTCCCATGTTTCGAACTTAGCTCCCATTTGGGAATCGCGCAAGTAGTCATGTTTCCAAAACTGAGTACCGATTTGATGAAACCAAGTAGTCCTGCTAGGTGGTACTTGCGCGCTCGCGTGTGTGCGCGCAACTACCACCCGCAATCCCACTTTGGGTAGATAATTTCCCGAACTGACTTGTTAACTGCACAAATGGGCGCTAGATTGTGGACATGGGAAATTACGGAACAGAGATCCAGGCCGCACTTGTCACTCAGATAAAGGCTGAGATGGCTGCGTTGGATATGAAGCAGAAGGATATGGCGCAGAGCGTTGGTATGCAGACCAGTACGCTCAGCCGTTACCTCTCAGGTGAGAGGGATATCCCGATGCCCGTCGCGTTTAGCATCGCTGACGCGCTCGACCTCTCCATCGTTGAACTGGTCGAGCGCGCCGAGCGCCGGCTAGAGGGTAAGAATGTCCAGTAGTCTCATCTCATAAGCCTCTGCTAGGTCGCCGAGTTCTCGGATCGTCATTGTCTCCAAGTTGACGGCTTCGCGGATTGATGGCGGGTGGTTCTGCTCTCGGTTCAAGGTGTAGCCCCCAGTAGTAGGTTCGAATATATGTTCTATAGATAGACGATAAGCCACCCCGCCGACATGTCGCGAGCATGCTTGGTGGGGTGGCCTTTTGCTTAAGCCATCGTCTGTGGTTAAACATAGTCGCATAGGGTCTACATGTTTAAATCACAACCAAAGCTCGTAAGCAGTACTGGGGGTCTTAAAAATAGAAGCATGGCGCGTATATACGCGCTAGAATGATCAAGACAGGCACGTTGAGTGCTGTTGCGAACATTGAGTGTCGGGAGCAGTTAGCATGGAACTTATGGCACTTGGGAGAATACCGGAATCGGGGACGCTTGCGCGGGCGGTTTCGGCAGAAGTCCGCGCAGCCCTCGCACGACAACGAATATCAGTGAAGGAGCTCGCCTCACGTGCAGGCCTAACAGAGAGCTACCTGGGGAAGCGTCTGCGTGATGGCGCGCCAATGACCATCAACGATCTAGAGTCGGTATGCGCCGCGCTGGGTGAAGATGCTCTTGCGTTCTTCACTGCGGCCATTGAGGCTGCCAGAAGCTCTGACGACTAGGCCAACTGAGAACCAAGAAATAGCCCCATCTTCCAATGCGGAGGATGGGGCTATTTCTTTGCTCAAATTTGTTGGCCGTCGCCAACAAGGATCAGGCAAGGACTGAGAGGGATGCGGCAAGAACCGCTAGATTACGCGGAGTACAGCTTGAACTGATGTGCCGAAATATAGCTGTACGGGTTTTCAATTCCCCCCATCTCCACCCCGGAAAGCCCTCGGATCCTCGTGATCCGGGGGTTTTCTTTTTGCCACGCGCCTTCGTTCACCCACGGCGTAGCAACTTCCGGACTACCGGCAACTGCATGGCAGTTGTACAGGGTAGACGCGTCGCCGAAGGTTAGCGGTGAAGCGCTGCGGACCTTGGCAGGAGGCACGAGATGACGACAAACCAGGCTTTCGAAGAACAGGCGTCAGACGACGACGGAGCCTTGGACGCGTACTCAAAGATTGTCATTCGGGTTGCCGAGTCGGTGACGCCCCACGTTGCTGCAATCGAAATGACGAGTACAGACCGCCGCGGACGGGTCCGCGGAGGAAGCGGTTCAGCTGTGGTCTTCACCGGCGACGGATACATGCTGACCAACGCCCACGTGGTGGCAGGCATCCAGTCCGGTCGGGCCGTTTTCGCGGATGGCAAGCAAACTGATGTGGAGCTGGTGGGCGCAGACCCCCTCTCCGACCTGGCCGTGGTCCGTGGCGTGAAGTCAACCCCGCCTCCGGCTTTGCTGGGCAACGCTGACACTCTACGGGTGGGCCAGCTGGTGATTGCTGTGGGGAACCCGCTCGGTTTGGCCGGTTCGGTAACTGCTGGCGTGGTGAGCGGGTTGGGGCGTTCCATCCCCGTACGAGCGGGCGAACACCGGCGGGTGATTGAGGACGTCATTCAAACCGATGCTGCGCTCAACCCAGGGAACTCCGGGGGTGCACTGGCGGATACGAGGGGACGCATCGTGGGCATCAACACCGCCGTCGCGGGTCTTGGGCTGGGGCTGGCAGTACCCATAAACAGCACAACCCAGCGCATCATCGCAGCGCTGCTGAGGGACGGCCGCGTGCGCCGCGCTTATCTTGGCCTGGTGAGCACTCCAATACCGCTGGATGCAAGTTCGGTGGTTCGGACCGGCCAGAAAGAAGGTCTGCGAGTAGTGGAGGTCATTCCGGGCTCGCCGGCGGAATTGTCCGGGCTCCAAGCGGGGGATGTGGTGCTGCGTGCGCAGGATCGAGCGGTGTCCAGTGCTGAAAGTTTGCAGAAATTGCTGTTTGCCGAGGCTATCGGCCAGCCGTTCCCGCTGACGGTGCTCCGGGAAGGCACAGTATTGAAGCTGACTGCCGTGCCATCCGAAATGAGCCAGCTGGCCTAGCCCTCGCGAACGTCGACAACGCCGATGAAACGGCTTCCCACGCCTTCATATTCGCTGCGGACATCGCCGAGGAACAGTTCGGGAAGTTCGCTGTTCCGGTGGGTGCCACAGAAGACGAAGGAAAAGTCCGGCCACCATTTCTTGGGGCGAACGGCCTCGGTGTATCCGCAGACAGCACACGTCAGGTGTACCCAGACGGGTCGCTTGCCGGTGCGGTTGGCCCTGGACTGAACCAACCACGCCGGGGGATTGTCCTGGATGTCCCGGAGTTCGGCCTCGGAGAGGCGGGACGGAATGCCGTGGCGTTGGGCCATTTCCATCGAAATATCAAGGGCCAATGCGGCATCACGTCTGCTAATCACCATTCAACGATACGGGACTTCCCGGGCGTAGGCTGTGCACATGACTGACGCTGCGGTCCTTCCGCCGAGCACACCTCTCCAGAAACGCGTGCTGGTGGTGGCAATTGTGGCGTCGTTCATCGCTATCCTCGATGGATTTGTGGTGAATCTCGCATTGCCAGCCATCGGAAGGGAACTGGGTGGCGGCCTGGTCATCCAGCAGTGGGTGGTGGACGCTTACCTGCTCACACTGGGGGCCTTGATCCTGGTTGCCGGTTCACTATCTGACCATTTCGGCAGGGCAAGAATTCTTGAATGGGGGCTAGCCGGTTTTGCCGTGACCTCGGTGATGTGCGGGCTCGCGTGGACGGGCGAAGTGTTGGTAGTCTCCCGGGCACTGCAAGGGATCGCCGGCGCCCTCCTTGTTCCGAGTTCGCTCGCCATGATCATCTCGTCGTTCACCGGCCCGGCGCAGTCAAAAGCCATCGGGCAGTGGTCGGGTTGGACGAGCGCTGCGGCTATTGTGGGTCCGCTGATCGGCGGCATTGCTGTAGACCTGCTCTCATGGCGGGTGATCTTCTTCATCAATGTCATCCCAGCTGTTGCCATCTGGCCAATGCTTGCAAGCCTGCGGTCGTCGGATGCGGCGAGGGACAAGAGCAAAAGCATCGACTACCTGGGAGCTTTCCTGGCCATGGTTGGCTTGGGCGGGCCAGTGTATGCCTTCATCGAACAGGGGAGGATGGGGTGGGGGAGCGCCCAGGTGTGGGTCCCACTGGTGGTGGGTGTGGTTGCGATGGTGCTGTTCCTCATCCACGAGGCCCGGACTGCTGAGCCCATGTTGCCGTTGCGACTCTTCAGTATCCGCAATTTTGCCTGGGGTAATCTCGCCACTCTGGCCATCTATGCCGCGATCTCCCTGGGTTTCTTCGTGTTGGGCATTTACTTGCAGCAGGTAGGCGGCATGGGCGCCACCGTGGCGGGCCTGGCGCTGCTTCCGGGCACAGTCATCCTGATGCTGGGTGCGTCCTACTTTGGTGGTCTCGCCGGAAAGTACGGTCCCAGATGGTTTATGACGGTAGGCCCTCTACTGTGCGGTGCGGGCTTCCTGATGTCATTGACTGTCCAGGAGCCGCTCAACTACTGGACGCAGGTGTTGCCGGGGCAGATTGTCTTTGGCCTTGGCCTGGCGACGTTGGTTGCGCCCCTCACGGCTGCCATTCTAGGCGCTGTTCCCTCGGAGGAGGCCGGGATCGGTTCAGCCGTGAACAACGCGGTTGCCCGTATTGCGGGTCTGATCTCCATCGCCTTCGCAGGGGTGATTGTGGGGCCGGCCTTCACCCGGGACGGACTGTACAACGCTTTGCTGGTGACAGCGGGCCTGTTCCTGTTCGGGGCGCTGGCCTCCGCCGTCGGAATCCGGAATCCTGTGCAGGAAGCTGCGGCGGCCGCCGTCAGCGAACCTCATACCGCGTCCGACGACGGCGGTGCGAGCGGGCAGCCAAGCTGACCTAAAGCGCGCCTGGGCTCAAGGGGGCCTGGGCTTGTCGGGATCGGGCTTACCGGGCTGGAAGGATGCAGCCTTCGTGCGTCTCCGCGCTTTGAACCCAGAGAGCTGAAGTGACCTCGTCCGCGAGGTCGAACTCGCGGCCTTTTGCGCCGCTGCCGATGCGCACCACCAAAGCTCCTCCGAAGGGTTTGCGGCCCACCACTTCAACGGGCGCGTCCAAGGAAATTTCTTCAGAGGCGAGGTATCGCAAGAGGTCCGGATTCTCATCGCTGATTCGCGTGATCCTGCCTGAGTGGCCCTGATCCAGTTCAATCATTCGGTAAGCGTGCGGCAAGTCGACCGAACCATCTTCCGAAGGAATAGGGTCTCCGTGTGGGTCCCGGACAGGATGTCCAAGCTTGGCCGACATCCGCTCAATGAACGTATCGGACACGGCGTGCTCCAACATTTCGGCTTCGTCGTGGACCTCGTCCCAGCTGTAGCCGAGTTCATCCACCAAGTACGTCTCAATCAACCGGTGCCGGCGCACCATGGACAGCGCGAGCCGCATACCTTGAGGGGTCAGTCTGATGGCACTGTAGGGTTGGTGATCAACCAGGCCTTGGTCCTTGAGCTTGCGCACCATCTCAGACACCGAGGAGTTAGCCACTCCCAGGCGCTGGGCAAGCTGGGACGACGTAATTGGTTTGTCCTGCCACTCCGTGTAGGAGTAGATGACCTTGACGTAGTCCTCGATCGAGGATGAGGGCGTACTGGTCTTCACACCCCAAGCCTACCGTGGCGTTGTACCTTGACCCTTGACTGCCCGCCAGGTCTGCGTCATGTAGGGCAACCCGATGGTTTCACCAGGGACATGGCCGAGGTGGTCGCAGAGGTACCACTCCAGGTTGCCCATGACCTTCGCACGGGTGGCGTCGTTGGCGCGGAGGTAGTAGCTGCGCGACTTGGTCAGTTCCATGATGTCCTCCGGCGTCAGGGCATCCTCCCACCGGGTCAGATGACTTTCCAAACCTTCAAACTCCGGGCCGATGACTGGCCGGAATCCGGGCTTGTGGACATCGCCTGCATGCATGATGCGTGAAAGGCGGTGAACCCACGGAACAGAAGTGTCCAGTTGATTCCAGATCAGTCCCAAGATCCCATGAGGCCGCAGGATCCGGGCGATCTCCGTGCTCGCTGCAAGGGGCTCGCACCAGTGCCAGGCCTGGGCAACGCTGACGACGTCGAATGCTGAGTCCGTCAGTCCTGTTGCCTCGGCCGTTCCCTCCAGCGCATTGACGTGGGGGTAGGCTTTTCGCAATTGCTCCAACATGTCCGTGGAAGGATCGACGGCGGTGACCGCCAGGCCGCGTTCTACGAGGAGTGCCGTGAACTTTCCTGTGCCGGCTCCGAGGTCCGCCGCGGACCTCGCCCCCGGAGGAACCAGCCAGTCCACGGAATCGGCGGGGTAGCCGGGTCGCACGCGGTCATAGTGTTCGCCGCCGTCCTGGAAGCTCTGACCGAGTTCATGCCGGCGGGAAGCATGCAGCCTTGGACCACGCGGCCCGGCTGGTCCGGGAGTACGTGGCTGTCCGCTGGCGGCAGCCGGTGAACGCAGGGCCACGAAAGCTCCTTCACAGGGTCGCTAAAAGTACCCTATGAATTTACCGCAGTGTTCCCGGTCCGCAGTGTTCCTAGTCAACAGTGCAGGGAGCTGCGCCCGCAGTGCCGGGAGTGTTCGGGGCCCATTCGGGGTAGCTGCGATGGTCATTTGCAGGAACCCAACGGCCCTCGTCCACCACGTAGTCCCAGCCCAGTCCGTCGCGCTTGAGTCCTTCGATGCCTGCAAGCAGCCTTGTGGCGTCCTCCAACCGGGAGCCGACGCCGAAGCTGGCGCGCAGGGATCCGGAGGGGAGCCCGAGGCGTTTGAGGAGCGGGTGGGCGCAGAACCGGCCATCACGGAGGCCAACCCCGTGCTCGGCCGCCAGGTAGGCCGCAACCAGTCCGGCGTCGAATCCTTCTACGGAGAAGTTGACCACACCGATGGTGTCCAGGGAGTCAGCGAAGATCTTGTGGACGGTCACGCCATCGATGGCCTCCAGGCCCTGCACCAGGTACGAGCGGATGGCGGACTCGTGGGCGTGCCACGCGTCCTGATCGAGCCCTGCGAGGACTTGGGTGGCGCGGGCAAGTGTCGCGGCGCCCAGCACGTTGGGTGAGCCGCCCTCGTGGCGCGCCGGGCCCGCGGCCCAGCTCACTGAGTCCAGGCGCGCTTCACGTACCGCGCCGCCTCCGGCCAGGTGCGGTATGCCGGCGTCGAGCCAGTCCGGACGACCCACCACCACACCCACGCCGAAGGGGGCATAAAGCTTGTGTCCGGAGAAGACGATGTAGTCAACGTCCGCCTCGGTGATGTTGATCCGGCGATGAGGTGCGAGCTGCGCAGCGTCCACCACGATCCTTGCGCCGTATTCGTGGGCAAGCGAAGCAAGGCGGGCGATGGGAAGAATTTCCCCCGTCACGTTCGAGGCGCCGGTAACAGCCAGCAGGCTGACCCCGCCCTGGGCAAGTTCGGCCTTGAGCTTGTCCACCGTTTCGGCCAGGGTTGGTGCCGCGACGACGCTGCGGTGGGGGACTCCCTGCCACGGAAGCAAGTTGGCGTGGTGCTCGATGTCCAAGTACAGGACCTCGCCCGCAAATTGGCCATCCACCTGCGGGAGGCATCCGGCCAGGAGGTTCAACGAGTCAGTGGTGTTCCGTGTGAAGATCACTGAGTCATCGGCACGCCCGCCGACGAAATCACGGACGATGTTCCGCGAGTTCTCGTACACCGACGTGCTGATTTGCGAGGCGTACCCGGCGCCCCGGTGAACGCTGGCGTAGTAGGGCAGGACCTCGTTGAGGTAGGCCGAAACGATGGTCAGGGCCGGGGCCGATGCGCCGTAGTCCAAGTTTGCGTAGCGGACGTGGCCACCCTGAATCAGGGGAGCCTGAAGCTCAGCGCCAGTGACCGCCGCAAGCGGACGCACAGCGGTTGTCGTCTCTGCTGTGGATTCTTCAACAAAGGACGGAATGGTGTTGGAGTTGAACGTGACAGTGCTCATGGAACCTCACTCAAGAGGGACCCCCATAGGGGGATCCGCGCTTGCCGCATCCGTTCCGGACCGGCCGGGTCGTCACCCGGGGCACCCCACCGCGAATGGAGGGTTGCCGGCCAGCAAACCGGGGTTTAGCGCTGGCACTCGTGACCTGTAAAAAAGGCTAAGGCACGTCCGGGGAGGCTTCCAAAGCCGCTCCCTTTTGTTAAGCCCTTTGTTACGTCGAATGCGAAATCCCTTCTTCGCCGAATAAAAAACGGCGGAGACCCTCTGTGGGGGCCATCCGCCGTCGAAAATTCCGCCTGCTGCTTGGTTGGCCAGGCGTGGATAGGTTTAGAGAAGGTCGTCCAATCCGGGGTTGAGGCGCTTGAGGACCTCGGAGTGCAGGATCGAGTTGGTGGCCAGGGCGTTACCGCCAAACGGACCGTCTTCGCCTTCCAAGGACGTGAAACGGCCGCCTGCCTCGGTGACGATCGGGACGAGTGCTGCCATGTCGTAGAGGTTCAGTTCAGGCTCGCAGGCGATATCCACTGCCCCCTCGGCCACGAGGCAATACGACCAGAAATCACCATAGGCGCGTGTCCGCCAGATGTCTTCCGTCAGCCCCAGGAATTCATCCAGGTTGCCGCGTTCCTTCCACCCCGAAAGGCTGGAATATGACATGGAGGCGTCGGCCAGGCGGGAAACGTTGGACACCTTGAGCCGCGTTGCCGAGGCCAGGGAGCGGCCCATGTAGGCGCCCATGTCCTTCGCAGCCCACCATCGCTTGCCTAGTGCAGGCGCACTTACTACGCCCACCACAGGTTCCCCCTCATCCACGAGGGCGATCAACGTTGCCCACACCGGGACACCGCGGACAAAGTTCTTGGTCCCGTCGATGGGGTCTATGATCCAGCGACGTGAACCGTGACCGCTGCTGCCGAACTCCTCGCCCAGGACCGCGTCCCGCGGACGGGAGCGGGACAGTTGACCGCGGATTGCTTCCTCTGCGGCCTTGTCAGCGTCAGTGACAGGTGTGAGGTCGGGCTTGGTTTCGATCTGCAGGTCCAGTGCCTTGAAGCGATCCATGGTCTGGGCGTCGACTGAATCGGCGAGGACGTGGGCCAGGCGCAGGTCATCGTTGTAGGTGGAAACGGGATGGGTCATGCCACCAAACTATCCTGAATCGTTCGCTGCATTGGGGACGTGAAGCAGACAACGAATCAGTTGACGGTGCCCAGTTCCTTGGTCTCTTTCGCTTCGAGCCTTGGGTCTGCACCCAGCAATCGGCGCAAGGAGGCCAACCGGGCCACTCCCGATGGCCCGGCATGGCCATCGTTTACCCATGCATCCAGCCCGCAATTGGTGGCTGTGGCACCGTGCTTGCAGCCGCGGTCGCAGGTCTCGGTGCCGGGCTCAAGGTCCGGGAACGAGTGCAGTATCCGGTCCGGATCCACATGCGCCAAGCCGAAGGAGCGGATTCCGGGAGTATCGATGATCCAGCTGCCGGACGGTGCATCATCCAGCTTCAACGCCAAAGCCGAGGATGATGTGTGCCTGCCACGGCCCGTCACCGCGTTGACGCCCCCAGTGGCGCGCTCTGCACCTGTCAGCGCGTTGACCATGGTGGATTTGCCAACGCCGGAGTGACCGAGCATGACGGTGACTTTTCCACCCAGGTGCGAGCGGAGTTGGGATACGGCGACCTTGTCCAGCCGGGCTGATAGTCCGTCATCGGAACGGGCATCGATGCCGCCGGCCTCGGAGTCAGCGGTCCGGCTGATGATCACGGGAAAATCCAAGCTCAGGTAATTGGCCAGGAGTTCCGCCGGGTCTTTCACATCCGCCTTGGTGATGAGCAGCAACGGCTCGATGCCGGCGTCGTACGCTGCGACCAAGGCGCGATCAATGAATCCGGTGCGTGGCTCCGGGTTGGCCGCCGCAACAACCACCACGAGCTGATCGGCGTTGGCCACGACCACCCGTTCGATGGGGTCCGTATCGTCGGCACTCCGGCGAAGGAGGGTCTTCCGCTCTTCCACCCGGACCAGGCGCGCCAAGGTATCGGGAGACCCGGAGACGTCACCCACCAATGCGACGAAGTCGCCGGGGACAACGGGGTTGCGTCGCAGTTCGCGGGCGCGGGCTGCAATAACGATCCGTTCGTCGGCTGAATCTTCGCCAACAATTGCCCTGTACCGTCCGCGGTCCACTGTGATGATCCTGCCTATTACGGCGTCATCGTGGCTGGGGCGATCCTTGGTGCGTGGCCTGGATCCTTTTTTGCTGGGACGGATCCGGACGTCGGATTCGTCCCAGGAGCGTGCGTCACGGCCCATGGTTAGTTGCTGGCCTCATCAAGATCGGTGTTGGCATCAGTTGGCTGCAGCATTGCTTCCCACATCTTGGGAAAATCCGGCATGGTCTTCGATGTCGTGGCGATGTCCTCAACCTGTACGCCTTCGACGGCGAGCCCCAGGATGGCCCCGGCAGTGGCCATGCGGTGGTCGGCGTAGCTGTGGACCACGCCGCTGTGAAGGGCCGACGGGCGGATAACCAGGCCATCGGCGGTCTCTTCCGCGTCGCCTCCGAGGCTGTTGATTTCGGCAACCAGCGCGGCGAGCCGGTCCGTTTCGTGTCCGCGGAGGTGGGCAATACCGGTCAGCCGGGAGGGGCCGCTGGCCAATGCGCACAGGGCGGCCACAGTGGGTGCCAATTCGCTTGTTTCGTCGAAGTCGGCACCCTTGATTTCTGCCCCGCCGGTCACCGTCAGTGTCCCGTTTTCGAAAGTTACTTCTGCTCCCATGGTGGTCAGGATGGTGCGCCACTGGTCGCCCACTTGTGTGGTCCCGGCCGGCCAATTGGGGATGCGGACGGTGCCGCGTGTGGCCAGCGCAGCGGCGAGGAAAGGTCCTGCATTTGAGAGGTCCTGTTCGATCCGCTGGTCAAAAGCGCGGATGGGTCCCGGAGAGACCCGCCAGTGGTTGGGCACGGAATCGTCCACGACGACGCCAACGCTGCGGAGGACTTCCACGGTCATGGTGATGTGGTCCAAGCTGGGGACGGGCTTGCCCACGTGTTCCAGATGCAGGCCATCAACGAAGCGGGCACCCACCAGCAGTAACGCGGAAACGAACTGCGATGAGGCGCTGGCGTCGATCACAAGGTGGCCGCCCCGGACCTGGCCGGTTCCCTCTACGGCGAAGGGAAGGGACGACGGCGTCCTGCCGCCGTCTGCTGCCACCGGCACGCCGAGGGCGATCAACGCTTCGATGATGGTTCCCATGGGCCTGTTGCGGGCGTGGGGATCGCCGTCGAAGACGGTGACGCCCGTACGCAACGCAGCCAGCGGGGGGACGAACCGCATGACAGTTCCGGCCAGCCCGCAGTCAATTGCCGTTTCAGCCCCTGTTGCGGCGGGATCCATGGGCGTAATTTCCAGGTCCGGCCCGAAGGAGCCGTCCCCGGATACCTCGGTGACGCTTGCCCCCAATTGCCGGAGGGCCTGGATCATGAGCGCAGAGTCGCGGGAATGAAGGGGAGCCCGCAGCCGTGAAGGACCATCCGCCAGTGCGGCCAACACCAGGAACCGGTTGGTCAGCGACTTTGAACCAGGGACCGTCACCGTTGCGTCCACGGGCCCCTTGGCGTATGGGGCCGGCCACAGTGGCAGCATGGTGGCGGCTTTGGTTGATTCGGTGTTTGCGGCGGTGGTACCGGTCATGCTTCCTTATGCTCCAACTGCGTTGTCAACGGCCTTGCGAACTGCTTTGTCTGCACGCTTGATCTGCTTGCCCGTCACCTTTTTGGCATCGGCGGCCAGGTGCTCCGCCCTCCAGGCGATGCTCGGCTGGCCCGCGGTATCAACAGAGGCCAGAAGCACACCACCCGTGAGGGAAATGTTCTTCAGCAGCTGGGCCTTGCGGGCACTTCGGCCTTCCTTGGTGCTGATATCGGCGGACCGCCACTCCACGTAGGAGTTCAAAGCCGACGTCACAGCCAGGACCGTGGCGGCAAAACGGGAGAGCTTGCCGAGCCCGAGCAAGGCTCCGGCCCCCAGTTGCGCCCCGCCGATGACGCGCGCCAGGGTCTTTTCATCAGTTTTGAAGGGAAGGGATTCCGAGGCACGGCGAAGGACTGGCGAGAGTTGCTTCGCAGTGTCGTCCGCGTTCCTGAGCTTATCCAGCCCTGCGACGACGAAGCTCGACGCGAGCATGGGACGTGCGAGAAAACGGATAACAGACATGTCTTGCCTCCTGGATGGCTTGCCACATTAGTTCGATAAGTGTTGTGTTCAAGGGGTGCAGTCTGCTCTAGTCTTGCACTTTTGCGGAATATTTACCCAGCAGCAGCCGTTGTGAACTTCAGGTGCGGTGGAGACCGGACTGCGGCATCGTGTTTGCCGCCTGTTGAACGGAGTTGGTTTTTTGACTTTGGTTAAGGACCGGTTGGTTCTACCGGAGCCTGCGTATGGGATGCAGCCGGAATCCCGGCAGCTGACAGTAGACTTGGCAACGATGAGCACCACTGAACCGGCCGCAGCGGCCATGTACCAGGCAACCGGCGCGGACGACGCGGCGGCTGTAACCGACGTCGATCCTGCTACGGAAACTCCAGAACAGCGGCGGGCGCGCTTTGAGCGCGACGCCATGCAGTACGTGGACCAGCTGTATTCGGCAGCCATGCGGATGGCACGCAACCCATCCGATGCTGAAGACCTGGTTCAAGAGGCTTACACCAAGGCGTTTTCTGCTTTTCACCAGTACAAGCCGGGGACCAACCTCAAGGCCTGGTTGTATCGCATCCTGACCAACACGTATATCAACCTTTATCGGAAGCGGCAGCGTGAGCCGCTGCAGTCCAACTCGGACACGATTGAGGATTGGCAGTTGGCCAAGGCAGAGTCGCATACTTCGGCTGGTTTAAGGTCCGCGGAGACTGAGGCTCTTGACCACCTCCCTGATTCCGACGTGAAGAACGCATTACAGTCGATCCCTGAGGAATTCCGGCTGGCCGTCTACTTCGCGGATGTTGAGGGGTATGCGTACAAGCAAATTTCAGAAATTATGAATACCCCGATCGGCACGGTCATGTCACGGTTGCACCGCGGCAGGAAGATGCTGCGGGACATGCTGGCGGATTACGCCGCCGAACGGGGCTTCAGGGCCCAAACCGAAGATCAGGCCGCGGCCGGAAGCAACAATCAGGAGAAAGAGAAATGAGCGACTGCCAGGGATTGGGCGATTGCGACGATACGCGAATGCAGCGGATCTACGAGTACCTCGACGGTGCGTTGACCCGCGAGGACTTAACTGAGATCAAGCAGCACCTGGACTCCTGCGAGGAGTGCGCCGAGCAGTATGACCTTGAGTGCCTCATTCGCACCATGGTCAAGCGATCATGCACTGAGTCCGCGCCGGAGAACTTGAAAAACTCCATCCTTGACAGGATTCACTCCATCAAGCCTGTGGACGCCTGATTCGGCTCTCATTCCACTCATTAGGGTTTAACATCGAAGGCCCCGGAAACCGCATGGTTTCCGGGGCCTTCGCTTTTAAGCCTGTGACGCTAAGCCGATGGCTTAGGTGTTGGGACGCTTGCCGTGGTTCGCGCCGCCGCGCTTACGGTCACGACGCTTACGTGCACGCTTGCTCATAGCTGGCCTCCTTCAAGGATTGATACTCAATAAAGCTGCCCTCCAGTTTCGCACATCCGGGTGCTGCGCCGCGAACCGGGCGGGTGTTGGAGTATTTCGGAGCCAGCCGGATGGTTAGCTTTGCAGGGAATTCCTGATCGAGATACGGGCTTGTTCCAAAACTGTGCGAACGGTTTCCAGTGCCAAAGGTGTCAGCGGCTGCGAGGCGCCGTGTTGGCGTAGCTCGACACGGAGGTCGTCCCTGAAGGACTGAACCAATAATTCAGCTTCCTTGAGGATTCGCTGGCCTTCGGGAGTGTAGCCCGCCGTCCTGCTCCGAAAAGCAGCCGAAGAGGCGCTGGTGCGCGCAGCCTCCGCTGTGGCCGCAAGATCTGCCCGCAGGCCACGCATATTTGCCCGGATGTCCTCCCGCAGGTCGTCTGCCAGCCTCCTGACGGAGGCCGATATGGTGTCCTCGACGTCGGCCAACTCCTGCCGGCGGCTGTCCAACTCAGCACGGCCGGAATCCGTGATGAGGTATTTGGTGCGGCGCCCTTCGGTCTCCGTGGCAACGAGTCCTTCCTCCTCCAGCTTGCCCAAACGCGGGTAGATGGTGCCGGCGCTGGGGGAGTAGGTGCCGCCGAATCGGTCGCCTAACGCTTTGATCAGCTCGTATCCGTGCTTGGGACCTGTCTCCAGCAACGCAAGCAAGTACAGTCGCAGGGCGCCGTGCGCAAAGACAGGGGGCATCAGAGGCCCGCTTCCCCAGGGACCGGATGGCCGTTTTCCGACGTGGGCGCAGATCCGTGCACGATGTAAGTCTTTCCGGATACCGTGTTGGTCCGCACCAGCATCAGCCTTTCGTCCGGGCCGACAATGGTGTGAACGTTGCTGCCAGGCTGGGCGTACATTTGGTCGTCGATCACCACGGTTCCGCTGGCCGATTTCGCTACGATGTCCAAGCCGACGTCGTGCGGCAGCCGGATGGTCAGGTCGCCGGAGACGGAGTTGGCGCCAAGGTCGTTGGTGTAGTCCTGGAGATCGAAGCTGAGGTCGCCGCTCACGGTGCTCGCACGGACATTCTTGAACTTGCCCGAGGCGGTAACTTCGCCGGAGACGCTTTTGGCGGTGAGGACGCCGTCGTGGTTTCTGGCGATGACCTCGCCACTGATTGTGTTAACGTGCAGCTCGCCGCTGGTGTTGTCCGCCAGGACGGAACCGGAGACGGTGTTCAGGCGGATGCGCCCGCTGATGCCGGACACCATGCCGTCACCACTCACGGTGCCTGCTTCAACGTCGACGCCGGACGGCAGCGCAATGCCGACGATCACAGAGTTGGTGCTTGTGTTGTTGACGGTCCGCATCAGGTTGCGGAACCAGCCCTGAGGTCCTTGGAGTTGGTGGCGGACTTCCAGTCTGCCGTCAACAAGCGTGACCGTCAGGGGGTCGCCAGTGATCTCACTGATTTCGATACGGACGTACGGCTCGTCGTGTGTCACCACGTCAAAGCGGCCCCTAACGATGCCCAGTTTGAGAGAGCGGACCTCCTCTACATCTATTGTTTGCGGGCCCGTCACGGTCCATAGTTCGTCAGACATGATCCCTCCAAGTTGCGATATATCGCGTTGGCTAGGAACACGATATATCGCGTCTGGTCCAGGAGCAATGCTTAGCGGAAATCGCTTAGCGTAAATCAGGCCGCGGGCCGGTAGATTTGGCCGATGAGCGAACGCGCAATGATCACTGCCGGGTCCCGTCCATCGGCGGCGGGCGCCAGATTGGTCCATACCACCAGCGTGACGGAGTTCACCGGGTCACTGCCCATGAAGGTATTGAAGCCTGGGAGTTCTCCCGTGTGGCCGTAAAGGTTCCCGAACTTCGCAATGCCCAAACCATACGACGCACCGCCCGGGGTATCCGGGTTGGTAGGCAGGACGCTTTCAAGCCGCTTTTGTTGGAGTTCCGGCTTCAGGAGTTTTCCGTTGACGAGGCCTTCACCAAGAGTCTTCAGGTCAGTGGCTGTGGAGATCCCGGAACCGGCTGCCCATGCCCACGACGGGTTGACATCAGTGACGTCGTTGGGGGCCAGAGTGCCAGCCGTCGCTTCTTTCTGCATGTCCGCTGGAAGTGCAGGATTGGTCATGGTCAAGACGTTGTCTCCGAAGAAGTAACCCTGGGGATGTGGTTCCGGAACACTGTTGGACGAAATATCCGGGAAGATTGTGCCCTTAAGGCCGAGCGGCTCGAAGATTCGTTCCTTGAAAAGTTGCCCGAGTGGCTTCCCTTCCACTTTTTCCGCGATGAGGCCGAGCAGGACCGTGTTGGTGTTGGAGTAATGGAAGCCCTGGCCCGGAGCGAAGTATGGTGGGCGGGCAAACGCCAGGGCGAGTAGTTCTTCCGGCTTCCACGCCCTTTGGGGGTCCGTATCCATGGCCGAATTGAGCTCGAGTGTTTCGGTGTAGTTGAACAGTCCACTCCGCATGGTCAGCATTTGCTCAACCGTGATGGCGTCCCCATTGGGAACGTCTGAGTAGTGTTTGGACACAGGATCATCCAAGGACAGCTTGCCCTCCTGAACCAACTGCAGAATGACAGTGGCGGTCCAGGTCTTGGTGACCGACCCTACGCGGATATGGTCCTCTGCTGATATCGCGCGTTGGGCGTCGCGGACGCCAGTTCCGTACGAAGCTGTGAGGGTTCCTTCAGGGGTAACCAACAGCATCATGGCCCCGGGTACGAGGACTTCCTTTGCCGTCCGCTCGAAGTCTGCGCGCAGGGTTCCGGTATCGAAGGGCTGCAATGCAGCCGAGGGCGTCGACGGTGATGGCGAACTGGGTGATGGTGACGACGCAGGCGTAGCCGTAGACGACGTCGCTGAAGGAGCCGGTGGACCGGAACTGCAGGAAACTGTGGCTACCACCCCGGCAACAACGGCCGCTGTGAATGCTGCTCTGACAGAAACCTGCACGTTCCGCGTCATGGCTACTCCGGTTGAGCGATATTAAGCCACTGGAACCATCCGCGGTGCAGAACAAGCCACGCAATCAAACCGTAGCCGGCCTGGCCCGGTGTTCCCCCATTGGCTGCGAGGTCCGTCCTCCACTGCTCATGATTGAGTAAGGGGGAGAAGGTGTCAACGTAATGGTGATTTCGGCGGGTGGTGACATCGGCAAACGCGGTGTTCAGTTCAGCAAGCCGCTTATTGCGTGTGGGATCAAGCGTGGGAGGCGGACCCACCACAAAGACTTCCACACTGCTGTGCGAAGCGCCATCAAGGATGTTGGCAAGATTCAAGCGGCTGCGCGCGGTGGACAGCCCAAACTCGAGATCCCGCCCCGAAAGGCCGATCACCAATCGATTCTCATGCGTATCACTGAAACGCCTGCCGGCTTCATCCTGCCAGCGGGCGGCAAGGCCCTCAGTACCTTCCATGGGGCAGGGGAGCGGGAAACTTTCCACCACGACGGAATCCTGGGGTGTGCGGGCCAGGACTCTTCCGAGCCAACCCAAGGCGCGGGGATCCCCCAGGCCCGCGAGCAGTTCATCTCCTACAGCTGCGATGCGCAGCTTCCTGTCTTCCACAGTTACCTCTTCACACTCGTTACGGTCCTTGCACGGTTTCCGGATCACCGGCCGGTTTGGGAACCGGGTACCTGTCCCATTAAACAGAACTGCCCGGCCTAAGGCGCGCTCATCGCTCCTCAGGCCGGGCAGTTTCGCTTACTTGCGTTCGAACGCCTGCTTGATCAGGGCGTCCTGTTCAGCGGCGTGGCGCTTCATGGAACCGGCAGCAGTGGATGCTGACGCCGGACGTGAAACGAGGCGGAGCTTGCGGTCGAGCTCCGGTGCCAGATTCAGGCCCATGAACGGCCACGGACCCTGGTTGGCGGGCTCGTCCTGTGCCCACACGATGTCAGCGTTCGGGTACTTGGCGAGCTCGGCGTCGATCTCAGCCTTGGGCAGCGGGTACAGCTGCTCTACGCGGATGATCGCCGTGGAGGTATCCCCGGACTTCTGGCGGTTGGACAGGAGGTCATAGTACAAGCGTCCGGAGACCAGGATGACGCGGTCCACATTGGCGGGCTGCACTTCCGGATCGCCGATAACCGTCTTGAATCCGCCGGTGGTGAAGTCCTCGACAGCCGAGGCGGCACCCTTGAGGCGGAGCAGCTGCTTAGGCGTGAAGATGATCAACGGCTTCCGTGGACGGCTGTAAGCCTGGCGGCGCAACAGGTGGAAGTGAGAGGCAGCCGTGGTTGGGTTGGCCACGATCATGTTGTCCTCGGCGCACATCTGCAGGAAGCGTTCGATGCGTGCAGACGAGTGGTCCGGCCCCTGGCCTTCGTAGCCGTGTGGGAGCATGAGCACCAGCGAGGAGCGCTGGCCCCATTTCTGTTCGGCTGAGGAAATGAACTCGTCAATAATGGTTTGCGCACCGTTGACGAAGTCACCGAACTGGGCTTCCCAGAGGACCAAGGCATCGGGGCGCTCAACCGAGTAGCCGTATTCGAAGCCCATTGCAGCGTATTCGGACAACAGGGAGTCGTAGATCCACAACTTGGCCTGGTCGTCGGAAAGGTTGCCCAGTGGCAGCCATTCGTTGCCGTTGGCGCGATCGTGGAACACAGCGTGACGCTGGACGAACGTCCCGCGACGGGAGTCCTGTCCAGCCAGGCGAACGGGTACGCCTTCCATGATCAGCGAGCCAAAGGCTGCGATCTCGCCAAAGCCCCAGTCGATGCCGCCTTCACGGGACATCTGCTCACGCTTCTCCAGGAGCTGCTTGAGCTTGGAGTGAACGGTGAAGCCTTCCGGAATTTCCAGGTGCGCCTTGCCGATGCGGGCAAGGGTCTCTGCGGAAATCGCCGTAGACGCGGGCGAATTCGTGCCGAAGTCCGACTGCTGTGCAATGGGACGCTCGATGTCCGAGACCGCCGCGGAGTCAGCCGTGATGATCGGGATCGGCGACGTCTGCGCAGCGTGCGTTTCGGCGAAGACGCGCTCGAGGCGCTCCTGGTAGTCGCGGAGCAGCTGCTCTGCTTCTTCCTCGGTGATGTCCCCACGGCCGATGAGCGACTCGGTGTACAACTTGCGAACGGAGCGCTTGGCTTCGATCAGGTTGTACATGAGCGGCTGGGTCATCGAGGGGTCGTCGCCTTCGTTGTGGCCGCGACGGCGGTAGCAGACCATGTCGATGACGACGTCCTTGTGGAAACGCTGGCGGAACTCGTAGGCGAGCTGTGCAACGCGCACTACGGCCTCGGGGTCATCGCCGTTCACGTGGAACACAGGGGCCTGGATCATCTTGGCAACGTCCGTGGAGTATGTGGACGAACGCGAAGACGACGGAGCAGTGGTGAAGCCCACCTGGTTGTTGACGATCACGTGGATGGTACCGCCGGTGCGGTAACCGCGCAGCTGCGAGAGGTTGAGGGTTTCAGCCACAACACCCTGGCCTGCGAAGGCTGCATCGCCGTGGACCATGATGGGCAGAACCGGGAAGGATTCGCCCTGGTCAAGGCGATCCTGCTTGGCGCGAACGATGCCTTCCAGCACGGAGTCGACTGCCTCGAGGTGGGACGGGTTGGCGGCGAGGTAAACCTTGGTCTGCTTGCCGTTGTCCGATGTGAAGGTGCCTTCGGTGCCGAGGTGGTACTTGACGTCACCGGATCCCTGGACCGAGCGGGGGTCCTGGGTGCCCTCGAATTCGCGGAAGACCTGCGCGTAGGTCTTGCCTGCAATGTTGGTCAGCACGTTAAGGCGCCCACGGTGGGCCATGCCGATGGCAACTTCGTCCAGGCCGTCGTCGGCTGCGTCTGAAATGACGGCGTCGAGCAGCGGAATAAGCGACTCGCCACCCTCAAGGGAGAAGCGCTTCTGGCCGACGAATTTGGTCTGCAGGAAGGTCTCGAATGCCTCAGCAGCGTTGAGCTTGGAGACGATGCGCAACTGCTCTTCGCGGCTGGGCTTGGAGTACGGGTGCTCCAACTGGTCCTGGAACCACTTGCGCTCGGCGGGCTCCTGGATGTGCATGTACTCGATGCCGGTGGTGCGGCAGTAGGCGTCACGCAGTACGCCAAGGATGTCACGGAATTTGAGCTGCGGCTTGCCGCCGAAACCGCCGGTGGGCCATTCCCGGTCCAGGTCCCAGAGGGTCAGGCCATAGGTCAGGACGTCAAGGTCCGGGTGTTTGCGCTGGACGTACTCCAGGGGATCGGTGTCAGCCATCAGGTGGCCACGCACACGGTAGGAGTGGATCAACTGCTGGATGCGCGCAACCTTGTTGATCTCGTCAGCGGGGTCAACCTGGAGATCCGGGCTCCAACGCACCGGCTCGTACGGAATGCGCAGGGCTTCGAAGATTTCGTCGTAGAAGTTCTGCGCGCCGAGGAGGAGCTGGTGAACAAGCTTGAGGAACTCGCCGCTGCCTGCGCCCTGAATGACGCGGTGGTCATAGGTGGAGGTCAGGGTCAGGATCTTGCTGATGGCGTTCTGGGCGATGATCTTCTCGCTGGCGCCCTGGAACTCAGCCGGGTAGTCAAGGGCACCGACGCCGATGATGGCAGCCTGGCCCTTGGAAAGACGCGGCACGGAGTGGACCGTACCAATTCCACCGGGGTTGGTCAGCGAGACGGTGGTGCCCGCGTGGTCATCAGCGGTCAGTTTGCCGTTGCGGGCGCGCTTGATGAGGTCCTCGTAGGTGTGCCAGAACTCGGCGAAGTCCATGGTCTCTGCCTTCTTGATGTTCGGAACCATCAAGAGGCGGGTGCCATCGGGCTTGGGCATGTCAATAGCGATGCCGAAGTTTACGTGAGCCGGCTGCACCGCGCTCGGCTTGCCATCGATTTCGTCGTAGTAGACGTTCATCGAGGGGAACTGGGAGAGCGCACGGACAACGGCATAACCGATGAGGTGGGTGAAGGAGACCTTGCCACCGCGGGCGCGGGCAAGGTTGGAGTTGATGACCACCCGGTTATCGATGAGCAGCTTGGCAGGAACTGCCCTGACGCTCGTGGCAGTGGGAACTTCAAGGCTGGTCACCATGTTGGTGGCAATAGCCTTGGCCGGGCCGCGGAGGACGGAAACGACGTCTTCCTCAGGTGCCGTGGGAGCCTTGGTGCTCTTGGGCAGCTGTGCCGGGATGGGCTGGGCCGTGGTGCCGGCGGCGGGCTTCTTTGCTCCGTCCCGGGCAACCGTGGCGGGTGCCTTTTTCGCCGGGGCGGGTGCCGCCGGTGCAGCCTCGGGGGCAGCTGCCGGAGCGGCCGGCGCCGGTGCCGGTGCCGCTGCAGACGGAGCTACCACGGGAAGTACTTGGGTTGGGGGATTGGCAGCCGTTGCGGCTGCGGAGGATCCGTTGGAAGAAGTGCCGTCACCGGAAGCAAAGGACTCGAAGAGCGGCCACCACTTGGCGTCGACCGAATTCTTGTCCTGTTGGTACCGCTCGTACAGTTCGTCAACGAGCCACTCGTTTCCGCCAAATTCCTCTGGTAGACGGTGGCTGGGCTGCTCTGGCACTTGAAATACGCCTCTTCCATGAGTGTTGTTTTCCCGCTGGCCACAGATGCTCTCCACAACGATGGGCCAGGGTCCGGGTCCCGCGAACTCAGACCCATGTCAGTCTAGTTAGGATCGTTGGTTAACTGCCAATAGTGGTGACCTAAATCATGTTGCGGCTGACTTAATGAGCATGTCCTTCATTCATGTAAGCGCACGTGACGCCAGCGAGGCGCCCTGGCCGGGTGGACTGTAGACTGAAATTCTTATGGACAGTAAATCTAGGTGCCGGCCTGGGAACTGTCGGGGGAGCCAATCTGGCAACTCCGCACAGCGCGCCCGTCGAGCCGGCAACACCCGTTCACATGCCCATCACGCGCCGGCGCTCACAGCCGGTGGTGCCGCAGACCATGCGTCCGCGGGACCCGACCAGCCTCCGCCGGGGAGAATCCCCGCGCCAGAGGCGTTACCGCCATTGCACGTGCCCACTCTTGGAGTGATGCGCTAAATGGAATGGATTCTTCTCCTTGCCGGCTTTGCCCTGATTCTTGGCACCGGCTTCTTTGTAGCAGTTGAGTTTTCCCTAGTTGCCCTGGACCAGGCAAGCGTTCAGCGGGCGGTGGATAACGGCGACCACGCTGCCGCGCCGCTGCTCAAGTGCCTCAAATCGCTCTCCACGCAGCTCTCCAGTTGCCAACTCGGCATCACATTGACGACTCTCTTGACCGGTTTCGTGATGGAGCCCTCTGTGGGGCAGTTGCTCGTTGGGCCCCTCGGCTTGCTTGGCCTCGCCCCTGAGGTAGCGCATTCGGTCGCGCTGATTGTTGCCATGGCGTTTGCCACGCTGCTGTCGATGCTTCTGGGCGAGCTGGTTCCCAAGAACATGGCCATTGCCCTCGCTTTTCCTTTGGGTAAACGCCTCGCGCGGCCCCAGCTGATGTTTACCGCCGTTTTCAAACCGGCGATCGTGGTGCTCAATGGGTTTTCGAACAAGGTGCTGAACCTGTTCGGCCTCGAAGCAAAGGAAGAGATCTCGGGGGCAAGGACCCCCGCAGAGCTTGCGTCCTTGGTGCGGCGCTCGGCCGAGCTGGGGACGCTGGATGCCGGGACCGCCAACTTCGTTGCCCGCACCCTGAACTTTTCCGGGCGCACGGCGGCGGACGTCATGACCCCCCGCATCCGCATGGAAACCATCGACGCCGATCAGCCGGTCTCAGACGTCCTGGACGCTGCGAGGCGAACCGGATACTCCCGTTTCCCTGTCATTGGCGATTCGACGGACGATATCCGCGGGGTTGTTCACGTCAAGAAGGCAGTTGCTGTCCCTGCGGAGCGTCGGGCCAAGCTTGAGGCGGGCGCGATCATGACTGACGTCCTGCAGGTCCCGGAGACTATCCATCTGGACGCACTCCTGTCTGAGCTGCGCGAAGGCAACCTTCAGCTAGCCGTCGTGCTGGATGAATACGGCGGCACAGCGGGAATCACCACCCTCGAAGACCTTGTGGAAGAGATCGTCGGCGAAGTATCCGACGAGCATGACAAAGTTCGGCCGGGAGTGCTGCAGAGTGCATCCGGTGACTGGTATTTCCCGGGCTTGCTGAGGCCGGACGAAGTGTCCGAGCAGATCCCCAACCTCACTGTTCCTGATGAATCCGCCTACGAGACTGTGGGTGGTTACGTCATGAGCCAGCTGGGCCGCATTGCCAGGACAGGCGATGTGGTGGACACCGTTGGCGGGACGCTGACCGTGACCAGGATGGATGGCCGAAGGATCGACCGGATCTGTTTCCATCACGTGGAGACGGGCGAATCATCATCCGCTGACTCCGGAAGCACGCGTCACGAAGCAGGTGCCGTATGAGCGACTGGGCAGGAATCGTCTGGCTCGTGGTCCTTTTGATCGGCAACGCCTTCTTTGTGGGTGCAGAGTTCGCAGTCATGTCTGCGCGTCGCAGCCAGATCGAGCCGCTTGCCGAAGCGGGATCCAAGCGCGCGCAAACAACGCTGCGCGCCATGGAAAACGTTTCGCTGATGCTCGCCTGTGCGCAGTTAGGTATCACTGTCTGCTCCCTCCTGATTCTTCAGGTTGCCGAGCCCGCAATCCACCACTTGTTGGCGGAGCCCTTGGAACTGGTCGGTGTTCCGGTTGAACTGGCAGACATCATCGCTTTTGCCATCGCGTTGCTGTTCGTCACGTTCCTGCACGTCACCTTTGGTGAGATGGTGCCTAAGAACATTTCGGTCTCCGTTGCGGACAAGGCTGCCCTGCTGCTGGCCCCGCCGCTGATGTTCATAGCCAGGGTGGTCAATCCGATCATTTGGACGCTGAACTGGCTGGCCAACCACATCCTTAGGTTGATGAAAATTGAACCCAAGGACGAAGTCTCCTCTACGTTCACGCTGGAGGAGGTGCAGTCGATCGTCCAGGAGTCCACACGCCACGGCCTTGTGGACGACGAAGCGGGCTTGCTCAGCGGTGCTTTGGAGTTCTCGGAGCACACTGCCTCGCACATCATGGTTCCCCTGGACAAGCTGGTGGTACTGAAGACAGCGTCCACGCCCGTGGACCTCGAGAGGGCGGTCAGCCGCACCGGATTCTCCCGGTTCCCGATGGTTGACGACGACGGCGAACTCGCCGGATACCTGCACGTGAAGGACATCCTGTCCATTCCCGACGAGGGCCGGAGGTACCCCATCGCAGAGGGGCGCATCCGGTCACTGGCAAACCTCTCCCCGGATGACGAGATCGAACAGGCAATGTCCGTCATGCAACGGACGGGTTCACACTTGGCCCGTGTTGTTGGTGCGGGCGGCGAGACTCAGGGTGTCCTGTTCCTGGAGGACGTCATTGAGCAGTTGGTAGGTGAAATCCGTGACGCCACACAGGCGACCGGCATTCGCCGCTACGGTGGTCAGCAAGCGCAATAGCAGGAGAAAACGAGTCTGGCGTCGATGGATCTCCATCGGCGCCAGATCCGTCTAAACTGGAATCATTCCTATTTAGGGGTACACTGGGTGGAGCCCCTAATTGTGTTTGATTCTCATTTTGACTAGATCCGAGGTCTCCGTGCGCCCTTTCGCCGCCCGACTTTCCCTTGCCGCTTCTGCAGGTCTTGCTGCCCTCTTGTTGTCCTCCTGTGCTGGCCCGGCCGGCGGCAATACTCCGTCTTCATCTGATGCCATTGAGGTAGTGACCTCTACCAACGTCTATGGGGATGTGGTCAAGGCAATCGGTGGTGACAAGGTCAACGTGAGTGCGATCATCACCAAGACCAGCCAGGATCCGCACTCCTATGAAGCCACGGCCCAGGACAAGCTGCTGATCTCCAAGGCCAAGCTGGTGGTGGAGAACGGGGGCGGGTACGACGAATTCCTTCACAAAATTGCTGACGAGACCAAGGTTGGCCACGAGAATATGATCAGCGCTGTGGAGGTCTCAGGGCTGGCTCCCGAAGAAGAAGGCCACGGCCCGGAATCCAGTAGTGCCGGGGCCCACAACGAAGATGAGCACGCGCACGATCATGGCGAGTTCAATGAGCACGTCTGGTACAGCCTGGACGCCATGGGCAAGCTCGCCGATGCCGTTGCCGAAAAGTTGGGCAGTCTGGACGCCGGATCTGCCTCCACATTCACTGAGAACGCGGATTCCTTCAAGACCAAAATTTCTGAATTGACCGGCAAGCTCGGTGACATCAAGGCCGGCAACGAGCACGCACCCGTTGCTGTTACCGAACCCGTTCCCCTGTACCTCCTGGAGGCGGCCGGCCTGGAAAATAAGACGCCGGAAGCTTACAGCGCCGCGATCGAAGAGGAAACAGATGTCCCTCCCGCCGTCCTGAAGGAAACCACAGACCTCGTCAGCGCCAAATCTGTGCGTCTCCTCGCCTACAACCAGCAGACGGAGGGGCCACAGACCGAGTCCGTCAAGCGCGCCGCTGAAAATGCCGGGGTGCCGGTTGTGAACTTCACCGAAACACTTCCGGATGGCAAGGACTACCTTCAGTGGATGGCGGATAACGTGGAATCCATTTCGGCAGCACTCAAGAAGTAGCCGTCCCCGCATAACAACGTGCAGTGGAGAGCCCCGTTGGCGTCCTAAGATATTCAGGATGGCTGCGGGGCCTTTTCCTGCCATTAGCACAGCCGCGGATACCCGCGGCACAACTATTGCGCTCCTCCCGGGGCGCATGGATCGAGGACAACTTTTGACACCGGTAGTGAGCCTCCGCGGAGCGAGCCTGCAGTTCGGCAAGAGGACACTGTGGCGGGATCTGGACCTGGACATCCACCCCGGAGAGTTCTTTGCCGTTCTTGGGCCCAATGGCAGCGGAAAAACAAGCTTCCTGAAAGTTCTTCTGGGGCTGCAGGAACTGCATTCCGGAACAGTCTCGCTGGGCGGCCACGCAGTGGAACGCGGCAGTAAACGTATTGGATACATACCGCAGCAAAAGTCCTTTGCAGCGGATACGCCGTTGAGGGCACGCGACCTGGTTGGGCTGGGGATCGATGGGCACCGCTGGGGAATGCGGTTGGCATCCGGCAAGGTCAACCAGCGGATCGACGAGTTGTTGGAGCAAGTGGGCGCGTCAGACTACGCCAAGGTGCCGGTGGGTCAGTTATCGGGTGGCGAGCAACAACGTCTCAGGGTGGCTCAGGCACTGGCCACTGAGCCTCAGGTTCTCCTGTGTGATGAGCCGCTGCTCTCCCTGGACCTGCATCATCAGCAGGGCGTCAGTTCACTGATCAACAAGCAATGCCACGATCGGAACAGTGCCGTGGTCTTCGTCACCCACGAAATCAACCCTGTTATCGACTATGTAGACAGGGTCCTATACCTTGCCGGCGGCCAGTTCCGTGTAGGGACGCCTCAGGAAGTCATGACCACGGAAGTTCTTTCCGAACTGTACGACAGTCATGTGGAGGTCATCCACACCAACGGAAGGATCGTCGTCGTCGGTCTTCCAGACGCAACCACGCACTTCCATGACGATGCCCACGCCACCGCGGGGGAGGAGTTCTAGATGGATCTCGAGAGCATCCTGCAGACCATTTTCAACTTCGAGAATTACGGTGAGTTGCTGGTACTTGTCCAAAATTCCATCTGGGCAGGAGCTGTCCTCGGATTGCTGGGCGGACTGGTTGGCACCTTCGTGATGAAGCGCGACCTTGCTTTCGCTGTTCACGGCATTTCCGAGCTGTCCTTCGCCGGTGCGGCGTTTGCTCTCCTGATTGGCACCGACATCATTTTTGGTTCCTTGATCGGCTCGGTGGCCGCGGCAGTGCTCCTGGGTTTCATGGGAGTCCGGGCCCGGGACAAGAACTCGATCATCGGTGTGATCATGCCGTTCGGGCTGGGCTTGGGGATCCTGTTCCTCGCCCTTTATGAGGGGCGCGCGGCGAACAAGTTCGGCCTGCTGACCGGTCAGATTGTGTCCGTGGATACGGTGCAACTGCAGGTTTTGGCCGGCACCGCAGTGGTGGTGATGGCGGCGCTGGCGGCGATCTGGCGGCCACTGAGCTTTGCCAGCGTTGACCCGGAGATGGCTGAGGCCAGAGGTGTTCCGGTTCGCGGCCTGGCAATCGGCTTCATGGTTCTCCTGGGTGTCAGCGTGGCACTGTCCATCCAGATTGTCGGCGCGCTGTTGGTACTTGCCTTGCTGATTACCCCTGCAGCCGCTGCACTGCGGGTCACCACATCGCCCCGCTTGGTGGTGCTGCTGAGTGTTCTCTTCGCGATGACGGCCACCGTGGGCGGTATTCTCCTGGCCCTGGGTAGCCGTATTCCCATCAGCCCTTACGTCACCACGCTGTCCTTCCTGATCTACGTGGTGTGCCGGGTCATTGGCAGGGTCCGCGCCAACAGAGGCATCAACGGCCGGGTGTCGCGGGACCAGCCGGCAGGTGCCCTCTAGAGCTTGCCGGCTGCCTTCTTGGCCGTGCATTCGGGGCATAGCCCGAAGATTTCCACTGTGTGGGCTACCTCGGTGAAGCCATGTTCAGTTGCCGTGCGGGCAGCCCAGGTTTCGACGGCGGGTGCTTCCACTTCTTCTGCTTTGCCGCAGTTGCGGCACAGCAGGTGGTGGTGGTGCCCGGTGACTGCACAACGACGATAGACGGCTTCGCCGTCTCCGTTTCGGAGGACATCAATGAGTCCGTCGTCCGCCAAGGACTGCAGGATGCGGTACGCAGTAGCCAATGACACGGAGGTGCCCTTGTTCTGCAGCAGCCGGTACAGCTCCTGGGTGCTGACGAAGTCATCCAATTCATCCAGGGCAGCGCTGACGGCCAAGCGCTGCTTGGTGACGCGCTGCTCCTTGACGCCGCTGGTGGCTGGCGCGTCATGGCCGGTCGTGGCGGGACTGGTGCCTTGTGGCATTGAAAGACTCACTTCCCTGGGGATGCTGGCAAACCCCAATTTTACCAGTAGGGGAACCTTGGAAACTGTCAGCGGGCGGCCCTAGGCTGTCTCCATGAAGCTCACCAAGTACACCCATGCCTGTGTTCGGTTGGAGAAGGAAGGAAGGGTCCTGGTGATTGATCCCGGGACTTTCTCCGAGTCAGAGGAAGCGTTGAGCGGAGCCCACGCTGTACTTGTCACGCACGAGCACAATGACCACATTGACCGTCCGGCAGTGACGGCAGCCCTGCGGAGTAACACCATGCTGGAGGTCCACGCGCCAGCCGGGGTGGCAGCTGCGTTGAAGGAAAACGGGGATGTCGCTGCCCGCGTGCATACTGTGGAACCCAACTCCGGCTTTGACGCGGCAGGCTTCAACATCCGGACTTACGGTGGTCAACATGCCGTCATCCACGCCCAGATCCCGGTGGTAGCGAACATCGGCTACTTGGTGGACGACAACGTATTCCACCCCGGGGATTCGTTCGTGGTCCCTGACGGAATCAGCGTCCAAACCCTTCTTGTCCCCATTCATGCGCCGTGGTCCAAGGTGGGCGAGGTAGTGGACTTCGTCATTTCCGTACGAGCTCCAAAGGCATTCCCTGTCCATGACGGGCTGCTCAACGAACTGGGCCGGGGGATTGTCGAGGGACATGTCACCCGGATAGGGGCCCGCTACGGAACCACTTACGCGCGACTGGCGCCCAAGGAGTCGGTGGAGGTCTAGCCGGTCCACACTCCTGTGTTGTGGAAGTTTTCCAAAACTGCTTCATGCGGTGCGGGGTCCAGGCCGTGCGCGGCCAACCATCCGGCATCGTTGTAGCTTCCCGCATAGCGGTCGCCGGCGTCGCACATCAGGGAAACGACGCTGCCCCTGCGGCCCCCAGCCACCATCCCGGCAACCAACTGCCAAACGCCCCAAAGGTTGGTCCCGGTTGAAGGCCCTGCATGCAGGCCGGTGAGTTTCCGGAGGTGCCGCATGGCGGCAACGGACGCGGCGTCGGGCACTTGGATCATATGGTCGATGACCGCCGGCACGAAGCTGGGCTCAGATCGAGGCCTGCCGATGCCCTCAATCCTGGACGGCTGGCCAGTGGCTGCGGCTGCGTTTCCGTCCCGCCACGCCGGGTAGAAAGCCGAGTTTTCGGGATCAACAACGGCCAGGCGGGTGTTGTATCGGTTGTACCGCAGGTAACGGCCGATGGTGGCGCTGGTACCGCCGGTGCCGGCGCCCACAACGATCCATTCCGGAACCGGGTGCTCTTCCAAGGAAAGCTGTTCGAAAATCGACTCGGCGATGTTGTTGTTGCCCCGCCAGTCCGTTGCCCGCTCGGCAAACGTAAATTGGTCCATGTAGTAGCCACCGGACGTCCTGGCCGTCTCTTCGGCCACGGCGTAAACTTCCGAGGCGTGGTCCACCAACAGGCAGGCGCCACCGAAATCCTCGATCAGGGCGATCTTCTCGGGGCTGGTGGTCTTAGTCATGACTGCGATGAAGGGCAAGCCGATGAGCCGGGCGAAGTAGGCCTCTGAAACGGCCGTGCTGCCGCTGGAGGCTTCCACGATGGTGGTGCCCTCGGTGATCCAGCCGTTGACCAGGCCATACAGGAACAGGGACCGCGCCAAACGGTGCTTGAGGCTGCCGGATCTGTGGGTTGACTCGTCCTTCAGGTACAACTGGACTCCCCAGTGGTCCGGGAGTGGAACCGCATAAAGGTGGGTGTCGGCGGAGCGGTTATTCTCGGCCTCGATCTTACGGATGGCCTCGCTGGCCCATGCCCTGTCCTGAATACACGAATTGCTCACCGGATAAGCCTAGGCTGGAATTCGGACACCGGCAGCAACGAAACCTCTGCAGGAAGACCAGCCGCCAGAACGAAGGAGATCCCATGGCCACGTTGATGAGTGCGTCAGAACTGCACCAGCGACTCGAAACCGGGCGGCGGACTGTGCTTCTCGACGTCCGATGGGTCCTGGGCCGCACTGACGGGCACCTTGAATATCTGGGCGCCCATCTTCCGGGCGCCGTTTTCGTGGACCTGCCCACAGAGCTGGCCGACCACGCACAGACCGGGCTGGGCCGCCACCCGTTGCCAACCAAGGACTGCTTTCAGGAGTCGGCTCGAAAGTGGGGGATTAACGACGGCGACACCGTGGTCGCGTACGACGACAGCGGCAGCATGGCCGCGGCACGCGTTTGGTGGATGCTGCGGAACGCTGGATACGTCTCTGTGTACCTGCTCGACGGCGGCCTCGCCGCTTGGCGTTCGGCTGGTTACCCGGTGGAGTCCGGTGAGGTGAGTCCCGCCGTCGGAAATGTCACTTTGGGCGAAGGCCTCATGCCGGCCATCACGGAGCAGGAGGCGGCACAGTGGCATCGCAATGGTGTCTTGCTGGATGCCCGGGCAGGGGAGAGATACAGGGGCGAGGTAGAACCGATAGACCCCAGGGCCGGGCACATTCCGGGTGCGGTGAGCGCGCCGACCACGGGGAACGTCTCAGCCGCCGGCACCTTCCTTCCAAGGGAAGAGCTGCGGAGGCGTTTTGAGGAGTTGGGTCTGGATCAGTCGTCCAACGTTGCTGTTTATTGCGGATCCGGCGTGACAGCTTCCCATGAGATTGCTGCCTTGGAGATCGCCGGATACCGTGCGGCGCTCTATCCGGGTTCATTCTCGCAGTGGTCAAACAATGCTGCGAATGACGTGGTTGTGGGCAGCACGCCTTTTGACGAGGACTCCGCGGCCCCAAGTGGCACAAGCACGGCTGCCGGGAGTAGCGTCGGAGCATGACTCCCGGACGCCCTGTGCCCCCGCCCCTCGCCAAGCCCGTCACCCTGGATAGCAGTGAAAACCGGTCCGGAACGCTGGCTGCAGCGTACGGGGCCACTTCCCCGGACAGTGGTTTGGTGCCGCTGACTGTTGCGCGCCGGACCCCTACAGCGGACGACGTCGAAATCGCGATTGAATTCTGTGGTTTGTGCCACTCGGACGTGCATGCAACGCGCGGTGAATGGCGGGTTCCTCCCTACCCGTTGATTCCAGGCCACGAGATCGTAGGCCGTGTGACACGTGTGGGTGGCGGGGTGCAGGAATTTGCCCCCGGCGATCGTGTTGGTGTGGGTTGCATGGTGGACTCCTGCCGCGAATGCGAGAGCTGCCTTGAAGGACTGGAACAGTACTGCGAGAGGGGCAACGTTGGTACTTATGGAGCTGCGGACCCGCGTCATGGGGACGACATTACGCAAGGGGGATACTCGACGTCGGTAGTGGTGGACAGGCGTTTCGTGCTGCGCATTCCGGAGGCCCTGGATCCGGCAGCGGCCGCTCCCTTGCTGTGTGCCGGAATCACCACGTACTCTCCGCTGCGTTATTTCGATGTGGAGGAAGGCGACTCCGTGGGTGTCGTAGGCTTGGGTGGCCTTGGCCATATGGCAGTGAAGATCGCCAAAGCCATGGGTGCCGACGTCACCGTTTTCACGACGTCGGAATCCAAGTTCGAGGCTGCCCGGGAACTGGGCGCTGACCACGTGGTCCTCTCCAAGGACGCGGACGCCATGGAGGCCGCCAACCGGAGCATCGACGTCATCATCGATACCGTCGCAGCGCCGCATGATCTCAACCCGTACTTCCGGACCCTTCGCCTGGATGGGGCCCTCTTCCAATTGGGCCTCCCCGCGGACGACATGCCGCCGGTCAGCCCGGGACTGCTCATCCGCCGACGACTCGCCTATGCGGGTTCACTGATCGGCGGCATTGAGGAAACGCAGGAAATGTTGGACTTCTGCGCCGAACACGGGGTCGTGAGCGACGTCGAGATAGTGGGAGCCGGACAACTCAATGAAGCTTACGACCGCATGGTGGCCGGGGACGTGAAGTACCGTTTCGTACTGGACACCGCAACACTTCAGGAACCATCCGAAAGGGCAGACGCATGAGCACACTGTTCACCAAGATCATCAATGGGGAGATCCCGGGCCGTTTTGTCTGGAAAGACGAGGACGTGGTCGCCTTCCTGACCATCTCGCCCATTACCCAGGGACACACCTTGGTGGTTCCGCGTGAAGAAGTGGATTCGTGGACGCAAGCCAGCCCTGAACTGCTGGCAAAGGTCATGGACGTGGCCCAGCGCATCGGCAAGGTGCAGGAGGCTTTGTTTGACGCCAAGCGCGTTGGCGTGCTGATGGAAGGTTTCGAGGTAGACCATTTGCATGTCCACGTGTGGCCCGCCTACTCCACGGCAGACTTTGAAATCCACAACGTGGACCATAACCCCGATCCCGCAGTCATGGAGGCCACGGCTGTAAAGCTCCGTGCTGCGCTTCGGGAAGCAGGCCACGGCGACGCAGTCCCTCAGGACTGAGTCCTGCACGACTTAACCCGGCGGTGCTTATTAAGCGCCGCCGGGTTTTTTCATGGCATTGCGCCGCGGCTATGCGGGTGCCAAGGCTTGGTTCAGCACCGTGCGGATGCGCTTTTCCGACACCGAGTAGGCAGTACCAAGCTCGACGGCGAAGAGGCTCACCCGGAGCTCTTCGATCATCCAGCGCACCCGGGTTAACTCGGTGCCCGCCCTGCGTCCCGGAAGGAGCGCCGACACAGCGTCGTCGTAGTCGTCCTCCAGTGCCTGCACTATTGCCATGTTGAGGCTGTCCCGTTGAACGTTGCCCGGGAGCTTTTCCAACCGCTTCTCGATCGCCTGCAGATAGCGTGGCAGTTGGCTGAGCTGGGCATAACCCGTCTGTGCCACAAAGCCCCGGAACACCAGTTGCTCCAGCTGGCTCTTCATGTCGTTGAGGGCGCTGATCAGTGGCAGGCTGGTGTTGGACTTCAGCTGCTTCTGGATGCGCCGCGTACTGGCCAGGATGCGTTCGACGACGGCGGTCACCGTGAACACGGTGTCGATCAGTTCTGCCCTGACCACTTCGTACAACGCATCGAAGGCCTCCTTGTCCCACGGCAGATCCTGCGGAACCAGTTTGTCGATGGCTGCCAGTGCACAGTCAGCGATGAGGGCACTCACGGATCCATGCGGGTTTTGGCTGAACGTCAGCTTCTCCGTATTACTGAGGTGTTCCAGCACGTAACGGTCGGGTGGCGGGATCCGGAGGGCCAGCAGCCGGATAACACCGCCACGCATGGCGGCTTCCTGTTCCGGCCGGGTCTGGAAAACACGAAGGGCGACAGACTTGCCCTCATCGACGACTGCAGGGAAGCCCGTCACGGCGTGACCCTTCACGGTGCGCGTCACTTGACGTTCCACTGCGCCGAAGTCCCATGCGGTGATACCTTCGCGTTCCGCAACCGCTCCGCCACCGGCAGGAGCCGGCCCTGAAGCGGGCGTTTCGCCGTTGGGTGCGCTCAGCGGGCCGGTTGCCTTGACGCCTTTGGCGCGTGACGTCGTCGCAGGTGTTGCTCCGAGTGATTCGGCAATGGCGCGGCGCGTGGCCGGTGCCAGCTTTTCCTGGAGTCCAGCGAGGTCCTTTCCTTCGTCGAGCACCTTGCCACTGCTGTCCACCACCTTGAAGCTCACGCGCAGATGCGGCGGTACTGCGTCCCAATTCCAGGATCCAGGGGGAATGACGTGCCCGCGGAGCCGTCGAAGGACAAGTTCCAAGGACGGCTCGAGCTCATCGGTGGCGGGATCGAAGTCTGCTTCCAGTGCTGCGGTTGCTTGCCTAGCAACGTCAGGGGCAGGCACGAAATTCTTCCGGACTTGCTTGGGCAGCGATTTGATGAGGGCAGTGACCAGCTCCACCCGTTGGCCCGGGATCTGCCAACGGAAGGGGGCGTCGTCCAATTGGTTGAGGAACAACACCGGAACTTCGGCGGTGACGCCGTCGGACGGGTTGGGGGCCGAGCCTGGAGCCACAGGATGGAATTCGTAGCTCAGGGGCAGTTCGAATCCCTTGTGCAGCCAACTCTTCGGATATGCGGAGTCGTCCAGTGCCTCGGCATCTTCGCTCATCAGCAACGATTGGTCGAAGTCCAGGAGGTCGGGGTCTGACTGGCGGGTATCCTTCCACCACTTATCAAAGTGCCTCTCGGAAACCACTTCCTTGCCCACGCGTGCGTCGTAGAACTCGAAGAGCGTCTGATCGTCCACCAGGATGTCCCGGCGCCGCATGCGGGTTTCGAGTTCTTCGATTTCCTGCAGGAGGGCGCGGTTACGGTGGAAGAACTTGTGATGGGTCTTCCACTCGCCTTCTACCAGCGCGTGGCGGATGAACAGTTCACGCGAGAGTTCGGGATCGACCCGTCCGTAGTTGACGCGGCGGTTGGGAATGATCGGGACGCCGTAGAGCGTCACTTTCTCGTGAGCCATGACGGCCCCTTGCCGTGAAGACCAGTGCGGCTCACTGTAGGACCGCTTTACCAGGTCCGGAGCTACCTGCTCGGCCCACAGGGGATCGAACTTGGCGGCGACACGTGCCCAGAGGCGGCTGGTTTCCACCAGTTCCGCCGCCATAACGAACGTTGGCGATTTCTTGAATAGTGCTGAACCTGGGAAGATCGCAAACCGGCTTCCGCGGGCGCCGGCGTATTCACGCTTGCGCTCATCCAGCAGGCCGATATGGCTTAGCAAGCCGGAAAGCAGGCTGATGTGGACGCCCTCGTAGTTGCCTACGGGATCCGCTTCCCGTTTGTTGTCCAGCGATATGCCAAGGGGTTTGGCCATCTGCCGGAGCTGGGTGAAGAGGTCCTGCCACTCACGCACGCGCAGGTAATTGATGAATTCGTTGCGGCATAGCTTGCGGAACTGGGTGGAGGACAGCTCGCGCTGCTTTTCCTGGATGTAGTTCCACAGATTGAGGAAGCCGGTGAAGTCCGAGAGTTCGTCCCGGAATCGTGCATGCTTCTCCGCAGCCAGCTGTTGCTTGTCTGTTGGCCGTTCACGGGGGTCCTGGATAGTGAGGGCGGCCGCCAGGATCATGACCTCGCGGACACAGCCGCGCTGTCCCGCCTCCACGATCATCCGGCCCAGCCGTGGATCCACAGGCAGCTGAGCCAATTTCTGCCCGACGGCGGTCAGTCCACTGCCGCTGCGACCGTTGCCACCCGCGTCACCGGACTTGGGCGACGTCAAGGCGCCGAGTTCGCGCAGGAGCGTGACGCCGTCGTTGATGGCCCGGGAGTCGGGCGGTTCCACGAACGGGAAGTTCTCTACGTCTTTGGGTCCGCGGGCAACTCCCATCGCGGTCATCTGCAGGATGACGGCAGCGAGGTTGGTCCGGAGAATCTCCGGGTCCGTGAACAGCGGACGCGACTCGAAGTCCTCTTCCGAGTACAAACGGATGGCAATGCCCTCGGAAACGCGCCCACAGCGGCCCGAGCGCTGGTTGGCCGAGGCCTGTGAGACGCGCTCAATGGGAAGGCGCTGGACTTTAGTACGGTGTGAGTACCGGGAAATACGAGCGGTTCCGGTATCGATCACGTACTTGATGCCTGGCACGGTCAGCGACGTTTCGGCAACGTTGGTGGCCAGGATGATGCGCCGTTTTCCGCCGGGGTTGAATACCCTGTGCTGCTCTTGCAGGCTCAATCGGGCAAAAAGGGGCAGAACCTCCGTCCCGGCCAGGCGCCTGTTCGTTTGGATGCGGCCATTGATGGCTTCAGCAGCATCCCTGATTTCGCGCTCGCCGGAGAAGAAAATGAGGATGTCGCCGGGCGCTTCCTTGGCGAGCTCGTCCACGGCGTCGCACACAGCGTCCAGGGGATCGCGGTCCTCTTCGAGTTCATCGTCCGAGGTGTCTTCGTCCCCGCCCGCCGGCTGCGATAAAGGCCTGTACCGGATCTCCACGGGATACGTTCGTCCGGAGACCTCGATGATCGGAGCCGGATCTTCTTCGGTGCCGAAGTGTTTGGCAAACCGTTGGGGATCGATGGTGGCCGAGGTGATGATCACCTTGAGGTCCGGGCGCTGGGGGAGGATGCGCTTGAGGTAGCCCAGGATGAAGTCGATGTTGAGGCTGCGCTCATGGGCTTCGTCGATGATGATGGTGCTGTATTTCCGCAGCAGTTTGTCCCGCTGGATCTCTGCGAGGAGGATGCCGTCGGTCATCAGCTTGACTTTGGTGGACGCACTGACCTCACCGGTGAAGCGGACCTGGAAGCCGACTTCCTGGCCAATTTCCACGTCTAGTTCGGAAGCGATGCGTTCGGCCACGGTGCGGGCTGCCAGCCGGCGTGGCTGGGTGTGCCCGATAAGGCCCTTGTCTCCAAGGCCAAGCTCGAGGCACATTTTGGGGATCTGGGTGGTCTTACCCGAACCGGTCTCGCCGGCAATGATGGTCACCTGGTTTGCGGCGATGGCCGCCATCAGATCCTCGCGGCGCTCGGATACGGGCAGCTCTGCGGGGTAGGAAATATGAAGTGTCATGGCTGCTGTCAGTCTACTGTGAGTGGGGTTCCACGTCCGCTGTGTCCGTCACAGTCCCGGCCGCAGCACGCAGCCGGCTCGATAGTTCCATGGCGTAAGCCTTGAATTCAGCAGGCTCGAGGATCTCAAAGTCCAGGTCCATAGCTGCCAGGTACGCCGCCGGGGCGGCAAGGTTGTCCCATCCGGAGCGCAGGATGGTGGCATTCAGGCCGTCGGCAGTCAGTGTCGCATATTGGGAACTAATGGTGGCGGCTACCTCGGCCAGTGGAGCGCGGAGCCGCACCACGACGTCGAACCTGTACGGCGAGCGGGTGATGGACTGCTGCACGTAAGCGGCGAGGTCTTCCGCCGGCAGGGGCCTTGGCGTGTACCTCTTCCGTTCCGATGGCAGGGAAGCAAGACGGTCAGCCCTGAAGGTTCGCCAATCTTCCCGTTCAACGTCCCACGCCACCAGATACCAGCGGCGTCCGGTGTCCACCAACCTGTAGGGCTCCACCAGCCGGCGAGTCGATTCGCCGTCGGATTTCACGTAGTCGAAGGAGATTTGGCGCCGGTCCGATATGGCGGCGGAGACGACGGTCAGTTGCTGGGGATCAACGGTCCCCGCGTTGCTGGGGAGGGTGGTGACGGCGGCTTTCAGCATGGCGAACTTGGGACGCAGGCGGGACGGCAGGACCTGCTCCAGCTTGGCCAAGGCGCGGATGGATGCCTCACCGATGCCTGCCACGGGGCCTGCGGCTACGGAATTCAAACCCAAGGCGACAGCCAGGGCTTCGTTGTCATCCAGCAGCAGCGGCGGAAGCTGGGCGCCGGCACCAAGCTGATAACCACCGGCTATGCCGGGGGAGGCGTGTATGGGATATCCCAGGTTGCGCAGCTTGTCGATGTCCCGGCGCACGGTCCGCTCCGTCACACCCATGCGGTGGGCCAAGGCTGGTCCCGTCCACTCGCGGCGCACCTGCAGCAGTGACAACAGCTGGAGGAGCCGCGCAGACGTTTGGATCATGCATGTGAATCTAGCCCATGGGATATCCGCATGGGTCCATTGGCGGGACCATGGGCAACATAGGGACGCCCGCCGTTCGGGGGGAATCCTGCAGAATTCCGTGAACGGGCGGGCGTCATATGGATGTGGCCTGGTGTACCTCGCGGCGGCTTGGCATCCCCCTAGTAGATACGGGGGTTCCAATATGGGCTGCTCGGAGCGTCGAAAGCGCTCCAGGGCTCCTTGGAGTTGATGGGCGGGTTGTGCCCGCGTCCATCCTTCAACAGGGCTGAAACGGTGGCAGCAACGGCGGTGATGAGGACGATGAAGAGGATGATTCCAAAGATTTCCATGCCTCAAGCCTGCTCTCACGGCAGCCGAAGAAACAGTGGCAGAAATGCCCCATTTAGATAATTTTCTGCCACACTGGAAATATGTTGAAATCAGTGGCGGTGATCGTGGTTCCCAACTTCTCGGTCTTTGAATTCGGTACAGCCTTCGAGGTCTTCGGCATTGACCGATCGGACCGGGGTGCCGGAGTACCGGCTTTTGACTTCCGCGTGGTTGCCCCGGAACCGGGTGATATCCGCATGAAATCCGGCTTGTCCCTTCATGTAAACCTCGGCCTCGAAGCAGCAGCCGACGCGGATCTCGTCATCATGGCGCCGTTCGGCCGTGACCAGGACGTCCCCGAGTCCGTTATGGCTGCCTTGCGCGCAGCGCATGCCAGGGGCGCGTGGGTGATGTCCATTTGCTCCGGTGCTTATGCCCTGGCCCGGGCAGGTTTGCTGGACGGGCGTCGCTGCACCACGCACTGGCACTATTCGCAGGACCTGGCCAGCCGGTACCCGAACGCCATCGTGGACGAGAACGTCCTCTACGTTCAGGACGGGACCATCATCACCAGCGCTGGCACCGCCGCCGGAATCGACGCGTGCCTCCATCTCGTTCGTGAGGAGCTGGGAGCGAACGTAGCAGCCGCGATCGCGCGCGACATGGTGGTACCGCCGCATCGCGACGGCGGCCAGGCCCAGTTCATCGACAGGCCCATGCCCCGCTGTGGTTCAGCGCCCATGGAGGCGTTGCTGCGCTGGATGGTTGAACACCTCGACGAAGAGCACAGCGTGAACGAGTTGGCTGCACGGCTCCACATGTCTCCCAGGACGTTTGCCCGCCGTTTCCGGGCGGAAACCGGAGCGACGCCCGCAGCCTGGCTGAACTCGCAACGTGTGCTGCGTGCGCAGGAACTGTTGGAAACCACTGAGTTGAACATCGACGAGATCGCCCGTGTTGCAGGGTTCGGGCATTCCGTCCTGCTGCGTCACCACTTCACCAAAGTGTTGGACACAAGTCCGCAAAGCTACAGGCGGGCATTCCGGGGGCAGTTGGCAGAAGCCATCTGAAATCGCGCAAACCAGAAGCAGACCGAAACCGCTTCGGGCTATGAGTGCGGCTCCTCCTAGCGGCGGTTTCCGAACCCGCCCCGCGACTCTGCACCTTCGGCCTTGGCGCATTCCACCAGTTCCTGCCAGGGGCCTGTTACGGCGCGGTCGGGAAGAGTTGCCCGCCGCTGCCCCGCACGGATGGAGTACATAAACCGGTCCGGCTCATTAGGTGTCCGGGACTGACTCTTGGCTTCGTCCCACGGGCAGGCCTCAACGATCGGCACCCATCGTTCCTTCTCATCGGGGGACACAGCATCTACGCTCCAGACGCGTGTCATCGCGGCGATTCCCCCACTGCGTTGGACGGTGATCTTCATGGCCGGCTGCTTCTCGTTCGACGTTCCGTTGTCAGCCAACCGGCAGGGACCGAACCAAACTGTCCGGTCCCGCCACCTGACTAAACCTTGACCTTCACAGTCTCCCACGCCTTCAGGACGGCGTCATGCTCAGCTGATCCGGTCCCGAAAAGTTCCACAGCAGTTGCGACTGTGGTCTTGGCAAACTTTCCAAACGTGCAGGTTGCCGGCAAGGATCCGCTGGTCAAGGTGTCGTACCAAATCTGGCCGGGCGCCTCCCACGCATTGCCTCCGAGTTCCGTGGCAACCACGTAGAAGGCCTTATTGGGGATGCCGGAGTTGATATGCACTCCGCCATTGTCAGCACTCGTCCGTACGTACGTATCCATGGAATCCGGTTGCGGGTCTTTACCCAAAACGTCGTCGTCATAAGCCGTCCCCGGCGCTTTCATTGAGCGCAGGGCGGCGCCTTGGACCTGATCTGTAAAGAGGCCCTCCCCGATGAGCCAACTGGCATCCCGGGCGGACTCCTGCTTCAGATACTGCTCGACGAGGACCCCGAAAACGTCCGACATGGACTCGTTCAGCGCGCCGGCCTGGTTCCGATAGGCCAAATTGGCTGTGTATTGGGTGACCCCGTGCGCAAGTTCGTGGCCTATGACACTCACGGACTTGGTGAAGCGCTGAAAAATCTGGCCATCGCCGTCACCGAAGACCATTTGGCTCCCGTCCCAAAAGGCGTTGTCGTAGAGCTTCCCGTAATGAACCGTTGCATCCAGGGCGAGCCCTGCATCGTCAATGGAGTCCCTCCCGAAGATCTCCCCGTACAGCCGGTGTGTGCTCCCGAGGCCGTCGTAGGCCTCGTCCGCAGCAACGTCGCCGACGGGTGGGGTTCCTTCCTTGCGGACAATGCGGCCGGGCAAGGTCTCGGAGGACTCGGCATCGAAGATTGTCCGCTTGGGCGGACCGGGTTTGGCTTGACGTGCGCTCGGCGGTGCAGCAGGGATGGGGGCTGTCCGGATGGCCTGCAGATCCTTGATATGCAGCAACGACTCCTTCGCGGCCCTGGCAACTGCCCGGAGTCGTGGTTCGTTCCGGGCAGCGATCCTGCGCAGCATATACGGCGGGACGATTGAACACATCACGGCAAAACCCCTTTGGCTATCGGTATGACCAACTGAAATCAGCCTAGGAGCAGGGGCTGACAATATTGCGGTCCAAGCCCGGCAAGCCCCCAACTGATAGTCCATATCCGGCACACAAAAATACCCCGCCAGCAAGGCTGGCGGGGTATTCGTTGTGCCCTCGATAGGATTCGAACCTACGGCCTTCTGCTCCGGAGGCAGACGCTCTATCCCCTGAGCTACGAGGGCATCCAGGGTTCCCTCCGTTGCCGGTGGGACGTCCTAGAGCTTAGCAGTCCCTGCGCCGCAAATGAAAACCCGCCACAGCAGACGAAAGTCACGGCGCAGGAGCAGCAAGCCCGGCCCCGAACCCTTCGAATCAGTAACCCGCAAACGAGTCCACGTGCACCCGACGCGCTCCTGCGCCACGTGCTGCGGCTCGAAGGGAATCCACACTCGCCGGGGAGCCCGAGACAAAGACCTCCCGATCCCCAATGTCCGGAACCAGCTGTTTGAGGCGCGCTGCATCGATTCTGGAGGTACCGGCGTCGACCATGTACTCCGGGGGAGTGGAACCGTCCGCAAGGCGGGCGACGACCTTGGCCCCGGAGGCTTCCAGCTGTTCCACGCAGGCCAGCTCATCGCGACCTTTCGCGAGGTAAACCACCACCGTGTCGCGTGCGGCGTCGTCGGCAGCCAGCTGTGACAGGAAAGGCGTGATGCCGATTCCTGCGGCGATCAGCAGGACCGGCTTCCCGGCGTCGTGCGGTAAAACAAAGTCTCCACCCACCGCTGTTGCGGAAACGCTGTCCCCGGGTCGAAGCGCAAGCAGTGCCTTCTTCGCTGCAGACAGCGGCTCGGCCGTACCCACGCCGAAGGTAACCTCAGCCGCGCCAGGTGGGCTGGTAATGCTGAAGACGCGGCGACGGCCCTTGCCGTCGGATCCGGAATGCGGCAGGTTGAGCTCCATGAACTGTCCGGGCTCAAAACGCACAGGCCGCTGCGGTTCGAACCTGAATTCAGTACTGGCGGGGGTGAGGGGCCGCGAGCCCTTAAACGTCAGATGGACGCCGCCGCGCTGTCCAAGGAAGAACGCAATGAGGTTGCCCAGCAGCAATGCGAGCTCCGGGGAGTTGGCAATGAAGCCGAAATTATAGGGGACTGCGAAAACGACACCCACGACGGCGGCAAGCGCCAACTGCTGCCAGCGGCGGGGAGGCAGGGTGAGAGGTTCCGAAAGCATGAAGCCGACGAAAAACAGCAACGGCCGTTGGGCCAAGGCCTGCCATAAAGCCTGTCCCAGCGTCATGTCGCGGCTCAGCAGCTCCACGGTGATGATGCTTGTGGCAGCCACCAGGAAAACGGTGCCCATCAGCATTTTCCGTGTGCGATACAGGACAATCACCACTCCCGGAACCAGGAGCCAGAGCATGGCCGGGGTGGCGGCCCACCACGTGGCGATATTGAGCCCCGTCAAGCCTGTTATGAACGCACCTGCGGCGGCCGGGTTGAAGATATGACGCCCGCGGAAGGCCAGAGCGTACTTGGACACGCTGGCCAGCACGCAAGCCAAAGCAACGCCCGCCATATCCATCGCTCCAAAGGCGGGCCAGAAGAGGAAATACAGCAGCAGTCCGGTGATCAGTGACGACTCCGTATGCTGCTTGACACCAAAGAGCAAAGCCAGGAGTCGGCCGGAGGCATAGGTTGCGCCCAGGCAGAGCACCAAATGGACCAACATCTCAGGTAGGCCAAAGGTCAGCCATCCCAGGACGTTGAGGACCATGCTGTAGGCCGCCAGTACTCCCAGCACCCAGAGAATCAAGCGGTACATGGTGAAGCGGCCCAACCAGGTGTCCACGCGGGACTTAGCGGCAATCATGTGAACAGTCTCCCCTCAAAACCCTTCGAAAAGGCGGCAGCACCGCTCGACGACACCGTAAGCCATGAGAATTCGAATTCCTTCTCCAGCGGAGCAGGTTCCTGCATGAACAATGCCGTGGCCAGGCCGTCCGCCATCAGGGCGCTCGCAGCCATGGTCCAGGTTGCCACTGTGGTGTGTATTGGCTTGCCCGTGGTTCCATCCAGGACATGGTGCAGGCCGTCACCCCACGTGCGACGATTCGAGGCCGAGGCACACAGCGCGAAGTTATCCATCTCCACCGTGCCTACGGCCTGCCGCGGGTTATAAGGGTGCTCCAACGCAACGGTGACCGGGCGGTTTCCGGAGTGCAGCATGTCGCCGCTGCCGTCCACCAGGAAGTCGGTGCAGCCCGCTTCCCGCAGGACTTCACCCAAGAGGTCCACGAGCTGGCCCTTGCCGGCAGCTCCAATGTCCAAAACCACCGGCTCCTTCACTGTTATCTCGGTTCCTGCCCAATCAAGGACGTCTTCCCAGCGGGGCGGAGGGAGGGGAGTGCCCGACGGTGTGAGGGCATAAGTGGCGTCATAACCCAGCCGCTCCAGGCTGCTGCCGACGAGTGGGGTCATGGCACCACCGGTGAGGCGATACAGCGCGGAGTAGACCTCTTGCAGGACGACGGCGTGCCCCGGCAGGGTGGCCTTGCCTGCACTACGGGAAAGGCCGGACACCAAAGAATCCATCCTGAACCGTGACCACGTCTTGTCGTATGCCGCTACTGTTTCAAGCAGTTCGCTTCGGACGGCGGGTACTAAGCTGTCCGGCGTCGAAATCTCCCACTGCGTACCGATCCCTTCGAAGCGGAAGGTGCTCCAGCCAGGGTGGGGCATGGCTGCTACTTGGCCTGGGACTTGATCTGTTCCACGGCTTCGTTGAAGCCACCGGACGTCAGTGAAGAGCCAGCCACCTTGGAGACGTTGAGCTCATCGATATCCTTGCCCACGATCTGTGCGGCGATGCCACTGGCGAACTCACCCTGGAACTTTTTGGTATTGGGATTGGACGGGTGGACCGTGATGTTGACCGCAGAAACCTTGTCGGCTGCAAGCGTCAGCTCGACGCCCACCGTCTCCTGGCCATTGGGCGACGTGTAAGTGCCGTCGGAGCTGTAGGTCCCGTCCTTGTAGGTGGAAGCGCCGGTGGAAGCGACAGCCGTTGACGATGACGTGCCCGCTGATGAAGGACTGCTGGAAGCGGCCTGGCCCCCCTCCTGGGTAGCGGGGGTTTGGGTTGAGGGGGCTTCGGTTGTGGGGGCGCAGGCCGCAGCTGTTCCAATGATGGAGAGGCCGGCGAAACCAACGTAGAGGCTCTTGCGGAGTGGCGTAGTCATGGTTCTGCTCGTTTCAACTGGACAAGAATTCGTCAATGGTCATTTACGTCAAGGGATACTGCGTGTACCGGGATGACCAACGAGGCCACCTCCTACGTGTTCACAACGTTGAATTCAGCGTAATGGTTCAGTCTGTGGCGTCGGGCAGCCGTTCCTGTGAGTGGGCTGTGACCGGCTTATCCACATACGAGACCCTCAATTCCGCGACTTTGCGGGCCCCCGGTAGGCTAGGAGAGTGACTCCCGAAGAACTCTCTGCTGCCATATCCGCCTGCCTTAAGGACGCCGTTTCCACCGGCGAAATCGCCCTGACGGAATCTGCCGTGCCCGACGCCGTACGAGTGGAGCGACCCAAGAACCGGGATCATGGAGACTGGGCCACCAACATCGCCCTGCAACTCTCCAAGCAGGCCGGCATGAATCCCCGCGAATTTGCTGGAATCCTCAGCAACCATCTGCAGGGCATTCCCGGCGTTACCGGAGTGGAAATCGCCGGTCCGGGCTTCCTGAACATCACCGTCGATGCTGCCACAGCCGGCGCCCTCGCCAAGGCCATTGTTGAGGCCGGAACCAGCTATGGCACCAACCAGGCGCTCGCAGGGCGAGTGGTCAATATGGAGTTTGTTTCCGCGAATCCAACCGGTCCGTTGCACATCGGGCACACACGCTGGGCTGCTCTGGGCGATGCCATTGCCCGTGTTCTGCGTGCCTCGGGCGCGAATGTCACCGCCGAGTACTACATCAACGACGCCGGCTCGCAGATGAACGTCTTCGCCAACTCGGTCCTCTCCCGGCTTCACGGACGTGGCGTGCCTGAGGGTGGCTACCCGGGTGAGTACATCCGCGAGCTTGGCGACGAAGTACTGAAGGCCCATCCGGATATCCGCGAGTTGACGGACGAGGCAGCCCTGCCCGTTATCCGCGCCGCTGCTTACCAGGCACAGATGGCAGACATCAAGACCACATTGGCGGAGTTTGGCGTCGAGTTTGACGTCTTCTTCTCGGAAAAGGAACTGCACGACGCCGGTGCGATCGAATCCGCCGTCGCCCGCCTTCGCGAGCAAGGCCACGTTTTCGACGACGGCGGTGCCGTCTGGTTGCGCACCACAGACTTCGGTGACGACAAAGACCGTGTGATGATCCGTGCCAATGGCGAACCTACCTACTTCGCTGCGGACGCCGCGTACTACCTTTCAAAGAAGGACCGCGGCTTCACGGAGAAGATCTACCTGCTCGGCGCGGACCACCACGGATACATCAACCGTTTGAAGGCCATCGCCGCATGCGCGGGAGATGATCCCGAGGTCAACATCGAGGTCCTCATCGGCCAGCTTGTGTCCGTCAATGGCGCCAAGCTTTCCAAGCGTGCCGGTAACATCATCGAGCTCAAGGACCTTATTTCCTGGCTCGGCAAGGATGCCGTCAGGTATTCCCTGGCCCGCTTCCCGGCTGACTCGCCACTGACGCTGGATCCGGAACTGCTGAAGAAACACAGCAACGAGAACCCGGTGTTCTACGTGCAGTATGCGCACGCCCGCTCCCGCGGCACAGCACGCAATGCTGCGGAGGCCGGCGTAGAGCGTTCCGTCTTTGACGCATCGCTCCTGGACCACGCCACCGAAAACGAGTTGCTCTCCTACCTGGGCAGCTACCCGTCTATTGTGGCGAAGGCTGCCGAACTGCGTGAGCCGCACCGCGTGGCCCGCCACCTCGAAGTCATCGCCGGTGCCTACCACCGCTGGTACGACGCTTGCCGCGTCTCGCCGCAAGGCGATGAACCCGTGCAGGACGTTAACCGCACGCGTCTGTGGCTGAATGACGCCACCAGCCAGGTGCTGGCCAACGGACTCGAACTGCTGGGCGTTTCTGCGCCGGAACGGATGTAGGGAAATGACCATCAACGCTACACACGCTTCTCCGCTCGCACCCGAATGGTTGGCTGTTCCCGAGGACCTCAACGCCTTGCAGGCACCCATGTGGGCTGCCGGGGTTGAGAAGAACGACGCCGGTGAGGTCACCATTGACGGCGTGTCCGTCAGTAAGCTCAAGGAACAGTACGGAACTCCGCTGTTCGTCATGAGTGAATCGGACTTCCGGTCCCGTGCACGGGCGTTCAAAGACGCGTTTGATTCCGCCTTCGCCGATATTTGCGGGGGAGTGGACGTCTACTACGCCGGAAAGTCGTTCCTGTGCACTGCAGTAGCCAGTTGGGTTTCCGAGGAAGGCCTTCGCTTGGACACCTGTTCGGGCGGCGAGCTGGCTGTTGCCGCCCGTGCGGGAATCGAAGGGCCCAATCTTGGCCTGCACGGCAACAACAAGTCCGACGCCGAGATCAAGCGCGCCCTGGATATGAAGGTCGGCCGAATCGTGGTGGACAGCCTCGATGAACTGGAGCGGGTGGCCAAGATTGCCTCCAGCCGTGGCGAAACTGCCAAGGTCATGCTCCGGCTGACCCCCGGCGTACACGCCCACACCCATGAGTTCATCGCCACGGCACACGAGGACCAGAAGTTTGGCCTCTCCATGGCCGGAGACACCACCGATGAAGCAGGCCTGTCAGCAGCCGAGGAAGCGGTGGCTGCAGCAACCTCCTACGCCAGCATCGAGCTCTTGGGCCTGCACTGCCATATCGGCTCACAGATCTTTGAGCCCGACGGCTTTGCCCTTGCAGCGGAGAAGCTGCTGGGCTTCCTGGCCTCCATGCAGGCCAAGTACTCCATCGTCATGCCCGAACTGGATCTGGGCGGCGGCTACGGAATCGCCTACACTCCGGTGGATACACCCCGGCCGCCAGCCGAAATTGCGCAGGCGATGGCCGCCGTCGTGCGTTCCAAATGCGCGGAACTGGACATCACTCCACCGCGTATCTCGATTGAACCCGGACGCGCCATCGTGGGCAGCACCACGTTCACGCTCTACGAAGTCGGCACGCTCAAAACCGTTCGTGTTGACGCAACTGAGGGGGAAGACGGGGACAACAACGTTACGTATCCCCGCCGCTATGTGTCGGTGGACGGCGGGATGAGCGACAACGCGCGCCCGGTGCTTTACGACGCGGATTATTCGGCAATTTTGGCTTCCCGGAACTCTTCGGCGGATCCTCAGCTGTCCCGCGTAGTGGGCAAACATTGCGAGAGCGGCGACATAGTTGTTAGAGATGTATATCTGCCCGCGGACGTGGCAGCCGGTGATTTGCTCGCAGTACCGGGTACCGGCGCCTACTGCTGGGCCCTCTCCAGCAACTACAACTACCTGGCCAGGCCTGGCGTTGTCGCTGTACGCGACGGAGCCGCCCGGCTGATTGTCCGCGGGGAAACCGAAGAAGATCTCTTGAACCGCGACATGGGAGTGGCGAATGTCTGAAGTGCAAACCTTGAAGGTGGCCCTGCTGGGCTGTGGCAACGTTGGGGCCCAGGTTGCGCGGATTCTGATTGACGACGCCGAGGCCCTCGCAGCCCGCAGCGGAGCCCGCTTGGAACTTGCCGGCATCGCCGTGCGCAATATCGACTCCCCACGCGACGTCGAACTGCCGCGCGAACTATTCACCACAGATGCCGAAACCTTGGTGAAGGACGCAGACCTCGTCATTGAACTCATGGGCGGCATCGAGCCTGCCCGTTCGCTGATCCTGACGGCCATCCAGAACGGCGCATGCGTTGTCACCGGCAACAAGGCACTGCTCGCACAGGACGGCCCCACACTCTACGAAGAGGCAGACAAGGCCGGCGTGCAGCTGTCCTACGAAGCCGCCGTTGCCGGTGCGATCCCCATTCTGCGCCCTATCCGCGACAGCCTGTCCGGCGACCGCATCACCCGCGTCCTGGGCATCGTTAACGGCACCACTAACTTCATCCTTGACCAGATGGACACCACCGGTGCGCAGTTCTCCGACGCCCTGGCCGAAGCCCAGCGCCTTGGCTATGCGGAAGCCGACCCCACAGCCGATGTCGAAGGTCACGACGCTGCAGCGAAGGCTGCGATCCTTGCATCGTTGTCCTTCCACACGCGCTTCTCCCTGGACGATGTCTATTGCGAAGGCATCACCAAGGTCAGCGCTGCGGACATTGCCTCCGCCAAGGAAGCCGGCTTTGTCATCAAATTGCTCGCAATCGCCGAGAAGATCGACTCATCGGACAACGGCAGCGGCATTTCTGTGCGCGTCCACCCCACGCTCCTGCCGCGCGAACACCCGTTGGCTGCTGTCCGTGGTGCCTTCAACGCCGTCTTCATCGAAGCGGAAAACGCCGGGGAACTCATGTTCTATGGCCAAGGTGCAGGTGGAACGCCCACCGCATCCGCTGTGCTGGGTGACCTCGTGTCTGCCGCGCGGCGCTTGGTCCTGGGCGGCCCGGGCCGGACGGAAACCACCACTGGCCACGTTCCGGCGCTGGCCATCGATGCGTCCACTACGAGCTATTACATCGGCCTGGACGTCGCGGACCAAGCCGGCGTTCTGGCCCGGATCGCGCACATCTTTGCGGAGAACGGCGTTTCCATCGAAATAATGCGTCAAACGATCCACCGCGACTCTGCCTCGAACGTTGAGTCGGCCGAGCTGAAAATCGTGACGCACCGTGCATCCGAAGCTGCACTCGCGGCAACCGTCGAGGCCGTGAAGGGCCTGGACGTCATCAATTCTGTAACATCCGTACTCCGGGTAGAAGGGGTCTAAGTGGCTCACCAATGGCGCGGAGTAATCCGCGAATACGCTGATCGTTTGCCTGTAACGGAAGCCACCAAGGTCATCACCCTGGGCGAGGGCGGCACGCCTCTGGTCCACGCGCAGAAGCTTTCAGAGCTGACCGGCTCCGAGGTTTACCTTAAGGTCGAAGGCATGAACCCCACGGGTTCGTTCAAGGACCGTGGCATGACAATGGCCATGACAGCTGCTGTGGAGGCCGGTGCCAAGGCCGTGGTTTGCGCCTCCACCGGCAACACCTCCGCCTCAGCTGCTGCGTACGCGACGGCCGCAGGCCTCAAGTGCGCGGTGCTGGTACCCGAAGGCAAGATTTCCATGGGCAAGCTGAGCCAGGCCATCGCCCACGGTGCCACCCTGCTCCAGGTTGACGGTAACTTCGACAACTGCCTGGACATTGCTCGGAAGCTCGGCGAAGCTTACCCGGTGTTCTTGGTGAACTCAGTCAACCCGGCGCGCATCCAGGGCCAGAAGACCGGAGCCTTCGAAGTTGTGGACACGCTGGGCGACGCCCCCGACATCCACGTATTGCCAGTGGGCAACGCAGGCAACATCAGCGCCTACTGGAAGGGCTACAAGGAGTATTCCGCGCCGTTCGAGACGGCTAACGGAACACTTCCGGCTGTTTCCACCAAGACGCCCGTCATGTGGGGCTTCCAAGCTGCAGGTGCCGCACCGTTCGTTGCAGGGCATCCCATCACCGAGCCCGACACGATCGCTACTGCCATCCGCATTGGCAATCCGGCCTCGTGGGAGACCGCCGTTGCGGCCCGTGACGAATCGGGTGGCTTGATTGAGGCTGTGACCGATGACGAGATCCTGGCCGCCCACCGCTGGCTTTCCGCAAAGGAAGGCGTGTTCGTAGAGCCCGGTTCCGCTGCCGGTGTCGCGGGCTTGATCAAGAAGCACGCTGCAGGCGAGGTTCCGTCCGGCAAAACCATCGTCATCACGGTCACCGGGCACGGGCTCAAGGACCCGCAGTGGGCCCTCCGCACTGAGGACGGCAGCGATGTCCAGCCCGTCAAGGTGCCGAACGACGTCGTCACCGTTGCCGCAGAACTGGGACTGGAAGAAAACTAAGAGTGGAATCAACGCAGCCCACCGCGACCGATCGTGCACTTGTCGCGGCAGGTCAGCGGCTGACCGTCAAGGTCCCCGGTACGAGTGCCAACCTGGGACCCGGTTACGACAGCCTCGGCTTGGCCTTGTCGATTTACGACACCTTGACGGTGGAAACCCTCAGTACCGGAGAGCTCGAGTTCGAGCTCTCCGGTGAGGGCGCTGACTCCCTCCCACGTGACGCCAGCCATCTGGTTGTTCGTGCCATTGACCTTGCGCTGAATCGGCTTGGATTCCGGCACTCAGGTCTGAAGATCATTGCGGACAACGTCAATCCACATGGCCGGGGGCTGGGGTCTTCAGCCTCGGCTGTGGTTGCTGCCGTATCTGCCGCCAACGCATTGGTCCCTGCCGAATTCCGGCAGGACCGCGATTGGATCCTGCAGTTGACCAGCGAGATGGAAGGCCACCCGGACAACGTCGCACCCGCCATTTTCGGCGGACTGGCGCTGTCGTGGCAGGACAGCGAGCAGTACAGCACCACACGCGCTGACGTCGCACGGTCGGTGATCCCCGTGGTGGCGGTCCCGGACTACGAATTGTCCACGGAGACTGCACGCGGATTGCTTCCGGCATCCGTTGGACATCACGCGGCAGCAATGAATTCCGGACGTGCAGCCCTGTTGATTCACGCACTCACCGCGGATCCCACGTTGCTGTTGCCCGGCACGGAAGACTATCTCCACCAGAGCTATCGCGCTCAGGCAATGCGCCCCAGTGCCGACCTCATCGCTGCTCTTAGGTCGGCCGGCCATGCAGCGGTTGTCTCCGGCGCAGGCCCCACCGTGATGGTGCTGGCCAATGGCGCTGAGGAAGCAGTAAGTGTCGCCGGATTCATCGGCACATTCACGGCGGACAACACACCCGACGTCGGTTGGCGCGTGATGACGCTGGCTGTGGACGATCAAGGTGCTAGAGTGGAAGTGCACCGCCGGTAAAGCCGCGGGCAGTTCCCTGATTTTGGATCTCGGTGTTTTGCCGTACCTTTCGTCAACTGTGCCAACGTTGGTGGTGTCGTCTCTTTCCGGCCTGTCTCAGGTGCCGCAGAAATCTCTCTGTTTCCTGAATCTACGCCGGCTGTCCGGGCAACTGGATCCAGTGATGACGATCAGTATCCGGCCCTGTTGGCCACAATCCATCAGGCACGGCCCAAATCACCGGCTGCAGATCTGAACTGCAGCCCAGAACAAATCATCGCGTCCAGCTCTCGCTCTGGACGCCGTCGAGGGGGAAGGATCCTTCGTGACAGAAACCACTGAGCTGGCTTCAGCTGTGGACACAACATCTTCTGCTGCTGAGTCGTCAACTGCAGCAACCACCAAGAGCAGCGGCCTCGCAGGCCTTAAGCTCGCCCAGCTCCAGGCTCTCGCGAGCCAGCTGGGCATTTCCGGGGGATCCCGTATGCGCAAGGGGGATTTGGTCACGGCCATCTCCGCCCACCGTGCCGGCACCTCAACTACCAAGGCGCCCGCCAAGGCCAGCACAGCGAAAGCAACTGCGGCCAAGGAAGCCCGGGCTGCAGAGCCGAAGGCCGTTCCTGAAAGCAGCGCACCTGCTGATGCAGCTGTCGAGGCCCCGGCCCAGGAAGCACCCCGCGGTCGTGGTCGTGGTCGCAGCCGTCGGGCTACAAGTGACGGAGTAGTAGCAGCCGCTGAAGCCGCTGCTGCGCCTGCCGAGACCGCAGCCGCACCGGCTGTTGAAGCTCCGGCGCCCGTCGAGACCGGCGAGGCCGCAACTGAGCGTCGCCAGCCGCGAACGCGTAACCGCCGCCGTGGCGAAGCTGCCGCGGCACCTGCCGAAGCAGCAGAAGCGCCAGCAGCCGAGCAGCGTACGGAACAGCGTGAGCAGCGTGCTGATCGTACGGAACAGCGTGAGCAGCGTGCCGACCGTACCGAACAGCGTGCCGACCGCACGGAACAGCGTGAGCAGCGTGCCGACCGTACCGAACAGCGTGAGCAGCGTGCTGACCGCACGGAACAGCGTGAGCAGCGCGAACAGTCTGACTCGGGCGACCAGCAGCGCGAACGTCGCGACAACACCCGCGGACGCCGTGAAGACAACAACGACGGCGACGACACCGGCAACCGCCGCAACCGCCGCAACCGTCGTGACCGCAACGAACAGAACGACCGGAGCGACCGCCGTGGCGGTCAGGACAGCCGTGATGGAAACACCCGCAGCGACCGCTTCCGCGACCGCAACGAGCGCCGCCGTGGCCGCGCGCAGGGACCGGACGTTGACGACGTCGAGGTCACGGAGGACGACGTCCTTCTTCCTGTAGCCGGCATTCTGGACGTTCTGGAGAACTACGCGTTCATTCGGACCTCCGGATACCTCCCCGGTGCAAACGACGTCTACGTTTCCCTGGCACAGGTCAAGAAGTACAACCTTCGCAAGGGCGACGCCGTCGTCGGCGCCATCCGGGCACCGCGGGACGGTGAAGACCGCAGCCAGCAGTCTGCCCGCCAGAAGTTCAACGCGCTCGTCCGCGTCACCTCGGTCAACGGCAAGACGCCGGAAGAACTCAAGGATCGCGTCGAGTTCGCCAAGCTCGTACCGCTGTACCCGTCCGAGCGCCTGCGCCTCGAGACGGATCCCAAGAAGATCGGTCCGCGTGTCATCGACCTCGTGGCCCCGATCGGCAAGGGCCAGCGTGGCCTGATCGTCTCCCCGCCGAAGGCCGGCAAGACGCTCATCCTGCAGTCCATCGCGAACGCGATCACCACCAACAACCCTGAGGTTCACCTCATGATGGTGCTGGTGGACGAACGTCCCGAAGAAGTCACGGACATGCAGCGCACCGTCAAGGGTGAGGTCATCGCCTCCACCTTCGACCGTCCCGCAGACGACCACACCACCGTTGCCGAGCTCTCCATTGAACGCGCCAAGCGCCTCGTGGAAATGGGCATGGATGTGGTGGTCCTCCTGGACTCAATGACCCGTCTGGGCCGCGCCTACAACCTGGCAGCACCGGCCTCAGGCCGCATCCTGTCCGGTGGCGTGGACTCCGCAGCTCTGTACCCGCCCAAGCGCTTCTTCGGTGCAGCCCGTAACATCGAAAACGGTGGCTCGCTCACCATCCTTGCAACCGCGCTCGTCGAGACCGGCTCCAAGATGGACGAAGTCATCTTCGAAGAGTTCAAGGGCACCGGCAACATGGAGCTCCGCCTGTCCCGCCAGTTGGCAGACAAGCGCATCTTCCCGGCAGTGGACGTCAACGCGTCCGGTACGCGCCGCGAAGAGAACCTGCTCTCGCCTGAAGAAGTCAAGATCATGTGGAAGCTGCGCCGCGTCCTTTCCGGCCTGGAGCAGCAGCAGAGCCTTGAGCTGCTGACCAACAAGATCCGGGAGACGCAGAGCAACGTCGAGTTCCTCATGCAGGTTCAGAAGACGACGCTCGGAGCGAAGTCGGATAACGATAAATAGCTGTGCTCTAACCGCTCAAAATATGCCGGCCCCGCCCCTACGCCGGGTAGCTTCCGATCTACGATCGGAAGCTACCCGGCTCCGGCAGGCCCGAAGCCACTCCCTGGCCGGCATATTTTGAGCGGTCTTTGTTTAAAGGAATCCTTGGCCCAACACCACGTGAGGTCAGAACCGGCCCATGTGGGCCCACCAGATGGGCTGTACGTGACCCTACGTTGCAGTTATTAGACTTGTAGAAGTCGAAAGAGGTTTGAAAATGTTTGAGTCCGTACAGGGATTGCTGGATGAGCATGCTGCTATTCAGGCGCAGTTGAGTGATCCTGCCGTTTATGCCGATCAGTCTGCTGCCCGGAAGTTGGGGCGTCGGTCGGCTCAGCTTCAGGGCATTGTGGAGGCGTACAACAAATGGCGCGGACTCAATGATGATCTGGAAGCTGCCAAAGAGATGGCAGACGAAGATCCCGAATTCGCTGCAGAAGTTGTGCAGTTGGAGGAGCAGATTCCTGCGGCACAGGAGCGGCTGCGCCGTCTGCTGATCCCTCGTGATCCGGACGACGCCCGCAACGTGATTCTCGAAGTCAAGGGCGGCGAAGGTGGCGACGAAGCTGCACTGTTCGCTGGCGACCTTCTGCGGATGTACATGCGTTACGCCGAGTCGCGGGGCTGGAAGACTGAAATGATTTCCGCCACCGAATCCGATCTTGGTGGATACAAAGACGTCGCCGTGGCCATTAAAGGCAATTCGAACGACCCCGCACAGGGCGTTTTTGCCCGCTTGAAATTTGAAGGCGGCGTGCACCGCGTCCAGCGGGTTCCTGTGACTGAGTCGCAGGGCCGCATCCACACGTCGGCTGCCGGCGTGCTGGTGCTCCCCGAAGTTGATGAGCCCGAAGAACTTGAGATTAACCAGAACGACCTCAAGATCGATGTTTACCGTTCATCCGGACCGGGTGGCCAGTCCGTGAACACCACCGACTCCGCCGTCCGCATTACCCACTTGCCTACGGGCATCGTTGTGGCCATGCAGAACGAAAAGTCACAGCTGCAGAACCGTGAAGCCGGTATGCGCGTCCTCCGCGCGCGCCTTCTGGCCCACCAGCAGGAACAAATTGATGCTGCCAACTCTGAACAGCGCAAGTCGCAGATCCGCACCATGGACCGTTCAGAGCGCATCCGCACATACAACTTCCCGGAAAACCGTATTGCGGACCACCGCACCGGCTACAAGGCCTACAACCTCGATGCCGTCATGAACGGCGATCTTGAACCCGTGATCCAGTCAGCCATTGAAGCTGACGAGCAGGCACGCCTGGACGCCATCGGCGAATAGCGCTGCCGGACAACAACCACAGCAGAGTTCATCCATGACGTTTTACCAAGGCCAGAGCCTCGCGGACGCTGTTCGCGAGGCTACTGCCGTCTTATCCGACGCCGGTGTGCCCAGCCCGCGTGTCGACGCCGAGTTGCTTGCCGAACACTTGCTCGGTGTCGGCCTTGGCCGCCTACGAGCCATGATGCTTGGCGACACGCCAGCTCCCGACGGCTACCGGGAACTGGTGGAGGAGCGCGCCGGACGGGTCCCACTGCAGCACATCACCGGCGTCGCGTATTTCCGTCACTTGGCGTTGCGTGTCGGTCCCGGCGTCTTCATTCCGCGTCCTGAAACGGAATCGGTAGTGCAGCTGGTCATTGACCACCTCGCTGGAATGCCGAAACCCAAGGTGGTGGACCTCGGCACAGGATCCGGTGCAATTGCCGGTTCCATCGCCCATGAGGTTCCGGACGCTGAGGTTCATGCGGTGGAATACAGCACGTTCGCGCATGCCTGGGCGGCCAGGAACCTGGAACCCTTGGGGGTCATGCTCATTGAAGGCGATCTGCGGGATGCGCTCCCTGAGCACAACGGAACTTTCGACGTCGTCGTGTCCAACCCTCCGTACATCCCGGCCGAAGCGATCCCCACGGAGCCGGAAGTCGCCCTCCACGATCCGCCGGAGGCACTGTACGGTGGGGGATCGGACGGCATGGAACTTCCGACGGCGGCAGCGGCCTCAGCGGCCCGCCTCCTTAAACCCGGTGGTTACTTCGTGATGGAACATGCGGAAGTCCAAGCAGCCTGGATCGCCGGCATGCTGCACCGAACGGGGCGTTGGAAAGACGTCACCACGCACTGTGACCTGAACGGCAAGGAACGTGCCACCAGTGCCGTCCTGGCAAGCCCGTCTCCCGATGAGTGAAAGAATAGCGCTGTGACCACAACCTATAACTGCACTTCCGATGACCAGCGGACTGAAGGCCTTCAGCATGCCCAGCGCGCCATCAGTGAAAAGAAGTGCATCGTGATGCCAACGGACACCGTCTACGGCATTGCCGCTGATGCCTTTTCGCCGTTGGCCGTGACCATGTTGCTGGCTTCCAAGGGGCGTAGCCGGCAGATGCCCCCTCCGGTCCTGATACCCCGGGTCAATGCCCTGGACGGGCTGGCCACCGATGTCCCTGCCGATGCCAGGGCTCTGGCGCAGGCCTTCTGGCCTGGTGGCCTGACATTGATCCTGCATGCACAGCCGTCCTTGGACTGGGACCTCGGCGAAACCAAGGGCACCGTCGCCCTCAGGATGCCCGATGACCAGATCGCCCTGGAACTCCTGGGGCTCACAGGTCCGTTGGCCGTTTCCTCCGCCAACCGGACGGGCCAGGAAGCAGCACAGACGGCCTCGGAAGCACGACTCCAACTGGCAGAGTCCGTAGAGGTCTACCTCGAAGGCGGTTTCCGTCCCGTCAAGGGGACTGCTGCCCTGCCCTCCACGATTGTGGATGCCACTTCCACGCCGTTCCGGGTAGTGCGCCAAGGAGCCATCGAGCTGGAGCGACTCCGCGAGATCGTTCCCTCGATTCTGGGCATCGGTGAAACCATTCCTGCGGAGGTGCCTCCTGTGGAAGACGCGACCCCAACAGCGGGTGACGCGACCCCAGCAGCGGGTGACGCGACCCCAGCAGCGGATGACGCGCCGATCGAAGTAACGGAAACGGCCGCCGTCGTGGATTCAACCCAAGAATCAGTGAAACCAGGGGCCCCGAGCGAAGCCAAACCCGAATGATTCCGGAGCGCCAACGCGTCCCCGTCTTCGACGTCGACGCCACTCCCATGCGCGTCGACGAGCTAATTGAAGCGATGGCCGGACTCATCGCAGCCGGAACAACCGCCACCGCCCTTGGACATAATCTTCACAGCATCACGCTGCTTCATTCGCGCCCGGACGTCCGTTCCTTATACGAGGACAGCTCGATCGTCCTACTGGATGGTGCTCCCGTTGCGATGCTTTGGGGACTCGCCCACAAACGTCAACTCCAGGCGCTGGGTGAGGGACCCATGGCCTACCGGCTCGGTTCCATGGATTGGATCCCGGAGCTCGGCAAGGTCAACGGTCTGGAGCGTGTAGCCGTGGTTGGCGCCGGACGGGCGGCCAATACGAAGGCGGTCGCCCGGCTGCGCTCCATCATCCCCGGTGCAACGGTGGATGGAATGCCCGGTGAGGGATGGGACAGCACCCTGGAGGACGCGGTGGTGAACTGGCTGACGGATTTCCGTCCGCAACTGGTCCTGTTCGGACTTGGGATGCCGCTGCAGGAAACAGTCCTGCACCGCCGGCTCGCAGAGTTGCCGCCTGCCCTCTATTGCGCCGTCGGCGGTGCCATAGAACAGGTCGCAGGCATCCAAAAACTAGCGCCACGTTGGCTCGGCCGCTTGGGGCTCGAATGGGCCTGGCGGCTGGTCCTTCACCCGGGCCGTGTGGCCTACAGAGTTTTCGTTGAACCTTGGAAGCTGGCAGGCCTGCTGATTCGGCGCCGTTTCCAACCATCCAAGACCAAAGGCAAGTAAATGACGTCCCACCCTGTCGTGGTCGCTGTTGTGGTGACCTATAACCGGCGTGAACTCCTCCAGACGACCTTGGAAGGCATTGTTGCAGGTACCCGGGTACCGGACGCCGTGGTCATTGTGGACAATGCCTCCACGGATGGAACCGCAGAGTTCCTCCAGCAGTATCAAAGCCCGGTAACCATTGATGTGGTCTCTTTGAACACGAATGTGGGCGGTGCCGGTGGGTTTGTTGTCGGTATGGAACGGGCCGTGCTGGACCACGGTGCCGACCACGTATGGATCATGGACGACGACACGGAACCGCAGGCGAATGCCCTTCGCGAAGCATTGGACGTGTCGGAATCCTACCAACAGGAAACGGGAGAGGCCCCGGCCTTCATCGCAAGCCGTGTTGTGTGGACTGATGGCCGTGACCACCCAATGAACCGAATGCGTCCGCGGATGGGAGCGAGCGAGGACCAACGCAGCGTTGCTGCCCGTCTGGGCGCCACCCAGATCAGGAGTGCTTCCTTCGTGTCGGTGCTGATACGCGCTGGAGAGATCAAGCAGCATGGCCTGCCAATTGCGGACTACTTCATCTGGAACGATGACCTTGAGTACACCGCGAGGATTTCCCGCCGCGGTACCGCTTTGACTACCAACGCATCGGTGGCCAACCACCACACGAAGGTATTTGGTGATGCGGGAGCGGATCCCGGCCCGCGCTTCTATTATGAAGTGCGGAACAAGCTCTGGGTTTATACCCGATCGAACGCCTTGGCGCCGTGGGAAAAGGTCCTGTTTACCGGCGCTTCGCTGCGCAATTGGACCCGCACCATCGCCGCCTCTCCGAACCGCAAAGTGCTTTTGGCCGGGCTCTTGAAAGGCCTGCGCCACAGCCTGAAAGCTCCGCGGTCCAACGCCCAGGTGCTCGATGGGATCTACGCACTGCGTAACGTCCAGGGGCCCGTCAGGTAGCAGCTACGCCGCGTGAGTTTCCAGCTGAACACGCTGGGGCTTGGTGGCTGCATCACAGGGTGGTCACGGCCATTGGCATTAGTATCGTGACTAGAGTCCACAGTAATCCCGCAACATTCGGCACAGCCGGTGCAGGCATGGCGACGGAGTAGTTCCATTTATCCAAAGACAGAATTCCACACCTTGAGCTGCCCACAACCAGACGGCAATCAAACCCGCCGGCTGCATTCGATGATTCATTCTTCCGGTGTGGTGTGCAGGCTGCTGTCCGGGGCCGCGTCATGATCATGTACATGCTGATGGCCCTTACAGCGGCCGTTGTGTCGTACGCGGGGACGTGGGGTGCACGCGTCGTGGGAAACAAGCTTCGCTTATACCAACCCATCCGAAGCCGCGACATGCATTCAGCCCTGATCTCCAAACTCGGGGGACTGGGCATCTTTGTGGGCTTCTTCGCTGCGTTGGTGGTCGCGAGCAATTCCTTCTTCGTCAAGGACATCTTCAGGCACAACGATGCCCCTTGGGGCATCCTCGCTGGTGCCGTTGTGATTGTCGCGGTGGGGGTCGCGGACGACATCCTGGACATCCGTTGGTGGATCAAGCTCCTGGGCCAGGCCGCAGCCGCCTTCATCGTGGCTATCTGGGGTGTGCGGATGTCTGTGGTGCCCTTTATTCCCGAACCGATCTTCCTTGAGTCCGAAGTCGTGCAGATTGTGCTCACCGCAGGGCTCATTGTCACCACCATGAATGCCGTCAACTTCATTGACGGACTGGACGGTTTGGCAGCAGGAGTCGCCATCATTGGTGGGGGAGCGTTCTTCCTCACCGCCTATTGGGTTCACAGGAACAACCCATCCACTGACAACTCAGACCTCGCAACACTCCTGATGGCCATCCTCGTGGGCAGCTGCATCGGGTTCCTGCCGCACAACTGGTTTCCGGCAAAGATCTTCATGGGCGATTCGGGAGCCATGCTTATTGGTTTGCTGATGGCTTCCGCCGGCGTCGTGGCCACGGGGCAGATCGGCTCCGGTCTCTACGACCGCGCCAACGGTATCCCCACCATCGTTCCCATCCTGCTGCCCTTCGCGGTGTTGTCCCTTCCCCTTCTTGATTTGGGGATGGCCGTTGTCCGCAGGACAGCCAGGGGCCAATCGCCGTGGTCGGCTGACCGCGGGCACCTCCACCACAAGCTGGTGGACCTTGGATACTCGCACCGCAGCGCCGTCGTCATGCTCTATGTGTGGACGTGCATTCTTGCCTTCGGTGGCGTCGCCTTTGCCGTGTTCCCCTGGCAAATCGTGCTCATCGTCATCATTGTGGCAGCGCTCGTCATGGCCGCTGTGACGGCATGGCCCTACTTCACCCGGAACTCGCCGCGGCCGGGGGAGTAGTTGTGACGGCTGGTTATGGTCACAGTTCTATCTCATGTAGAATTCTTTCTGCGGACAGTCACTCGCCCGTAACCCCACTTTGAGAATATGGCACCTGTGCCACGAGGATTGGTATCCCCATGACATCCAACGCCGAAACCGGACGCCCGTCCGGTAAACGTGGTGTTGGAGTTTCCGGTGCGACCACCAATCTCTGGCTCCGGCTGCTCTATTTCAGCGTCGTTGCTGCACTGGCAGCCACCGCCGTCACGTGCGTCATTGCGGCCCTCGTGGCCGGCGGGCAGAGCGCACTCTCGGCTGCTCTCGGCGCCATGCTGGTCATGCTCTTCTTTGGCATCAGTCTCCTGATTGGCCACTTCGTTGGCCGGAACAATCCTTCCGGCGCAATCGGACTCTTTGTTGCGACTTACTTCATCAAAGTCGTCGGATTCGCCGTAGTGCTTTTTGTGCTTGGTAAGCCGGACTGGCTCCAGGGCCGGTGGTTCCTCATTGGGGCGGTTGTTTCAGTCGTCTTCTGGCAGGCCGCAGAGATCTACGCTTTCAGCAAGGCCCGTCTCCAGATCTACAACGATCCCGCAGGACCGAAGGGTGGCCCGGATGTCTCCGCGTAAGCGTTATTCACGCCCGGCTGCCACTGCTCAGCAACCTGCCAACCACAATGAATCCGCCGAAGCTGGAAACGACGGCGGATACAACGCCGGCATCGCTGTCTTCAGCTACATCATTGGCGGGATCATTGTCTGGAGTTTGATAGGCTGGGGTCTGGATAATCTGTGGGGGACCCGCTGGATTGTGCTCCTTGGCGCTCTGCTGGGAGCCGCAGGAGGGTTCTATCTTTCCCATATGCACGGCCTCACCAGGCAAAGCTCCAATCCTTCTGGCGAGAGCAACGCAGACAGCGGTCCGTCCACGGACGGGGACAGTAATGCCAAATAATTTCACATGGATTGTGAATGCGTCCAACGCGTTCGGATTCCAACCAATGCCCAATGATGGACACAGCAGAGAGGAAACGCGTTGATCGCGCTTGCGCTCCCCGCCCAGGATTCGGGGTCATTCACCCCACCCGGAATCGACGAAATGCACCTGCCGGCAATCCTGCCTTGGGGTGCACACGACGGATTCTCCAAGCAGATGCTGCTGGTGATCCTTTCGGTCGTCATTATCGCTACATTCTTCATCCTCGCTGCACGTAAGCAGCAGCTGGTTCCCGGCAAACTGCAGTTCGCAGGCGAGATGGCCTACGGCTTCGTCCGCAACAGCATCGCCAAGGACATCATCGGCGGCAAGGACTTCATCAAGTACGTCCCGCTGTTGTTCAGCCTGTTCTTCTTTATCTTGGTGAACAACATTTACGGCGCCATCCCGGTGATCCAGCTCCCGAGCTTCTCGCACGTTGGCGGCGCCTACGTGCTGGCCGGCATCGTGTACTTCACGTGGATCATCATCGGTATCAAGAAGAACGGCCTGAAGTACTTCAAGCTCGCAACCGTTCCGTCCGGTGTTCCTTGGTACATCCTCCCGATCGTCGTACCGATCGAGATCATCTCCAACTTCCTGGTCCGCCCTGTCACGCACAGCCTCCGTCTGTTCGCAACAATGCTGGCTGGTCACTTGATCGTCATGCTTGCCGGTTCCGGTATCGAGTATCTCGTCATGCAGGAGAACGTCCTCTTGAAGGGCACCTCGGTCCTGGTCCTGGTTGGGGCAATCGCCATGTACATGCTCGAAGCATTGATCATGGCCCTGCAGGCTTACGTGTTCACTCTGTTGACCGCGATTTACATCGAAGGCGCACTGCACGCCGACAGCCACTAGGCTCCCAAACTTCCCCTTGTGGGGATTGAAGTAAACCAAACAACCTGCCACATGGGTGGCATCTTGAAAGGAAAAAAATGGAAGGCAATCTCAACCTCGTAGGTTACGGTCTGTCCGCAATCGGCGGTGGTATCGGTGTGGGTCTCGTGTTCGCGGCTTACATCAACGGTGTTGCTCGTCAGCCGGAAGCTCAGCGTGTGCTGCAGCCGATCGCGTTCCTTGGTCTGGCACTGACCGAAGCTCTCGCCATCCTCGGCCTCGTCTTCGCGTTCGTTCTCTAGTCTTCGGATTCAGAACAAGCGAATTCCGCAACCGAGTAGATAGGACGGGTGAAATATGAATCAGCTGATCATCTCAGCCGCCACTGAAGGCGAAGAGGCCGCTAACCCTCTCGTTCCCAATGTTTGGGAAATGGGCGTCGTCCTCGTCGGCTTTGCGGTCCTCCTGTACATCGTGATCAAGTTCATTGTTCCGATGTTCGAGAAGACCTTCGCAGAGCGCGCCGAAGCAATTGAAGGTGGCATTGCAAAGGCCGAAGCGGCACAGGCAGAAGCTTCTGCTGCTCTCGAAGAGTACAAGCAGCAGCTCACTGATGCCCGTGCCGAAGCCAACCGAATCCGTGAAGAAGCACGCGCCGAAGGCGCCCAGATCCTCGCGGACCTGAAGGCAAAGGCTGCAGCAGAGTCTGCACGCATCACCGAGCAGGCACACGCTGCCATCGAGTCGGAGCGCCAGGCAGCTGTTGTCTCGCTTCGTTCCGAGGTTGGCACTTTGGCCACCACACTGGCCGGCCGCATCGTTGGGGAAGCACTCACCGACGACCAGCGCGCCGCACGTGTTGTGGACCGCTTCCTTGCAGATCTGGAGACCCAGAGCGCAGGTGCAGCTAAGTAATGGCAGGTATATCGAGCGAATCGCTGACCACAGCGCTGGCGCAGCTGGAAGCCAAGCTTCCCTTCGCCTCGCTGCAGTTGGCTAAGGACCTCTTCGGAATCCTGGGAACGGTGGACAGCTCGGCTGGCTTGCGCCGCGCCCTGACTGACCCGTCCCGTTCCGGTGACGAGAAGTCGGCGCTGGTCAAGCAGCTGGTTGGCGGAAAAGTCTCCGCTGATGCTGCTGAAATTGCAGGCGGATTGGCCAGCTCGCGCTGGGCATCGGCCCGCGATATCGGCGATGCACTCGAGACGCTTGCCGCCACGGTTGTCATTGCCGTAGCTGAAAACAAGTCGGCCGTTTCTGCCTCCGGTATCACGGGGCTGGAAGAGCTGGAAAACGATCTGTTTGCCTTCAACCAGGCCGTCGCCTCCAGCCACGAAGTACAACGTGCTCTGTCTGAACCGCAGGCATCTCCTGCGGCGAAGATTGCACTGGCCGAGAAACTTGTTCCTGGCAGCAGCGAGGAATCAAAGGTTCTCATCCGCCAGGCAGTTACGCAGCCACGCGGTGTCAAGCCGAGCAAGCTCGTCGAGTCATTCGCCAAGCTTGCAGCCAAGCGCCAGCAGCGCTGGATTGCAACTGTCAGCGTTACCCGTCCGTTGACGGAAACGCAGGCCAGCCGTCTGCAGGCCGGGCTTGATGCCCTGTACGGCCGCGAACTGAAGGTCAACGTCAATGTTGACCCCGCACTGATCGGTGGAATTCGCGTTCAGGTGGGTGACGAAGTGCTCGACGCTTCGGTCATCGCCCGCCTGTCCGAACTCCGCCGCCAGCTCGTTGGCTAGCGAAGACAAAGCACAACTTAACTGATATAAAACCCGGTCATCGTGAGCAACGATGATCACGAAAACAGGAGAGCAGGGACTGCAGATGGCCGAATTGACCATCAACGCCGACGACGTCCGTAATGCGTTGAACGAGTTCGCGGCGTCCTACGAACCCGGTAACGCAGAGCGCGTAGAGGTTGGTCGTGTGACCACCGCAAGTGACGGCATCGCCCGTGTTGAGGGTCTTCCCTCGGTCATGGCGAACGAGCTGCTTCGCTTCGAAGATGGCACGCTGGGCCTGGCCCAGAACCTTGACGTCCGCGAGATCGGTGTCATTATCCTCGGTGACTTCACCGGTATTGAAGAAGGCCAGGAAGTTCACCGTACCGGTGAGATCCTGTCCGTTCCGGTTGGCGACGCCTTCCTGGGTCGCGTAGTCGACCCCCTGGGCCAGCCCATCGATGACCTCGGCGAGATCAAGGCCGAAGCCACCCGTGCACTGGAACTTCAGGCTCCGGGCGTTACCGAACGCAAGTCGGTTCACGAACCGATGCAGACCGGTCTCAAGGCTATCGACGCCATGATCCCGATCGGCCGCGGCCAGCGTCAGCTGATCATTGGTGACCGCCAGACCGGCAAGACCGCAATCGCTGTGGACACCATCATCAACCAGAAGGCCAACTGGGCTTCGGGAGATGTCACCAAGCAGGTTCGCTGCGTCTACGTTGGTGTCGGCCAGAAGGCTTCCACCATTGCAGCCGTTCGCCAGACCCTTGAGGACCACGGCGCGCTGGAGTACACCACCATCGTGGCGTCCCCGGCATCTGACCCTGCCGGCTTCAAGTACTTGGCACCGTATGCAGGTTCGGCCATCGGCCAGCACTGGATGTACGGCGGCAAGCACGTTCTGGTGATCTTCGATGACCTGTCCAAGCAGGCCGAAGCCTACCGCGCCGTATCCCTGCTGCTTCGCCGTCCGCCGGGACGCGAAGCATACCCGGGTGACGTTTTCTACTTGCACTCCCGCCTGCTGGAGCGTTGTGCCAAGCTCTCCGACGAGCTCGGTGCCGGCTCGATGACCGGTCTTCCGATCGTCGAGACCAAGGCAAACGACGTCTCCGCCTACATCCCGACCAACGTGATCTCCATTACCGATGGTCAGATCTTCCTCCAGTCGGATCTCTTCAACGCCAACCAGCGTCCCGCTGTTGACGTTGGTGTGTCCGTCTCCCGCGTTGGTGGCGCTGCTCAGGTCAAGTCCATGAAGAAGGTCTCCGGTACCTTGAAGCTGGACCTGGCCCAGTACCGCGACATGCAGGCATTCGCTATGTTCGCCTCTGACCTGGATGCTGCATCACGTCAGCAGCTGACCCGTGGTGCACGCCTGATGGAACTGCTGAAGCAGGGCCAGTACTCACCGTTCCCCGTTGAGAACCAGGTTGTTTCCATCTGGGCCGGCACCAACGGTTACCTGGACGACGTTCCGGTTGAGGACATCAGCCGCTTCGAGTCCGAGTTCCTGGAGCACCTCACGCACAAGTCCTCCATCCTGACCACGCTGGCTCAGACCAACGTCCTGGATGACGACACCGCTGCAGCTCTGAAGGAAGCCATTGTTTCCTTCAAGAAGGGCTTCTTCGGCGAGGGCGACAACCACTTGGTTGGCGCTGGCCACGAGGAGCACGCAGCGATCTCCGGCGGCGACGTCGACCAGGAAAAGATCGTCAAGCAGAAGCGCTAGTTCCGATCACCTGCCCTGCCGGGGTCCGCAAGGGCCCCGGCAGGGCAGCACATCGGAAACTTAGGAAAGGATAAGTATGGGAGCCCAGATTCGGGTCTACCGTCAGAAGATCAGCTCGACGACGTCGATGCGCAAGATCTTCAAGGCGATGGAACTGATCGCTACCTCGCGCATCGGTAAGGCCCGCGCCCGCGTAGCAGCTTCACTGCCTTACGCGAACGCGATTACCCGCGCCGTTTCTGCTGTCGCAACTCAGAGCGAAATCGACCACCCGCTGACCACCGAGCCGGAGCAGATCCGCCGCGCCGCAGTCCTGATCATTACATCGGACCGTGGCCTTGCAGGATCGTACTCCGCGAGCGTGCTCAAGCAGGCTGAAGGTCTCACCGAGCTTCTTCACGCAGAAGGCAAGGAAGTCAAGGCATACCTGGTTGGCCGTAAGGCGCAGGCGTACTTCGATTTCCGCAACCGGTCCTACGCCCGCGTATGGACTGGTGGCACCGACGCACCGGAATTCGAAACCGCGCAGGAAGTCGGAGCTGCACTTCTTGAAGACTTCTCCACTGACTTCGAAGAGGGCGGCGTGGACGAGATCCACGTTGTATACACCCGCTTCAAGTCCATGGTGACGCAGGAGCCGACGGTCATCCGTTTGCTCCCGTTGGAGGTCGTCGAAGAGGAAGCAGCCTCGGAATCCGAGCTGTTGCCGTTGTACGAGTTTGAGCCGGAAACAGAGCAGGTGCTTGACGCACTGCTGCCGCGTTACATCGAGTCCCGCATCTTCGCAGCCATGCTGCAGGCAGCAGCTTCCGAGCTCGCAGCCCGCCAGCGTGCTATGAAGTCGGCCGGTGACAACGCTACCGACTTGATCAAGAAGTACACGCGCCTTCGCAACACGGCCCGCCAGGCCGAGATTACGCAGGAGCTTTCCGAAATCGTGGCCGGCGCAGACGCCCTCGCGTCTTAGCCTCCAACGAATTCGGCTCGAAGCCGCACCTGCACCAAACAGATAAACTTAAACCCACGCCATCTACTGAGTGAAGTGAGAGAGATGACTGCCACTGCTACCGAACACGTAGCTACGGCCGGTGCTACCGGCCGCATTGCCCGTGTTATTGGTCCGGTTGTCGACGTCGAATTCCCGGCTGACGCAATCCCCTCGATTTACAACGCTCTGACCACTGAGATCACTCTCAACGGCCAGACGAAAACCATCACGTTCGAGACTTCCCAACACCTGGGTGACAACCTCGTTCGCGCCATCTCCCTGCAGGCAACCGACGGCCTCGTCCGCGGCACCACTGTGCGGGACTCCGGTTCTCCCATCTCCGTGCCCGTCGGCGACGGCGTCAAGGGCCACATCTTCAACGTTCTCGGCAAGCCGCTGGACGTCGAAGAGTCCGAGATCAAGGCAGACGCCTACTGGCCGATCCACCGCAAGGCTCCGTCCTTCGCTTCCCTCGAGGGCTCCACGGAGATGCTCGAGACCGGCATCAAGGTCATCGACCTTCTCACCCCGTACATCAAGGGTGGAAAGATCGGCCTGTTCGGCGGCGCCGGCGTTGGCAAGACCGTTCTGATCCAGGAAATGATCACCCGTGTTGCCCGCAACTTCGGTGGTACTTCCGTATTCGCCGGTGTTGGCGAGCGTACCCGTGAAGGTAACGACCTCTGGGTTGAAATGGAAGAGGCAGGCGTTCTTAAGGACACCGCCCTTGTATTCGGCCAGATGGATGAGCCGCCGGGAACCCGTCTTCGCGTGGCCCTGTCCGCCCTGACCATGGCGGAGTACTTCCGCGATGTTCAGAACCAGGACGTGTTGCTCTTCATCGACAACATCTTCCGCTTCACGCAGGCAGGCTCGGAAGTTTCCACACTGCTCGGCCGCATGCCGTCCGCTGTGGGCTACCAGCCCAACCTTGCTGACGAGATGGGTCTGCTCCAGGAGCGCATCACCTCCACCAAGGGCCACTCCATCACGTCGATGCAGGCCATTTACGTGCCGGCTGATGACTACACCGACCCGGCTCCGGCAACGACCTTCGCACACCTCGACGCGACCACGGAACTTTCCCGTGAAATCGCCTCCCGTGGTTTGTACCCGGCCGTTGACCCGCTGACGTCCACGTCCCGTATTCTGGATCCCCAGTACATCGGCAAGGATCACTACAACACGGCTGTTCGTGTTAAGCAGATCCTGCAGAAGAACAAGGAACTCCAGGACATCATCGCCATCCTCGGTGTTGACGAACTGTCTGAAGAGGACAAGATCGTCGTGTCGCGTGCACGTCGTATCCAGCAGTTCCTCTCCCAGAACACCTACACCGCCAAGCAGTTCACCGGCGTCGAGGGCTCCACCGTGTCCATCAAGGACACTGTTGAAGGCTTCACGGCCATCTGTGACGGCGAGCTGGACCACATCGCAGAGCAGGCGTTCTTCAACGTCGGCGGCCTGGATGACGTTGAGCGTCAGTGGGCCAAGATCCAGGAACAGACCAAGTAGTATGGCTGAGCTCGAGGTTGAGATTGTCGCAGCGGACCACTTCGTGTGGTCCGGTGCGGCCAAGATGGTGAAGGCCCGCACCAGTGATGGTGAAATCGGAATCCTGCCGGGCCACTCGCCCCTTCTGGCCATCATGGCCGCGGGCGAGCTGGCAATCCAGCCGGTTTCCGGTGATCGCATCGCAGTAGTTGTTGACGGCGGATTCTTCTCCGTCGACAACGATCGCGTGGTCATTGTTGCTGACAACGCCAAATTGGGCGAAGCGGCTACAGCGGGGATCCGATAGCACGACCTTGATGGACGATTCCCTTATTCCGTTCATCGCCTTGGCAACAGCGTTTACGTTGCTGATCATTTCACTGTGCCTTTTCGGGGTGCGCCGCTTCAATCTGCGGCGCGCCCTGGGCACGGTCGACGCCTCCATTTGCATGGCTGGAAACAGCTGGCAAATGGGGGTTTGTCGTTATCAGGACAATGAGCTCGAGTGGTTCCGCTTGATGTCCCTGAGCGTCATCCCCAAGCACAAGTTCACGCGCAGTTCACTTGAATTGCTTGGCCGCCGCCAGCCCACGGAAGAAGAGCTCGTCAGGATACAACCTGGCGTGGTCGTGGTTGAACTGCAGTACGAAGGCAAGAAGTTCATGCTCGCCATGAATTTCGATGCCTATGCGGGTTTGTCGTCCTGGCTTGAAGCTGGGCCGGTCATTGGCGTCGGAACCTGGCGTTAGGCGCCATGGACTTTCTTTCGGACGTCAGTCTGGTTGATGGGCCGTTCCTCTGGTTCAGCATCGCCTGTGGTGCAGCAGGCGGGGCCTACCTCCTATGGCGTCGACGACGTTCCTGGCCTCTGTTCGTCGCAAGCAGCTTACTGCTCGCTGTAGGTGTCGTGGCGCTGATTCACTGGATCCTGGTGGATCTTATGGCCACGTTCTCGGAGAACCTTCCCTTTCAGACTGTAGCTTGGGCAGTCCCCGCCGTCGCAGCCCTTCTCCTGTGCGCTGCGCGCTTCCCCCGAAACTCCTGGCGCGGCCGCTCGTTCAGTGTGGTGGCGATGCTCGGCGTCGTGCTCTTATGCGTGGTCCAGATTAATCTCTATTTCGGATTGAATAACACGGTCTCGGACCTGCTGGGTACTGCGGTGGCGCGCATACAGCCACTGGAATCGAGCCTCAAACGCACTGCAGAAGCAAAGCCCGGTCAGGCCCCCTCCACATGGAAAGCCCCGGATTCCATGCCCCGAAACGGCGTCCTGCGCAGAGCTGACATTCCCGGTACGGTCTCCGGCTTCAACGCACGGGAAGCATATGTTTACTTGCCACCCGCCTATCAGACCGCATCCCGTCCCAGCCTGCCTGTGTTGGTGCTCTTCGCCGGGCAGCCGGGTGGTCCGGCGGATTGGCTGACTGGTGGCCAGCTCCGTTCCCTGCTGGACCAGTTCGCTGAAAATCATCACGGGATTGCTCCTGTCACAGTGGTGGTCGACCCCAACGGATCAGCCAACGCCAACACCATGTGCATGGACAGCAACATCGCCTCGGTGGACACCTATCTTTCGAAGGATGTCCCGGCCTGGATCACTCAGACTTTGGATGTGGCGACTGATCACAAGCAGTGGGCCGTTGGCGGTTTCTCTTTTGGCGGCACATGCGCCATGCAAATGGGAACTTTGCACCCGGATCTGTTCGCATCCATTCTGCCTTTCGCCGCAGAAAGGGAACCTGCCCTGGCCAAAGATCGAAGCAAGACCATTGCGGACTCGTTCGACGGCGACGTTGAAGCCTTCGAATCCCGGACACCTCTGGTGTTGATGCAGCAGCGCAACTTTGCCGGCAGCGGGGTGTATCTGGTTTCGGGCGAAGCTGACCACGAGTTCACTGACTACATGCATGAGCTTGCTGACGCGGCACGAAACGCTGGTTTTGAAACCGAAGATCATTCAATTCCTCAGGCCGGACACTCCTGGGATGCAGTGATCCGTGGAATGCCCGGCGGACTCGACTTCCTGGCCACCCGGTGGGGGTTGCCGCGGTGAGCCTTACCCTCAGAGGTGTGGCGGAGCCTGCGCTGAGGCAGGCGGGCCGGCATTTGCGGTCAACGCCGTTCACCCTGCTCGTGCTTGCCGTTTTTGTGGGCCTGTCGTTGGCCTCCGGGAGCTTCCTGACTGGACCACCCCGGCCGTGGCTTGCGGTGGCCAGTGTGTCCCTGGAAGGGTTGCGCTCAGGAGAATGGTGGTCCATCTGGACGTCGCTGTTCTTCACCACCAATCCGTTGGCCTATGCCACTGCCGTCCTCATGATTTTGCTCCTGCTCGGACTTGCAGAGCGGCAGTTGGGCTCCCCTAAAACGGCTGGAGTGTTCTTCGGGAGCCAGTTCGGCTGTATATCGGCCTTCCTCTTGGTGACCCAGGTGGCGCAATACGTCGATGACGGGTGGCTTTCCGAGATGGCTGATACCCGCCTGATCGGACCATACGGTGCTATTCTTGCTACGGCTTTGGCCGCGAGTGCGCTCCTGCCCACATTGTGGCAGCGTCGCCTGCGCACAGTGGTGCTTTCCATTTCCCTGTTGCTGGTGCTCTACGTAGGTCATGCGGAGACAGTTGTTGGTTTTCTGGGCGCCCTGATTGGCTTGCTCGCCGGCTGGTGGATGCAAAGCAGCCAAGGCCATCTCCACCTGCATAGGTCCACCAGCCGTGAAATCCGGAACCTCCTGTCACTGACCATGGCAATTTTCGCCGTGGGTCCCATCGTGACCGCGGCAGCCAAGAGTCCATCGGGGCCGTTGGCCCTGTTGCGTGACGTCATCCTTAACCCGCTGCCAACCCTGAGCCAACTGGAAAGCAACTGCGGGGGCACCATCGACGTCGCTTGCCTCGAGATTGCACGCCAGGGTTACACAGGACCGTTCGGTTTGGCCTTGGCAGTTGTGCCGGTTGTCCTGCTCTTGATCTGTGCCGACGGCATGAGGCGCGGACGCCGGCTCGCGTTGGGAATTGCCATCGGCGTGCAGTTGGTGGTGGTCGTCTTGTCCACGATCTATCTTGGCCTTTTTGCCGGTATGCCGAGGCCGGCAGGACGCCCCCATGCGGGAATGCTCAACTCGGCCGTGGTTCACATCATTCCGCTTGTGCTGGTCCCCTTGGCTTTGGCGCTTCTCCTGTTCGCCTATCGGGGCCACTTCCGGGTGGTGACCTCCGACCACCTGCGCCGGAAGGTGTTCTGGGTGGTCGGCTTGACTGGGCTAGGGCTGGGCTTGGCCTACGCAGCGGTATGGCTGGCTTCCGGTGGCCTGGTTCGCGACGGCGGTGTGCTGGGTCTGGTGGCTGAGCTAGCCAGGCAGTATCTCCCCGTGCCGCTTCCGGGTGTTTACCGCAAGGTTTTTGCTGACCGCGACGTGCTGGAAGTTTTCCTCTTTTCCTACTCCGGTACGGTGTTTTGGTTCGTTGCCTTGATTGGCGTATGGGTGCTGCTGATCCGCGGACACCACACGGGTGGACTTGACCGTCAGGCGCGTCAGGGTGCACGTGCCCTGGTGAAGCGGGGCGGAGATTCATTGTCATGGATGGCTCTTTGGGAGCCAAACAAATACTGGTTCACTCCCGAAGGTACCGGGGGAGTCGCCTACCAGCAGCACAGCCACGTGGCGTTGACGCTGGCTGGTCCTTTCGGAGCAAGGCAGCATCACGCGGCTACCGCCAAAGGCTTCCTGGAGTATTGCTCGCAGCATGCGTTGACGCCATGCCTCTACTCCTGCACGGACGAACTCTGGCCCATGCTGCACTCGCGCGGATTCCGCCGGGTGCCGGTTGCCCAGGAGACTCGACTGCGGATCACGGGCCTGGAGTTCAAGGGCAAGGAGTGGCAAAACGTCAGAACATCCCTCAACCGTGCCGCGAAGATGGGGATCACGGCCAGGTGGGGCCGATACTCCGAACTCCCGCATGGAGTGCGTGCCCAAGTGAGTGAGGTTTCCGAGGAATGGGCTGCCCAGAAAAAAATCCCGGAAATGGGCTTCACCATGGGAGGCCTGGACGAGTTGGATGACGACGACGTCCTGTGCTGCGTCGCTTTGGACGACAAGGGTTTTGTCTATGGCGTCACCAGTTGGCTTCCCGTCTATGAGGAAGGTGTGATTGTCAGTTGGACACTGGACTTCATGCGGCGACGGGGCGATGCTTTCCCGGGGGTCATGGAGTTCCTGATAGCTTCGGCTGTTTTGCACCTGCGGGATTCGGTGGAGCTGATTTCTTTGTCCGGTTCGCCTTTAGCCCGGGAAAAGGGCGAAATCGAGCAGCGGGCCAAAGGTCTGGCAGGACTACTGGAGGTGGTGGGGCACGCCTTGGAACCTGTTTACGGATTCAGGTCGCTGGCGTCCTTTAAGTCGAGGTTCCAGCCCGAGTACAGAACCTTGTACATGTATTACCAAGACCCGCTGCATCTTCCTGCAATTGGGCGTGCGCTCAGCAGGGCCTATCTTCCGGGATTGTCAGTCCGGCATTCCGCGCGGCTGCTTCGAAGCTTGGTTGGTTGAATTGTCAACACTTATCGGAAGGACCCTTTTGGTATTTCTTCATGGTTAGTAACAAGTCTTGTTGACAAGCTGCGTATTGTGGCGGGCATTCTTTAGGTTAAGACGCGTTGACCCCGGCTCGGAAGCCAGGGTCAACGTGTTTGTTGTATCTGCAACAAGCAGAGATCAACGGGTAAGACTAGACGACCGTAACGCCGGTTGCCTGGGGGCCCTTGGCTCCCTGACCGATCTCGAACTGAACGCGCTGGTTCTCATCGAGGGTCTTGAAGCCACCGGTTTGGATCTCGGAGTAGTGAACGAAAACGTCCCCATCCGCGTCATCCGGGGTGATGAAGCCGAAGCCCTTTTCAGCGTTGAACCACTTGACGGTTCCCAGTGCCATGTATTTCTCCTCGTTGTGGAACATCAGTCCGATACACCTCGTACCGGGTTTGTTACTCCGCGAGAAGACCTGAATACCGCACAAGCCGGGGCTTGGTTGATTCGCAGGAGCTTCACGCTCGCAACTGGTCTTGCGAGCATGAAAACCACCTACACAAAGACTGCTACAACACTTTCATGAGCTCTGCCGGAGGTCAACGGTGTTTTGGGCAATTCAGGAAAATTTTCGGTAAAAAGAAGGTAACGTCGGCTTCTGCAATTACCAAAGTCCTTTTCCTGCAACCAGGGCAGTCGCTCAACTAAGACAACCACTGGCCATTGCGCATTACGCCTGTCAGTTCCAGATCCTCGTTTGTTACAACGACATCAGCCCGCAGTCCCCGACGGAGCCCGCCTATTTCGTCGGAAAGTCCCAGGACAGCGGCCGGGACCGCCGTTGCCGAGCAAATGGCGTCGGGAAGCGCGACGCCGGCTGCCACCGTTTTGCTGACGACTTCCAGGAGCGTGGAGGTGCCTCCGGCGATGGAGCCGGTGGCATCCAGCGTGGCCACGCCGTCGCTGACAGTGACCGGCGACGGGCCAAGCATGTAGTTGCCATCGGACAGTCCTGCCGCCGCCATGGAATCCGTTACCAGCACGATGTTGCCCGCTCCCACCAACTGGAAGACGGTGGCCACGGTGCTGGGGTCCAAATGCGTTCCGTCAGCAATGAGTTCAACAACCGCCTTCCCTTCCTGGGCCATGCGCAGGCATGCCGCAACGGGACCAGGGGCGCGGTGATGCAGGGGAGGCATTCCGTTGAAAAGGTGCGTGACCGTGGGAAGCGAGCTGACGCCGTCGAATCCTGCTGACTCGAGTCCCTCGCGGGCCGCAGCCAGGGACGCCGCGGCTGTGGCGTCGTCGCAGTCCGTGTGCCCCAAGGAGGGAGTGACTCCATGGGAAGTCATCAAGTCCACCAAGGCAGCTGCCCCCGGAAGCTCCGGGGCGTAAGTCATGGTGGCGAGCTTACCGGCCGCGGCTCCCACCAGTTCGTCCATGAGCTCCAGGTCGGGCTCCAGCAGGTATTCCGGATTCTGGGCCCCGCAACGGGCATGGGACAGGAAGGGGCCTTCCAAGTGAATGCCGGCCACGAGGCCTTCATCCACTAGCTTCACGTAAAGCTCGATGCCTCGAAGGAGATCTGCCCGGGGAGCGGTGACCATGCTTGCCAGGAAAGTGGTGGTCCCTGAGCGATGGAGGAACTCCACTGCCCTGCGCGCCGAGCCTTCTTCGCCGCCAGGGAAATCGCCGCCGTTGCCACCATGGCAGTGAACGTCCACGAGTCCTGGGAAGAGGTAGCTGCCGCTGGGAATCCCCAAGCGGATTGCGCTTTGGAAACCCTCAAAATCTTCGGGATCGAAGCCTTTGGCCGGCCCCGCGTAGGCAATTCTGTCCCCGTCGACCGCAACCAGGCCGTCTTCCACTACCTCCCCGTCGCTGACGAGTGTTCCTCGGATGATCTGGTGGCTCGGAGCGGAGGAAGAGGGAAAACCGGATGCGACAGTCATAATTCTGATTCTAGTGGCCTGCGGCACAGTCTCCCGAAGGGGAAAACTCAGAAGAGCCGTGACTCGCTGTCATCCACACCGCGCATGGCGTCATAATCCAGCGTGACGCAATCGATTCCACGGTCGTTGGCCAGTACCTTCGCTTGGGGCTTGATTTGTTGGGCGGCGAAAATCCCCCTCACGGGAGCCAGCAGGGGGTCGCGGTTGAGCAGTTCGAGATACCGCGTGAGTTGTTCGACGCCGTCGATGTCTCCGCGCCGTTTCAGCTCAATGGCAACGGTGGCGCCGTCAGCATCCCTGGCCAGGATGTCCACAGGGCCGATAGCGGTGAAGTACTCGCGGCGTATGAGGGAGTAGCCGGACCCCAGAAGCTCGATTTGTTCGGCCAGCAGCCTTTGGAGGTCTGCTTCGACGCCGTCCTTGATCAGGCCGGGATCAGTGCCGAGCTCGTGCGAGGTGTCATGCAATTGCTCGTAGATGTTGATGATGAGGCGGTCGTCCGTCTTAGCGGACTGGACGGTCCACTGTTCCACCACCCCTTCTTCCACTTCGGTTTCCTCAGGCGTGGTCACACGAAGGGTTGCAGGGGGGCTCATCCAGTTCAGCGGCTTGTAGGAACCGCCGTCGGAATGCACCAACACCGAACCATCCGCTTTGACCAGCAGGAGCCGGGTAGCGAGGGGAAGATGGGCCTTGAGGCGGCCAACGTAATCAACAGAACAACGGGCTATGACGAGTCGCACCCGCCCCACATTACCGTCTCACCATCTACAACAGGGTGGCTGAGGCAGAATGGAAGCATGCCCCGCTCCAACCGTCCTCGTCGCAACGCGTCCAGCACACGCTCCGGCAGCGCCGGCGGCAGCAAATGGACGGAACCGACGCCGGAGCTCGACCTTGAGCGGGCGCGCGGTGGTATCGCCCGGCGCGAAAGTGCACCGGACGGGGACTGGATGGTGCGGACCATGACGGCCAAGAAGGCGGAAAAGCAATACATCTGCCCCGGTTGCTCCACCGCTATCGTCCCCGGCATCGCGCATCTGGTGGTGTGGTCCGACAGTCACCTGTTTGGACAAGCCGCAGGGCTGGCCGAACGCAGGCACTGGCACACCAACTGCTGGACGGGCAGGACGTACCGCTACCGCTGATTCCCTTAGGCTTGGTTGCATGACTTTCGACCCCGCCTCGTTCGTGTTTACCCCGCAGGACGCGCCATCGGAGATCCGCGCCTCCACGGTCCTTCCCGCCCGCCGCGAGAACGTGGAGTTCACCACCGAGGACGGCAAGGTATTGCTGGGCGAACTGGCGTTGCCGGAATCAGGGGAGGTCACCGCGACGTTGATAACCCTCCACCCGCTGCCCACGCACGGCGGGTTCATGGATTCCCACGTCTACCGGAAGGCCTCCTACCGGCTGCCCGCGCTGTCGGGAGTTGCAGTCCTGCGCTTCAACACGCGGGGCACGGCATCACCGCGTGGCACCAGCGATGGCCAGTTCGAGGAGGGCATTGGGGAGCGCTACGACGTTGAGGCTGCCGTCCGTTTCGCCGTGGAACGCGGGCTCCCGAACCGCTGGCTCGTCGGGTGGTCCTTCGGTACCGAGCTTGCCCTCATGTACGGGGCGGTGGAGCCGGTGGCCCCGGAAATCGAAGGTGCAGTGCTGCTGTCCCCACCCTTGCACCGCGCCACTGATGTGCACCTCAAGGAGTGGGCCGCCTCCGGCATGCCGCTCACGGTCCTGGTGCCGGAGCATGACGACTACCTGCAGCCTGCCGAAGCAGCCCAGCGGTTCAGCCTGGTGCCGCAGGCCCGGCTTGTCGGCGTCGACGGTGCAAAACACCTTTGGGTGGGCGAGAAGTACGCGGCCCGCGTCTTGGATGAAATCGTCGACGACGTCACTCATGCAGGTGCCGGAGTGGACGGCCTGCCACGCGAGTGGGCGGGGCCGGTCGCGAGTGCCTAGTACGGTCGCTAGTGCTTGACCCGGTCGCGAACCGTTGAGCCTGTGTGCAGAAAATGCCTCTGGGAACACATCGTGTTCAGGGGCATTATCTGTATGAAGAACCTGTGGAGGGCGGGGTACTCAGTGCCGATCTTGGCGGACGATGAATACTTCCTTGATCAGCAGCATGATGGCTGCCGCCGTCGGAATGGCGATCAGTGCGCCAAGGACGCCGAGCAGGCTGCCGCCGGCAATCACCGAGATCACCGCCACGGCCCCCGGTACAGCTACTGCACGCTGCATGATGCGCGGTGAGATGAAGTACGCCTCGAACTGCAGGTAGGCGAAGTAGGCGATCGCATAGATCACGGCTGTCTGCCAGCCGGCGGTGAGTGCTACAAGGATGACCACGACAGCGGCGATCATGCCGCCTACCAGGGGAATGAACGCCAGCAGGGCAACAACGAAGGCAAGCAGGACGCTGAAGGGGATGCCCAGGATGGTCATCAGGATGAAGGCAAAAATGGCGTTCAGCAGGGCAACGCAAACCTGGCCTATGACGTAGTTGCCCACGGAGTCGGTAATCGCTTCGGAAAGCGCCTCAACACGTGGACGGCGGGACCGGGGAGCGAGGCGATAGGCCCACTTCTTCATGGATGGCAGGGCTGCCAGGAAGTAGAGGCTGAGGACCAGTACGATCAGGGAACCGAACAGGCCGTTGGCAACGGTGGACCCGAAACCGACCACACCGCCGAAGATTCCGCCCATCGCTTCGGGATCCTTGACGAACTTGTCCAGTTCGGTGGTGATGCGGTCACGTACGCCAAATTGGCTGTCTGCGTTGCGGAAGAAGTCCGAGTCCAGGAAGCTGCGGATCCAGTCCGGGGCTTGGCGGACGATTTCCGATACCTGTTCGACGATGGTGGGAATCAGCGTTGCGAAGAATCCGGCCACCGCGAGCACAAGGGCTGAGACGGATATGAGGATGCCGGCGGGCCGGGGCACTTTGCGGCCTTCCAGCCAGCGGACCACGGGATCAAGTCCGAGGGCGATGAAGAGTGCCGCCACGATCCACAAGATGAGCTGGGTGGTGTTGCTGGCGATGTAGAACACGGCCAACGCAATGCCGACACCTGCAGTACCCATGAATCCGACATATACAGGGTGCTGGGATGACATCCGCGGGCCAGGGGCGCCGAAGCCGTGGTCGTCCTCGGGGCGGAAGCCTTCGCGGCCTTCATCCGATTCAGCTTCCGGGGGCATCTCGAAACGTACGCGGTTCCGGGCGCCGGGGATGGGTTGCCTCAGCCTGCGGCTGATTGCAGCCAGGCGTCCGGTGCGGACTGGAACCGCCGCAGCCGGAACCGTCGCGGCAGTGCCCTCGGAGGGGGCATCCACCGCACTTGACCCGGGCTCATCGACGGGACGGGGCTCCATGTGGTCTTTCACGCGGTTTGGCTGCCTTTTCAGTGGTGGTAAAGGGTGGACTTAGGCGCTGGAAGGCCCGTATATCATGATCATCGCCACACTATCAGGAGCGCGGATTGGCGCTGCAGCGGCGCGGTGGCGGGCTTTTCGGGATGTCGGGGAGATCACCTCGATCTGACTCTCTGATAACAAAACGGTTACCCTTGAAGTTCAACGACCGCTGATGATAGGTGATCCTGTGCGTTTGAAGACTGCAGCCTTGCTGGTGCTGCTGGGCCTGCTGACGATGCTGGCCGGTATTGGCCAGCTGACTTTTTGGGCCCCCTCCGAGACCGTGACGGCTTCGGTTCCCAGCGATACCACAGCTGCCCCGCTGACCGTGATCGACCAAAAGTTGATCGCCCTCCATGACGGGCCGGTGAAGATCAAGATCCAGGGTGAAGGCAACTTCATCGTCGCTACGGGACGCCCGGACGACGTCGAAGCCTGGGTCGGCGAGACTGCCCACAACACGTTGACCGGTGTCTCTGCGGACCAGAAGTCGCTGGAGGTGTCCTCTGCTGACGGCGAGGCCACGGCGCCTTCCCCGGCTGGATCCGATTTGTGGGTCAGCACCGAGGATGCCAGCGGCGATTTGGACTACACCTGGAACCCTCCCGCTGATGGTGAGTGGTCCCTGTTGGTTGCCGGCGACGGTACCCAGCCTGCGCCGTCGTCGATTTCCATGACGTTCCCGAACAACGCCACCACCCCCTGGGCAGTGCCGCTGATTGTCTTGGGCATCATCATCATCCTGATCGGAGCGGCGCTGCCGTTCATCGCCAAAGCGCTCAGCAACCGCCGCAAGCACGACGACGACGAGCCGCGCGATGGCGGAGAGACCACCGCGCTCCCGGTTCAGTCCTCTACTGCCAAGTCGCCGGGCGTTGAGGCGGCTACAACCCAGTCGCCTACTGTTCAGCCGCCTGCTGGCAACAAAGGTCGTCGTCCTGGTGCCGGCGCCGAAGGTCCAGCCCTCCGCGTCACGGCCCTCGCCGCTACGATGGCCGCCGTCCTGGTCGGAGGGACGGCAGTCGCCGCCCAAGCCACCACGACCCCCGAGGCCACCACGACCTCGTCAGCTGCGGCCGACGCTGAGGCCGCCACGCCTGTCATGCTGGAATCCCAGCTGCAGCGGATCCTTGAGCAGGTAGCGAGCACTGTGGATGCGGCGGACGCAGCCAAGGACGCGGCTAAACTGGCCCCGCGAGTAGACAAGATGGAACTCCAGATCCGGACCCAGAACTACAAGATCCGGTCCGCAGTGTCTGCCTACGAGCCGCGTATGCCGGTGCGGGCCACCAAGCTTCAGAGCAGCGTTATCAGCACCAAGCGGGACTGGCCCCGAACGGTCTTCGCCCTCACCCAGGGTGAAGGAAACGTGGTGCCGCAGGTCCTGACCCTTGTGCAGCTTTCGCCTCGTGAAAACTACAAGCTGTGGGGCAGTGCGCCGCTACAGCCTGGCACTAACTTCCCGTCCTTCCCCATTCCGCGCAACGGAACTGAGCCTGTACCCGCGAGCGACAGCACTGGCCTGGCCTACAGCGGTAATGAGGCCTTGGAAATCCTGAGCGAAATGCTGACGAATCCGGAGTCGCCCAACCGAAGCAAGTTGGCCGATGGGCAGTCATCCCCTTACATTGCAGGGGCACTGGCCTACCAGGCGGACACTGTGAAGAACGGAACCAGCGCAAACTTCAAGTTCACGCACACGCCGGTCACCAACCAGACTGTGGTCCTGAAGACAGCTGACGGCGGCGCCGTGGTTGTGGGGCGTTTGGATTTCGCTTTCGAAGGCACACCCAAGGCTGCAGGCGACAAGCTGGTGCTTGAAGACGATTCCGCAGTATTCGCCGGTGGTAAGGAAACCACCACGGGCATGGTTCTGAACTTCGCCGAATCCGTGGCCGTGTACATTCCGCCGGCAGGTTCTGCCGACCCCATGAAGCTCGTGGCGGCTACCCGCGGGCTGGTCGGAGCCAGCTTCAAGTAAGGCGTACCCATGGCAGGGCAGCGGCTAGAGTGGACGGTATGAGTTCGCCCGGATACCGACCCACTCCAGCCGCTGCCAGCCAGCTCAATCTTCGCGGTGCCGTTGACTTGTCGTCGCTGCGCCGCCCGGCCGCCCCGCCAGTGCCGGCCCCCTCTGCTTCGGCAGAGGGCGGATCGCCGGCGGATGGCACGCCCCAAGGGGGCGAAACCGGCAAAGCACCACTTCGAGTGGATGCAACCGAATCAAATTTCCAGGATCTGGTGCAATTGTCCGCACAGATCCCCGTGCTTTTCCTTCTTTGGTCGCGCTATGCGCCCGAATCACCGGCCGTCCTCGATGCCGCCGAACGTGTTGTTGAGACTTACGGTGGTCGCTTGGTGCTTGCAGCCGCCGATGTGGACACCTTCCCGCAACTGGCACAGGCCTTCCAAGTTCAGGCTGTTCCCACAGCAGTTGCCGTGGTCAAGGGGCAGCCCGTCCCGCTCTTCCAAGGACCAGCGGATGACGAACAGATCCGAAACCTGGTTGAGGAACTTCTCAAGGTTGCTGCAGCGAACGGGGTCACCGGCAGCATAGGTGATGCCGCACCGGCGGAGGACGCGGAACCCGCACCACTGCCGCCACTCCATCAGGCAGCCATTGACGCGATTGAGGTCGGCGATTACGCCGGTGCAGCCGCAGCCTACAAGCAGGCGCTCCTCGAACAGCCGGCAGACACCGACGCCAAGGCCGGTTTGGCTCAGGTTGAGCTGATGGCCAGATTAGACCAGCTCTCGGCCCCCGAGGCAGAAAGCCTCCGCGAGCTCGCCGCCGAAGAGCCGGACAACGTGCAGGCCCAGTTGACCGTGGCCGACCTTGACGTCTCCGGCGGCCACATCGATGACGCCTTCAACCGCATCATCACGTTTATTGGCAGGAATTTCGGTCCCGAGCGTGAGACCGCCCGCGTGCGCCTCCTTGAGCTCTTCGAAGTTGTGGGAACCCAGGACGAACGGGTGGCAAAAGCGCGCCAAGGGCTCGCGAGGGTTCTCTTCTAGTGCCGTCCGCGCTGTTCACTCCGCTTCAGCTGCGCTCGCTTACCGTTCCCCACCGCGGTTGGGTATCGCCCATGTGCCAGTACAGCTGCCACCCGGAGACCGGCGAAGGCGTCCCCAACGACTGGCACTTGATGCACTTGGGTTCTTTTGCAGCCGGCGGCGCCGCGCTCATCCTGAGTGAGGCGGCGGCGGTGAACGCTGCAGGCAGAATCAGCCCCTTGGACGCTGGCTTGTACTCCGATGAGCAGGCGGCCGGATGGGAGCGCATAGTGGCGTTCGTCCACCGGCATGGCGCCGTCGATTCCAAAATAGGGGCGCAACTTGCCCACGCCGGGCGCAAGGCATCTACGTATTGGCCATTTTCCGATCGTTCCGGCTCTGTTCCGGAGTCCGACGGCGGATGGGCCACCTCCGGGCCGAGCAGCGATCCGTTTGACGGCTACGCCGCACCGGAAGCCATGAGCGACGCGGATATCCATGGCGTGGTGGCCGACTTTGCCGCCGCTGCCAGCCGGGCAGTTGCGGCGGGTTTCGACACTGTGGAAATCCACGGAGCCCACGGGTACCTCCTGCACCAGTTCCAAAGCCCGCTCATCAACACCCGGACCGATGGCTGGGGTGGAAATGAGGAGGGGCGCAATCGGCTCATGCTCGCCGTGGTGGATGCGGTCAGGGAAGTCATTCCGGACTCCATGCCGCTGCTGCTCCGCATTTCCGCGTCGGACTGGGCTGACGGCGGGGTTGACGTCGAGGCTTCTGTTCGCCTGGCCCGCGCTGCTGCCGAACGTGGCGTTGACCTTGTGGACGTCTCCAGCGGCGGCGCAGTAGCGCATCAGCAGATCAGGGCTGTGCCCGGATACCAGGCTGGATTTGCACAGCAGGTAAAGAATGACGCCGGAGTCCCCACCGGCGCGGTGGGCTTGCTCACGAGTGCCACGCAAGCGGAGGATATTGTGGCGAACGGCAGGGCGGATGCGGTTTTCATGGCACGTGCCGCATTGCGGGATCCGCACTGGTGGCTCAGGGCTGCATACGAACTCGGCCACGATATTCCGTGGGTTCCGCAGTACCAGCGGGCCGTTCCCCGCCACGGCTTCTAGGACCTCCTCAGGTTCGTGTTGGCAAGGCTAGGCTGGGTCCATGACGGAACCACGCCATGAACCCACGCCCACTTCCGCGCCGCCACAAGCGTCCACGCCTCCACAAGCTTCGGCCACGCAGCCGGTCAACCAATTACCGGACGGCACCCTCCCGCTGGCCGCCAGTGGCCCGGCTGAGGGCGCGCCGTTGGCCGCATTGTCCATCCGCGGCCTGGCCAAGCGTTTCGGTGAGAAGATCGCCGTCGATGGCGTAAGCCTGGAGGTCCCCGCGGGTTCCTTCTACGGGATGGTTGGCCCCAACGGTGCCGGCAAGACCACAACACTGTCCATGGCTACCGGCCTGTTGCGGCCCGACTTTGGCACGGCTCTGGTCCACGGCGTTGATGTTTGGGCCCGGCCCTTGGAAGCCAAGAAGCTCATGGGCGTCCTGCCCGATGGCGTGCGCCTTTTTGACAGGCTGACGGGCGAACAGCTGGTCACCTATTCCGGACTGCTCCGCGGCATGGATCGTGATGTTGTGGGTTCCCGGGTTTCTGAATTGCTGGCCGCCCTCGATCTCCAGGCAGACGCCGGCACTTTGGTTGTTGATTACTCGGCCGGTATGACCAAGAAGATCGCCTTGGCCTCTGCGCTGATTCATGCGCCCCGCCTCCTTGTCCTGGATGAGCCCTTTGAATCGGTGGACCCCGTCTCGGCCTCCAACATCCGTGGCATATTGGAGAGTTACGTCGCTTCCGGCGGCACTGTCATCGTTTCCAGCCACGTCATGGACCTCGTGCAGCGCATGTGCAGCCACGTCGCCGTGGTTGCCGGCGGTAGGGTGCTGGCGGCTGGATCTGTGGATGAGGTTCGGAACGGCTCCACCCTGGAAGAACGGTTTGTGCAATTGGTGGGCGGCGGACACCGGACGGAGGGGCTCGAATGGTTGCGCACCTTCTGAGCCTGAAGTGGCGCCTGCTTCTTAACGGATTCAAACGCAGCCCATGGCAGTTGGTGGGGATGGCACTCGGGTTGCTCTATGCCTTGGGCGTCCTTTCCCTTCTGATTGGCGGACTCATTGCTTTGCGTTGGGCTGATGCTGAGATTGCCCACACGGTAGTAGTGCTGGGCGGTGCGGCCACGGTGCTGGGATGGGCCATTATTCCGCTCCTCGCTTCCGCTGCGGACATGACGTTGGACCCCGCTCGCTTCACCACGTTCGCGATTCCCCCGAGGCAACTACTGGCCGGGCTCGCCCTGGCGGGGTTCATCGGTATTCCGGGTTTGGCTACCTTGCTCGCCGCCTTGGGCACGGTGGGAACCTGGTGGCGTAGCGTTCCGGCTGCTGCCGGCGCCTTTTTGGGTGCCATTCTGGGTGCCCTTACATGCATCGTTCTGTCCAAGGTGGTAACGACGGCGACGGCCGGCCTTGCCTCCTCGCGACGCTTCAAGGACGTGAGCAGCATTATTGTCTTCATCCCGCTGATGCTGCTGGGACCCATCATGGTGGGAATTGTGGACGGCGTTCGCGGCAGTGCTGATTACCTGCCCCTGTTGGCCCGCACTGTGTCCTGGACGCCGCTGGGTGCGGCCTGGTCCTTGGGCGGAGACCTGGAGTCCGGCAACACCGGCACCGCAGCGCTGAAATTTCTGATCTCTGCAGCAACCATTGCCGGCCTCCTCCTGGGCTGGCATCTTCTGCTGCAGCGTGCTTTGGTAACGCCCCCGTACTCCGGAGGCTCCGCCAGGAAGGGTGGAAAGCTCGGATTGTTTGCCCTTCTTCCCGGGACTCCTGCAGGCGCAGTTGCTGCCAGGGCTTTGATCTACTGGATGAAGGATCCAAGGTATGCGGCCTCTTTGGTGATTGTTCCCTTGTTTCCCGTCATCTTTTTCTTCAGCGGATCGCAGAGTGGCAGCTACGGCCTGCTCATGATCCTGGGACCGTTGACAGCGTTCATGATGGCTTGGTCCATCTGTGCCGATGTCTCGTATGACAACACAGCTTTTGCGCTCCACCTCGCGGCGGGCGTCAAGGGCATTGACGATCGCTTGGGTCGTTCCCTGGCCTGCTTGGCCATCTCACTTCCAGTGGTGCTCGTTTTTACTATTGGGCCACTTTTCGTCACTGGGGACTGGCAATGGCTCCCCAACCTTCTGGGGTTGTCGCTGGGAACTCTCTTTACCGGGCTGGGGCTCTCATCGGTGATTTCGGCCCGCTATAACATCGCAGTACCTTTGCCGGGAGACAGTCCGTTCAAGAAACCGCCGGGAAATGTCGCCCAGACGCTGGCAGTGCAAGCCGTCGGTATGGGCGTTTTGGCCCTCCTGCTCGTTCCGGAGCTTGCATTGGTGGCTGTCCAGGCCTTCAGCGGGGGTACTGAGGCCGGTTGGATCAACCTGGCTGTTGGACCTTTGCTCGGCGTCATCCTCTTCGTGGTTGGCGTTCGGCTCGGGGGAAAATGGTTGGATGCGCGCGGTCCGGAAATGTTCGCCCAACTCAGCGTGAACCGCTAGCCTGCGTAACAACCGTGCCCGTAGGTGGGACATGGGATAACGTCTTTGTCAGATAGCTCATAACTAAGAAAGGCCGTGACGATGGAAGTTGTCATTCTCCCTGGCACTAAGCAGATCGGTGCGCTTGCAGCCGATGCCATCGAAGCGCTGGTACGCCGCAAGCCCAATGCAGTCCTGGGCTTGGCGACGGGGTCGTCACCGCTGCCCATCTACGACGAATTGGCCAGGCGGTACGAGGCAGGGGGATTGGACTTCAGCGAGGCGCATGGGTTCGCTTTGGATGAATATGTAGGGCTCCAAGCAGGACATCCCGAGTCCTACCGCGAGGTCATCCGGCGCGAGTTCACCAACCGGGTAAATATCAAGCCCGAGAACGTCCATGGGCCGGATGGCGCGGCGGAGGATCTTGAGGCTGCATGCCAGGGCTACGAAGACGCCATTAAGGCGGTAGGTGGAGTCGATCTCCAGATTTTGGGCGTAGGAACAGACGGGCATATCGGCTTCAATGAGCCTGGCTCATCTTTGGCATCCCGGACGCGCATCAAGACGCTGATCGAGCAGACCCGGAAGGACAACGCCCGTTTCTTCAACAGCATCGATGACGTTCCCCACCATGTAGTCACGCAGGGCCTCGGAACCATCATGGATGCCCGGCATGTGGTCTTGGTCGCAACGGGGGCCCAGAAAGCCCAGGCTGTCCGGGATTTCGTGGAGGGCCCAGTGGCTGCCATTTGTGCGGCCTCCATCCTTCAGATGCACCCGCACGCCACTATTTTGGTGGATGAGGCGGCCGCGTCATCGCTGAAACTAGCCGACTATTATCGGCATACCTATGACAACAAGCCGGAGTGGCAGGGCCTGTAGACGGTAAGATGTTTGGCATGACTACGCTTCCTCCGGATCCATTCGAAAACGACCCCATGCGCGAGCTTTCCGGAGCCGGAACGTCCACTGCCACCATTGAGCGCGAAGAAACGCGCCAGGAAGTGGAGCCCGGCGACCGCGAGCGGTTTTCGCACTATGTCCGCAAGGAAAAGATCATGGAGTCGGCCCTGACCGGCGAGCCCGTCATTGCCCTGTGCGGCAAAGTCTGGACGCCGGGGCGCGATCCCCAGAAGTTCCCGGTCTGCCCGGAGTGCAAGGAGATTTACGAAGGCCTCCGCCCCGGCAATGACGGTGGAAAAAACGGCGGCCCGGGCAACTCCAAGTAGTGGGTGGGAAGAGAACTCCGGCCCTTTCTGAACTTCACCGGCCTACGGTCCGCTTTGGCGTGCCCGGAAAGCCGGAGAACACCGTCTCTGCCATGAGGCCGGGGGAGTCAGCATGACAGAAACACTTTTTGGCGGACCGTCCCTGCCTCCGGCGTATCCGGAGCGCGCCGCCTGGGGTACGGCGCCCAAGCTCCGTGCGTGGCAGCAGGAGGCGCTTGACCTCTACATGACCCGCAATCCGAAGGACTTCCTCGCTGTGGCAACGCCCGGCGCTGGTAAGACCACTTTTGCGCTGCGCATCGCCACCACCCTGCTGGACAGCGGTGTGGTCAACCGCATCACCATCGTGGCGCCCACTGACCACTTGAAGCGGCAGTGGGCAGACGCCGCAGCAAAAGTGGGAGTCGCTATTGATCCCAACTTCAAGAACTCCGATGGCCAACACGGCCGGGGATTCGTGGGTGTTGCCGTCACGTACGCGCAGGTAGCGAGCAAGCCCATGTTGCATCGCGCGAAGACCGAAGCGGCCCGCACCTTGGTGATCCTGGATGAAATCCACCACGGCGGCGAGGCGCTTTCGTGGGGAGACGGCCTCCGGGAGGCCTTCGATCCTGCTGCGCGGCGCCTGTCCCTGACGGGTACCCCTTTCCGTTCGGATACCTCGCCAATTCCCTTCGTCGAATACGCTGAGGACCGGGACGGCATTCGCCGTTCGAAGGCTGATTACACCTACGGCTACGGAAACGCACTGCGGGACCACGTGGTGCGTCCCGTCCTGTTTATGGCCTATTCAGGCCAGATGCGCTGGCGCACCAGTGCCGGCGACGAGATGGCGGCGTCCCTAGGGGAAGCGGCTGTAACCAAGGACATCACCTCGCAGGCCTGGCGGACTGCCCTGAACCCCACGGGTGAGTGGATTCCTGCCGTCCTGGCGGCCGCAGACAAACGGCTCGGCGAGGTTCGGAGGACCGTGCCGGACGCCGGCGGGCTGGTGATTGCCACGGACCACGATGATGCACGCGCCTACGCCGGTCAGCTGAAGAAAATAACGGGCCAATCGCCCACGGTCATTCTCTCTGATGATTCCAAGGCTTCCAGCAAGATCGAGGAGTTCTCCGCGGGGGATCAGCGATGGATGGTGGCTGTCCGCATGGTGTCCGAAGGCGTGGACGTTCCACGCCTATCGGTGGGCGTCTATGCCACCTCAACCTCAACGCCGCTCTTCTTCGCTCAGGCCGTGGGCCGCTTTGTGCGTGCCCGCAAGAGGGGCGAGACGGCGTCGGTATTCCTTCCGTCCGTACCTCCGCTGATGGTGCTGGCCAACACCATGGAGGCCGAGCGCGATCACGCATTGGACCGCCCTGAAAAGGACGACGACGGCCTCTTCAACCCCGAAGAAAACCTCATGGCGGAGGCCAACCGCGAGGACAAGGCCTCCGACGAGCTCACCAAGGGCAAGTTTGAAGCCTTGGACTCCCAGGCCTCCTTTGACCGTGTCCTTTTCGACGGCGGCGAGTTCGGCACGGGTGCCGATATCGGTTCGGATGAAGAGCTGGACTTCCTGGGAATCCCGGGACTACTTGACGCCGAACAGGTAGGCACGTTGTTGCGTCAGCGCCAGCATGAACAGCAATCGCGCAAGAAGCGCCAGTCGCCCTTGGCAGCTGCTGCTGCGCCTGCGGTTCCTGACCACCGCATGCTGATGGACTTGCGCAACGAGCTGGCTAAGAACGTGGCCGCCTGGTCCGCCCGCACCGGCACTCCCCATGGGGTGGTTCATACCAAACTGCGTGAAGTGTGTGGGGGTCCCGCTGTGGCCCAGGCGAACGAGGAGCAGCTGCAGGCGCGCCTGCGAAAGCTCCAGGACTGGTTCATCGGCAGGAAGTAGCTGGCTCCAAAGTCAGCAAAAAGCAAAAACAAGGGAGGGCGCCGCGGTTGCGGCGCCCTCCTTGGTTTTGAGCTTGAGAAGGGCGGTTTCAGTCCCGTTCGACTTCGACGCCGGCGGCTTCCATTTCGTCGTAGGCGCCCGAAAGGTCCTCGGCGATTCCGGCTGTGAGTTCAGCGATGACCGTCGTGATGTAACCGGCCTGGACGGCATCCAGTGCCGTGGCCTTGACGCAGTAGTCCGTAGCCAGCCCTACCACCACCACTTCTTCGACGTCGTGGCTCTGCAGCCAGTCATCGAGCCCTATCGCGTCTTCATCGAGGACCTCCGCTACGGCGGTGCCTGCCTTCAGGTCGCCGGTGGGGACATCGTCTTCAGGAGCCAGGACTCCCTCGAAGCCTGAGTAAGCCGCAGTGAACTGTCCTTTTCGGAAGTACGCCTGGATGTACTCGGGATCAAGGTCTTCGTGGAGTTCGGCACCTTTGCTCCTTGCCCTGCAGTGCGGAGGCCAGGAGTCAACCATGTCCGGGTCGTCTGAAAAGTGGTCGCCGGGCTCGATGTGCCAATCCTGGGTGGCCACGATGTGGTCAAAGTGTTGCTGGTTGGCGTCCATGTACTCGGTGATGGCGCCTGCTACGGCGGCGCCACCTTCGACTGCGAGCGTTCCACCCTCGCAGAAGTCATTTTGTACATCGACGATGATCAGGGCCCTGGACATCAGTTCTCCTCGTAGATGGTGGGGATGGCAGCCTCGCCGCGCTGCAGGCGGTTTACGACGGCGGGCAGCTCGGCCATGGTGGCCGCGTGCCGTTCACGGGCACGGATGACGCCTTCAGGTCCGGTCCATCCGGGCAGCACTTCGCCGTTCTTGACGAACTGGTGGAGCAGGACGCGGTCGTTGCCGTCGTCTTCGGGGCGGTGGCCGATCCCAACGATTTCCTGGGTGGCCTGGCCTCGTTCGTTGAGCTTGCGGAGGGCGTATTTGCGTCCACCCACGCTGGCCTTGTTTTTTGCGGCCTTGGCAACCGAGATGAATTCGCCGGCGTCGTTGGTGCGGCTGACCAGCTTGTACACCATGCTGGCCGTTGGTGCCCCGGAACCGGTGACCAGGGAAGTGCCAACGCCGTAGGAGTCCACGGGCGCGGACTGGAGGGCCGCAATGGCGAATTCGTCGAGGTCCGAGGTGACCACGATGCGGGTGTTGACGTTGCCCAGGTCATCCAGCATTTGGCGTACCCACTGCGCCTGGGCAATGAGGTCGCCGGAGTCCAGCCGGACTGCGCCGAGTTTGTCACCGGCCAGCTCGACGGCGGTACGCACCGCCGTCTCGACGTCATAGGTATCCACCAGCAGGGAAGTGCCCGGACCGAATGCGGCGATCTGTGCCTCGAAGGCCTCGCGCTCGGTGTCATGAAGGAGCGTGAAGGAGTGCGCTGCCGTGCCGACGGTCTTGATGCCGTAGCGCCGTCCGGCTTCCAGGTTGGAGGTGCTGGCGAAGCCGGCAATCACAGCGGCGCGGGCTGCCGCCGTCGCTGATTCCTCCTGGGTGCGCCGGGAACCCATCTCGATGCAGGGGCGAGTGCCGGCCGCCGAGGTCATCCTTGAAGCCGCGGAAGCAATGGCGCTGTCGTGGTTGAGGACCGAGAGGACGAAGGTTTCCAGGATGCAGGCCTCGGCGAACGTCGATTCGACGATGAGGATGGGGGAGTTGGGGAAGTAGGCGTCACCTTCTGCGTAGCCCCAGATGTCGCCGCTGAATTTGTAGTCGGCGAGGTAGTCCAGCGTTTCCTGGTTGACCACTTTGTTCTGTTCGAGGAAGGCAAGTTCGTCGTCGCCGAACCGGAAGTCGGCAATGCCTTCCAACAGGCGTCCCGTGCCGCCCACAACGCCATAGCGGCGGCCGTCCGGCAGCCGCCGGGCGAATGCTTCGAACACTGAGCGGCGGTGCGCGGCGCCCGAGTGTAAGGCTGCCTGAAGCATGGTCAGTTCGTAGTGGTCTGTGTACAAGGAAGTTGCGGGGTGGTCCCACGACGAGGCTCTACTCACGGATTCACTCTAGTGCGAGCCGCCATAGAATGGACAGATGAGCCCTAGCGTTGCGTATGGCACGGACATCGATGAGCGGACGAAAGCTGCAGAGCAATCGTCCACCGATGTCCTGACAGCCCCTGATATCCCGTGGAACCTTGTGATCTGGAATGATCCCGTGAATCTGATGAGCTACGTGAGCTATGTGTTCCAGAGTTACTTCGGCTACTCCGAGTCCAAAGCCCACAAGCTGATGATGGAGGTCCATAAGAAGGGCCGGTCCATTGTGGCCCACGGCAGTAAGGAACAAGTGGAACAGCACGCGGTGGCCATGCACGGTTTTGGTCTCTGGGCCACTGTGGAAAAGGCCGCGAGCGGCAACGAAACACCTGGAAAGGGCGGCCGCCAGCGTGGCTAAGGCATTCAAGTACGGCCTCAAGGGCATCAGCGGATACCTGGAGCCGGCGGAGCGTGACCTCCTGCGCGGATTGCTTGACGACGTCATTTCCATGCTGGAATCGGATGTCCGGGAAAACGAAGACCCGTTGGCAGCGCTGATCGGCTTGGATATGGACGTCAAGCAGCCCAGCGACCGCGCCCTGTTGCGTCTCCTGCCGAACGTCATGAAGGACGACGACGGCGGCTCGCTGGAGTTCCGCCAGCTCACCGAACGCTCTGTGCGGGAAAACAAAATCGGCGCCTTGAGGGCTGCAGCTTTAGGCCTGGACAAGAACGAGCTCGTTCTGACGCCGGAGGACGCTACCCGCTGGTCGATGGCGTTGAACGACGTCCGGCTTGTACTGGCCGAACGCCTGGACATTCGTGATGAAGCGGATGCCGAGCACATCCACAGCATGCAGGATTGGAGCCAGGCGGAGGACGTGGAGAGTTACCTGGCCCTTGTCTACAACTTCACTACGTGGCTCCAAGAGTCTTTGGTGCAGGCGATGATGGCCGCAAGGCAGGCGAAATCCTAAGCCGGATGGCGGGTTGCTGCTTCTGCCCTGAAACAAATGCGACTGCCCTGTGACAAATCAGACACGAGGCGGAGAGCACAGGTAATGGCCGCACACCACGGGAAGCCTTATTCTCGAATAATTATGACTTCATCATCGGGTTCCACAAGCGGCGCGTTGGGCAATGACGCCCCCATCGGCAACGTTGAACTCATAGGGGCACGGCCAATCGGCATTTTTGACTCAGGTGTGGGTGGATTGACGGTGGCGCGTTCCATCATCGACCAACTCCCGAACGAATCAATCCTCTATGTGGGCGACACCGCAAACGGCCCTTATGGTCCACTTCCCATTGCCGAGGTCCGGGCGAATGCGCTTGGCGTTATGGACGAGCTGGTGGATTCAGGGGTGAAGTTGCTGACCATCGCCTGCAACTCGGCCTCTGCCGCGGTGCTCCGTGATGCCAGGGAACGCTATACGGCCCGGTATGGCATACCTGTCATCGAGGTTATCCAACCGGCAGTCCGGCGGGCGGTCTCTGCTACCCGTTCCGGCAGGATCGGTGTCATCGGAACCTCGGCCACCGTAGGGTCCAGGGCTTATGAAGACACGTTTGCTGCCGCTCCGGACCTGACGATTACATCCGTGGCCTGCCCGGCGTTCGTGAACTTCGTGGAAGCCGGAATCACCACCGGTCCGGATCTCCTGGCCGCCGCCAATGAATACCTGGAGCCACTTAAGGACGCCGGAGTGGACACTGTGGTCCTGGGTTGCACCCACTACCCACTGCTGACCGGCGTCATCTCATTCGTCATGGGCGAGGACGTCACGCTTGTCTCCAGCGCCGAAGAGACCGCCAAGGACGTCTACCGCGCCTTGGCCAACCACGGCATCCAGCGGACAGAGTCCCAAGCGCCCAGCCACGAATTCATAGCCACTGGCGATGCCACCCAGTTCGAGACCCTGGCCCGCCGCTTCCTGGGCCCGGAGGTCCTCTCCGTGAAGCACGTGGACCACGTTGCGGCCCAGTACCCCACAGGCAGCCTTGCCCGCATTACTCCCGAGATGCTGGAAGCGGCACGATCGGGAGCGGGGCTGTCCCGCCGCTCGTACTTCGTCCAGCCCGGGGACGCGCTCGCCGGCGGCACCGGCACAACCATGGGGCGTGGCCTGTGAAGCTGACCATAGTGGGCTGCACGGGCTCGTTCCCCGGCCCGGGTTCGCCGGCGTCGTGCTATCTGGTGACGGCCCACGACGGTGAGCGCGAGTGGAAGATCGTGATGGACCTGGGCAGCGGTGCCTTGGGCGCCATCCAGCGCTACACGGACTTGGAAGACATCGACGCGATCTTCCTCACCCACCTGCACCCCGATCACTGCATGGACCTCTGCGGCCTGCATGTCGCGGTCCGGTGGAAGCCCGGTGGATGGGGTCGGGATCGCCTGCCGGTTTGGGGTCCTGCAGCTACTGCAGACAGAATGGCCACGGCCTATGGGCTGGACCTGGATCCCGGCATGCACGAGGAATTCGACTTCACCAACTGGACCGAGCTCAAGCCGGTCACAGTGGGGCCGTTCACAGTGACCCCCTTCGCCGTTAATCACCCCGTTGAAGAGGCTTATGCCTTGCGGGTCACGGCTACGGAACCGGGCAAGGACGGCGTATCCGTGACCAAGATCCTGACGTATTCGGGGGACACCGATTCCTGCCAGGGACTCGAAGATGCCGCGAGGGACTCAGACCTGTTCCTTTGTGAGGCGGCCTTCGAGGAAGGCCGCGACGACGGCATCAAGGACGTCCACCTCACCGGTAAGCGTGCGGGCGAGGCCGCCATGAATGCAGGTGCCAAGCGCCTCCTCCTGACGCACATCCCGGTATGGACTTCACAGACCAAAGTGCTGTCCGAAGCCAAACCGGTCTTCACCGGTGACGTGGCTGTTGCCGTAGCCGGGGTCCACTACACAATTTAGCTGTCCGCTTGACCCAGCTGTTCGCTTCGATCCAACTTTGCAGGGCGTCGGGTTGGGGCCCTCAGCTTGGCTAAGCTTGAACCATGACTTCTGAAGCTACAGCCACTCCCGTCATCCGCGCCGATGGCCGGACCCCTGACCAACTGCGACCCATCAGCATTACCCGCGGCTGGTCCAAGCAGGCAGAGGGCTCGGCGCTGATCGAGTTCGGGAACACCCGGGTTCTGTGCACAGCTTCGCTGACCGAGGGTGTGCCCCGTTGGCTCAAGGGCGAAGGCCGCGGCTGGGTAACGGCCGAGTACGCCATGCTTCCCCGGGCCACGAACACCCGGTCCGACCGCGAGTCGGTCAAGGGCAAGATTGGTGGCCGCACCCACGAGATCTCGCGCCTCATTGGCCGCTCGCTGCGCTCCATCATCGACACCAAGGCGCTGGGTGAAAACACGATCGTTTTGGACTGCGACGTCCTCCAGGCCGACGGCGGTACACGCACTGCCGCGATCACCGGCGCGTATGTGGCGCTGGCGGAAGCCATCCGTTTTGCCCGTGAGAACAAGCTGATCGCCCGCAACGCAGAGCCCTTGGTGGACACCATCGCGGCAGTTTCCGTGGGCATTATCGATGGCGTTCCGATGCTGGACCTGCCGTACGTGGAAGACGTCCGCGCGGAGACCGATATGAATGTGGTGGTCACCGGTTCGGGCAAATTTGTGGAAGTTCAGGGAACTGCAGAAGGTGCCCCGTTCGACCGCGACGAACTCAATGCGCTGCTTGATCTCGCCCTCCTCGGCACCACCCAGCTGTCCGCAATCCAGCGCGAGACGCTGGCGGAAGCTCCGTGAGCGGCACGCCGATTCCTGCGGCTCCACGCCTCGTCCTGGCAACACACAATAAGGGCAAGCTGAAGGAGCTCCGCGAACTTCTCCGGGGCCAGGTTCCAGGGCTCGACGTCGACACCCAGGTGGTGGACGCCGCTGCGGCAGGTGCCCCGGATGTTGCCGAAACCGGTGTTACCTTTGCCGAGAACTCCCTCCTCAAGGCCAGGGCCGTGGCGGAAGCGACTGGCCTGCCGGCCATCGCTGACGACTCCGGATTGGCCGTTGATGTGCTGGGCGGGGCCCCCGGTATTTTTTCGGCACGCTGGTCCGGCAGGCACGGCGATGACGTCGCCAACCTGAACCTGTTGCTGGCACAGCTCTCTGACGTTCCGGACTCGTTCCGCGGCGCTGCGTTCGTCTGTGCGGCTGCGCTGGCGGTCCCGGGTCCAGACGGCATTGCCCGCGAGACTGTTGAGTATGGCCAGTTGGAAGGGGCGCTCCTGCGCGAGCCGCGCGGGGAGGGCGGCTTCGGCTACGACCCCGTGCTGCAACCTGCCGGGATGGATCGGAGCTGTGCCGAGCTTAGCTCTGAGGAGAAGAACGCCATCAGCCACCGGGGGCAGGCGTTCCGCGCATTGCTTCCCGCCATTGTGTCGGCGTTGTCCGAGGCCGGTTCGAACTAGTTCCTTCGTGGACGCAAAAGGCACCCCGCTGTGCGGGGTGCCTTTTTGCTGCGCTTTGGCGGTTGCCTGAGCCTTAGTGCTCGCTGTGCTTGCCGCCCTCGTGCTCCTCGATGAACTCTTCCACGGGGTCGGTGCCTTCGGCCGCGGCCCTGCGCTTGGCCATGAATCCCCGGCCGATCTCAATGAAGATCGGGATGACGGAGATCAGGACGATGACGATGAAGATGATGTCGATGTTGTTGCCAACCCACTCAAACTGGCCAAGCCATGCGCCGAGCAAGGTAACGCCGCCGCCCCAGAGGACTGCGCCAATGACGTTGAAGAGGAAGAATTTGCGCTTGTCCATCTGCGCAACACCCACGATCACCGGCACGAAAGTGCGGATGATGGGAACGAACCGAGCCAGGATCAAAGCCTTGCCGCCGTGCTTTTCGAAGAACGCGTGGGCGCTCTCCACGTTTTCCTTCTTGAACAGCCGTGAATCCGGCTTATTGAAGATTGCCGGGCCGGCCTTGGACCCGATGAGGTAGCCGGTTTGGTTGCCGATGATGGCGGCCACGATGATCATGGCGCACATGGCCCACAGATTGAACTCGATGGCGCCGGTGGAGACCAGGAGTCCCGCCGTAAACAGCATGGAGTCACCGGGCAGGAAGAACCCCACCAAGAGGCCTGTTTCCGCGAACACAATGGCGCAGACCAGGAGGACCACCCACGGTCCCAAAGGTGAATCGCGGAGGAAGACGTCGGGGTTCAGCCAGTCCGGCAGGAACGAAGCCATAGGCGGCGAAACCGGTCCCGCGCCTCCGAAGGTGGATACGGCAAGGTCGCTTATCGCAGAAAAGATCACGCATCAAGCCTACTTGACGGCCGTCGTCGAATTTTTCCCGGTTATCCCTTGACCGCTGGTTTGCTGGTTGTATGGTTAGTTACATGAGTAATGAACCAGTAAGGCGGTGGTGCTCATGATCGATGACAGCAAGCCGATCTTCATGCAGATCGCCGAACTCATCGAAAACGGAATCGTGGACGGCACCATGGCTGAAGAGTCGCAGGTTCCTTCCACCAATGAGTTCGCCGCTTTCCACCGCATCAACCCGGCGACTGCCGCCAAGGGCGTCAATCTGCTGGTGGATTCAGGAATTCTCTATAAACGCAGGGGGATAGGGATGTTCGTCGCCACAGGAGCGCGCGCCCAGTTGGTAGCACGCCGCACCGAGGAATTCTTCGAGCAGTACGTCAAGCCGCTCGCAATGGAGGCCCGAAAGCTGGGCATCTCACCAGAGCAGCTGAACACGATGATCGAACGCAGCTCCGGGCTTGCACCGGAAACCGGGACAGACAAGGAAAGGAGCGCGGCCCTGTGAACGACACCATCGTCGAGGCCCGTAACCTGATCAAGCATTACAAAGACCTCAACGCACTGGACAACGTTAACCTCAGCCTCTCGGCGAATCGCATTTACGGCTTGCTGGGACGCAACGGTGCGGGCAAGACCACGTTGATGTCAATCCTCACCGCCCAAGCCTTCGCCACTTCCGGCGAAGCCCTGGTTTTTGGCGGCAGCGCCTACGAGAACGATGCCGTATTGTCCCGGATCTGCTTCATCCGTGAATCGCAGAAATACCCGGACGACTTCCAGCCGCAGCACGCCTTCCGTTCCGCGGCGCTCTTCTACAAGAACTGGGACCAAGGATTCGCTGACCGCCTCGCCGAAGACTTCCAGCTTCCCGTCAAGCGCCGGATCAAGAAGCTCTCACGTGGTCAGCTGTCCGCCGTCGGAGTCATCATTGGCCTCGCCTCGCGCGCAGAACTGACGTTCTTCGATGAGCCGTACCTGGGTCTCGACGCCGTCGCACGGCAACTGTTCTACGACCGCCTGGTGGAGGACTACGCCGAACACCCCCGCACCATCATCCTTTCCTCACACTTGATCGACGAGGTAGCGAACCTCCTTGAACACGTCATCGTGATTGACCGGGGACGGATCATCATGGACGCCGATGCCGACGAGATCCGGGGTTCGGCTGTCACTGTGTCAGGTTCCGCAGACAAGGTGGACGCCTTCCTGGCCGGCCGCAGGATCCTGCACCGCGAAACGCTGGGGTCCTTGGCCTCCGTGACGGTGGACGAGGTTCTAAGCGGCCGTGAACGCACCGAAGCCCAGGAGTTGGGCCTTGAACTATCGCCGGTTTCCTTGCAGCAGCTGGTGGTGCGGAAGACCATGGCCGGTACCGAATCCGGCCTCTCATCAAATACCGGAGACTTCGCCGATGACACGATGGAGGCAAAGCGATGAGCAGGACGCTGGCAGTTGCCCGGATGCAGCTGATCAACAAGTGGACGTACATCGGATGGCCGTTGACCATCCTGGCGGCATCCTTCCTGATGTCGCTTGCTATCTTCGCGCTCATTCCCGTCACTGAGGGGAAAAATGGTGGCGGCAGCCAAGCGCCCCTGTGGTACTTCCTGGTCCTTGGAATCCAGAGTATGACCTTGGTCTTTCTCTTCTCTCAGGGCCTCAGTATCAGCCGGCGTGCGTTCTACCTGGGAACTCTGGGTCTCTTCTCACTGATCGCGCTCGGGATGACAGTGCTCTACATGCTGGGTGGCGTCATCGAACGGGCAACCAACGGCTGGGGTGTCGATGGCTACTTCTTCAATATCCCCTGGGTCACGGATGGTCCTTGGTACTCGACAGCAGCATTCTTCTTCGTGCTGATGATGTTCATGTTCATCATCGGGTTCTGGTTCGCCACCATCTTCAAGCGTTGGGGCACCACTGGAACGCTGGTCTCAACCTTGGGCTCAACAGTCGCCCTGATCGGTGCCGCTGCCCTCACGACGTTCTTGCAGGGATGGGGACACGTTGGCGGTTGGTTTGCCCAGCAGACGCCGCTTAGCATCAGCGGATGGGCTGCGCTGCTGTGCGTCATCCTGGCGGCCGGTTCCTACACAACCCTTCGCAGGGCCACTCCATAGGCTCAAATGTAGCGTTGGCCACAATGCAGGACGGAAGGGCCGCCCCGCCGCGGAAATCGGCAAGGGCGGCCTTTTCCACCTGTAATCTTGTCCAGTGGCATTGGACTTTACGGCGATCGACTTTGAAACAGCCAACGGCTTCCGGGGGTCGCCGTGCTCGGTAGGCCTCAGTAAAGTCCGTGGCGGAGTAGTAGTGGAGGAAGCCTCCTGGCTCATGCGCCCGCCCGAAAACCACGATCACTTCGAGTTCCACAACACGCGCATCCACGGCATCCGCGCCGAAGACGTCGCTGATCGCCCGCGGTTCGGGGAGCTCTTCCCGGAAATTGGCGCCTTCATCGGTGACGACGTACTCGCGGCCCACAACGCTGCCTTCGACCTCGGCGTTATCCGGTCAGGCCTGGAAGTCTCCGGTCTTGCCGGGCCAGCCTACGACTATGTGTGCACTGTGATGCTGTCCCGCCGCTGCTACTCATTGGTGTCCAACTCTTTGCCCTATGCCGCCGAGGAGGCAGGCGTTCCCCTGGTCAACCACCACGACGCCGCGGAAGACGCCCGCGCCTGCGCCGGAATCCTTGTGGACATCGCCCGACGGAACAGCGCCAACAGCATCGCCGAACTCTACCTTTCCCTTGGCCTCAACCTGCCGAAGCAACCTGCCTTCGATCCAGCCCAAGGTCTGTCCAAAGCGACCATGTCCGCCCTCGCTGCCAGAACCGGAAGCTTCGCAGAACGAACATTGGAGCGAGCACTTGGCGTCCCCAGCGGTTTTCAGAGCTGGCCGGAGGAGGGCCCAAACCCCTTGCCGAACCCGGCTGCGGAACCCGGACATCCGCTCTTCGGCCAGACAGTTGTCTTCACAGGCGACCTCGCTATCACCAGGCCGGAGGCGAAATCCCGCGCCGCGGACATGGGGGCACGTCCGGAAAGCCGGGTCACCGCGCGCACCACTGTTCTGATCGTCGGTGATGGCTTCGTGGCAGGCGACCTTCGCGCCGGCCGACTCACTGGCAAAGCCAAACGGGTCCTGGAACTGCATGCCAAGGGCCAGCAAATCGAGGTTGTTTCTGAGGGCGAGTTCCTGCAGATGGTGGGCGGCGCGTAACCTTCCGGCCGCCGGGTCATCTGGTCATACTGCGCAATAATCCTTTCCGCCGGAAGAGCGGCACTCCTAGCCTTGGGGGATGACCAAGTCAGCCCTTCCCCCAGCTCCCGAGCGCCGTCCTGCCAGCGGTCCCGCTCCTTCTGGCGCTGCAACAAACGGTGGGGCTGGTTGGCGGGCTTTTTTCGCTTTCCCCAATCCCGTTAATGAATATGCTGCCCGGATCACGGCCGGACTGGTTGTGGTGGTGGCCGTCGCCACCTTGCTGACCGGCGGGGGTTGGGGCTTGGTGGTACTTGCTGTCGGATTCTGGCTTCGCGTGCTGTTTGGACCACGGGTCTCTCCGCTCGCTCTTCTGTCAGTCAAGGTGTTGGCACCAAGAATCGGGCACGCCAAGCTTGTGGCTGGTCCTCCCAAGCGGTTCGCCCAAGGGATCGGCGCCGCACTGACGAGTGCCGCCGTCGTGCTGTTTTTCACCGGCTTCCAGCCAGCCGCCTGGATTCTGCTGGCGCTGCTGATCGTGGCGGCTTCGCTGGAAGCGTTTGTGGGTTTCTGCCTCGGCTGCGCGATCTTTGGGTTCCTTCAGCGCAGGGGCCTCATCCCCGAGGACGTGTGCGAGGCCTGCAACAACGTGACGCTCCGCCGGATCTAGCTATTGTTTAGCCGGTGGTGACGGCAAGCAATCTGTCCGCCATGCCGCGAATGACTTCCGGCGCTTCCAGGGACTCGAGCCAGTCGGACGGCAGGCCGTCTTCGCCGTAGTAGGCCCCCAGGATGTTTCCCGCAATGGAGCCTGTGGAGTCGCTGTCGCCACTGTGGTTGATGGCCACGGATATTGCATTGCGGAAGTGTTCTGCCGGCGTTCCGCCGCTGGTGGCCAGCACAGCGTAAAGCCCGACGGCGAGTGCTTCCTCTGCGACCCAGCCCTCACCGAGCGCTGTGGTCAGTCCTTCGGGGTCCAGTGGGGCAGGCTGCAACGACAACTGCAGGGCGGCTTCCAGCCGCTCCGCCAGCTCGGGTGCTTTGGTGGGGACACCGTTGACATAGCTGAGGGCCTCGATAGCGGAGGTGCGGATGTCGCTTCCGGCCACGATGTTGTGGATCAGCAGGCTGAATGCTGCTGCGCTGAGTCGCGCCGAAGGGTGTCCGTGCGTCAAGGAGGCGGCGTCCGAGCTGAGTTTGTAGACGGCTTCCCTTGAAATGTGGGGGATGAGTCCAAACGGGGCAGAACGCATCACAGTGCCGCAACCTTTGGAGTCGGCATTAACCGGCCGTGCAACTGTTCCCATTTCGCCCGTTGCCAAACCACTGAGGCAGGCATTTCCGGGCGCCCGGCGGTGACGCAGGACGTCCTGGGCGTCGATCCAGCGCGGTTGCGGCACGGGAGCGGAGGAGGCAACAGCAACATCCTGGGTAGCGAGCCAGCGGAGGTAGGCCAGCCAAAGGCAGGCGATTTCGTCCGCCGCTAAGCCGTCGTTGGCCCATTCGAGCGCTTCCACAAGACCGTCAACGGTGTACAAGGTCATTTGCGTGTCGTCCGAGAAGTGGCTGCGGCCGTCGAGTTGCGCGAAAGACGTCAGGCCGCCGGAACCATAGCGGGCACGGATCGCGGCAATGGAGTCGAACTCCACGGCATAACCAAGGGAATCACCCAGGGCTCCTCCCAGAAGTGACCCGTGCACTCGGGATTCGAAGGAAGGAACAGCGGGGGATTTAGGCTCAACACTCATGCCAGTAACTTACCGTGCCCGTGAACCGCCGCTGATATGGTGGGGAAGCTGCACGGCACTGACAAAACTTGGAGTGACATTTTGCGTGAACCTGCTTGGCGACGGACAGGCAAGACGCCCGACTACAGGTTTTCCCTTGCCAACGAACGCACCTTCCTCGCGTGGATCCGCACGTCCCTGGCATTGCTCGCCGGCGCGGTTGCCGTTGACCAGCTGGCCCCGAACATCGCGCCCACACCCGTCCGGCTGGTCCTTTGTGTCTTGCTGGCACTGGTCGGGGCCGGGCTGGCGGCGCTTTCCTACCGCCGTTGGGGGCAGATGGAAGCGGCGATGCGCAACGATCAGGCGCTTCCGTTCTCCAGGGTCATGCTGTTCATGACCATTGTTGTTGCCGTAGCGGCGTTCGCCTTCGCTGTGCTGATATTGGTGGCGCGGTAAGCATGGAAGTCCGCGACCCCGGGTTGCAGCCCGAGCGCACCACCTTGGCATGGCGCCGGACGCTGATCTCGTTGGTAGTAGTGGACCTGTTCATTTGGCGGAGTTGGCTGACGTCTGAGCCCTCCACGGGCAACCTCGTCGCCGGTCTCCCCGGACTTGATTACCAAGGGATCTGTGCACTCATGGCGGCACTTGCCACCATCGTACTGGCGTCCGTGGTGTGGGTTCGCTCACGCCAACTCCAGGTCGGAAACGAGGCGGCATCAGCCCGGCTTGTCCTGGTCAGCACGCTGGCTGTGATGGGCCTTGGTGCCACTGCCATCGCTGCCATTGCCTTGGGTGGATAAGCTTGGAGGCGGGATTCAGCAACCGTCCAGACTCTGCTGGCAGGATACTCAGTGGCTTTGAGCTTGCGTTACCCCTGCCAATACCAGCGTGCGGCCGGTCAATCCGGCATCCATACCAACCGTAAGGACCCATTCGACATGACCTCTCCTGTACAAGCGACGCCTGAACACCAACCGGGACTTCTTGCCCGGCTGTCGGCTGAAGCTTTGGGTTCGATGTTCGTTGTGGTTGCCGCGGTGGGAGTCGGGATATTTTCGAATCCTGGTGGGGCGCCCTTGCCAGTGGCTCTTGCCACGGGGTTGGCGGTGACAGTGGCAATGCTGGCTTTCGGCTATGTCTCCGGCGGGCATTTCAATCCGGTGATCACCTTAGGCAATGTGATTGCCGGCCGCATCCGGGCCGTGGCGGCCTTGGCCTATGTGGCGGCCCAAATCATTGGCAGCGTCGTTGGTGCTGCCTTAATCTATTTCGTGGTGACCACCGTGCCTGTCCTCACGGACGCCAGGGCGGCGTTCGACGTCGTTGCCCCGGGGTTCGGTGAGCATGCTTCCGCGCAAACGCAGATGGCAGGAGTTCTGCTGGTCGAAGTCCTCGGTTCGGCCCTTATTGTGGCCGTATTCCTTGGCGCGACCGCTGGACGCCGCGCACTTCCGGCCATGGCCCCCTTCGCGGTAGGCCTTGCAATGGCTGTCCTGCTTCAGCTGGGGCAGGTCCTGGGAAACCTTCCCTTCAACCCCGCTCGGGCAACGGCCCAGGCATTCTTCAGCTCGCCTTGGACGATTGAGGGCCTATGGCTCTTCTGGGTGGCTCCGCTGATGGGCGCCGCGCTTGCGGGTCTCGCTTTCCGTGGCTTCCAAGGCCTGTCACAGGCCACCGTCGCCGTGACCGACGACGTCCAGGGCGGCAGCGATGGGGTGAACGACTCCTTCGATGCCAATGACGAGCCGGTTGAGGACGTTCAGGTCAACGAAGCTCCTGAGAAATCTGACGAGGACGCTTCCCGACGTGTTCCGGCTGCGCCGGTCAGTGATGACGCGCGCGACTTCTTTGATGGGAAAAAGGGCAAATAACCGCACGGGGTCGACGGCGGACGGCTCGCCTGCGCTTTATTGTCGGTGCCCCCGGTTAACTTGAGAATATGCGGTTACTTCATACTTCCGATTGGCACCTTGGCCGATCATTCCACGGCGTTGGCATGCTTGAAGCCCAACGCAACTTCGTGGACCAGTTGGTATCGCTGGTTGAATCCAAGTCCGTTGACGTGGTGCTCATAGCAGGAGACGTCTACGATCGTGCCTTGCCCGGGCTGGATGTGGTCAAACTGCTGGATGATGCCCTCGTGCGCATTACTCAGGCAGGGGCCGGGGTTGTCCTGACCAGTGGCAACCACGACTCCGCCATCAGGCTGGGCTTTGCCTCCCGCCTGTTGGAACGCGGGGGAGTGCACCTGAGAACGCGCGTGGAAGATCTTGATGTGCCAATCCTCTTGCCCCTCGGAGCCGATGGACGTGGCGCCGATGGGCATGGCAAGGACGGCACCGGAAGCGGCCACGTTGCCATTTACGGCATTCCCTATCTTGAACCCCGGCTTGTGGCTGAGCGTCTGTGCGCTGAAAACGCCAACCACTTTGATGTCACCTTTGCGGCAGTGGATCGGATCCGGCAGGATGTTGAAGCCCGCCGCGCATCCGGACCCGTTTATCCGGTGGTTCTAGCGCATACCTTTGCCAGCGGCGGCATTACTTCGGAAAGCGAACGGGACCTGAGCATCGGCGGCCTGGGAGCAGTTCCATTGGATCTCTTTGAAGGCTTCACCTACACCGCACTGGGTCACCTCCATGGGCGGCAGGAGCTGGCACCCAATGTCCGGTACTCCGGTTCTCCCTTGGCCTATTCATTCTCGGAGGCCAAGCACCATAAAGGCGCCTGGCTGGTGGACCTTGACGCCCATGGAGTGATCGCTGTTGAGGAAGTTGTGTGGGATGCCCCCAAATCCCTTGCCACCTTGCGTGGAACGCTGGATGATCTGCTCGGTGCCGAAGAGCATGCCTGGGCAGAGAGTGCTTACTGCCAGATCACGTTGACGGATGCGCAACGGCCTGCGCAGGCCATGGAAAAGGTGCGCACCCGCTTCCCTGACACCCTGGTTCTCTCCTTCGATCCCCAGGGTGCAGAGGCACGGACTTCCACCAGTTACAGCAATCGGCTCGCCGCTGCCGAAGACGACCTTGGAGTCTGCTGTGGATTCCTGGAACACGTCAGGGATCGCGGTGCCAGCGATGCAGAGGAAGCGGCGCTGCAGGAAGCACTCGAAGCTGTCCGGTTGCAGGAGGCTGAGCTGTGAGAATTCATCGTTTGGAGATCGAAGCCTTCGGTCCGTTTGCGACGCCCCAACACATTGACTTCGACCATGTGAGCGCACAGGGCCTTTTCCTCCTCAACGGCGCTACGGGTGCCGGCAAGACCAGCATTCTGAATGCGATCTGTTTCGCACTGTATGGGTCCGTTCCAGGTGCCCGCCAGGAAGGGAAACGGCTACGAAGCGACCATGCGGCGCCAGGCGCGGAGCCGCGCGTGATCTGTGAGTTCTCAGCACGCGGGCGGCGTTTTGAAGTGACGCGATCGCCGGCGTGGGACCGGCCCAGCGCCCGCGGCCGCAACGGATTCACCACCCAGCAGGCCAAGACCCTCCTCCGGGAACGGGTGGCAGGAAGCTGGGAAGAGAAATCTTCCAGGAATGATGAGGTAGGTGCCGAGCTTTCGGACGTCCTTGGGATGGACCGGGAGCAGTTCACCCGGGTGGTGATGCTGCCCCAGGGCGACTTCGCGGCTTTCCTGAGGTCCAAGGCCAACGACCGGTTGGAACTGCTGCAAAAGTTGTTCGGCACGCACCGTTTTGAAGCTGTTGAACGCCAACTTGTTCAGCAAGCAGCTGAGGCCACCCGGGCCGTGCAGGAGAACGCGTCAGAACTCAAGTTGCTGCTTGACCGGGTTGCAGCGGAGCAGGAACAGCTGGGCCTTGCCGCAGTCGCTCCAACCGCCGGCGAGGAGCCAGGACAGGAACCTGAGGCCTGGCTTGCCGCTGTGGAAGCGGAAGTTAGTGCTGAATGGAAGCGGCGGCAGGACGAGGCCGCCGAGGCAGAATCCCTGGCTACCCGCCTGATGGAACAATTCCAAGAAGCTCAGGAGAAGTCGCTACGGCATGGGCGGCTCGGCGCTGCGATGCAGCGGCGGGTCCTGCTGGAGCTGGCAGCGCCCCGGGCTCTGGAGAACAAGGAGATGCTCGGAAAGCACCGACGTGCCGCTGTTCTCGGCGGCCATCTGGAAGCGGTCGATACTGCAGCGCGCAAACTCGAAGCAGCGGCTGCGCGGACGCAAGGCCTGCGAGGGAAGCTTGCCGCGGTCGGCTTGGAGGCAACAAACACTGCCGCTGCCTTGGAAGGCGTCAAGGCAAGCAGCGCAGTCCTTGAGGCACGGCTGCCCGATGAGCAGCGATTGGAAGAGATCACGGCGCGCCTTGCAGACAGGCGTAGTCAAACGGCGGAACATCAAGCCGCTGCCGAGGCTTCGTCGGCCGTGCTGGAACAGCTGCGCGAAGACGCGTCCACTGTGGAGTCGCAAATCCAGCCCCTCGAGCCTTTGGCCGGCCAACTGACAGAACTGGAACGGAATGCGGAGGCTGCGGCGGAGCTGGTTCGAATCGTAGCCCGCCATGAAACGGCTGCCAGCGAGTTGGCTGAGGTTACCGGAAAGCAGCTCCAGGCCCGGTCGGTGTCACAGGACCTCCGGCAACAGTGGCTCGACGTCCGCGAGCTGCGTTTGGCCAATGCAGCAGGGGAGCTGGCCGCGGCACTGGAAAGCGGTAAGCCGTGCGCTGTTTGCGGCAGCGAAGAGCACCCCAATCCTGCCGAAGCAGTGCGATCAGCACTCTCCCTGGCCCAGGAAGAGGAAGAAGCCAAGGAACAGTTCGAGGCCAGTGAAAAAGCCCTGGGGCTCCTCTCCGAACAAGTTTCCTCCGCAGCCCAGGTGCTTGCCGGACTGGTTGCCCAAGGGGGTGCAACCGATGCTGCTGAAGCAGAGGCCAAACGGATATCGGCCCAGGACGCTGCCTCGGCGGCACGAAAGGCGGCAGGCTTGCTGGAGAAGCTTCGCGGCCGGCAGGAAGCCCTCACCAAGCGGATCTCTCTGGTGCAGGAAGAACACGACGCTTCCGTGAGCAAGGCTGCACAGGCGTCGTCCGCTGTTCACCTGCTTCAGGAGCAATGTGTTGCCCTTGAAACGGATCTCGCCGGCTTAAGGGGGGACTTCCCGAGCCTGCGTGAACGGCTGGATGCACTCATGGCTGAGCGCGGGCTCTTGCAAGCCGTCGCGGACGCAGATGTGGAACTGGAACGGGCGGAGCAAGCCCGGGAAGACGCCGCCGCGTCGCTTGAAAGGGCCTTGCCGGAATCCGGTTTCACCTCCGCTGACGACGCTCGCCGGGAGATACTCTCACCGGCCGATGTTGTGGGCCTTGAGAAAGACCTGGCTGATTTCGACGCCGAATCATCCCGCTTGGATGAGTTGTTTGCCAGCGAGGACCTGGTCCTTGCCGCCAAGGAAGCGAACATAGGCGAGCTTCCCTTGGGAGAAGCTGAACTTGCTGAATCGAAACTGATTGCTTCCAATGCCGCAGATACAGCGCGGGCCGAGGCTTTGTCTGCGGGTATGGCCGGAAAATCGGCGGCCGCTGTTGCCCGGTTGCGGAGGGAGTATGAAACCCTGGCACAAGCGGGAAGCGAACCGCGGAACAGGGCGCACATGCTTGCTGAGCTGGCCGACACCTTGAGGGGATCGGGCGACAACAGCTACCGGATGAGCCTGAACACCTACGTCCTCGCTGCACGGCTGGAACAAGTGGCAACCGCCGCCTCCGAGCGGCTCGTGGCCATGAGCGACGGCAGATATACGTTGCAACATACGGACGCCAAGGCCGCCAGGGGAGCGAAGTCCGGCCTCGGGCTTGAAGTTGTAGACGAATGGACTGGCCAGCGCCGGGACACCTCCACCCTCTCTGGCGGCGAATCCTTCATGGCGTCGTTGTCATTGGCACTTGGCCTTGCCGATGTCGTCCAGCAGGAGGCCGGCGGCGTGGACATCGAGACACTGTTTGTTGATGAAGGCTTCGGCAGTCTCGATGAACAAGCCCTGGAACAAGTGATGGATGCCTTGGAGGGACTGCGCGACGGCGGCCGGGTAGTTGGGCTGGTCAGTCACGTCGGGGAGATGAAGCAACGCATCACCAGCCAGCTACAGGTGGTCAAGGGCAGGCACGGTTCCAGCGTGCGGATTGCCGAGGCCGTTCCCGTTTGACAGCTATCCGATAGACTTAACCCGTTACACCGGGTCGCGCGCATCGGGAGGAGGGACGATGCGCACACTTTAGCGAACCCGGATTAATGGAAAAATCTTCTCTAGCTTCACAGCCTCTATCATCGGCTCCCGCACGCCCTTCACGCCTTCCGGGCCGCTTCGCGCGGCTTCCCGAATTGGCCGGACCCGGTTTCCTTCCGCTGGGCCTTTTCGCCAGGCTTCCCCTGGCCATGCTGACAGTCGGCACTCTGACGCTGGTCACCGCCGTCAGCCACTCCTACGCGATCGGCGGCATGGCGGCCGGAGCGGTTGGCATCGGCTCGGCCCTGGGTGCTCCCGTCCTCGGCTCCCTGGCTGACAGGGCAGGACAACGGATCGTGCTCCTCGTGGCAGCGGTCATCAACACACTCGCCGTCGCGGGGCTCCTTGCTGCGGCTTACCTCACTCCCGCGTACGGCTCGGTGGCCGACGCAGTTGGCGTCCTCATTGCAGCTTTCCTCGCGGGAGCCAGCTGCCCCCAGGTGGGTCCCATGGCCCGTGTCCGATGGATGGCACTGACAACCCGCAATCTATCCCAGTCCTCAGCCAACGGAGGCCGAAGCGTCGCGGCCAACCGGGCTGACCTGGACACCGCGCTGTCCTATGAAGGGACCGCGGACGAGATCACCTTCGTCCTGGGCCCTGCCCTGGTGGGTGTCCTCGCCAGCATGGTGGCACCCTGGTTGCCGCTCGCCTTGGCAGCCGTCATGACCATCACGTTGGTTCCTGCTTTTGCGATCCATCCCAGCCAGCTGGCGGTTGTACCGGCACCCCGGAAGCCGAGTGCCGGCGCCGTGCCTCCAGGAGAGCAATCGGCCCCGGTAAGTCCTGCGAGCCGCAACCGTTGGGCAGGCGCGGTGGTGGCCGTGCCGGTCTTCGCGATGGTGTGCATGGGTACCTTTTTCGGGGCAACCCAAAACGCCCTGAGTGCCTTTTCCGCACAGTACGCCACTGCCGAAATCGCTGGACTTCTATACGCAGTAATGGGCCTCAGCTCAGCTGTAGCAGCGCTATCCGTCGCATTCTGGCCGCAACGGTTCAGCCTGGCTTCCCGTTGGGTTGTCGCGGCGCTGGCGATGTCCGTTTTGTCACTCTTGCTGCTTCTTCCGGCGGGTATCTGGCCCATGATCTTTGTCCTGCTGATACTGGGTATTCCCGTGGGGCCTGTGATGGTCACCGTCTTCAGCATCGGCGGAGTGGTGGCGCCGGCCGGCCGCATGGCCACAGTGATGACGGCACTGGCCAGCGGAATCGTGGCTGGAACTGCTTTGGGCTCTTATCTGGCCGGGCAATTGGCTGAAACTCAAGGCCCGGGTGCGGCCTTCGTCGTGTCGATGGCCGCTGCAGCCGGCCTTTTGCTGCTGGGCGTTCTCACGTGGTTGGTGATGAAGCGCAAGCCTCAGGCTTAGTGGAGCGCTCCGGCGAGGGATGAGGCCATAAGTTCCACCAACCGGAGGGACCGTTCGTCGTCGGGGTCGGCCAAATGCTGCATGCTGATGCCGTCGATCCCGGAAATGAACAAGCGCGTGATGTCCTCCAGGTTGGCGGGGACAGGTTCTCCAGCGGCTTCTGCGGCCGAACGGAAAAGCTCCAGCGTTGAGTTAACCCAGCCGTCGTACATGGAACGGTTCATGAGCAAGGCCTGTGGCTGGTCTTCGGCCTCTACTCGGAAGCGCCGAAGCAGCAGTTCGAAGGTGGTGACCTGCTCATGCGGGTTTTCCAGCATGCGGCTCCAGATGCGTCTGGCATGGGCGCCCACCATGTGGCGCAATCCCATTCCCGGATCGGCCACAGGTTCCAGTGCCTTGGCGTAGTCCCTGCTGAGGAAGTTGTAGACCTCTTCAAGGAGTTCATCCTTGCTCCGGAAACAGTAGTGCAGTGCCGCAAGCGGTGCTTCAGCTTCACTGGCGATTCGTCGCGTGGTTGCAGAGGCGAGGCCGTCCTGGGCGATCACCCTTGCTGCGGCTTCAACGAACTGCAGCCGCCTTTCCTCAGCGGGAACCCTGGCCATTCATGCACCTTCTTCTCTTTCAGGCGGTCTCATCGATCGTAGGCGTTAACCGCCGTGACGTCGTTTTGGCCGTGCCGGGGAGGTGGAAAAGTCCTCTGAAAGAAATTTTACGCCAAAACCTAGTCAAGTGACCCAGTCAAGCGACATACTTCTTTCAGGAACGTTGTCTGCATCACATTCGGATGTGGTGACTTGAGGAGAACTGATGGAAGATTTCGCTGATCTGGTGATCATGAATGCTTCGGTCCACACCATGGACCCGGCGGCATCTCATCACGTGAGCGATGCCGTGGCCGTCAAAGACGGCCGCGTGGCCGCACTGGGCAACAACGACGTGAGCCAGTTGATCGGCCCCTCCACGCGCGTTATCGATGCCACGGGTGGTGCTGTCATTCCAGGCATCAACGATGCCCACCTGCACTTCGTTTCAGCGGCCATGGCCGCCTTTGGCTATGTGCGCCTGGAGCCGGCTGTGGCCCCTGACTGGGCGGCCGTCGTCGACGTCGTGGAGGCAGCGCCGGCGGGGGATGACGGCTGGGTGCGCGCCCATGGCTGGGACGAAGCCCTGCTGGGCCCGGCGCAGGGATTCCTGCTCGAAGCCAGGCCCGACACGCCCGTGGTGGCGTTCGACAGCACAGGGCATCAGTTGTTAGCCAACAGGGAAGCCCTGAGAAGGGCCGGAATTGACGCCGCAACACCGGACGTGCACGGTGGCGTCGTGGAGAGAACCGCCGACGGCAACCCCTCAGGCCTGCTCCAGGACGGAGCCATGGAACTTCTTTCGCGGGCAATGCCGCCGGTTCCGGGATCCACTTTGAGGCCGGCTCTGCTTGCTCTGCAGGAGCACCTGCACTCGCTCGGCATCACTTCCCTCACGGATCCTGGGCTGGGCCCTGCAAGTGCTGGGCTCATGGACGGTACCGGTTCGACGGCGGCACTTGAGTTGCTGGGCGACCTCGCCGCGGAGGATGAACTTACGTTGAGAATCAACGTCCTGATGCTCTTCGCGGGAACCGGGGGAGCCAATGCCGACGCGGTTAAAGCAGGCCTTCGCAGCGGACTGGCCGCTACCTACCTGAACCGCGGCATCAATCCGGAGCAGTTGCGGATCGCGGGCGTCAAGATCTTCGCCGATGGCATTCCGCGCAGCGGCACCGCGTGGATGAGCGAGCCGTATGGCAAGGCCTGTACGCACGGCAGCCTGGTGATCCAAGGGGCCACCGACGCCCAGCGGGTTGCGGAGCTGCACAAAATCCTGGGGTTGATCAGCGAAGCCGGGTTGCAGGCAGGGGTCCATGCCACGGGGGACGCGGCCACCGCCGTAGCCGTTGAGGCGATCATCGCTGCGGATGACAGTGCCGAGGGCCGTCCAACGTCATCCGGGAACCGTCATTACATCATCCACGGGGCTTTCGGTGATCACGGGACACTGCACACCATGGCCTCCCACGGCATTGGTTACAGCACCAACCCCCTCATCCGTCAAGAGGCCGGTGACATCATGCGCCAAGTTCTTGGCGAGGAGCGTTTCTCCCGGCACCAGCCCCTGAAATCAGCGGTGGGAGCCGGAGTTCATGTCAACCTTGCCTCGGACGCCCCCGTCACCAGTACCGATTGGCGGCGCACCGTGGTGGCAGCCGTCCGACGAGCCACTCGTTCCCAGCCGGGCAGTCCTCGGGATCCCGAGCGGATCACCGGCCTGCAGGCATTGGCTGCAATGACCATCCACGCCGCGTGGCAGGACCACGCCGAGCACTTCAAAGGTGCCCTAACGCCAGGCATGGCAGCAGATCTGTGCCTTCTCTCCAACCCTTGGCCCGTGGACGAGGAGATCGAAAAGCTCCTCGACACCGAGGTCAGGCTCACACTGAGCGGTGGCCGCACAGTCCACCAATCCACCAGCTAGAACCATTCCTTTCCGTTCCAACCATTCGTGATTCAAGGAGCACCATGCGACGCACTATTCCCTTGGCCCTGGCCGCAGTTTTGTCCATGACGTTGGCAGCCTGCGGCGGCGGGGCGGGCCCGGCCGCCGCCCCCGCCGCCGACGGGACCACCACGCTCAAGGTGGGAACCATCGGCATCGGTTCCGATGCCGGTATCCGCCTCGCGGCTGACAAAGGCTACTTCAAGGAGCAGGGTCTCAACGTCGAGATTTCGGTCATAGCCAATCCGCCGGCCGGTATTGCAGCTGCCCAGAGCGGCCAGATTGACGTCACCTACACGCCATCCATCCCACTTTTGAATGCACTGAGCCAGAACGTACCGCTCAAGATCATCGCGGCAGCCGATGGCTACAAGGACGGGGCTAGTGAGGGGGCGGACCTCAACCGCGTAGATGACACCGGACTCCTGGTGCAGCAGGCGTCCGCCATCAACCGGCCGAAGGACCTGGAAGGAAAGAGCGTCAGTGTTCCAGCCCGCAAGGCACAGCTGGAGGTTACGGTCAGCAAGCTCGTCAAGGACGACGGCGGCGACCCCGCCAAGGTGAATTGGATGGTCCTCGATCCGTCATCGGCACTCCAATCACTGAATTCCGGACGAGTCGATGCCGCTTCCCTGGTTGCCCCGTTCACGTCCAAGGCCGCGTCAGAGGGCAACAGGCTCCTGGCCTCTCCCGGCGTCGAGTTCTTTGAACAGGGCGCGATTGGCCTCTGGGTGTCAGGGGCGAACACGGTGAAGTCCAAGGAGAAGGCGTTGGTGGGTTTCAAGGCGGCCATCTACAAGGCGAACGCCTACGCCAACGGCCACATCGATGAAGCACAGCAGCTCAGCGCCGAAATCACCAAGACTCCGCTGGAGGTCGTGAAATCCGGTGCCGTGAATTACTGGCCCGAAGAGGTACGCCTCGAAGACATCGAACGCGCCAACAAAAACCTCGCTGACCTCGGTTTCCTGAGTGCACCAGTGAAGCTGCCGGCTGACGTAATTTTCGGCAAGTAGGCCGTAAGCGACATGGGAGATTCGTCATGAAAACATCCATCCGCCCCTATGCGTTCAGCGCCTTGGGCATCGCCGGAGCCCTGGTCATCTGGCAGGTCCTGGCGGCGGCCAACGTGGCAGGCAACGCGCTCCCACCGGCCACAACAGTGTTCACCACACTCGCAAGCATTCTGGGGACGGGCATGTTCTGGTCGTCCCTGGGCGCCACCATTGGCATCGCGTTGCTGGCGTTGGCTGTAGCGGCCTTGGCGGGAGTGGTCATCGGATTGCTCGTTGGCAGCTTCGAATCCGTCCGTTACGCCACCTTGGCCGTGTTGGAATTTCTGAAGCCTGTCCCGCCGATCGTCATCCTTCCCCTCGCGGTGTTGGTCCTGGGGCCCACTGCAGAGATGTCCCTTTTCCTGGTGGTGTTCGGGTGCTTGCTCCCCATCGTCATGCAGACCGTCGACGGTGTTCAGGGCACCGATCCCGTAGCACGGGATACGGCCCGCTCCTATGGCATGGGCGAGGGAGAGATTCTGGCCAGGGTGGTCCTGCCCAGCGCTATGCCTTACATCGGTACTGCGATGCGGGTGGCAGCGCCTGCCGCCTTGGTAGTCACGGTCGTGGCAGGACTCCTTGGCGGCGGCCCGGGCCTGGGCCAAAGCATTTACCAGGCACAGGCGGCGGGCGACTACGCCAGTCTCTACGGACTGGTGATTGTCCTCGGTGTCCTGGGTCTGTTGTTCCAAGGTGCTACCCGGCTGGCCGAGCGCCGGGTCCTGCACTGGCATGAGTCCTACCGGGAAGTGGTGCCCTGATGAGAAACGTCAAAATACGAAACTGGGTGATCGGTGCAGGCACACCTGTGCTGCTGCTGGCAGCCTGGTGGTTCCTATCCGCGAACTCCACCGATCCCTTCTTCCCGCCGCTGGAAACCATCATTGTGCGCTTCCAGGAGCTGTGGCTGTTTGACCACTTCCAGTCCGATGTCCTTCTTAGCCTGGGAAACCTGTTCATGGGCTTCGCCATCGCAGGAGTGGCCGGGGTGGCCCTCGGCTTCGTCACGGCGCTGGTTCCTCCGGTCCGGTGGATGATCGATCCGTTGATCCACTTCCTCCGCGGCATCCCTCCTGTGGCTCTGGTTCCGATCTTTATCTCCCTCATCGGCTTCGGAACCCAGATGCGGGTGACCAGCATTGCCCTGGCGGCATTGTTTCCGACCATGATCGCCACAGTGGACGGCATCCGCAGCGTCAGCAACGACCTCATGGACGTCGCCAGAGTGTACCGGCTCAGCCGAAAGGAACGGGTGCTCAATGTCCTGCTGCCGGCGGCGATGCCCCAAATCTTCTCCGGTCTGCAGGTGAGCCTCCAGGTGGCATTCATTGTGATGATCGCGAGCGAGATGCTGGGTAGTTCGCAGGGTATCGGAGCCATGACCTTGCTTGCACAGCAGAGCTTCATGACCGCTGACATGTGGGCCGGGATACTGCTCCTGGGTGTCATCGGATTCATGGTCAACATCCTGTTCAGCCTGCTTAAGCACAAGGTCTTGTCCTGGTACATCGGGTCCCGTCGCATGGCGCGTGCAGCATGAGCGCCCGGCAGGCCCCGACTCTTCCCATCCGAAACAGAAAGTCCACCATGGCACAGCAACCAGAAACCCGCATCAGTGCGACCACTCCGCGGCTGGACGTGGCGCATCTTGCCAAGACTTATGGCAGCGGCGAAAAATCACACACAGTTATCGAAGACCTCACCTTCACCGTCGATGCCGGCGAAATTGTCTGCATCGTAGGTCCTTCAGGTGTTGGCAAGACGACACTCCTGAAATGCTTGGCCGGGCTTCATCCGGCCAGCAGCGGACGGGCGGCCATTGACGGACGGACCATCAGCGGCCCTCCTCCCGAAATGGCCTTGGTCTTCCAGGACTACAACCGCTCCCTGATGCCGTGGCTCACCGTCCGGAAGAACCTGATCCTTCCCCTGCGGCACCTCAAGTTGCCGGCGGCGGAACTGAAGGAGCGCTGCGATAGTGCCCTGTCCGCCGTCGGCCTGTCCCATGCCGACAATCAATATCCCTGGCAGTTGTCAGGCGGAATGCAGCAGCGTGTGGCGATCGCCCGGGCGCTGGCGTACCGGCCGGAGATCCTCATCATGGACGAGCCCTTCGCCTCAGTGGACGCGCAGACCCGGTTTGACCTGGAGGATCTGTGCCTCAAGATCCGGGAGGACTTCAACATGACCATTTTGGTGGTGACCCACGACATCGACGAAGCGGTCTACCTGGCAGATCGCGTGGTGGTCTTGGGTTCCAGGCCCGCCCGCGTCCTCAAGGTGGTGGACGTGGACCTGCCTGCTCCGCGTGATCAAATAACTACACGTTCCTTGCCGGACTTCGCCCGGCAACGCACCGAAGTGCTGTCCCTCATCAAGAGGCCCGTATGACGGGGCAGCACCGGGCAGCCGGCAGCCGGCGGCCCAACGTCCTCTTCATCATCGCCGACCAGCTCCGGGCAGACCACCTGGGTTTCGGTGGCAACGCCACCGTCAAGACGCCAAACCTGGATGCGCTCGCCGACAAAAGCATTGTTTTCGAGAAGGCGACAGTGGCGAATCCCACGTGCATGCCCAATCGTGCCAGCCTGATGACCGGCAGGTGGCCCTCCGCACACGGGACGCGGTGCAATGGCATCACTTTGGATCCGCTGACGCAGACCGTTCCGGGGTCCTTGGGAGCGGGCGGCTACCGCACCGTGGGCGTGGGAAAGTTGCACCACCAAAATATGGGGTGGGAATTTGAGCCGCACCAGGCCGAGGAGATCCGGGCCACCGACCCGCTGCTGTTGGACACCGGAGTAGGCGACGCCCGCCGTCAGGGCTTTCCCCCGGGGTGGGACCAATGGGAGAACCGCGACGCGCACGATGACCGCTTCATTGCGCTCCCCTCCGACTACTACGGCTACCAGCACGTAGACCTCGTCATCGGCCACGGGGACCGGCCAGGCGGCCACTACGTGCACTGGGCCCGCGAAAGGGGCGTCGACCCGGAAACGCTGGGAGGTCCAGGAAATTCGTCCAGCAAGTACAGCGGGTGGGATCAGGTGTACCAGACGGCTATCCCCGCTGATGTGCACCCCACCAGCTATGTCAGCGAGAAAGCAATCGAGCACCTGAAGGATGCCGCCGGGCAGGACCAGCCATTCTTCATGTTTGTGTCCTTCCCGGACCCTCATCACCCGTTCTCGCCCCCGGAAGGCTACTCGGACCTCTACGATCCCTTGGACTTGCCACTCCCGCTTGGCTTTGAGCAGGACCACTCGGCTTCGCCGGCCCATGTGAGGGACATGATGGAACACCGTGGTGAGCCAAACGCGGACCCAACCATGACGTGGGCGGCTACTGAGGAACAGTACAGGTTTGCCGCTGCCGCCCAGTATGGCCTGATCACGATGATGGACGAGCACATTGGGCGAATACTCGACGAATTGGATCATCAAGGCCTGGCCGAGGACACCATTGTGGTGTTCACGAGCGATCACGGGGACTTGTTCGGGGACCATGGCCTCATGCTGAAGCACTTTGTCCACTACCGCGCAGTGACCAATGTTCCCTTGCTGGTGCACCTTCCCGGCAGCCCGCCGCGGCGCACCGGGGCCTTGGTTTCCAGCGCGGATTTGGCCCCGACGCTTATTGAGCTCACTGGCTCCAAGGGATATCGGGGAATCCAAGGCCGCTCGCTCGTGCCACTACTGCTAGGGGACACTGAACATCATCGGGAAGCGCTGCTGGTGGAGGAAGAACAACCCTTTGGCTTGGAAGGGCTGCCAGGTCCGGTCCGAATGCGAAGCGTCATCACTGCTGAGGGCAGGTTGACCCGCTATTTCGGCACGGAGATTGCCGAACTCTACGATCACAACACCGATCCAGGGGAACTGGTCAACCGTGCGGGCGATCCTGAATTCGCCCCGCTGGAAGATCGCCTGCTGCGAGCAATGCTGGATGAGATGGCTGCCCTCACGGACCGGGGGACGGCTCCGACGGCGGCCGCATAGCCAGTGTTCGACGGCGACCGCTGGGTTCCCGTTGCGGGGAACCGTTAGTGGCTGTTGCGGTAACCGGTGGGGGAGTTCCCGAATGCTGCCCGGAAGATCCTGCTGAAATGGGCGGCGTCGGTGAACCCCCACCGGGCTGCGATGGCAGTGACCGGTCGATCGGCAAGGACCGGATCCCGGAGGTCGCGCCGGCATCGTTCGAGTCGTCGTTGCCGGATGGACGAGGCCACCGTAGTCCCGATTTCCTGGAAGAGATCGTGCAGGTGCCGCGTCGATATGTAGTGGGCAGCGGCGATGGTTCCGGGGGAGAGCTCCGGGTCGCCGAGGTTGGCTTCAATGTAATCGTGGATGCGGCCCAGAAGCAGCAGATGCGGATCCCGGCCCGTCTCGATCAGCTGATCGAGTTCACCGTTGAAGAGCGTGGTCACCAAATCCAGTGCATTGTGGACCAGCCGTAGCCCGTTGGAGCCCGAGAGGGCTTCAAGGTTGTCGGCCAGTTTTACCAGAAAGGGGCTGATTAATTCGCCGAGGCCCTCATCGCCCGGAATGCGCAAGGCAGTGACATGGCCCATGGCTTCGGCTGGCAGGTCCAGCAGCACGTGCGGGAACATGAGCACCAAAGTGCGGAAGTCGTCGTCGAACGTTAATTGATAGGGCCGGGAGGTGTCATAGATGGAGAGATCACCGGGACGCAACACGGCTTCGCGTTCGTCCTGAACAAGGCGGCCCGAACCAGCGAGTTGGATGCTGAGTTTGAAGAATCGCCCTGTGGACCTGGCAATCAGCTCCGGTGTGCGCAGGACGGTATGGGGGCCGGCAGTAATCTCCACTACGGAGATCTGCCCCAGCACCCGGGCACGCATGGTTCCGTGGAAGGTTGCCTCCTGGAGGGAAGAACTGCGCGGCCCCGTTGCCAACAGAGGCACGAAGGAGGTGGATATTGCTTTGCTCCACTCCTGGAACGACTCCGCCACGATGGTTTGCACGGTTGCGGGGCCCGTATCAGCCGCGACGGTCATCAAACTCCCTTTCAATGGCCCGCGGGCGACGCCGCCTCCGGGGCCGGTATGCCGATAACGCGGACGTGAGCTTGCCCACGATTCTACACCGGGGCCCACGTGCCGCCGTGCTTGCGTGCAGCGACAAATACCCTGCCGTGTGAGACAAGTCACGCACGCTCCCTGCGATGGAAGATTGCGGAATGACAGACACCGTGCCGTGCAATCTCCCGCGGCACCGAGGCAGGAGCACACTATGAGCGTGGATAACCCCGTCAAGGGCAGAACCGCCGGAACAGTCGGTACCAAACGGCGGCTCGGCGTACCGGCAGTGACCTTCATGATTATCGCGGCCTCCGCACCGCTGACCGTGCTGGCGGGAGGTGTGACCACCACCTTCGCGGTCACCGGCGTGACCGGGGTGCCGTTGTCATTCCTGATTCTGGGCGGAATCCTGGCGCTGTTCGCCGTGGGCTACGCGGCAATGAGCCGCTACGTCACCAACGCCGGCGCCTTCTACGCCTACATAGCGCAGGGCATCTCCAGGCCCGCCGGCGTGGGGGCATCGCTGATTGCACTCATGGCCTACAACCTGATGCAGGTGGGCATCTATGGGTTGTTCGGCTTCACGGTCTCCTCGCTCCTATCTGCGCGGCTTGGCATCAGCGTTCCCTGGTGGATCCCGGTGCTCGCCTGCATTGCCGTCGTCGGATGGTTGGGTGTGAACAGGGTGGACCTGTCCGCAAAGGTGCTTGGTGTCCTGGTGGCCCTCGAATTCCTGGTGGTGATCGTGTACGACATCGTCAGCCTGGCTGTAGCTCCGGAAGGCATCAGTGCAGTGACTTTCAGCCCCGAAAGCCTCTTTGTTCCCGGGATCGGCGCAGTCCTCTCCTTTGGAATAGCCGCCTTCATGGGCTTCGAATCCGCTGCAATCTATGGGGAGGAATCCAAGGACCCCAAACGAACGGTCGCAAGGGCAACGTTTGCAGCTGTGGGAATCATTGCCGTGTTCTATGCCGTCTCCGCCTGGGCAATGACCGTAGGGGCAGGGCCGTCCGCCGTTGTCGAGGCGGCAACTACCAACGGACCAGATATGATGTTCGCTTTCCTTGGCGCCCACGGGGGCCTACTGCTCAGCGACATCGCCCAGGTTCTCTTTGTCACCAGCCTTTTCGCCGCACTCGTGAGTTTCCACAATGCCGTAGCGCGCTATTTCTTCTCCCTCGGCCGCGAGCGCGTCCTGCCGTCGGCGCTCGCCAAGGTGCGGGCGGAAAGTGGGGCACCGTTCGCCGGTTCGCTGGCGCAAACGGTGATCGCCGTCGTCGTAACGCTTGGCTTTGCAATTGCCGGTGCAAGTTCCGAACTCGGTGAACTGTATCCCGTGCTGACCATGTTTACTTGGCTGACCAACAGCGGTGCCATGGGGCTGGTGCTGCTGATGACCGTGGTGTCGATAGCTGTGATCGGTTTCTTCCGGCGGCAGCAGCACGGGGCAAACCTGTGGGTAAGGGTGATCGCTCCAGGCCTGGGTTTCGTGCTTCTTGCCGTTGTCTTTGTGCTCATCATGGCGAACTTCAACGTCCTGCTGGGACAGACCGAGTCAACGGCCGCTACGTTCGTCTTGCCGTTGCTGGTGCTGCTGCCCGGGGTTGCGGGCGTCATCTGGGGCTTGCGCCTCCGGCGCTCGCAGCCGGCCTTGTACGCTCGGATTGGCCACGGCGCGGAGGACTGATAACCCGCGCAACATAGATGAAGCCCCGGCGAGCGTTGCGCTCGCCGGGGCTTCATTGTTGTCCTCTTTGCTTGGGCTAATCCCGCATGGCCGGGTCCAGGGCGGGGTTCAATGCCGGGCTGTGCTGGGTGATGCTGATCAGGCGGCCGTGTGCACCGAAGGTGAAGTGCACGGGTTCCGTTCCTGCCTCGTCCCAGCCGAAGAGGCTGCCATGGGACCTGATGGCGTTGGGATCACGGTGGTCGGCGACGGTGACCGAGCCGCAGGGTATGACCTTCTCGCGCCAAGTGAAGACGAAAATCCCGGGGCGGACCTGAAATACGGTGTTGGAGTCCGTGTCTGCCAATCCGCGCTCCGGACCTGCCAGGCACTGCCACGTGTACCAGGTTGGGCTGAGGTAGATGTGTTCGTAGGCATGCGTTTCGCTGTAGACCCATTCGACGCGGCGGCCGATGAGTGCACGGCTTTCGGAGATTTCCGTGCCCGTGGCGCGGTATCCATCGAGCGTCCCTGGGCGGAAATCGTGATTGACGGCCACGCTGGAGGGGGTTGCCCTGCCGAGCGTGGCGCCAATGTAGAGTGCGCGGCCGTGTAGGAGGTCCAACACCAGGGAAGCGGCGAGTTCCGGGTCCTGGGGACTCTGCCATTGGGCGTAGTACAACTCCTCGGCCACCAGGAAGGCCTCATAGGTGGATGTTCCGGTGTGACTGGCGGCAGCCCATTGGACTTCTTCGTCGTCGAAGCTGAAAGTCATGGGTCCGCCGTCGCCGCTGACGGAGAACTGTTGTCCTGCCAGGTCTTGCACGGTAGGGGCCTTGTTGGCGTCGAAGCCGGGGGCCAGGCCGTCCAGTGGCAGCCAGTTGGAGGTATCAAGGAGATTCAGGCTCATGGGTTCCTTCTCGTGCTCGAAAGAAGGACCGGACGGTGTGTCTGGTCCTTGTTCGAGTATTCGCTTTCCCCAGGCTGCCGTCTTGTGCTGTGGGGCACGTCACTTGACCTGAAAGGAATGGTTCAGGGAGGAGGTTTCAGGCCAGTTGGCTTTCGATCCGCGCGGCACTGGCGGCCAGCGCCTTGCCCACGGCGTCAGCGTCCTGGTCCAAGCGGATATAGACGACGGCGATCGCCGCCGGCCGGCCGCCAGGAACCCGGATGGGGGCAGCGATGGAGGACAGGCCGGCGATGACTTCGTCGTGGCTGGTTGCGTAGCCCAGGCGGCGGGCCTCGTGCGCTTCGGCGCGGTAGGGGTTTCCTGCTCCTACCTGCTGCCAGCGGTCCTCCGTCATGGTTGATTGGATGGCGATCCCGGGAGCGCCGGTGGCGATGGGGTGGCGGTTGCCTGGGTGCTGGGCGAGGGCGGCACCTGAGTGTCGCGGCTCAACAGTGACCAGGTTGATGCATTCCTGATGGTCCCACACCGCCACGAATGCAGTCATGTGCAGTGTGTTCGCCAACTGGGTGAGCTCGGGTAGTGCTGCCGATTGCAGGTTCCGCGAGACTCCGCGGGCCAGGACCGACAGCCCGGGGCCAGGCTGCACGCGGCCGGAGTCGTCACGCACCAGCAGCGAATGGTCCTCCAGCGTCCGCAGAATTCGGTAGGCCACGGACCGATGGACGCCGAGGGCCTCCGTGAGTTCGGCGATGCTGAGGGGGCGTTCGGCTGCTGCCAGAATTTCCAGCGCACGGATTCCGCGGGAGAGCGTTTGCGACGGCGGAACCTGCGTTGCCGTTTCCGGCGGACCTTTGACGTCGCTGCGGGGATTCATGCGAACCATTCTATGGTGGCCGACACGACGGGGGTCTGTGCTTTGAGTCACAGGTTGTAGTATTCTTTCCTAACTGACCGTTCTGTCGGTTAATGCAAGTCCCGCGCCGACCAGTCACTCTCACCCCATGGAGTTCCAATGACCGAAACTTCCACTGTCGATTCACCGTCAGGGCCCAGCACCAAGCGCGAAGAGCGCCGGGTTCTGGCCGGGACGCTGGTGGGCACCACCATTGAGTGGTACGACTTCTTCATCTTTGCCCAGCTGACGGCCACGCTGTTGGCCCCGTTGTTCCTTTCTCCTTTGGAGAAGTCCAACCCGGGCGTCGCTCAGCTCCTGTCGTTCGCCACGATCGGCATCAGCTTCTTGTTCAGGCCCCTGGGTGCGTTCGTAGCCGGGCACCTCGGTGACCGCCTCGGCCGCAAGGCCGTGCTGGTTATGACGTTGGTCATGATGGGTGCTGCCACCGCGTTGATCGGGATGCTGCCCACCTATGCCACCATCGGCGTCTGGGCTCCCATCCTGCTGATCACCCTGCGCGTTGTCCAAGGATTCTCGGCCGGCGGCGAATGGGGTGGTGCTGCACTGATGGCTGTGGAGCACGCGCCCCTCAAAAAGCGCGGACTTTTCGGCGCCTACCCGCAGATCGGTGTTCCGATCGGCATGATCCTGGCCACCGGGCTGTTGTTCCTGCTGCAGTCGGGCATGTCCAAGGAAGATTTCGCGTCTTGGGGATGGCGCGTTCCGTTCCTGCTGTCCGTGGTCCTCATTGTGGTGGGCTACCTGATTCGACGCGCAGTTGGCGAAAGCCCTGTCTTCAAGGAGATCGCCCAGCGAAAGGCTGAAAGCAAGGCACCCCTGGGCGAATTGTTCCGGAAGAACAAAAAGGAAGTAGTCCTGGCCGCGCTGATCTTCATCGCCAACAACGCCGCTGGCTACTTGTTGATTGCCTTCTTCATCTCCTACGCCACACGTACGTTGAAGATGCCCACGCCCCAGGTTTTGCTGGCCACCACCATCGCGTCCTTTGGCTGGCTCATCTTCACTATGGTGGGCGGTTGGTTGTCGGACAAGATAGGCCGCGTCAAGACTTTCCTCATCGGCTACGGCCTGGTCTTCGCCTGGATGATTCCGATGTTCGTGCTGATCGATTCCAAGGACATCGTGCTCTACGGAACCGCGTTGTTCGTCCTCACCATTGGGTTGGGTCTGTCCTACGGTCCGATGTCTGCCATGTATGCCGAAATGTTCCCGGCCCAGGTCCGCTATTCGGGAATTTCCATCGGGTACGCGTTGGGTGCAATTCTGGGCGGCGCCTTCGCTCCGCTCATTGCCCAAGCACTCCTGGACACCACCAAGTGGTCCGGCTCAGTGGGCATCTACATCATGGTGCTGTGCGTCATCTCTGCCATAGGCGTGATCCTGGCCAAGGAAACCCGCGGCAGGCCGTTGGGCTACAGCGTCCATCACTAGGCGCTCCAACAGAGTCCAAAAAGACGGGCGCGGTCCAGGGGACCGCGCCCGTCTTTGCGTCCATGCAGGACTCTTCGCGTTTATGGACGACGGCGACTACTTGCGGCCGCTGGCCGTTGCAGCTTCAAGTTGGCCTACGACGTCGTCGTCCGACAACTGCTCGAAGCGTTCGTAGAAGGCGCCAACAGCATGGAATTTTCCGGGCGTGTGCAATGCCATCACAAAGTCGCAAACCCGACCCAGCGACGTCGAAGCTTCCAGCGAGGCGACCGGTACCGCGGCGACGATGGTGCTGGCACCGCCGGCCCGGACCGCCTCCACGGCTGCCCGCATGGTGGCTCCTGTAGCCAGTCCGTCGTCGGCCAGCACCACGGTCTTCCCCCGGAGATCGTGGCCGATACCCGGGTAGCGGTTGGCGCGTCGGATAAGTTCGGCACGCTCATGCGCTTCCACTGCATCCAAAGCGGACTGGGAAATGCCGTGGGCGAGGACGAGCTCCTTCAGGGGCCTGTTGACGATCCGCAGGACGTCCCCCCGGGACCAAGCCAATGCCCCGAAAGCGGTCTCGTCACGCCCCGGAATGCCCAGCTTGCGGACCAGTACAGCGCCAAACGGCAAGTACAGTTCTGCAGCTGCGGCTGCGGCTACCGGGACCCCGCCACGGGCCAGGCCAAGGACGATGGTATCCGGCCGTTCCCTCAGCTGGGGCAGTCCTTCAGCCAGGCGTCGACCGGCTTCCGCGCGGTCCTTGAAACGCATGCCCATCTGCTCCACTTCCACGTAATTCGTTGCACTCCCAAGCGTACCGTCCAACCCTTGCCCGGTGGCGCCCCCGCTGAAAGCATGGCCTTGTGAACAAGCCCATCGGATATTGGATTAAACGGCTGGACGCCGCATTGGAAGTCCAGCTGGACGCCACCTTGGCCAGGATCAAGCTCACTAAGCGCCAATGGCACGCCTTGGGCACCCTTTCAGAGGGTGCCCTGCTGCCTGATCAGCTGGAGGACATCCTCCAGCCGCTGTGGGGCGGCGACGTCCGGCTGCGCGAGCGGGAACTTGCAGCACTGGTGGGGCGGGGAATGATCACCATGATCGATGACAGGCTGGCACTGAGCGAACGCGGTCGGGAGAAATACCACGAGGCCCAACGGATGGTGGAAGATGCACGTCAGGACTTGTCCATGGGCATCGGCATCGACGAGTACGCAATGGCCCTCAGCGTGCTGGAACGCATGAGCCTTAATGCTGAGCGGCTGGCCCGCTGACCTTCTATACCCCGAGGAATTCGACGGCGGCTTCCTTGAACGCCCGGCTGGTTATCACATTGGTATGGGTGCGCCCCGGAATCACCAGGGTCTCCACCATGCCTCCACGCTTGCCGGCGATCGAGGCCAACTCGGGCATGGTGGCCGCCCGTTCGTCTTTCTCGCCGGCTACGAGCAAGAGGGGCATGTGCGGGGCGGCCTCCGCGGGATCAAAGGGCTCGCCCTTGATGGCCTCGATCAGTGACAACATGGCGAACAGGTTGTTGCTTGGAAGCATCTGGGCCATCTTCAGGAGCCCGGCGGTGGAGGCGTCTTCAATGGGTGTACCGTCTGCCAGGTGCCGCTGCGCAGCAACGAGGTCGAAAGCTGCCAACGGATCTGCTGAACTCGGCCCACCCAGGACAATGCGGTGAACCAGGTCCGGCTGGGTGGCGCCAAACTCCCAAGCCAGCCGCGATCCCAGCGAGTAGCCGATGACGTCCAGTCCCGTGGACGGGTCACCGTCACGCAAGGGCCGCGCGCCGGCGTCGGTCACTATTTGTAGAAGGTCAGCGCGGATGCGGCTGGGCGTGTACGAATCCAGGTCCTCGGGGGAGTGGCTCCGGCCGTGACCCGGAAGGTCCACAGTGATGACCCGGCGGCCGGCATCCTGAAGGGTGGTGATCCACCCGCTGTCCACCCAGTTCAGTTTCGTGGAAGAAGAGAAGCCGTGAATCAGCAGGACGGGGCGCAGGCCGGCGTCGGCGGCCGGCTCGTGAACTTCCACGAACAACCCGGGGTCCGTTCCCTCTACCGTGTGCCTGTGCTGTTCCATGGTGTGCCTGCCGGTCATCATGTCAGTCCTCATCGAGTACGGCGCTCAGGCGGACCCGGCGCTTGGGTGCTTCGTCCTTCGGAACAGTGCCCACGATCCCGGCGGTGTCATCCGGAACCTCGAACACAATCAGCGGTTCGCCAACGTTGATGGTGTCACCGGGCGCCCCGTGAATACGCACCACTTTACCCGCCTGCGGGCTCGGCAATTCGAGGGCCGATTTTGTGGTTTCGAGCTCCACGATCGGTTGGTTGCGTTCCACCTGCTGGCCGGGCTCCACGAGCCAGTCCAGCACGGTCGCCTCAATGAGGCCTTCGCCGAGGTCGGGGAGCGGGAAGGAAATTTCAGCCACGGCGGTACTCCAGTACGCGTTGGATCCCAAAGAGGATGCGGTCGATGTTGGGGATGTATTCGTCCTCCAGGTCTCCGGAGGGGTAGGGCACGTCGAAGCCGGTCACGCGTTCAACAGGCGCCTTGAGTGTGGCGAAGCAGCTCTGCGTGATGAGCTGGGCCACCTCCGCACCCAAACCTGAGGTCAGCGGCGCTTCATGGACGACGACGGCGCGGCGCGTCTTCCCGACAGACCTCGCCAGGGCTTCTGCGTCAATCGGTTTCAGCCAGCGCAGGTCCAGGACCTCGACGTCGATGCCGTCCTCGGCCGCCAGCTCAGCAACCTGCAGGCAGCGCGAGACCATGGCACCCCAGGCAACCAGGGTGAGGTGACGGCCTTCCCTGGCCACCCGGGCGCCGGTGAGGCTGCCGCCGTAGGGCGTGTCGCCGTCGTGGGTTGCCTCGCCGGGCACCGCGGTGGTGACGTCCACCGGTCCCTTTTGCCAGTAGCGCGATTTGGGCTCCATGAAGATCACCGGGTCCGGCCGGGTGGCAGCGTACTTCAGCAGGTGGTAGGCGTCGTGCGGGTTGGAGGGGGAGACCACCTTGAGCCCGGGAACGTGGGCGAAGAGCGCCTCCAGGCTCTCGCCGTGGTGTTCCGGTGCGCGAATGCCGCCGAAGCTGGGTACGCGCAAGGTGATGGGCATGGGCAGGGTGCCGCGGCTGCGGTAGTTCATCCTCGCGATTTGGCAGACGATCTGGTTGATGGCCGGGTAGGCGAAACCGTCGAACTGGACTTCCGGGATGGGGTGGAAGCCTGCCATTGCCAGGCCCACGGACATGCCGAGGATGCCGGACTCGGCAAGCGGGGTGTCGAAGACGCGTGCCTCGCCATGTTTCGCCTGGAGGCCGTCGGTGATGCGGAAGACGCCGCCCAGCTGTCCGCAGTCCTCGCCAAAGATGACGGCCTTGGGGTTCTCAGCCAGGATTTCGTCGAGTGCACGGTTGAGTGCTTGCTGCATGGACAGCTGTTGAACGCCGTCTGTAGCGGTTTCCGTGCTGTTGTCTTTTATTCGCAGATCGGTGATGGTCTCAGGCATGTTCTGACTCCTCGCGCCACGCGGTGGCCTGGGATTGAAGGGCTGGCGTTGGTTCCTGGAAGACCAGGCTGAACATTTCGGCGCCGGGCCTTGGGCCCAGGTCCGCTATGCCCGCCCGGACGGCCTCTTCTTCATCTACGGCCAATCGTTGTGCATCCGCGAAGAAGGCCTCGTCGGCCACTCCTTCGGCGAGGAGGCGCTGCTTGAACCGCTCCAGCGGATCCTCGCCGGCGTCGAGGCGTTCCTCCTCCAGCGTGCGGTAGCGGCCGGGATCGTCCGCAGTGGAGTGCGGACCCCGGCGGTACGTCATGGCCTCGATGACCACGGGGCCGTTGCCTGCGCGGCAGTACGCGAAAGCAGAACGAGTGGCTTCGTAGACTGCCACGACGTCATTGCCGTCCACTTGCAAGGACGGGATTCCGTAGCCTGCGGCGCGAGCTGCGACGGAGCCTCCGGCAACTTGGCGTTCCGTAGGGACGGAGATGGCCCAGCCGTTGTTTTGGATGAAGAAGACCACAGGGGCTTTCATGACTGCGGCGAAGTTCATGGCTTCGTGGACGTCGCCCTGGGAGGAAGCTCCGTCGCCAAAGTACGTCATGGCTACGCCCGTTTCACCTGTGGCATGGCCGGCCAGGGTTTGGCCGTGGGCCCAACCCACAGCGTGCAGCACTGACCCTGCCACCACCGCCTGGATGGGTGCGAACCTGGATTCCAGCGGGTTGTACATTCCGCCGTGCCACGTGGCCTTGTGCGTGGACATGTAGCCCACCATGTCCAGGCCCATCGCCCGTGCAACACCCATCTCGCGGTAGGTGGGGAAGACGAAGTCCCTGGTCCGGTCAACGGCGTAGCCGCTGCCCACCTGCGCGGCCTCCTGGCCGAGCTCCGGCGCGTAGCCCGGAATGATCCCTTGGCGCTGCCAAGCCACGGCCGAAGTGTCCAGGTGCCGGACGGCTGCCATCAGGGTGTACAGCTCACGTAGTTGCTGGTGGGTGAGCGGGGCCGCGTCATCATCGACGGCGGCCAGCACAGGATGTGTAGTCATGGCTGTGACCCTAGTCACCCAATGAGGGTGTGCGCAATAAGCTCAGTTCAAACGAAACACTTTGTACAATTTGGGCACACAAAGAAGCCCTGCACAGTACAAACTGTGCAGGGCTTTCTTGCGGTGATAAGCAGTTGGTTACTCGACGGATGTGGAGTGCTTGACGGCCTTTGACTTGGCGTTGATGAAGCAACCGGCGGCTATGACCAGGATCAAAATGAATGTTCCGATCAGCTGTCCGGCACTTTCCGGGTTGGCGAAGCCCACCACCAGGATCAGGCCCAGCAGGACGAGGCCGACGATGGTGAGGAAGGGGAATCCCTTCATGCGCAGCGGGAGCTCTGTGCCGTCCCGATCCGCCCTGCGGCGCAGGATAAATTGCGACACCAGCGCCGTACCCCAGACCACCAGGCAAGTGGAGCCCACAAGGTTCAGCAAGGCGGGCAGGATTTTTTCCGGGAACAGCAGTTCAAGGACCGTTGCGATGAAGCCGAAGGCAACCGAAATTCCGACGGCGGCGACGGGAACCTTTGAGCCGCTGAGGCGGGACAGGAAGCGGGGGGCTTCCCCCCGCTCTGAGAGGGAGAAAATCATGCGGGAGGCGCCGTAGAGATTGGCGTTGAGCGCGGACAGCAGGGCAACGACGGCCACCAGGGTGATGGCTGCGCCGGCGCCGGGGATTCCCGCAAGGTCCAGTACGCCGGCGAACGGGGACTTCAGGCCGTCCGAGCCCACGGGGAGAACGGCTGCGATGACAAACACGGAGCCGATGTAGAAGACCAGGATGCGCCAGACCACCGTGCGGATGGCCTTGCCAACGCTATGGGCAGGGTTCTCGGTTTCGGCAGCAGCAACGCTGACGATCTCGGTTCCACCGAACGCGAAGATCACGACGAACAAGGCGGCGGCGATGCCACCGATGCCGTTGGGTGCAAAGTCGCCAAAAGCTGAGAATCCGGGGGAGGGAACGTTCGGCAGCCAACCGAACAGCAGGGCTGCGCCGATCAGCAGGAAGATGACGATTGCGGCCACCTTGAGGATGGCGAACCAGAATTCGAACTCGCCGAAGTTGCGGACGCCCACCAGGTTGATTCCGGTGAAGACCACCATGAAGACAAGTGCAAGGACCCAAACGGGGATGACCGGCCAGATGGAGAACAGGAGTCCGGCTGCGCCGATGGCTTCGGCGGCAATGACCACCACCAGTTGGAGCCACCACAGCCAGCCGATGGTTCCGCCGGCGGTCTTGCCCATGGCTTTCTCCGCATATACGGAGAACGCGCCGCTGTTCGGGTTGGCAGCTGCCATCTCGCCGAGGGCCCACATGACCAGGATGATCAGCGTCCCGGCCACGAGGTAGGAAATAAGCACTGCCGGGCCGGCGGCCTGGACGCCCGCTCCGGAGCCGAGGAAGAGGCCTGCGCCGATCGCACTTCCGAGCCCCATCATGGTGAGCTGGCGCGGTTTGAGTGAATGGCCGAGGCCGGATGTTGGGGCAGGAGCCGCGATGGACTTCGTTGTCATACGTGTCTACCTTCTATGGATTACATGCTGGTTTGGCGTGCTGGCCTCATGGGCTTGGCACGCAGGCGTCGACGACGCAGCAAGAGCCGTGGAATAATTCTCGCAGTTTGTAAGATACATCACTTTTTGCTTTGGCGATGTGATGGGTATGGATCCCCGGGGACAGGAACTTTGATGCTGGTCGATGCGCTTGATGCAAAAATTGTACGTTTCTTCACCGATTCACCGCGATCCTCAGTGCTGGAGGCCTCCCGCGTGCTCAAGGTTGCCCGGGCTACGGTGCAGTCCAGGATCGACCGAATGATTGAGAACGGTGTTATTGGTTCCTGGGTTCCACAGCCGGATCCCGCCAATTTCGGTTTTCCGGTGGTGGCGTTCTGCTCGGTGACCATCACGCAGGAGATAGGCCACGACGCCATCATCGAAAGCCTCAGTGCCATCCCGGAGATTATTGAGGTCCACACAGTCACGGGGAACTCGGACCTTATGGTGAGGATCGCGGCGCGGTCCAACCCGGATATGCAGCGCGTGCTCGATGCCATGATCGCAACCAAATCGGTGGTCCGGTGCTCGTCGGTCATTGTCCTGAACAGCCACATCCAAGGTCGCACTTTGCCGCTGATGGAAGCGGCCGTGAAGACAGTGTGACGCAAGGCATTTTGCTAACCACCGGTCGAGTCGTACCATTAGTTCTAGTCAAGATGACTTTAACTAACACTCCGTTTTGGTGGGAGCGTTTGGGACGGCGATGAAGCGAGGTGAACGCCGTGAACACCAACTCAGCAAACGTCGCCGAGAGGCGGCTCGCACCGCCGTCGTTGGCTATTTCTACGGTGATTTTCGCACTCCGTCCCAGCGAGAAGTCCGGACGCCCCACGCTGTGGCTGCCGCTGGTCCGCCGCATCCGCGAACCGTACAAAGACATGTGGGCCCTCCCAGGCGGGCCGTTGGCCCACGACGAATCGCTTCAGGATGCGGCTTCGCGGAACCTCCGTGAAACCACCGGCCTCGCGCCCCACTACCTGGAGCAGCTCTACGCGTTTGGAGGCCTCCACAGGTCACCCACCCAGCGGGTCGTCTCCATTGTGTACTGGGCTTTGGTTCAACCCACCGAAGCTGCCCTCGCCGACGAATCCGAGAATGTGCGCTGGTTCCGGGCAGACCGGCTCGGCGAACTGGCCTTTGACCACAACGCAATCGTTGACTACGCCCTCTGGCGGCTCCGCAACAAGATGGCGTACGGGTCCATCGCTTACCACCTGCTGGGAGAGTTTTTCACCCTCGCCCAGGTCCGCGAAGTCTACGAGGCCGTGCTGGACCGCCAGCTCGATCCCGCAAACTTCCGCAGGCACGTCAAGGCAACACCGGAAATCGAAGAAACCGGTGAATACCTCCAAGGCGGAAAACACCGCCCACCACGCCTCTACCGCTTTACCGGCACGCCCGGCCTCGGGCCAGATAACAGGAGTACACCATGAGCAGCGTCAACACTGCCGTCCAGCTGATCACTCGCGAGGAAGCCGAGAAGGGCCTCTCCCGCGCAGGGTCCACGTGCAGCCCGGCCTTGGCCAGGGGCCCATGGGAGTACGACCTTGCCGAGGCCCTCGCCGGCGAGCCCGCCTACGGCCCGGGAGCCTCAAGTGACGACGTTGCGCCCCAAGCCACGCCGCGCCAAGGCCAGCTGCCGGAAGAGTACAAGAAGGCCACCGACGCCGAACTTGACGCCCGCATCCGGGCCGCCAAGGCGACGCTCGGGGACCGCGCCGTAATTCTGGGCCACTTCTACCAGCGTGACGAAGTCATCCAGTACGCAGACTTCGTCGGCGACTCGTTCCAGCTCGCCAACGCAGCACTGACCAAGCCGGACGCCGAAGCCATCATCTTCTGTGGCGTGCACTTCATGGCCGAAACGGCGGACATCCTCTCAACGCCTGAACAGGCCGTGATCCTGCCGAACCTCGCTGCGGGTTGCTCCATGGCGGACATGGCGGACGAAGACTCCGTTGAGGAGTGCTGGGAGCAGTTGGAGGAAATATTCGGCACGGAGCCGGACGCATCAGGGCGTGTACCCGTCATCCCCGTCACGTACATGAACTCTTCCGCTGCGCTCAAGGCGTTCTGTGGGCGCAACGGTGGAATCGTTTGCACCTCGTCCAACGCCAAAGTGGTCCTGGAATGGGCCTTCGAGCGCGGTCAGCGGGTCCTGTTCTTCCCCGATCAGCACTTGGGCCGCAACACCGCCAAGGCACTGGGCGTCCCGCTGGAACAGATGCCCATGTGGAACCCGCGCAAGGAACTCGGCGGCAACGACGAACAAGCGCTCCTGGACTCCCGCGTCATCCTCTGGCACGGCTTCTGCTCAGTCCACAAGCGCTTCAACGTAGGCCAGATCGAAAAAGCCCGGCTGGACTTCCCTGGCGTCAACGTGATCGTCCACCCCGAGTGCCCCATGGAGGTAGTGGACGCCGCCGACTCCGCCGGTTCCACCGACTTCATCAAGAAGGCCATCGCTGCCGCAACCGAACCCACCACGTTCGCTATCGGCACCGAGATCAACATGGTGAACCGGCTCGCCGCCGAAAACCCGCAGCACACCATCTTCTGCCTCGATCCCGTCATCTGCCCGTGCTCCACCATGTACCGCATCCACCCTGGCTATCTCGCCTGGGTCCTTGAGGAGCTCGTGGAAGGACGCATTGTCAACCGGATCACGGTGGACGACTCCGTGCAGGAAAACGCCAAGATTGCGCTGGAGCGCATGCTGGCAGCCAAACCGGCCTAAGCCAGTCGGCACACCCCATCTGGCACTTCACCCCGGACTAGCCGAATCGAGCCTCACATGACTACAGCGAGCGTTGCTGAAGGGCCTGCCCCCAAGCGGCTGATCGTCGTCGGAAGCGGAATTGCAGGACTGTACTCCGCGCTGCTTGCCGCGGAAGCCGGTGCGGAAGTGGTACTGCTGACCAAGGGTGCGCTCGCGGACAGCAACACCTACTACGCCCAGGGTGGAATCTCCGCCGTGCTGGACGAGCCAGCCCCCGGTGACACGGTGGCTGCGCACATCGCTGACACCCTCAAAGCCGGGGCAGGCCACTGCAACGAAGAAGCAGTACGGGTGTTGTGCACCGAGGCGCGGCTGGACATTGCCGGGCTTGGACGGTTCGGCGTGCAGTTCGACCTCGACGACGACGGCGGCCCCGCCTTGGGTCTCGAAGCCGCCCACTCGGCTCCGCGTATCCTGCACGCCGGCGGCGACGCCACCGGTGCGGGAGTGGCGGCAGCGCTGATCAGGACAGTCCTGGATTTCCAAGCCGCGGGCAGGATCCAGGTCATCGGGCACGCCCAAGTCACTTCGCTCTCGTTGGGCGGACCGCAGGGTGGCCGCGTGGTGGGGGCCAATTTCCTCCACGACGGACGCCACCTCGGCGTCCACGGCGACTCCGTCCTCCTCGCCACGGGCGGTGCCGGACAGCTTTTCGCCCAAACCACCAACCCAGCGGTTGCCACGGCAGATGGTTTGGCGCTTGCATGGCGCGTTGGAGCCGCGGTTGCAGACCTCGAGTTCTTCCAGTTCCACCCAACATGCATGGTGCTCCCGGCAGCGGCCAGGGAAGCAGAAGGGAACAACGACCCCCTGCTCATCTCTGAAGCAGTGCGTGGCGAAGGGGCCATCCTGGTCGATGCCACCGGGCTCCGGTTCATGCCCGATTACCACCCTGACGCAGAACTCGCGCCACGGGACGTCGTCTCCCGCAGCATCGCCCTGCACCTGGCAAAACTCGGCGACCCCAACGGCCACGTCTTCCTCGACGCCACCGTGATCGAAGAACAGCGAGGTCGGGGCTTCCTGGCCAAGCGCTTCCCCACCCTCAGCAAGCGGACGCGCCAGGCCGGCGTCGACTGGACCCGGCAACTTGTTCCCGTCGCACCAGCGGCCCACTACTGGATGGGCGGGGTGGTGACCGACCTCTCCGGCCGCACGTCTGTTCCTGGTTTGCTCGCTGCCGGCGAAGTCGCTTGTACCGGTGTGCAGGGGGCTAATCGCTTGGCAAGTAACTCTCTGCTTGAGGGACTGGTGTTTGGGCGGCGGGCTGTTGAGGGGTTCCTCGGGGGTAGTTCCACAGGTCCCTTGGCGCCTGCGCTCGAGCCTCGTACCGGCGATCGCCTCGCAAGCTCGGCGGCCGGTTCGGGCGCTCACGCGACAACGGCGCTGTCGGGACCTCCGGAACTACCGGTTGTTGACAGCGGACGTCCGCTGTCGGGGCCTGCGGCGCCGCTGGATGATGTGGCCGGTTACGTGCGGTCTCAATCTGCAGAGTCCGGTGGATTTTCGCGGCAGGCACTTCGCCGCCTCATGACCGCCAAGGCCGGCGTGCTCCGGAGCGGGGAGTTGTTGGGTGAGGCCGCCGGCGCTCTTGGCGAGTGGGAGAGCGGGGTGCTGCCCCTCAACGTTCCGGATTCTCCTGATGTCCGGGAGCATGAGGACGCCAATCTGCTGTTGGCGGCCCAGTTGCTCGTCCACGCGGCCCGGGAGCGGCGGGAGTCGCTGGGAGCGCATTACCGCAATGACAGCGTGAGGGAACCAGCCGCCGTCGAGGATTTTGATAAGCGTTACACCATGAGCCGGAAAGCGAGCCTCGTCAATGACTAACCTGACCCTCCCCGCAGCCCCCGTCCGGGACATCCTGGAACGGGCATTCGCGGAGGACGCACCCAGCGGCGACATCACCTCGCAACTACTGATTCCCGCCGATGCCCGGGCCACCGCCGTGCTGAACGCGCGCGTCCCCGGAGTCTTCAGCGGCGGTACCGTTTTCCGCGACGCCATGAAGCTTGTGGACCCGGACACCGAGGTGGAGCTACTGCTCGCTGACGGTGAAGCGTTCGACGCCGGAACCCACCTGGCGCGGGTCAGTGGCAGGGCCCGCTCAGTGCTGCTTGCCGAAAGGGTGGGCCTGAACCTGGTGCAGCGGATGAGTGCCATCGCCACCAAGACCGCAGAATTCGTAAAGCTCGTGGAAGGGACGCGTGCGCGGATCACTGATACCCGCAAGACCACGCCCGGCCTTCGTGTCCTGGAACGTTACGCCGTGCGTTGCGGTGGGGGAGCGAACCACCGCTACAGCCTTTCAGATGCCGTTCTGGCCAAGGACAACCACCTGGCCGTCATGACCGGAGGCGACTCCAGCAAGCTGACCGAATTGCTGGTTGCCGCCAAAGCCCAGCTGGGCCACACCACCCACTTCGAAGTTGAAGTGGACAGGGCCGAGCAGATTGAACCGGTGCTGGCGGCCGGTGTGGACACCATCATGCTGGATAACTTCTCCGTCGACGAGCTCCGGGCCGGTGTCAAGCAGGTGGACGGGCGGGCTGTCGTGGAAGCGAGCGGCAACGTGAACATCAACACTGTCACCGAAATCGCTTCGACGGGAGTGGACGTCATCTCCATCGGAGGCCTGACGCACAGCGTAAGCGCGCTCGACCTCGGCCTCGACATCGAACTCAAAGCCACACAGAACTGAAGGCGTTTCCGCCATGATCTTCCTTGATGCCGCAGCTACCACTCCGGTCCGCCGCGAGGCTCTCGAAGCCATGTGGCCTTATCTGAGCGGCGAGTTCGGCAACCCCTCCAGCCATCACAGCCTGGGCGAAGCGGCAGCAGCTGCGCTCGCAGGGGCCCGTTCCGGCGTCGCGAAGGTCCTGAACTGCCGTGCCGGCGAGGTGACCTTCACCTCCGGAGGCACGGAAGCGGACAATCTTGCCGTGAAGGGCATTGCGCTGGCCCGTCAGGCGGCCGACCCTTCGCTGAACAGGGTGGTCATCAGCGCAATCGAGCATCCCGCGGTGGAAGAGTCGGCCCGCTACCTGGAACGAGTGCACGGGTTCGCCGTGGATGTGCTTGCGGTCGATGGAGAAGGTCTGGTGTCGATCGACGACCTGCGGGCGACAATAAGGCCCGAAACGGCTTTGGTGAGCATCATGTACGCGAACAATGAGATCGGAACCATCCAGCCGATCGCTGCCTTGGCGACGGTGTCACGGGAACACGGCGTGCCTTTCCATACTGACGCGGTGCAGGCCGCCGGATGGTTGCCGCTGGACGTCAAAGCGCTTGGCGTCGATGCATTGAGTATTTCCGGACACAAACTTGGTGCGCCCAAGGGATCCGGCGTCCTGTTCACCAAGGGGCGTCTCCGCGTGGAACCACTGGTTCACGGTGGGGGCCAGGAGAGGGCAAGGCGCTCGGGCACGGAGAACGTGGCTGGAGCTGTGGCACTGTCCACGGCACTAAGGCTCTCCCACGCCGAGCAACCCGAACAGGCTGCGCGGGTATCCGCTCTGAGGAATCAGTTCATCGATCAGATCCTCGCCACCGTTCCGGACGCCTTGCTCACGGGGCACCGAAGCCAACGGCTGCCTTCAGTAGCCTCTTTCTGCTTCCCGGGCACCAGCGGCGAGTCGGTGCTGCTTGAGCTCGAGCGGCTTGGGGTGGTGTGTTCCAGTGGCTCGGCCTGCGCGGCAGGATCGGACGCGCCCTCGCCGGTGCTGGTTGCCCTCGGCATCGCCCCTGAAACGGCACAGACTGCGGTGCGTTTCAGCTTCACGTCAACTGTCACTGACGCCGAACTGGAACAGGCAGCCGTTGCCGTGGAAACCGCCGTCGGACGTGTCCGGAATCTGGCGGCACCGCAGCCAGGCTAGAACCGGCGGCCGTGCCGGCTATACGTGCCGGGCCCGCCGGAAAATCCAGTGCCGCAACAGGGTAAACCGAACGGCCGTGGCCACGAACCCGGACAATGTAGTGGTCCAGAGCTCCTCGGCCACCGTGGCTTCGGGCCGGAGGAGATGCAGCATGCCAAGGCTCCCCCCGGTGATGATCAGGGCAATGCCGATCACGATCACTCCGCTCAGGTGATCCTGCGTGCGCTTCTTTCGGCCCGTGATCTTGAACGTCAGGCGGCGGTTCAGGGCCGTGTTCATCAGCGACGTCAGGATCAGTGCCACAGCGTTGGCCAGTTGGGGATCAATCCACGGACGCAGCAAGGCATAGATGGCCAGGGAACTCGCTGTGCAGACGACACCAACCCCGGTGAAGCGGATCAACTGCCGGACCACCGGGTACTTCAGGACGCCGCGATGCCGCTTGCGTGGTGGCTTCTGCCGGCCTGGTGGCTTGCTTGAGGGAGATGCGCGTAGCTCAGTGGCCTCCGCAGCTATCTCCATGGAGTTAAGCCTGACACACTATGCGGGCTACTGTTCCCAGGAAGCGCTGGTTACAGGGTTGTGGAGCTCTCCGATTCCTTCCACACGGCACACTACGGTGTCGCCAGGCTGGATTCGCGCGCACTCTGCGGGGAACCCTGAGAGCACGAGGTCGCCGGCTTGGAGGGTCATGAACGAAGTCAGATAAACCATGATCTCGTCCACTTTCCAGCCGAGATCAGCTGTACCGGCGGTGCTGAGGGCGTGGCCATTGTGGACAATGCCGATTTCAAGGTTCGAGTCATTCAGGTCCGTGACTATCCACGGGCCGACGGGCGTGAACGTGTCCTGGCTTTTGGCGCTGATCCAGAGTTCGTCGGACTTCTGGAGGTCTCGGGCGGAGACGTCGTTGCCGATGGTGTATCCAAGGATTGCCGACCTCGCCGTCTTCAAGGTCAAACCCCGCGCGGCACGGCCGACGACGACGGTCAGTTCAGCTTCCGGGTCCACATAACCCACGGTGGAGCTCAGTTGGATTGCTTCGCCGGGTCCGATGACGCTGGATGCTGCTTTGTGGAAGGCCTGGGGCGGCAGGTCCCGGCCAGGCTGCCCGGTGTTGTGGGCCATACCGAAGACGTTGACAGGAGCCGATGGGGCCAGGAAGTTAAACGAATCCTGGCTGACCACATCGCCAAGCTCCCAGCCCTCCCTGGCCGGACTGTTGGCGTTCGCCCTTGATCCCGGGAAAGGGGAGTCCACCACGGTCCACTGAGTTCCTGCGGGCGAATCGAAATCCGTGGCGTTGTTGGCTACGAAGAACTGCTCGTCCGGATACGGGCTCGTCGAAGGCAGGCCGCTCAAGGACTCACTGGTCGGGGTCTGGGCAGGGACGGGCCGGACGCGGGCGATGCGACGGGGGAGCAGCGAGGTCATGATGACATCCTACGTCCTCCCTGAGCTTCGCCCTGCGTTGCGAGGCCCGTTTTACACCCCACGACACGCCCTTAGCGCGCAGAGCGGGCCTCGCAACGCGTCAGGAGAGTGGGGCCGATCCGAACGCAACGCTGAAACGGTCACACCACAGGACCACAGACGTCAGACCGGCGACGTCGGTCCCTGCGGGGATGGCGTAGTTGTGGTTGCCGTGAGTGGCTTTGATGGCTCCCAGGTCCACGTATCGCCCTGAACGGTACTTGAACCAGTCGCCACCGGCTTCCAGGCTGCTCAACCAGACTTTGACGTCCGGACCGTCGCTGCTGGCCAGGTTCTCAAGTCGCAGCAGATGGCTCCCGTCGGCGAGTTTCACCAGCTGGGCCGTGCCAGTGGTCTCATGCTCCTGGGATTGGAAAGCACCCGAGCTAAGAACCAGCGGAGCTGCGGGGACGGGCGGGGTGGGAGCCGGTGCTGCGGGACCGGAGGACGCGGGCGGTGGTGAGCCTGGGACTGCGGGCCTGGCGGCAGGTCCCGAGCTCGCAGAAAACGGTGCAGCGGGCAGCGCTTCATTGAGGGTGCTGCTGGTGAAGAGGCGCCACGGCTGGAACAACGCGGCTCCCGCCACCACCGCTGAAAGGATCACCAAACCTGCCACGGCCGCAAGGATCCTGTGGGCCCGGACCAGTCTCCGGAATCGGGTCATGCTCCACAGTGTGTTCATGCTCCAAGGCTAGGCTTCGCAGGACCGGTGCGGGTGCTCCAAGGCTTACGGTTCGATGACGCGTTGTCCTCGTGGCGCGGAGGAAGGACACAGGGGCCGGGCTTAGAATCCGTTCCATGCGTCTGGCAATCATTGGGCTGGTCCTCCTTGTGGCTGGTGGCATCACCGTGGCTACGGGTGTCCTGCCATGGCAGGAAGTGGCGGTCCTGGTGGACCGGGTGGCGCCCATCCTCGGCTTCGTGGTTGCCATGACGGTGGTGACAGAACTCGTCAGTGAGGCCGGCGCCTTCCAATGGATAGCCCGCCATCTGCGCGGTTGGGGGCGCGGACGCAGCATCCTTCTGTGGTTGCTTTTGGCGTTGTTTGCCACCTTGAGCACTGTCTTCCTGTCGCTGGATACGACGGCGGTTCTCCTCACCCCGGTGGTGGTCACCGTTGCCCGCCAAGCGGGCCTACCCGTCCTGCCCTTTGCTCTGACAACCGTGTGGCTCGCGAACACCGCCAGCGTGTTGCTTCCCATCTCCAACCTGACCAATCTCTTGGCGCAACACAACCTGGGCGGTATCAGTCCCGCACAGTTCGCCCAACTGATGTGGGCGCCGTCGGTGGCCTCCGTCCTGGTCCCTTTGGCGTTCATAGCCATCGTTTTCAGGCGCGAACTGCGCAAGACCTATGCACGCGATTCCACCCGTCCAGCCCAAGGAATTTCGTCCAAAGCAACCACCGACAGGGTCCTGCTGCTGGTCAGTGCCGTGGTCCTGTTGTTGCTGTTGCCGGCGCTGGTATCCGGAGTTGCCATCTGGATTCCTGCTGCAGCGGCCGCGGTCACCCTTGGGGTGGCGTTCGCAGTCCGTAGGCCCAAGGTGCTCAGGGTGACGTTGATTCCGTGGTCCCTGTTGCTGTTCACGTGCGGACTCTTCCTAGTGGTCGAGGCAGGTCAATACCTTGGAGCGTCAGTGCTTCTTGGCCAAGTGGCGGGGCAAGGGGATGGGTTCCTTGAACTATTGAGACTGGCCATGACGGGAGCCCTGGGCTCCAATGTGGTCAACAACCTCCCCGCCTACCTGCTGGCCGAACCACTGGCAGGAAACCCTGAGAGGATGGCTGCCCTTCTTGTGGGAGTCAACGCGGGGCCCTTGATCACGCCGTGGGCATCACTGGCCACCCTGTTATGGCACGACCGGTTGGTGCGCATGAACGTGCTGGTCAAGTGGAGGGGATACGCGCTCTTCGGCCTGATCGTGGCGCCCCTGACAATACTGGCCGCCGTTGCGGCGCTCGCGGTTTTTGGCCCGGGTGGGCTGTTCGGCTAGCCCAGGTAAAGTTCTCCCACAGGTACTTCTGCCGCCAATCGGTTGGCTGGTCCAGCCAGCGGGCACGCCCAAGCTTCGTTGTAGGCGCACGACGGGTTGTACGCAAAGTTGAAGTCCAGCACGAGCTCTTGCCCGGCGCCGGTTTCCCGCGTCCCATGGAACGAGCCTTTGACTGTGTCCAGCAGATATCTTCCCGCTCCGTAGGTTCCGCCCTCTTTGCCGGCAGTCGAGTCACGGAAGGGCACGAAGATGCCGCCACCATAGCTGCGTAGCCGCCAGGCCGCCAAGGAGCCCAGCCCGGGTAGCTCGAGGGTGCCGATCCTTGTAAAAGGCACTACGCCGTCAGTCCCTGTTTCGACGTTCATCTCCTGGCCGGCTCCGTCGGGGGACAAGGCGGCGTACATTCGGAAGGAGGGATCGTAATCAGCGGTCCGCAGCCCGGAAAATGAGGCTTTCATTTCCGCGGTCAGCGCTGAAGCAGGATGGGTAGCGAACATCAGGTCCCGTTCCTGCCGCCAGAAGACATGCGCGTCGAACGGGTTGGTGGCTGCGAGCTGACGCACCTTGTCGTAGAGAGCGAACGTCCGCAGGCGCCAGTCGGCAATATCAACCGCTGACATAGTGGGGATGTCGTCCTCGAAATAGTCCTGCTGATCGGGAGCCATACCCTCAGCCTAGTCCTGTGCGTGTCGCGGGATCGCCGCAGCTAGGCTGGGCTCATGAAGGGCATCCTGAACCTGCACCGCATTCCGATGCGGGTCGCAGCCGTGGTACTGGCTGGTTCCGTACTCGCGGCCACAACATCCTGCTCCGCTGAGAACAAAGGCCCGCAAGTAACCTCGACGGCCAGCTCCCAGCCCAACACCTCGGAATCAGGGACCGGTACTGCGGAAAGCACGACGCCGGCAACGGCCTCCGCGGCAGGCTCGCCTTCCGAAGCCCCCAGCGAAGGCGGCAGCGCCTCGGCCAGCGCGGAACCCAGTCCGGGCGCAACGGCGGTGTCCTGGAAGACGTACGCGGACTCCGCCAAAACCGTCAGCTTTGAGCTACCGCAGGAGTGGATAGCGCAGTCGGTGACGCCGGAGGCAGGCTCGCTGGCCCATGCCGTGAAGGTGGAGGTCAAGGATGCTGAAGGACGCTACATCGCCACCCTCCAGACAGGCCTGCCTTCGGCTGCGCCCGTTGCATGCCCCGCCGGGCAGGCCCGCCCGTACGTAGTAATCAGCAGCGTGCCCTTGGACGTCCCGCACTCGGATGGCCCGGACACCATTGATCCGCGCGTGGTTTTCCGTGTGGTCCAAGGCTACAAATTTTTCGGCTCCTACGGCATCACCAATATGGTGGCTGGTGTGGACGGGCAGTCCTGCGAACTGAGGAACAGGGTGCTCGGCCCTGCCGGAAAGGGCGATATCTCCTTTGGCGACGTCCTGGCGATCCATGCCTTCGCCGCGGACGAGAAGGTGGCCCCGGCCAAGGCTTTCGATACTCTGGACCTGGCCGCGAAGTACGCGGTCCACGGATCTGAATTCGCCAATGTCCAGCGGATGCTACTGTCTCTGAAGGTCAATCTGTAGCCCTGCGATTGGCTGATTCACACATACGGCGGCGATGGGGATGCCCGCCGCAACCCACCCCGGAGATCAATGGAACGCAATGTTGCTGCCTCGCTCGTTTTCAAGACTGCAGCCAACACCAAGGTGGCTATGGCCGTAGCCGTGGCTAACAACCATGGCTACGACGCAGTGGAGGAAACCCTGTCCATCACCAAGGATGGTGCTGAGGTTCCCTTTGCCGAACTCAGCGACCACCATGGCGGCCGCTTCCACTACCTGGAGTTCACTGAGCCCGGTGAGGTGACGGTGGACTACCGGGCAACGGTTCATGGCTATGGAGAGCCTGATACGTCCAGCCCGATGGAGCTCATCAGGTACGTCAGGCCCAGCCGGTACGCGGAGTCAGACAGGCTGCTGCCTACTTCCTATGCCGAGTTCGGCAGCCTGCAAGGTGCCGAACTGCTCCAAGCGGTACGCAACTGGGTGAACGGGGAATTGCGCTACGTCAGCGGTTCGTCGCGGGGAACTGACGGAGCCGTGGAAACCTTGCTTCACCGCAAAGGTGTGTGCCGGGACTTCGCCCACCTCGCCATCGCCCTGTTGAGGTCAAAGGACGTTCCTGCGCGCCTGGCGGCGGTGTACGCTCCAGGGCTGAGTCCCATGGATTTCCATGCTGTTGCCGAGGCACACATCAACGGAGCCTGGCACATCATCGACCCCACCGGACTGGCTCCCCGCGAATCCATGCTCCGCATCACTGCCGGACGCGATTCATCGGATACCGCGTTCCTGTCCACCGTGGGCGGCAGCCTGACCTTGAAAACACTCAAGGTCAGTGCGTCGGTAAACGGAGAGCTCCCGGTGGAGGACCCCCGGGAGCTCATCAGCTTGCGTTAGTGTCCCGCCACCGAAGCGCGGAGCTTCTCGGTCAGCCGCAAAAGCTCCCGCTGTTCCTCAGCTGTGAGCGCAGGCGCCACCAGGTGCGCGATGTCCCGGACATGTTCGCGGCCGATGGTCTTTTGAAGTTCACTGCCCGCTTCGGTGAGTGAGAGCAGGACTCCGCGGCCGTCGTCGGGCGCTGTTGTTCTTTCCACCAAACCGCGCTTCTCCAAACGGTCCACCAAGCGGCTCAAGCTGGACTGGCTCAGCAGGACTTTGTCGTTGATCTCATTGAGCCGAAGTTGGCCCGAAGGGCATTTGGACAACGTGAAGAGGACATCGTATTCCTTGACGGGCAGTGTCTTGAAGGCCGGTCCCGACTGCAGCTTCCGCATCACCGCCACCTGGGAGCGGAACAACGACTCCCAGGTTTCGGCGGCGAGGCGAACGGCGGAGGACGCCGAGGGGCTGGACATCAGGCGTCCTGCCCCGCAGCACCAGCGGTAGCGGATTCGCTGACCGTGGCTTCCAGCGCGGCGGCGGCGCGTGAGGCGTGCGTCGGTGCGTCAGGCACGTGCGCTGGCTTCACGGCGGCGTATTCCTTGCGGAGTACCGGCAGGACTTCTTCGCCGAAGAGGTCCAACTGTTCCAGCACGGTCTTCAGCGGCAGGCCGGCGTGGTCGATCAGGAAAAGTTGCCGCTGGTAGTCACCGAAGGCCTCGCGGAATGTCAGCGTCTTCTCGATGACTTCCTGCGGGCTGCCCACTGTCAGCGGGGTCTGCGAGGTGAAGTCCTCCAAGGACGGTCCGTGCCCGTAGACCGGCGCGTTGTCGAAGTACGGGCGGAACTCCTTGACGGCGTCCTGCGAGTTCTTCCTCATGAAGAACTGACCACCAAGGCCAACAATTGCCTGGTCTGCCTTGCCGTGTCCGTAGTGCTCGTAGCGCTCCCGGTACAGGCCGATCAGCTGCTGGTAGTGCTCCTTGGGCCAGAAGATGTTGTTGGCGAAGAAACCGTCGCCGTAGTAAGCGGCAACTTCTGCGATCTGCGGCGTCCGGATGGAGCCGTGCCACACGAAGGGGGCCACGCCGTCGAGAGGCCGCGGTGTAGACGTGAAGTTCTGCAGGGGTGTGCGGAACTTCCCGGACCAGTTGACAGTGTCCTCATCCCACAGTTTGCGGAGCAGGCTGTAGTTCTCAATGGCGAGTTCGATGCCGTCCTGGATGTTCTTGCCGAACCAGGGGTACACCGGCGCTGTGTTGCCACGGCCGAGGACCAGATCCACTCGGCCATCGGAGAGGTGCTGGAGCATGGCGAAGTCTTCGGCGATCTTGACCGGGTCATTGGTGGTGATCAGGGTGGTGGCCGTGGACAGCGTGATGCGCTCGGTCTGGGCTGCGATGTAAGCCAGGGTGGTGGTGGGCGAGGAGGAGAAGAAGGGCCGGTTGTGGTGCTCGCCAAGGGCGTAGACGTCCATGCCGATTTCTTCGACCTTCTTGGCAATGGCAACGGAGGCCTTGATGCGTTCGTTTTCCGTGGGCGTGCGGCCCGTGGTGGGGTCAGTGGTGATATCGCTGACGCTGAATACGCCGATCTGCATGATGTGCCTTTCTCCCTGCCCGAGGTCCCGGGCTCTGTAAACAGTGTACCTCAAAACTAGATGCATTTGCATGTATCGATACCTGTAACAGGGCAGGGCCGGGAATTGTTCCCGGCCCTGCCCATCGAAGGTTAGTGTGCTGGGGAGCTTGCTATTCTCCGGGATTGTGCGCCGCGCGGCGGCCCGTAACGCGGGGGATCATTCCAGTGGTCCAGTCTTGGAACTCGCCCGATCCGTTGCTGGAGGCACCGCTGCTGTCAGTGCCGCCGGGTCCGTCGTCACGTTTCGTCGTCGGCTTGTCCTGCAGGGCCTTCAGCAACTCTTTCTTCTCCCGGCGGCCCTCCACAAGTTTGTAAAGAACCGGGACCAGAACCAGCGTCAAGGCAGTGGATGAAACCAGTCCACCGATCACCACGATTGCCAGTGGTTGCGAGATGAACCCGCCGCCACCCGTGAGGCCCAGCGCCATGGGAGTCAGGGCGAAAACGGTGGCCAATGCGGTCATGAGGATGGGACGCAGGCGCTGCCGTGCACCGTGTGTGATGGCATCGGCAACGTTCATGCCCTGACTGCCGTCATGTGGTTTGCGGTATTGGTTGATGAGGTCGATCAACACGATGGCGTTGGTGACCACGATGCCCACCAGCATCAGCATGCCGATCAGTGACGGCAGGCCCAACGGAACGCCTGTCACCAACAGCAGACCCACTGCGCCTGTGGCAGCGAAGGGTACAGAGACCAACAGGATGAGCGGTTGCACGAGTGATTTGAACGCGGCCACCATAATCACGTAGACGATCGCGATGGCTGCCAGGAGGGCCAGGCCCAGCTGGCGGAAGGACTCGGCCTGCTGTGTGGTGGCACCGCCGATAGTCGCCGTGACCCCCGCGGGCAGTTCCACAGCTGCCAGCCTTTCCTGCACTGCGGCGCTGACGCTGCCAAGGTTGGAGCCGGAAGGCGTCACAGTCACCCTCGCGGTCTTCTGCCCATTGCTGCTGGTGATGGATACGGGGGTATCAACCTGCTCGACGGCGGCAATCGTCTCCAGCGCGACGCCACCGCGGGCCGTTGGGAGCTGGAGCGCACGTACTGCGGCAATGCTGGTGAAGCGCGTGCCCTCGCCGATCTGCACCGGGTAGTCATTGGTTTCGATCCGGACGGTACCGGCCGGAATGGGGCTTACCGTGGATGCGAGGAAGGCACCTACCTGCTCTTCCGTCAGTCCTGCTGCGACAGCCTTTGCCCGGTCAACGCGAACCTGGACCACCGACTGCTTTGAAGCGAGGTTCGTGGCGACTTCCGAGCTGCCCGGGACGCCTTCCATGGCCTTCACCATGGCATCGCTTGCTGTCTGCAGGTCTGCGGAGTTGGCTGCCCTGATGGTGATGTCCACAGTAGAGGAAGTACCGAATCCACCTTGCTGGGATCCCACAGTGACTTTTCCGGCGGCCCCCTCCAGCTTGGAGCGGACCTCGTCCTGGAGTTTGCCTTGATTTATTTTCTCGTCGGTGACAATGGTGAACGTTGAGTTGGAGGACCCGGTTGACGTCAGGGCAGCGAAACCCGTTTGGGCATTCCCTGAAGTGACCTGCACGTCCTTGATACCCTCGATGCCCTTGAGGGATACCTCAATCTTGGACGCCTCATCGCTGGTGGCCTGCAGGCTGGTGCCAGGCGGAAGGACCTGGCGCACCGTCATGCTGTTCTCTCCGGAACGGCCCAGCAGGTCGGTGGCCAGAAGTGGCGAGACGGCGATGGTCGCCACCAGCACCAGCGCTGCCGCAGACAGGGTGATGACCGGGTGCTTTTGCGTCTTCGCAAGAATGGGAAGGTAGCCGCGCTGTAGGCGACTCCGCTGTTCGGCTTCCTTGGCCTTCTCGGCAGCTTCCTTGGCAGATGCCTGTGCTTCAGGGCCTTTCCCGGGGGAGGACAGGAACCAGTAGGCCAGGACCGGAACGATCGTCAGGGAAACCAAGAGTGACGACAACAGCGCGATGGTCACGGTCAAGGCGAAGGGACGGAACAGCTCACCGGCGAGGTCGCCCACGAAAGCGATGGGGAGGAACACGGCCACAGTGGTCAGCGTGGAAGCCGTGATGGCCCCGGCCACCTCCCGGATGGACGTCAGGATGGCTGTCAGCTTGTGTTCGCCGTAGCTGAGGTGCCGCTTGATGTTCTCGATGACCACGATGGAATCGTCCACCACGCGCCCGATCGCAATGGTGAGGGCGCCCAAGGTAAGGATGTTCAGCGAATAACCTGTGGCGGAGATGCCGATGAAGGTGATCAGCAGGGACAACGGGATGGAAACGGCCGTGACCAGGGTGGAGCGCACGGACATCAGGAAAACCAGGATGACGGCGACAGCGAAGCCCAGGCCAAGGAGCCCTTCCGTAGTGAGGTCCTTGATGGACTTCTCAATGAAAGGTGCCTGGTCGAATACCGGTGTGAAGGTCGCGTTGTTGCCGAGCTCGTCTTCCATGGGGCCGACGGCGTCCCGCACCGCATGCGAAATCGCCACCGTATCGCCCTCGGGCTTTTTGGTGACGGACAGCGCCAGGGTGGGCTTGCCGTTGGTGCGGGTGATGGAAGTAGCGGCGTCGTCCTCGATGCTGACGTCGGCCACGGCCCCGATGGTTGCAGCACCCTTGGCACCGGCCAAAGGAAGTCCCTTGATGATGTCGAGGGAATCCACGGGGCTGCCGAGCTGGAGGGACAGGGTCTTGCCTTGATCCTCGATGGTGCCGACAGGAACCAGGGTGCCGTTGTTTTTCAACGCATTGCTGATGGACTGAACCGAAGCCCCTGTAGTTGCGAGGTCCGCGGGGCGGGGCTGAATCAGGATGTGTTGGCTGGAACCGCCGGTCACATCGGCGCCGCGGACGCCGTCGATCTTCTGCAACCGGGGCACGCTGAGTCGCAGGAGGTCAGCGTTGAGCTCGCTCAGGGGTTTGTCCGAGGACACCGCCAAATAGACGATCGGGAAGTCGCTGATGTTGCCGGCGATGGACTGGGGTTCGACGTCGGCCGGCAGCACCCGCTTGGCGTTGGAGATCGCCCGGTCAATCTGGTTGCGTGCCCGGTCCAGGTTGGAGCCGTACGTGAACACCATGGTGATCTGCGAAACGCCGTTGCGGGACGTCGATGTGGTGGATTCCAGACCCTCGACACTGTTCAGGGCTGTTTCCAACGGCTGGCTCAACTGCTTGTCCACAACCTCCGGGGAGGCGCCGGGCATGGAGGTCACCACTGTGATCTGCGGGAACTCGATGGAAGGAATGAGTTCCTGCTTGAGCGACCCCATGGTGATCACGCCGAACACCGCCGCAAAGACGGTGATCAGCGCGATCAGGGCCCGGTTTCCCAGGGACAGTTTGGCCAAGCGGAACATTGCATTGACTCCTGCGGTCTACGTAACGATTCGACTGACGGGAACCGGCCGCAGCCCCGGGTGTGGCCTAGCTCTGGATGGCGTTGGCCACTTCCAATTGCAGCGACCTGGCGGTGCTTGCTTCCAGTTCCGCGGCCAGGTCCGGATTCTCGTTGAGCTTGACGCCGTAGCCCGGCATCATGTCCTTGAGCTTGGACTGCCATCCCTTGAAGTTCTTGGGGAACGACTTTTGCAACAGTTCGATCATGATGGGCACGGCGGTTGAAGCACCCGGAGAAGCGCCCAGCAGGGCGCCGATGGAACCATCGCGGGAAGCAATGACTTCAGTGCCGAACTGCAGGACGCCACCCTTCTGAGGGTGCTTCTTGATGATTTGTACACGCTGGCCGGCGGTGATCAGTTCCCAGTTGTTCCCGGCTGCTTCGGGGTAGTACTCACGCAGGGCCTCCACCTTGGCCTCATGCCGCTTGGCAACCTCCTTGATGAGGTAGGCGGTGAGGTCCATGTTGTCTTTGGCTACGGCCAACATGGGAATGATGTTTCCCGGCCGGATGGACAGCGGAAGGTCCAGGTAGCTGGAGGTCTTCAGGAAGTTGGTGGAGAAACCCGCGTACGGGCCAAAGAGGAGGGAACGCTTGCCGTCCACGTAGCGGGTGTCCAGGTGCGGAACGGACATGGGCGGAGCGCCAACGGACGCCTGGCCGTAGACCTTGGCGCTGTGCTGGGAGGTAATGGCGTCATCCGTGCAGCGGAAGAACTGGCCGGACACGGGGAAGCCGCCGTATCCCTTGCTCTCGGGGATCCCCGAGGCCTGTAGCAGGTGGAGGGCACCGCCGCCCGCTCCAACGAAGACGAACTTCGCGTGGATGCGGCCGTGCTCGCCGGACTTGGGGTGTTTGATGGAGAGGTCCCATCCACCACCTGCTGCGCGGTGGATGTTGGTGACGTCGTGTCCGTAGTTGACCTCGGCGCCGCTGCTTTGCAGGTAGCCGGTCAGTTCGCGGGTCAAGGCGCCGAAATCGACGTCGGTGCCTTCCGAAGCGCGGGTTGCGGCCACGCGCTGCTTGCGGTCGCGGCCCTTGACGATCAAGGGGGCCCACTTGGCGATTTTGTCCTGGTCCTCGGTGTACTCCATGCTGCGGAACAGCGTGTTGGGCTTCAGGGCCTCGTACCGGGTCTTCAGGAAGTTCGCGTGGTCATCGCCAATGACGAAGCTCATGTGCGGGACGGTGTTGATGAAACCTTTGGGGGACCCGATCACGTTGCTGTCCACCAAGTGGGACCAGAACTGGCGGGAAAGCTGGAACTGCTCGTTGATGTGCAGGGCCTTGGAGGGGTCTACGGAACCGTCTTTTGCAGCGGGAGAGTAGTTAAGCTCACACAGCGCAGCATGGCCGGTGCCGGCGTTGTTCCATGGTCCGGAACTTTCGAGCCCTGCTTCGTCGAGTCTTTCGAAGAGGGAGATGGTCCAGGTGGGTTCAAGTTGCTTGATGAACGCACCAAGGGTGGCACTCATGATTCCACCGCCAATAAGGACGACGTCGGCATGTTGAGTCTTGGAAATGAAGGTCACGATCAATCTCCGTTAGCGGCGGCACTGGCTGTCACAGAATATCCCCGCGCAGACTCAATACTGAAATTGCGGGGAATCGTCAAGGCTTTAGGCGGACGTTTGTGAAAACTTCGTTGAGGACCGGGGAAGCCGGGTAGCTTTCCACCTTGTTGGACAGCGCCAGGGCAGAGATGGGGAAGGCGATGGGCACAGCCGGTACCGACGCCGCGATCTCTGCGTTGATGGCTTGATACTGGGTGTTGCGGTCGTCGCCTTCGGGCATGGCCCGCGCGCGTTCTATCTTGTGGAAGACTTCCGAGTCTGCGTAGCCGAACTCGGCGCGTGATTCGCCGAACAAGGGTCCCAGGAAGTTGTCCGCGTCCGCGTAGGAGCCATTCCAACCGAGCAGGTGCAGGCCGCGGTCACCGGCCGATTGGACCCGCTGGAGGTAGCCGTCTTCCCAATCGATGGGAACCGGCTTGATGTTGAAGCCGACAGCCACGAGTTGGCGGCTGAGTTCGGCGTAGATCTTTTCCGGCGTGGGCATGTAGGCCCGTGTGGCGTTGAGCGGGTAGTAGAACTTCAGTTCTTCGCCCTTATAGCCGGCCTTCTTCAAGAGCTCTTTGGCCTTCTCCGGGTTGTATCCCAACGAGGGAGCATTGTTGTTGAAGCCACTTAGTTTGGGCGGCACGAACTGGGAAGCCTGCGCGGTGTTGTCGATGAAGAACTTTCGGATCAACGCTTCCTTGTCGATCGCCATTTCTATCGCTTGGCGGACCTCAGGCTTTTCCAACGGTGCCACAGCCTGGTTGATGCCGAGGTACATCACCGAGAACGGGTCGCGCTGGATGATCTGGACACCCTTCTTGACCAATTGGTCAAAGGTTCCGGAGGTCACAAGATCATAGGCGTCGATCTTGCCGTCCAGCAGGGCCTGCTGACGGGTTTCCGCGCGATCGTAGGGGACGAAGTTGATGGTTGCTATTTGTCCCCTGTTGCCCCAGTAGCCCTTGTAGCTGGACAGGGTGAGTTTCTTCTCGTCCCAGCCAGTGAACTCGTACGGGCCCGTACCCACGGGATGGCCGGCGTAGCTGGACATGGCCTGGCCATTCCGGACCTGGTCAAGGACGTTGGCTTTCTGTGCCTGCAGAGCGGTCGGGGAGGAGATTGCGAAGGCCGGCAGTGTCAACGCCTGGAGGAATCCCGTGAAGGGACGCGTCAGATTGATCCGGACGTCGCTGGCCGAGACCACTTTGCAGTCTTTGAAGATGGAGAACACCGGCTGGTCCGAGTAAGCCTTGAATACGCTTTGGAACGAAATCCCGGGGGCCTGCTTTCGGAGGTCCTCGGGGAAGGTGAACCAGCGGTTGAAGTTGGCGCATACTGCGGTTGCGTCCAGTGGAGTGCCGTCGTGAAATGTCACGTCGGAGCGGAGCGTGAAGTCGTAGCTCAGCCCGTTGTTGCTGTCTTTCCACTCAGTGGCGAGGAGGGGAGTGGTCTGCCCTGTCTCACCGTCTACCCCCACGAGCCCTTCGAGGACTTGACGGGTGACACGGTAGGACTCGGAATCGGCGGTGACTGCAGGATCGAGGCCCAAGGGCATGGACGCCGTGCCGAAATTGAAAGTTGCCGAAGGTTCAACGGCGGGGGAGTTGCTGGTGGATGTAGACAGTGCGGGGCCGGGTGTTCCTGTGCACCCTGCCAGTCCCAAAGCCAGTACGGCAGCTCCGAACTGAATGCTTAGGTGCCGCATTTTGCTGCTTGCCACTCTTGTCCCCTCAAGCCGGTTGGAAGTGCTGTGGCCGGCTTCGGCCAGACCGCATTCCAGTCTAGTTGAACGTCCTGAGTGCACTTCCCAGCGCACCTCAGGATGGCCCCCCGCGGCTTGAGGAGAAAAATACCCCCGGTCGTGCAACCGGGGGTATTCACATATCTGTGCGCAAGGGGGGACTTGAACCCCCACGCCCGAAGGCACAGGAACCTAAATCCTGCGTGTCTGCCAATTTCACCACTCGCGCTGGCTGGCTAACGAACCGCCGGGTTGGACGGTCGATGCCATATACCGGCCTCCAGTGTACCCGCTACTTGTCCAGCTTGAGATCCCGCCGGAGCTTGGCCACGTGCCCCGTAGCGCGTACGTTGTATTGCGCCAGGGAGAGCTTTCCATCGGGATCGACCACAAAGGTGGATCGGATCAGCCCCATATAGCTGCGGCCGTAGTTCTTCTTCTCGCCCCAGGCCCCATACGCTTCGGCAACGGAGTGGTCCTCGTCCGAGAGGAGGCGGAAGGTCAGTTGTTCTTCCTCACTGAACTTGGCAAGTGTCTTGACGGGGTCGGGGGAGACTCCCACCACTTCGTACCCTGCAGCCTGCAGTGATCCGAGCGTGTCGCGGAAATCGCAGGCTTCCTTGGTGCATCCGGGAGTGGAAGCGGCCGGGTAGAAATAGAGGATGGTTTTCCGTCCCCGGAGGTCCCCCAAGCTCATGCTCTTGCCGGTTTCGTCCTGAAGTGTGAAGTCCGGGGCGATGTCTCCCGGGATAAGTCGTTCAGCCAAAATGTGCTCCTTGCCAGTGATCGCGATTTCCCAGTTTAGTAGGAGAAGCCGCGTCCTCACCGCTTCCGCGCATATACTGTCGGCATGCCAGATATGGAGAGATGGCCCACCACCCGATTGCTTTCGACAGCTGCACGCCTGGTGGAAATCTCGTGGAACGAAAAATTGAAGTCCATCGGCCTGACCCACGCCGGTGTCATTGCCATGCAGGTATTGGCTGCCAAGGGTGCCATTACGCAGGCGGCTTTGGCCGAAGTTGCGCGGGTCAAGGCCCAAACAATGGGGACCACCCTGGCGAGGCTTGAGCTGCACGGGCATGTCACCCGGCAACGCAGTGATTCCGACCGCAGAAGTCACGTGGTGACCCTTACCGACGCCGGTATTGCAGCGCTTGCAGAAGCAGTAAAGCTTGAGCAGGATGTCTTGTCGCCCGTTGCCGTGGACACCGCCCGCCTCCGCGAGGAGCTTCGGATCGTTGTCAGGGGCCTTGCCGGGCTGCCGGCGCCGGAATCGCACCAGGTTGACACCGACCTGCCTCAAGTCTGACCGAAGCCTGTGGCCGGGGTTTAAGTTGCGAAGCCCCGGCATGGAAACAGATGGAATACAGAAAGGCTCCGGATCGTATCTACGATCCGGAGCCTTTCCTCTGTGGTGCACCCCCCGGGACTCGAACCCGGAACCCATTGATTAAGAGTCAATTGCTCTGCCAGTTGAGCTAGAGGTGCAGCTATTGTTTCGGCTTATTCGGGAAATTCACATTCCCCGTTGACCTCCGCAACGACAAATAACTCTACACCACTATTTGACTGTTGGAGACCAAAAGGCGCAATGCGTGATGAACGCCATTTGATTGACCCGAAAAGAGTATTGAACAACAAAAAAGGCCTTGGAGTGAGATTCACTCCAAGGCCTTTTGCTTGGTGCACCCCCCGGGACTCGAACCCGGAACCCATTGATTAAGAGTCAATTGCTCTGCCAGTTGAGCTAGAGGTGCAGCTGTTGATTCTGATCAAACCCGGAAGCTTTTCTTTCCCCGGCGATCTCCGCAACGACATGTAACTCTACACGACTTCCGCCGAAGAGGGAAATCGGCACCTCGTCGCCTGCGGTGTCACGGCCCAACCTTCAGAATCACCGCGAAATCAGGGTTTCTGTTGTTGCTGATAACCCAGAGGGTGCCGTCTGGAGCTCGGGCTACGTCCCTGAGCCGCCCGTATTGTCCTGTGAAATAGGCCACAGGAGTGCCCGCGTTCTCACCCTCAAGGGGAACCGCCCACAGTCTTTGACCACGAAGCGCACCGGTGTAGGCAATGCCATCCACGATTTCGAGTCCGCTCGGTGAGGCGTCCGACGTTGAGGGCCAGACGACCTTCGCATCGATCAGCCCGCTTCTGCCCGGCGCGCCGGTCACGGTAGGCCAACCGTAGTTGCCGCCCGGGGTGATCAGGTTCAGTTCGTCATCCACGTCCGGCCCGAATTCGCTGGCCCAGAGGCGTCCGTCACTGTCCCACGCCAGGCCCTGCACGTTACGGTGCCCATAGCTGTAGACAGCGTTATCGCCGAAGGGATTACCCGGCGCCGGGCGTCCTTCCGCAGTAAGCCTAAGGATTTTGCCTCCCAGGGCGTTTGTATCCTGGGGTTGCTCCCGGCGCTGGGAATCGCCGGTGCCCACGTACAGGAACCCATCCGGGCCAAAACGGATTCGACCACCGTTATGGGTTGAGGCCTTGGACATCCCGGAGAAGATCACTTCAGCCTCGCCCAAGGCCAATTGACCACCAGAGTCCTCAGTCAACTTCATCCGCGCAATCCGGTTGTCGCTCGGCGAAGTGAAGTATGCGTACAGCCACCGGTCCGTTGCGAAGTCAGGTGAGAGGGCCAGTCCGAGCAATCCGCCTTCTCCGCCGGGGTCGACGCCGGACACTTCGCCTATGGTGGTGGCCTCGCCGTTTCGGATGCTCTTGACCTGGGCGGAGTCGCGCTCGGAGACCACAGCTGTGCCGTTTGGCAGGAAGACCACCGACCATGGCAGTTGCAGTCCGACGTCGAGCTTTTGAGCGACTTCCGGGATCCGCGGCGACGCGGGCGTCGTTTGGCTGCTTCCGGGGGCGGACGTCCCTGAAGCGGGTGTCCCCTCCTGGGTCGCCGACGCGTTGGGTGTTGCCGCGGTGCCCGGCGACGACGGACTGTCCGTGCATCCCGTTAGCGACAAGAGCAGGACAAGCGCGGAGGCGCGCATGAGGCGATCACGCCGTTCCGGAGAGCGCCTGCCCATGTTCCTGCCTGCCTGCATGTCTGGCCCGCGCGTTCTTCCCAGCGCGTGTTCTTCTCAGTGCCTGCTGCGGCGGGGTGGGCGGAAGCCGGCAGCCTCTGCGTGCGCGGAAGACTCAAACCACACATCGGCAGCAGCGTCGTCGTACCCTGCCGTGTCCTCGTCGTGGTAGGTCATGGCCGAGGCGTCAGCCTTGACCGGATACGCATCCCCTGGGGCGCTGGATGATCCGGTGCCGTAGGGATGCTCGACGGCCAGGTGACCAGAGGCCGCCGAATCCTCGGCCGCTGCGGACTCTGCTCCCGGCAGGGTGGGTGAGTGGGCATCGGTGTACTCGTGATGATGGACAGGGGTGCCGCTTCCGTCTGTCCAGGAAGACTCCCACTCAGCCTTATCTGCTGCCTCCTTGGAGGCGGCAGCGGAAGCACCTGTGTCCCAGTCGTCCACGTCACCGGCGTCCATGTCACCGGCGTCTGCGGCGTGGACCTTCGCGTCCGTGTCCACCACGGGTTCGGCCACCACTGGTTCGTCAATCACGGGTTCGGCCACCGCGGGGGGTGCGATGACTGGTTCGGCCACGGTCAATCCGGGTGTCGTGGCCGGCTGAGCGTCTGAGGCTACAACAGGTGGTGAGTCGTCGACGGCGGTGCGGGGCTCGGCTTGCATGTCATGGGTGACAGGGGAGGCGCCGTGGATTTCTTCGGAAGGTCCGGGTTCGGCGACGTCCGGTTCGGCAATGTCGGGTTCGGCAACCCTTGGTTCGTCGACAGTCGGGCCGCTGCCTTCGGCGGCGGTCTTGCCCAGGTTGGTTACCCCGGCCAGGCCGGCCACACCTGCTGCCGTTGCACCAGGGTCAGGCATGGAAGCTGTGTTACTGGGCTCCATCGCTGCCGGGGCCGTGGTGCTGGTTGTCCCGGAAAGGCGTTCATCGGCGGGAGCCTGGCTTGGGGTGGTATGGACGTTTCCTGCCTTGTTGCGGTTCATTAGCCACCAAACAATTGCGACGACCAAAACAATGACAATGACCCAAATTAACCAGTCCATGGTGGAAGCCCTTCTGCTCACTGGGGTGAAGCTCGTGGTAATGCCGACGTTACGTGCCTGCTTATGGGCTGTCCAGCGTTTGACCTGCCGGTTTGCCCGAAATGTCAGTTGCCTTACTAATTGCGGGCCGGGATAATTCGCGGGCAGGCAATTCTTCGGGAGTCGCCTAGTCTGGCTCCATGGACTTCAAAAGGCTGCAGATTCTGCGCGAATTGGCGGACCGGCAAAGTGTTGGCGCCACCGCCGAGGCCATGAATGTCACAGCCTCGGCGGTATCACAGCAGCTGAAAACGCTACAGGCCGAGATCGGTGTTGTCCTTGTGGAGAAAGTGGGCCGGGGCGTTCAGTTGACCGAAGCAGGGCTGGCCATGGCGGCAGCAGCAGCGGATATAGCCACAGCCATGGCCCGGGCCGAGTCCACCATTGACACCTACCGGAAGGGTTGGCAAACACGTGTTTCTGCTGCTTTCTTTCCCAGCGCTGCGGAAATGCTCCTCCCAGGTGTCCTGCACCGGGTCTCCTCCGTGGATGGTCTGACTTTCGATGCACATTTCGAGGATCCGGGAACCGCCCATTTCGCTCCCTTGGTGGCGGACTACGACATTGTGCTGGCGCACAGCGTGGACGGGCCGGAAGTTTTCGCCCGGCGGGGCCTGACCGTGGTGCCGCTCCTGGAGGAAGCCCTGGACGTCGCCATGCCGGCCGGTCATCCCTTGGCCGCAAAAGTCCGGCTCAGCCCCCAGGACGTTGTTGATTACCCGTGGATCGGGGTCCCGGAGGGCTTCCCGTTCGACACGGTGCTTCGCCAGATCGAACTCCATGCAGGCAGGCAGGCCCTGAGGGGTCAGCGATATCCGGATTTGAGGGTGCTTGAGGCTCTGGTGGGCGCGGGCCATGGCATCTGCCTTCTGCCTCGATACACGGCCCGGGCAAGTGCGCGGCGGGGACTCGTTCTCCGGCCACTTACAGGGGTCAAAGCAAGCAGAAGCATCGTGGCTTTGTCGCGGCAGGAAGTTGCCGCGCGGGCCACCATTGCAAGTGTCCTGGATATGCTCAAGAGCGAAGCTGAATCCATTGCCAAGGAACTCAATGAGACACGCCCCAACGTTTGAGGCGCAGGCCATTCGAGGCACGGACCTTCGTTTGGGGCAGGGTGGCCGAAAAATCGCAACATTCGGCAGTTTGGGCTTAACCCGGCGTGCATCAACGTTCGCAGCCGCCTGGTACACATAGACTTTGGACCATGAGTGACACCACCCGAATTGCGACGGACAACACGCCGGACATCAAACCCCGCAGCCGGGTGGTGACCGACGGCATTCACGCGGCGCCTGCCCGTGGCATGTTCCGTGCGGTGGGCATGGGAGACGACGACTTCGCCAAACCCCAAATTGGTGTTGCCAGTTCGTGGAACGAAATTACCCCCTGCAACCTTTCCCTTAACCGCCTTGCACAGGGCGCCAAAGAAGGCGTCCATGCGGGCGGTGGCTTCCCGATGCAGTTCGGCACCATCTCCGTCTCGGACGGTATTTCCATGGGCCACGAGGGAATGCACTTCTCGTTGGTTTCCCGTGAGGTCATCGCCGACTCCGTGGAAACAGTGATGCAGGCCGAACGCATCGATGGCTCGGTGCTCCTGGCCGGCTGTGACAAGTCCCTTCCCGGGATGCTCATGGCTGCTGCCCGCCTGGACCTCGCATCGGTGTTCCTTTACGCAGGTTCCATCATGCCGGGCTGGGTCAAGCTGGAAGACGGCTCGGAGAAGGAAGTCACCCTCATTGACGCCTTCGAGGCCGTGGGCGCCTGTGCCGCCGGCAAAATGAGCATGGAAGACCTCACCCGCATCGAAAAAGCCATCTGTCCCGGCGAAGGCGCTTGTGGCGGCATGTACACGGCCAACACCATGGCTTGCATCGGCGAGGCCTTGGGTATGTCCCTGCCGGGTTCGGCCGCTCCGCCGTCGGCCGACCGCCGTCGTGATGATTTCGCCCGCAAGTCCGGCGAGGCGGTAGTGAACCTGTTGCGCCTGGGGATCACGGCCCGCGACATCATGACCAAAAAGGCCTTCGAGAACGCCATCGCCGTCACCATGGCATTCGGCGGCTCCACCAATGCCGTGCTCCACCTGCTCGCGATCGCCCGCGAAGCCGAAGTCGAGCTGACGTTGGACGACTTCAACCGCATCGGCGACAAAATTCCCCACCTGGGGGACCTCAAGCCTTTCGGCCGCTACGTTATGACCGACGTGGACAAGATTGGTGGCGTGCCGGTCATCATGAAGGCACTGCTCGACGCCGGATTGCTGCATGGTGACTGCCTCACCGTTACCGGCAAGACGCTTGCCGAAAACCTCGCCTCGATCAATCCGCCGGACCTTGACGGCAAGATCCTCCGTGCCTTGGACAACCCCATCCACAAGACCGGTGGCATCACCATCCTGCACGGGTCCATGGCTCCGGAAGGTGCCGTAGTGAAGAGTGCAGGTTTCGATGCTGACGTCTTCGAAGGAACTGCGCGTGTCTTCGAGCGCGAACAGGGCGCCCTCAGCGCGTTGGACAATGGCGAAATCAACAAGGGTGACGTTGTGGTCATCCGCTATGAAGGCCCCAAGGGCGGCCCCGGCATGCGCGAGATGTTGGCCATTACCGGAGCCATCAAGGGTGCAGGGCTTGGCAAGGATGTCCTGCTGCTGACCGATGGCCGCTTCTCCGGAGGCACCACGGGCCTGTGCATCGGCCACGTTGCGCCGGAAGCCGTCGACGGCGGCCCCATCGCCTTCGTGAAGGACGGCGACCGCATCCGTGTTGACATCGCTGCCCGCTCCTTCGACCTCTTGGTCGACGAAGCCGAGCTCGAGGCCCGCAAGGAGGGCTGGGAGCCACTGCCAGCCAAGTTCACCAAGGGCGTGCTTGCCAAGTACGCCAAGCTTGTCCACAGTGCCTCCACGGGAGCGTACTGCGGGTAGTTCCTGCTTCGGACTCCGGCTGCCGTGCGGCGGCCGGAGTCCGGCAGGCGGACATTGCTGTCCAAATAGTGAGATACGATAGTGCCCGATTGACACGTATCTCACTTTGAGGGAACACTGAACGCATGATCACATTCGTTACCGTCGGCATCGTCGTCCTTACCAAGCGCGTGGCTTAGCCCGACTGGTAACGAACCGTCACGCGCAAACCCCTCTAAGAGCCGGAAGGCTGAGGGGTTTTTTTATTCCCCGAAGCAAGACCCACCTATTGAAGATCCACTAAGGAAGAGTCCGATGAGCAAAGGATCGCCGATCAGCCCCTCGCTGATGGCTGCAAAGTCCGCTGGAGCCCACAAAGCTCCGGAAAAGGTCGACCGTACGGCTGAGGCCGTCGTCGTCGACGCTGCTGCACCTCTCTCTCCTGTACTTGGGCCGAACACCGTTGTACCCCCAACGGTGATGTCCGGCTCGCAAGCAATTGTCCGTTCGCTCGAAGAACTCGGCGTGGACGATATTTTCGGTTTGCCCGGTGGCGCGATCCTGCCCACCTACGACCCCTTGATGGCCTCCAGCATGAATCACATCCTGGTCCGTCACGAACAGGGAGCCGGCCACGCCGCGCAAGGCTACGCCATGGTTACCGGACGGGTTGGCGTTTGCATCGCCACCTCGGGACCCGGTGCCACCAACCTCGTTACCGCCATCATGGACGCCCACATGGATTCCGTGCCCATGGTGGCCATCACCGGCCAGGTTTCCAGCGGTGTCATCGGCACCGATGCCTTCCAGGAAGCGGACATCGTGGGTATCACGATGCCCATTACCAAGCATTCGTTCCTGGTGACTGACCCCAATGACATCCCGCATGTCATGGCTGAGGCTTTCCACCTCGCGTCCACCGGCCGTCCGGGCCCCGTCCTGGTGGATATCGCCAAGGACGCCCAGGTTGGCCAGATGACCTTCTCCTGGCCGCCGAAGGTTGATTTGCCGGGCTATCGCCCCGTAGTGCGCGGCCACAACAAGCAGGTCCGCGAAGCTGCCAAGTTGATCGCTGCCGCCAGCAAGCCGGTCCTCTACGTGGGCGGCGGTGTGGTCAAGGGCCATGCGTCAGCAGAGCTCATGGAGCTCGCGCTGGCTACCGGCGCTCCCGTGGTCACCACCCTGATGGCGCGCGGTGCATTCCCTGATTCGCACCCGCAGCACGTTGGCATGCCGGGCATGCATGGCTCTGTCTCCGCCGTGACTGCGCTTCAGCAGGCTGACCTCCTGATCACCCTCGGTGCCAGGTTTGATGACCGCGTCACCGGCGTGCTGAAGACCTTTGCCCCGTTTGCCAAGGTCATCCACGCTGACATCGACCCCGCGGAAATCTCCAAGAACCGCACGGCCGATGTCCCGATCGTTGGCTCGGTCAAGGAAATCATTCCGGAACTCACCGAGGCCGTGAAAACGCAGTTTGAACTGAGCGGGACCCCGGACCTGGACTCGTGGTGGGCCTTCCTGGGCAATCTTCGCGACACGTACCCGCTGGGGTGGACCGAGCCCGAGGACGGGCTCACCGCCCCGCAGCGCGTGATCAAGCGGATCGGCGAGCTCACGGGTCCCGAAGGCATCTACGTAGCCGGCGTTGGCCAGCACCAGATGTGGGCCGCCCAGTTCATCAAGTACGAACGGCCCCACGCCTGGCTGAACTCAGGCGGTGCAGGAACCATGGGATACTCGGTTCCGGCAGCCATGGGCGCCAAGGTCGGCGAACCGGACCGCGTGGTCTGGGCCATCGACGGTGACGGCTGCTTCCAAATGACCAATCAGGAGCTGGCCACCTGTGCCATCAACAACATCCCGATCAAGGTCGCCATCATCAACAACTCCTCGCTGGGCATGGTCCGCCAATGGCAGACGCTGTTCTACGAGGGCCGCTACTCGAACACGGATCTGAATACAGGCCACGACACCATCCGGATTCCGGACTTCGTGAAACTGGCCGATGCCTACGGTTGTGCTGCACTGCGTTGTGAGCGCGACGAAGACATCGATGCCACCATCCAGAAGGCACTCGAAATCAATGACCGTCCCGTGGTCATCGACTTTGTCGTCAGCCCCAACTCGATGGTGTGGCCGATGGTGCCTTCGGGCGTCAGCAACGACCAGATCCAGGTTGCCCGCAACATGACCCCGGAATGGGAAGAGGAGGACTAGGCATGAGCCGCCACACACTGTCCGTTCTGGTAGAAGACAAGCCCGGCGTGCTGACCCGCGTGGCCAGCCTCTTCGCCCGGCGCGCGTTCAACATCAATTCCCTGGCTGTGGGACCAACCGAGGTTCCTGGCATGTCCCGCATGACGGTTGTCGTCGACGCCGACGGCGACCTCATCGAGCAGGTCACCAAGCAGCTCAACAAGTTGGTCAACGTCATCAAGATTGTTGAGCTGACTTCCGAATCTTCCGTACAACGTGACCACATCCTGGTCAAAGTACGTGCGGATGCCGCGACACGTCTGCAGGTTACCCAGGCTGCAGACCTGTTCCGTGCCGCTGTCGTCGACGTGTCCACAGACTCGTTGGTGATTGAGGCAACCGGTACCCCCGAGAAGCTCGCCGCGCTGCTTTCAGTGCTCGAGCCGTTCGGCATCCGTGAAATCGTGCAGTCCGGCACCTTGGCCGTTGGACGGGGATCCCGCTCCATGAGTGACAGGGCGCTCCGCTCCGCGTGAGCGTTGCGTCCAGTACCGCAGCACCACTATCAATATCGAAAAACCACTCAAGAGGAGTTACGCAAGTGACTGAAATGTTCTACGACGACGACGCAGACCTGTCGATCATCCAGGGCCGCAAGGTAGCCATCGTTGGCTATGGCTCCCAGGGCCACGCCCACGCACTGAACCTGCGCGATTCCGGCGTCGAGGTTGTTATCGCGCTGAAGGACGGCTCCAAGTCGGCCGCCAAGGCAGAGGACGCAGGCTTCACTGTCAAGAACGTTGCGGATGCCGCCGAATGGGCAGACGTCATCATGATCCTGGCACCGGACCAGCACCAGCGCTCCATCTACAACGACTCCATCAAGGACAAGCTGACCGAGGGCAAGGCACTCGCCTTCGCCCACGGCTTCAACATCCGCTTCGGCTACATCGAAGCTCCGGCAGGCGTCGACGTCATCCTGATCGCCCCGAAGGCTCCGGGCCACACTGTGCGCCGCGAATTCGAAGCCGGCCGCGGTATCCCGGACATCATCGCTGTTGAGCAGGACGCATCGGGTTCCGCATGGGACTTGGCGAAGTCCTACGCCAAGGCAATCGGCGGAACCCGCGCAGGCGTCATCAAGACCACCTTCACCGAAGAGACCGAGACCGACCTCTTCGGCGAGCAGTCCGTTCTTTGCGGCGGCGTTTCCCAGCTCGTCCAGTACGGCTTCGAAACCCTGACCGAAGCCGGCTACCAGCCGCAGATCGCCTACTTCGAGGTTCTCCACGAGCTCAAGCTCATCGTTGACCTCATGTGGGAAGGCGGCATTGCCAAGCAGCGCTGGAGCGTTTCCGACACCGCAGAGTACGGCGATTACGTCTCCGGCCCGCGCGTCATCACCCCCGAGGTGAAGGAAAACATGAAGGCTGTCCTCGCCGACATCCAGAGCGGTGCTTTCGCCAAGCGCTTCATCGACGACCAGGACAACGGTGGCACCGAGTTCAAGGAACTGCGTGCCAAGGCAGAGCAGCACCCGATCGAAGAGGTCGGCCGCGAACTGCGCTCCCTGTTCTCCTGGCAGCAGCAGGACGCTGACTATGTTGAAGGTTCCGCAGCCCGCTGATCCTTGGGTGCTGGCCTAACGGCCGGCGCACTACGACGCCCGTCCGGAGAACATAGCCGGGCGGGCGTCGTCGTTTCTCCACCGACACCAGTTTCTCCAGTGAATTGCCCAGCCTCATGGGCTGTGAACTTCTTCACAACAACTACCGGCCCGGCCGTAACATCCCTCCCCGGCACCGGAAACCCTGCCCGGATTCGATATTCTGGGCTGGTCCCGGCGCCGTGCCCCGGGCCACGCATCCGCTCCTTGTCCAGTTCTGTCCAAAGTTGTCCAAAGTAAGGTGCCACCCCGTGTCAGTCAGCAAACCCGTCGTCCTCCTCGCCGAGGAACTTTCGCCCGCCACAGTCGAGGCATTGGGCCCGGACTTTGAAATCCGACAGACCGACGGCGCCGACCGTTCCCAGCTGCTGTCCGCCATTGCCGACGTCGACGCCGTCCTGGTCCGTTCGGCCACCCAAGTGGATGCCGAAGCCATCGCTGCGGCCAAGAACCTTAAGGTCATCGCCCGCGCCGGCGTGGGGCTGGACAACGTGGACATCAAGTCCGCAACGCAAGCAGGCGTCATGGTGGTCAACGCGCCCACGTCCAACATCGTTTCTGCCGCAGAGCTCACCGTGGGCCACATCCTGAGCCTCGCCCGCCACATTCCGCAGGCCAGCTCTGCGCTGAAGAACGGCGAGTGGAAGCGCTCAAAGTACACCGGCATTGAACTCTTCGAGAAGAAGATCGGCATCATCGGCCTTGGCCGTATCGGCGCACTGGTAGCAGCACGCCTGCAGGGATTCGAAACCGAAATCCTCGCCTATGACCCCTACATCACGGCTGCACGCGCGGCCCAGTTGGGCGTCAAGCTTGTAACTTTGGATGAACTGTTGGAAAACGCCGACTTCATCACCATCCACATGCCCAAGACGCCGGAGACGGTAGGCATGTTGGGCGCCGACGCCTTCCGCAAGATGAAGGAAACGGCGTACGTCATCAACGTGGCACGTGGTGGCCTGGTGGACGAAGAAGCCCTGTACACGGCTTTGAAGGAAGGCCAGATCGCGGGCGCCGGCGTGGACGTCTTCGTCAAGGAACCCAGCACCGACCTGCCGTTCTTCGAGCTCGACAACGTCGTTGTCACCCCGCACCTTGGAGCGTCCACGGATGAGGCCCAGGAGAAGGCCGGCGTGTCAGTGGCCAAGTCGGTTCGCCTTGCCCTTGCAGGCGAACTGGTTCCCGATGCCGTGAACGTTGCCGGAGGCGTCATCGCTCCCGATGTTCGCCCGGGTATACCGCTGATCGAAAAGCTGGGCCGGATCTTCACGGCGCTTACCCACGCGTCCCTCACCCAGATCGACGTTGAGGTGGCCGGCGAAATTGCCGCGCTGGACGTCAAGGTACTCGAACTGGCTGCGCTGAAGGGCGTCTTCGCTGATGTGGTCACGGAGCAGGTCTCCTACGTGAATGCTCCGGTAATCGCAGAACAGCGTGGCATCAACACCAGGCTGATCACCACCCCCGACGCCGAGGACTACCGCAATGTCCTGACCATCCGTGGTGCCCTCAGCGATGGTTCGCAGATCTCTGTTGCCGGTACCCTCACGGGTCCCAAGCAGGTGGAGAAGCTCGTAGGCGTCAACGGATACGACGTCGAAATTCCTATCAGCGAGCACCTGGTTGTTGTGGCCTACGCCGACCGTCCGGGCGTGATTGGCACCATCGGACACATTTTGGGAATGAACAACATCAACATCGGCGGGATGCAGGTTGCCCGCCAGACCGAAGGCGGCCAGGTTCTTGCGCTCCTGACCATCGACAGCTCGGTTCCGCAGCAGGTCCTGGAAGCCATCAAGGCCGGTATCGGCGCAGAGATGGTTCGCGAAGTGGACCTGGAGGACTAGCACTGATCTTCATCAGCTAGGTTCGCGTGCCGGCGACACACCATGGCACGCAGGAGTGGCCGGTCTGCTTACAATGGCTGGGTCCGGGATTCGGACCCGGCAGCAGGCCGGCCACAACTTTTTGCACATACAGCCCGGTCTTCCTCTGTGTCTTTTGAGGAATCACGGCGCGTGTGTGCGCGCCCGCAATCAAGGTCTCAGGGAGCCCAATGAACGCCGTCCAAAGGTTCATCAGAAGCCGTGTGCTGCTGCTGACCGCGGCCATTTTGATCGTCGCCATGTGCTTGTCCGTCCTCGTCCAGAGCCAGTCGCAGGCGGCTCTGAACAGGACAGTGGACGAGAACTCGCGGGGACTCTACGACATCCTGGTCCAGGCAAAGCCTGACCAATCACAAGATGGCGACGGCGGTGCATTGATTCAGCCGGAAATCGCCAACGGCCAAGGCGGCATCAGCTTTGAGCAGCTGGAGAAGATCCGGACCATGGGCCAAACGGCCGTGGCCGCGCCCATCAGCCTGGTCTCGCGTGTATCGCAGAACCTTGAAGCTCCGCGGCTCAACGCCATGGACTACCTGGGCTATAACGCGGGCCTTGCCGGCGCAGTGACGGCGGGGGATCCATCCGCCATGGATTCGGGCAAGTGGCCTGCAGCGGAATCAGTACTGCCTGATTCCCCCAAGAAGTACCGCCTGACCGCCTCGGCCACGAGCTCGGACGGAGCTAACCAGAAAACCCTTTTCAAAACCAGCGCTGAGGGCACCTTGGGCAAGGGCCGCCTGATCCAGGAGCAGACGGCGGGCGGCACCAACGTCCGGATCGCAGGCCCTGAGGGCGAGACGGGCGTCAAGTTCCCCGCCCCGGCCTTGGGCTCGGAGCACAATCTCTTTAATCTCTCCGTGGCGCTTCCCCTGGCGCCTGAGGTGACAGAGTCCGTCGTTGCCGTCGACCCTGCCGCTGAGCGGGCGCTGCTGGGCTCAGCAGGAGATTTCCTGGCACCGCTGGAGAAGGCTCCTCCGGCGGATGCCCGTGACGCGGGCGCTATCGGACGCCACTTCGAGAGTCTTTTCACCACCGGCCTCAGCATGGACCAGTTGGAAGAAGGTCCCGATTTCCTGGGCGTCAAGCTCAAGCACTGGGCGCCGCTGATGACGCAGTACCAGCAGGCCAAGCGCGACGGCCTGCTGACTGCGGACTCCCAAGCCATTCCGCTGATTGTCCGTTCAGGCACGTCCCTTGACCTGCAGTACTCAGTGAAGATCGAGGAACTTGACGCCAGCGGCAAGGTAGTCAATGAGGTGGGCACGGTAACGCGTTCACTGGACAAGGACTACCTTCCGTTCGTGTCGAAGTCCCCATTCGCCCTCGAGTGGCCTGGATCAACCGACCACAGCAAATTGCTGGGCAGCACGGCCTCCTTCAGCCAGGGTTTGTACAATCCCGCCACGTGGAGCACGGCATTTGCCGCAGCGCCCCAGTACAAGGACGGCGACGAAGCTTCCAACGGCGCGTCGGATAAGAGCGCCACACCGGGGGACTGGGTTACGGTGAACCGTCTGCCGGAGAAGTCGTCCTTCGGTGCGCCCGTGGACCAGACGCAGCGTAAGCCGGTGGAGGAGCGCTCATACCGGGAAGACCTGGAAACAGGCAAGAAGCCGGCAACGCCGCTGCCCATGGTGTACGGCACCTTCGACCCTGCCGCCGTGAAGTCAGCTGCCGGGGACGTCAACAAGCTGCCCTTGGGCGGCTACGACCCCACGCCGATGACTCTCACCAAGGACGCTGAGGGCAAAGAGGTTGAGGGCACGGAACTGAAGCCATCGCTGAGTGCTACGGGCTTGGTCAGCCAGTCCGCCGGCGCCATCACCGATTACTACGGTCTGGCAGCCGCCCGTGGTTACGACACCAACGCGGACGTCATTGACGCTATCCGTGTCAAAGCGTCAGCAACCGGAAACTGGAAGACGGCACAGCCCGAGGTGGAGAAGTTGGCCACCCAGATCCGTGAGCTCGGCCTTGAGGCTACGGTCGTGGCGGGTTCCGCCCGTGAAGATGCCAATATCTTCGTCCCCGGCTACAGCAAGGACGACGCCGGCAAGGAATCACCCCTGGGCACTGTCCAGCAGTCGTGGGTGCGCCAGGACGCAGCCGATGCCGTCTCAGGTTCCCTCACCGGAACCAACATCACCCTGCTGTTCCTGACGCTGCTTGGTGCGACGCTCCTGACGGGCGCCTCCACCGTCAGCTACATCCGACAACGCCGAAGCGAAGCCGGCATCCTCCGCGCCATGGGTTGGACCCAGAAACGGATCCGCTCCTGGGTCCTGGAAGAATTCGCGGTGGGAGCTGCCGCACTCGCGGCGGCGGGACTCGTCCTCAGCTTGCTGAGCTGGAACGTTGCCACCGTGATCGTCTCAGTCACGATGCTGGTCATCTACAGCGCTGCTGCATTGCTCGCCGCCCAGCAGTTGCGCCACCGCGTCGTGATTGATCAGGAACCGCAGCACGATGAACGCCTGGTGACTGTTGACTCGCCCCTGACGTTCGCCAACAGGCAGCTCACCACCAACCGCTTCAACTCGATCTCCCTGGCCGTGGCAGTGGGTGTGTTCGGTGCAGCAGTGGGTGCCCTGATCGCGCTCCTGATCGACATTCCCCGAGCAGCCGGCGCAAGCGCTTTGAGCGGTCTGGCCGCTGCCAGCATCACCTTGCCGAGCATCATCCTCGCTGTGTTCGGTGTGGTTGTTGGCCTTCTCCTGACCTTGGTCACCGGCCGCTTCGAGCTCCACGCCAAACGGGAGTACCTCGGTACTTTGCGTGCCATGGGCTGGAACCCGGACATGCTTGGCCAGGTCCGCTTCTTCGAAAACGCACTTGTGGGCACAGTGGCACTTCCCTTGGGTGTCCTTGGTGCCCTGGGGCTGGGATTGCTCCTGGCTCCCTACGCGGCTCTTTGGGCCGGTTTGGCCGGTCTGCTGGCCGTAATTTGCTGGATTCCGATTGCAACGAAAGTAGTCAAATGACTGACAACCTCAACCCCGAGCTGACGGCCACCCCGGAATCCACGGACGAGTCGCTGCAGACCCGTGCCAACACCATCGTGAGGGCCACGGACCACGCAACTCCCTTGGAACTGAGCCGGGTCACCATTCATTACGGTGGCGACAAGGGCGGTGCCGAGGAAGTGGACGTCGTGGACGACTTCAACCTCACCCTTCACGCTGGTGAGATGCACTGCATCGCCGGACGAAGCGGTTCCGGTAAGACCAGCATCCTGACGGTGAGCGCGGGACTTACGCTCCCGACGTCGGGCAAGGTCTTGTGGGAAGGCCAGCCGTTGGACACCATGGGCGACGACGAGATCGCGGACCGCCGACGGGCCCTGATTGGTTACGTGGACCAGGGCGGCGCCTTGATCGATGGCATGAGCGCCTTGGAGAACGTCCTGCTCCCCGCCGTACCCGACGGCGAAGTGGAACAGCGTACCGAGATGGCAAAGGACCTCCTGGACCTGGTGGGCCTCGGACGCCGTATGCGCCACCGTCCCGCGCAGCTCTCCGGTGGTGAACGCCAGCGTGTCGCCATTGCCCGCGCCCTGATTCTGGGCACCCGCGTCCTGGTGGTGGACGAACCCACGGCCAGCCTCGACCGCGCAGCGGCCAACCGCATCATCGGCATTCTCAAGGACACCACCAGCGATGGCATTGCCGTCCTGGTTGCTTCCCACGACCATGAACTGGTCCGGCTCAGCGATACGCTGACCGAACTTAACTAAGCTATTTCATCCCAAAAAAAGGTAACTTCTTAGAGTGACGTCTCCAGAGAAATCCCCGTTCTACATCACCACCGCAATCAGCTACCCCAATGGCGTGCCGCACATCGGCCACGCCTACGAGGTCATCGCGACTGATGCCATGGCGCGGTTCAAGCGCCTTGACGGCCATGAGGTGTTCTTCATGACCGGAACGGACGAGCACGGACTCAAGATGCAGCAATCAGCCGAGAAGGAAGGCATTACTGCCAAGCAGCTCGCTGACCGCAATTCGGCAGCCTTCAAGCAGATGAGCCAGGACTTGGGGATCTCCCACGACCGCTTCATCCGCACCACGGATAAGGACCACTACGCGGCTTCCCAGGCCATCTGGAAGAAGATGGAAGCCAACGGTGATATCTACCTGTCCAAGTACGAGGGCTGGTACTCCGTCCGCGACGAGGCCTACTACGTCGAGGACGACACCGTGGTGAAGGAGGATGGGCTCCGCTACTCCAAGGAGACGGACACCCTTGTCACCTGGACTGCCGAGGAAAGCTACTTCTTCCGGCTCTCCAACTATCAGGACAAACTCCTTGCCCTGTATGAGGAACAGCCTGAATTCGGTGCGCCGCAATCCCGTTTCAATGAGGTCATCAGCTTTGTGCGACGTGGTCTGGAGGACCTGTCCATCAGCCGCACCACCTTCGACTGGGGTGTCCCGGTCCCGGGCGACGAGAAGCACGTCATGTACGTCTGGGTTGACGCGCTCACCAACTACCTGACCGGCGTCGGCTACCCGGACATCGAGTCGGAATCCTTCAAGAAGTTCTGGCCCGCCGACGTGCACGTCATCGGCAAGGACATCTCACGCTTCCACGCCATCTATTGGCCCGCGTTCCTCATGAGCGCAGGGCTGGAACTGCCCAAGCGCGTCATGATCCATGGCTTCCTCACCAACAACGGTGTGAAGATGTCCAAGTCATTGGGGAATGTTGTGGCACCTCAGGATTTCGTGGCGCAGTACGGCCTGGACCAGTGCCGCTACTTCTTCCTCCGCGAAGTTCCTTTCGGGGCGGATGGCAACTACAACCACGAAGCCATCGTGGGCCGCATGAACTCGGATCTGGCCAACAACTTCGGCAACCTCGCGCAGCGTTCGCTGTCCATGGTGGCGAAGAACTGTGAAGGCAAGGTTCCGGTTCCCGGCGCGTATACAGCCGAGGACAGCGCTTTGTTGGCCCAGGCCGGCGAATTGTTGGGCACTGCACGTGCCGCCTTCGATAAGCAGGAATTCAGCAGGGCCCTTGAAGCGATCTGGACTGTCCTCGGCGACACCAACGCTTACTTCGCGGAGCAGGCTCCGTGGGTGCTGCGCAAGACTGACCCGGAGCGCATGAACACGGTCTTGTACGTCACCTTGGAGGTTGTCCGCATCGTGGCGATCCTCGCCCAGCCGGTCATGCCGTCGTCGTCCGCGAAGCTCCTTGAGGTGCTCGGGCAGACTGAAGGCGAGTCGCGCCGGTTCGCCGCCGTCGCCACCCCGATTGTTGCCGGCACGGAATTGCCCGCCCCGGCTCCCGTCTTCCCGCGCTACGAAGAACCCGTCGAGGCGTAGACCCTCTTTCACATAACAGCCACAAACAGGAAACGCTCTCTCACTACCTTCCGGTCCGTCCGGGGTAGTGAGAGAGCGTTTCCTGTTACAGGGCGATGAAGTGGGAGAGGGTCTAGGCTGTGGCCAGTCCCTCCACCGGTGACAACCGTGCCGCGCGCCTGGCAGGGACCACCGAAGCCAGGAGTCCGGCCACCACGGCGACCCCAAAGACAGCCGTCAGCTGAAGCCACGGCACGGCCGGAACAACAGTGGCTACGCCTCCCAGGCTTGCCTGCGCGCCAAGCCAGCCATAAACGATGCCCAAACCTGCGCCCATGATCGCGGCCACACCTGCGACGAGCACGGCCTCGATGGCCAGCATGCCGCGGAGTTGGCCCCTGGTCAGCCCCAAAGCACGGAGCAACGAGTTCTCGCGCGTCCGTTCCAGGACCGAAAGTGACAACGTGTTGGCCACACCGATCAACGCGATCACCACCGCGACACCAAGGAGCCCCGTGACTACCAGCAACAGGACATCGATGATGCTGTTGAACGTCACCCGCTCAATCGCGGCACCGCTGACAGTGCGCTCATGCACGCCCAACTCTGCGGCGATCTCCTTCTGGATGGCCTGAACCCGATCTGCGGATACTGAATCATCCAGTTTCACCCACACCATCCCGGGAATTTCCGGCAGCGTACCGGAAGAGATGCTGGAGCTTTCCACAAAGGCAGGCACATGGCGGGTACGCAGGACTTTGGCATCGAGCGAAATGGTTCCGGCCGCCGTCGTGATGCTTGCCGGGCCTTCGGTGGAGTCCTCAGGCAGATACACGGTGTCCGCGGACGGCTTCAAGTGGTTATCACGCACCACGGATGCAGCGTCTGCGGCGGAGAGACCATAGATGGTCATGCCGCCGTCGGGCGTCGCATTGTCATTCAGCGTTCCCACCGGCTGCAGCAGCACTGCAGCGCTGACGCCGTCGAGCGCTTTGATCCGGGATACAGCCTGGGCGGGATCGCTGGCGTCCACCGCGGTCTGGGCGGACAGGTCCACCGGGTAGTTTTCAGCCAAGGTGTCGTTGAAGGCGTGCCTGGAGGTAGCCGCCCCCGTCATCATGAGGGAAACCAAGGTGACGCCGATCAGCAGCGCGGCGGCAGTAGCGGAGGTACGTGCCGGGTTCCGCGTCGCGTTGACGGCGGCAAGCTTGCCTGGCACACCGGCCGGTGCGGCCAGACGTCCGGCCAGGGCCACCACGGTGGGAATGAACAGGGTGGAGCACAACAGGATGCCCACAAACGAGACAGCTCCACCCAGCAGCGCCACAAGCAAGGAAACAGTCATGCTGCCGTATACCAGCAGGGCTGTTCCGCCCAGCAGGGCCAACAGGCCCAGGACAAGGCGAATCCTGCCGCGGCGGTTGCTTACGGAGGCGTCGTCGGACGGGCGGAGGGCGGCGAGTGGTGCGACGGCGGTGGCCGCCTTCGCGGGCACCAGCGCGGCAACTACGGTCAGAAGCGTTCCGGCCACCAAGCCGGCAATGATGGCCGACGGCGGCACCGCCAACGTAGCGAACGCCTGCTCGGGCTGGGATTTGGCCCAGGCGATCAAGCCGGTCATCAGTCCCGTGGCAGCGAGGACACCCAACACTGAAGAGATGAAACCAACCACGACCGCCTCCAGCATCACCGACCCGCGGATCTGTGCCCGGCCGGCGCCCAAGCATCGGAGCAACGCCAACTCCCTGGTCCGTTGAGCTACCAGCACTGAGAACGTATTGGCCACCACCAACGTGGAAACGAGGATGGCCACCCCTGCGAAGGCTAGCAGGACAACGGTCAACTGGTCCTGGCCTGCACTGAGCATGGCCACTGTGGAGGTGACTTTCTCCTGCGCCGTTTCCAGCACGGCCCCAACGGCACCTGCTGCTTCCATACGGTGCGCAATGTAGTCCTTGGCTGCTGTGACGTCTTCCCCGGGCTTGAGTGCAAACTGTAGCCCCGAGTATTCGGCGCCCGCGTCCTGGACCGCGTTCAGCACTGACTCAGAACCCACCAGCTGGGCAGCCGACGACGAGAAAGGGTCATTGGTGGCCTTGGTCAGGCCCGTAATGGTCACCTTTGCAGTCTTGACGGGTCCCGCACCCCGCAGCTCCAAAGTGCTGCCGACTGTGAGGCCCAGATGATCCGCCGTCTTGACGTCAATGACGGCTTCCGAGACGCCCGATGGCATGGACCCGGAGGAAAGCACTGCGCCCTCCAGGGAAGCCGGTGCCGCATTGCGCAACCGGCCGTATTGTTCACCGCCACCAGCCTCGAACGTCACGTAGGTGGAACGCTCGGGATAGCTGTCCTGCACTGAGGGCGCGGAAACCGCTGCGTCCACCGCTGCCTGGGTGAACGGCTCCCCGTTCTTGGACGTAGCCACAACATCGGCGTTGCGGTACGCCTCGCCGATGCTCGCGCCCAGTGATGCATTGGTGCTCGCGCCCACCATCAGCGTGGCGGAGAGGAACATGACAGACAACATAACTGCAAGCCCGATGGCCACGAAACGCCGGAAATGGGTGGTCAATTGGGAAAGGGCAACACGCAACATGCTCTAGGCCCCCAGCTTGCCGAGGGCAGCCAGCACAGAATCGGCAGTGGGATCGTGGATCTCTCCCACCAGGCCTCCATCACTCATCAGCACCACGCGGTCCGCGTAGCTCGCCGCCACGGGATCATGGGTGACCATAATGATCGTTTGCCCCATCTCCTGGCTGCTCCTGCGCAGCAACGCCAGGACTTCCCCGCCCGCCCGTGAGTCCAGGTTTCCAGTGGGTTCGTCGCCGAAGACGACGTCGGGACGCGTCAGCAACGCCCGGGCAACCGCCACGCGCTGCTGTTGGCCGCCCGAGAGCTCATGGGGCCGGTGCTTCAAACGGTCCTTGAGCCCTAGCGTTGTGACTACGGTATCCAGCCACCCGGCGTCGGCGGTGGTTCCCGCCAAGGCGAGCGGAAGCGTGATGTTCTGTTCGGCGGTCAAGGTGGGCACCAGGTTGAACGCCTGGAAAACGAAGCCGATCCGCTCGCGGCGCAAAGCGGTGAGCTGACGGTCATTGAGCCCCGTCAATTCGGTGCCGCCCAACAAGATCCGTCCGGAGTCGGCCGTGTCCAAGCCGGCAAGGCAATGCATCAAGGTGGACTTGCCGGAACCGGACGGTCCCATGATGGCAGTGAACTTTCCGGCATCGAAGCTCACTGACACTTTGTTCAAGGCAGTGACGGTGGTGTCAGCCCGGCCGTAGCTCTTGGTCAGCTCATGCGCCTCCACGGCGGGACGAGCCTGGGCGTCTTCCGGGCCTGCGGGCCGATCGGTTCCTGACGGGTGGGGGAGAGGCGTGAATGTTGTCATGGTTCCACGCTATGTTTCCGGCCGGCCCTGCCGGATCGGGCCGCAGGCCCATTATCAGGGAGGCTTGCTCATACCCTGGTCTGAGTTGCTAGGTACCAGGGGCTACAACGCCGGTCTCATAGGCGATGACCACTACTTGAACGCGGTCCCGTGCGCCAAGCTTCGCCAGGATATGCCCCACGTGGGTCTTGACCGTAGCCTCGGACAAGAACAGCCCCGCCGCGATTTCCGGGTTTGATTGTCCCTGCGCGATCAGCTGGAAAACCTCGCGCTCGCGGGCTGTGAGGCGCTCGACTGCGGCAGCATGTTCAGTCTGCTCCGGTGTCTGCGTCCTCAGGAGTGGCGCCACGTGGTCAAGCAGGCGTCGGGTTGTGGAGGGGGCAATCACGGCGTCCCCGCGGTAGACAGTGCGGATGGCCTCCAGTAGTTCCTCCGGCGGCGCATCTTTTAGGAGGAATCCGCTGGCGCCGGCCTGAATGGCTGCAAGGGCGTACTCGTCAAGGTCAAAGGTGGTGAGGACCACAATTTTGACATCGGCCCGCTGCGAACCGACGGGCTGTGCCGCTGCCTGTTCCAGGATGCGACGGGTCGCTTCAATCCCGTCCATACCAGGCATTCGAACATCCATCAGGACCACGTCGGCAGCGGTGGCGCTCAGGGCTTGGACCGCCTCGATCCCGTTGCCGGCCTCAGCAACTACTTCAAGGTCCGGCTGCGAATTGATGAGCATGCCAAAACCCGATCGGACCAACTGCTGGTCATCAACGAGGGCCACCCGGATGGGTGCGGAAACTTCAGGCATGGATCAGGCCTCCGAATACGGGATAAATGCGGACACACGGAAACCGCCGCCCTGTTCAGGTCCCGCGGTCAAGGAACCATCGTAGAGGGAGACACGCTCACCCATTCCCAATAGTCCGTTACCGCCCCCTGCCGAGGGCGGATCAGCAGCGGCGCCCCGGCCGTCGTCGATGATGTCCAGTTGCAGGCCACGGGCCTGCCACGTCAGGGTGACGCTCGCCGTCGCCTTCGGTCCTGCGTGTTTCATCACGTTGGTCAAGGCTTCCTGGATGATTCGATAAGCCGTGAGTTCCGCGCCGGCTGGTAGGGCCCTGCGGGGTACACCGGTTTGTTCGAACGCCACCTGCAGTGTTGCGGCGCGGAAGCCGAGGAGGAGTTCGTCAAGATCGGAAAGCCGGGGTTGAGGGCGGGTAGGGGAGTCGTCGTCGGAGCGGAGTACGCCCAGCAGTCTTCGCATCTCGCCCAGCGAATCCCGGCCCGTGGCCGCAATAGTGGCCAGTGCCTCGGTCGCGAGTTCGGGTTTCGCGGCGGCAGCGTATCGGGCTCCGTCGGCCTGGGTGATGATGACGGACAGGGAGTGCGCCACGATGTCGTGCATTTCCCGGGCAATGTGGGAACGTTCGTCGGCGGCAGCCAGCTTGCGCTCCTGCATCTGCTCCACTTCAAGCCTCCGCGTGCGATCCTCAAGAGCCTGAAGCTGTAACCGGCGTACGCGCGTGAGGTCGCCCAATGTCCAGCTCACCAGCACCAGCATCCATATCAGCACGGTATAAAGCGCACCGATGGTGAGACCCAGGATGCCGGACTCAGCTGTGGTTGAAAAGAGCCGGGTAGTGAGCATGACTCCACCCAACAGGCCGGCCAGAAGAACCGTCCGGCTCGCCCACGCGGGCCCATAAGCCGCCGTAGCGTAGATGACCAGCGGGACGGCGATTTGGCCAGCTACGGGTTCGACGCCCGCTGCCCACTGGATGAGACACACCAGGATGACTACGCCGGCCGCCACGGCCGGGCGGGTGCGTCGCCATGCGAGGGGCAGCAGGAGGCTGCAGGACAAGAGGAACAGCCAAGGGCGGTCCGCGACCAGATATACGGGACCAAAGAGGAGGATAAGGAGGCACGTGGCCGTCATATCAACTTTGAAGCGGTTGATCCGGAACCATTCGTATATCTCGTGCCTTCTATCCACGATACGACTCTATGTGCACGCGACCGGCCCGGGCATCATGCCGTGGTCTGAGTCTTACCCAAGTCCCGGGCACGCCCAGTGTTCGAAGAGTGAGACGATTTTGACCAGCATGTGGATTGCTTGGCTAGATAGAGCTATGAGTGCAACGTCCATCAATCTCGCTGTCATCCCTGGCGACGGCATTGGCCCTGAGGTCATCGCCGAAGCCGTCAAGGTCCTCGAAAAGGCTGTCGCCGCCGAAGGCGTGGCCCTCGAGCTGACCAACTACAAGCTTGGCGCCCAGCACTGGCTTGAGACTGGCGAGACCCTCCCGGACGAGGTCCTGGAAGACCTGCGCACGCGTGACGCCATCCTCTTCGGAGCAGTGGGCGCAGCCCCGGGGGATACCCGCATCCCTTCCGGCATTATCGAACGCGAGATGCTGCTCAAGCTCCGCTTCAGCCTGGACCACTACGTGAATCTGCGCCCGTCCCGCTTGTACGGCACCGTCGGCAGCCCCCTGGCGAACCCCGGCACCATCGATTTCATCGTCGTCCGCGAAGGTACTGAAGGTCCCTATGTGGGCAACGGTGGCACCCTGCGCGGCGGAACACCCCACGAAGTGGCCACGGAAGTTTCCCTCAACACAGCTCACGGTGTGGAGCGGGTCGTCCGCGATGCCTTCCGCCGCGCCAACGAGCGTCCGCGCAAGCACGTCACGCTCGTCCACAAGCACAATGTGCTGGTCTTCGCCGGGCACTTGTGGAAGCGCACGGTCGAGGCTGTGGCCCTGGAATTCCCCGAGGTCACCCACGACTACCTGCACATTGACGCCGCCACCATCTTCATGGTGACCGACCCCTCCCGTTTCGATGTCATCGTCACCGACAACCTGTTCGGCGACATCCTCACCGACCTCGCCGCTGCCATCACCGGCGGCATCGGCCTGGCGGCATCGGGCAACATCAACATGGACCGCACCGCACCGTCCATGTTCGAGCCCGTCCACGGCTCAGCCCCGGACATCGCCGGACAGCAGAAAGCCGATCCCACCGCGGCCATCCTCTCCGCAGTGCTCCTCTTGGACCACCTTGGCTACACCACGGCGGCCCGCAAGATCGAAGCGGCAGTAGTCGCCGACGTCGAAGCCCGCACCGGCGAGCCGCGCAGCACGGCTGCTATTGGCGATGCCATTGCGGCCGCACTTTAGGCCCATTTCTCAGGCGTAAGCTTGTGTTGAATTATTTACCTGCTTCCCTGGTCCATTGCTGAACCACACCCTTTTTTGGGGCCCGGTTCGCCCTGCCAGGTAGCTGACTGTGGAGGAAACATGACTCAGACTGCCCATGGCGTCGAATTCAGCCAGCAGCTTTCGGATACCCCGAAGTCTGCTGAGGAGCGTGCAGCCGTCCTGGCGAACCCAGGCTTCGGCGACTACTTCACCGACCACACCGCCGTCGTCGACTACAAGGTTGACGCCGACGGAAATGGCGGTTGGCAGAATGCCCGGATCGAGCCTTACGGACCCATCTCCCTGGACCCCTCGGCTGCGGTTCTGCACTACGGCCAGGAAATCTTCGAAGGCCTGAAGGCATACCGCCACGCTGACGGCTCCGTTTGGACTTTCCGGCCCGAAGCCAACGCCGCCCGCTTGAACAAGTCCGCGCGTCGCCTAGCCCTCCCGGAGCTGCCCGAGGAGTACTTCCTCGGCGCGATCCGCGAACTCGTCCAGGCTGATAAGGAATGGGTTCCTTCCGGCGACGGTGAAGCCCTCTACCTGCGTCCGTTCATGATCGCCACGGAGGCGTTCCTTGGTGTTCGTGCCGCGCGCGAAGTGTCCTTCCGCGTCATTGCTTCTCCTGCCGGCAACTACTTCGGCGGCGAGCTCAAGCCCGTCTCCATCTGGATCTCCCGCGAATATGCCCGTGCCGGCCGCGGCGGAACCGGTGCCGCCAAGTGCGGAGGCAACTACGCAGCTTCCCTGATCGCGCAGCAGGAAGCCGAAGCGAACGGTTGCAAGCAGGTGCTTTTCCTGGACCACTTCAACGACGACGCCGTGGAAGAACTCGGCGGCATGAACGTGTTCTTCGTCATGAAGGACGGCTCCCTGGTCACTCCGGCCCTTAGCGGCACCATCCTTGAAGGTGTCACCCGCATGTCCGTTATCCAGGTGGCCAAGGACATGGGCCGTGAAGTCACCGAGCGCAAGATCACCCTGGACGAGTGGCGCGACGGCGTGGCCTCAGGTGAGATCACCGAAGTCTTCGCTTGTGGCACCGCAGCCGTGATCACGCCGATCGGTGTGCTCAAGGACGCCACCGAATTCATCGGCTCCGAGGACGCGAAGGCCGGGGAAACCACTATGGCCATCCGCCAGCAGCTCCTGGGCATCCAAACCGGAACCGTCGAGGACACCCACGGCTGGCTGACCCGCCTGGTCTAGGTTTTCGGCTCAACAGCACGCACGACGGCGGCCCTTCCACTTGGCAACAAGCGGAAGGGCCGCCGTTCTGCTTCCCCGACGCTCTATCAGCTCCCTCGGGTTTGGGGCGGACGCTCTTTCAGCTCCTTCGGGTTTGGGGCGGACGCTCTTTCAGCTCCTTCGGGTTTGGGGCGGACGCTCTTTCACCTCCTTCGGGTTTGGGGCGGACGCTCTTTCACCCTCCCTCGGGTTTGGGGTGGACGCTCTTTCAGCTCCCTCGGGAGGCTTTAGATTGGCGACGGCGGCACCTTGGTGAGGCGACGGTGTCGGGCGTTGGTGGGAAGGGCTAGGGATGTGAGCGGGCGTTGGTGGGAAGGGTTAGGGATGTGAGCGGGCGTTGGTGGGAAGGGTTAGGGATGTGAGCGGGCGTTGGTGGGAAGGGTTAGGGATGTGAGAGAGCATCCGTTCAGTGCCAAGATGGGACAGTGACTTCAGAATCAACGGCGACCTCCCATGACAGTTCCCTGCAACGCAGCAGCGAACTCACCCGCTTCCGATTGGCCCCCAATCCGGGCCCGATGAGCCTGGACGGTACCAACTCGTACGTCATCGGCGCCCCGGGATCCCGTTATGTGGCGGTGGTAGACCCGGGCCCTGAAGACGAACAGCATTTGGCAGTGTTGGCATCGGCAGGGGTTGTGGACGTAGTCCTCATTACGCATCGGCATGCAGATCACACGGAGGCATCAGCACGTTTTCATCAGATCACCGGGGCGCCTGTCCGTGCTGCATTGCCGGAGCATTGCCACGGCGGCGAGCCGCTGATGGACGGCGAAGTCCTGACTGCAGGTGGCGTGGAGATCCGTGTGGTGGCCACCCCGGGTCACACGTCGGACTCCCTCTGCTTCCATCTCCCTGATGACGGGCCCAGCGGATCCGTCCTCACCGGCGATACGATTCTGGGCCGTGGAACCACTGTGTTGGATTACCCGGATGGCCGGTTGGGAGACTACCTTGCAAGCTTGGACAGGCTGGAAGGGCTAGGACGCGCAACACTGCTGCCCGCACATGGGCCTGTTCTGCCGGCCCTGGACGAAAAGTGCCGTGAGTACCGTCATCATCGCGAGCAGCGGCTCGACCAAATCCGGACGGCGTTGAAACATCTCGGTACGGAGGCATCCGTCGCTGCGGTCACGGATGCCGTTTATCCCGACGTCGACCCTTCCGTCAGGTGGGCGGCAGAGACTTCCGTTGCGGCCCAGTTGGATTACCTCCGAAGCTAAACCCGGACTGTAGGCTTGAGCCCATGCGTATCGCCCGGTTTGTAGTTGATTCTGATCCCCTTTACGGCGTTGTTGAAGGCGAGCCCGGCAGTGAGGAAATCACTGTCATCAACGGCGACCCCTTCTTCAATGGCGTCGAACGTACCCATGTGAAGCACAAGCTGGAGGACGTGCGGCTCCTTGCCCCGATCATTCCCCGCAGCAAAGTCATCGGCGTTGGCCGGAACTTCGCCGAGCACGCCGCTGAACTCGGCAACGAGGTTCCCCAGCAACCGCTGCTGTTCCTGAAGCCCAACACATCGGTGATCGGCCCGAACGATCCCATCATCCTTCCCGAGTTCTCCGAGGAAGTTTCCTTCGAAGCTGAGCTCTGTGTAGTGATCGGCCGGATCTGCAAGGACGTTCCCGAGGAGCGTGCGGACGATGTTATCTTCGGCTACACCTGCGGTAACGACCTCACCGCCCGTGATGTCCAGAAGACCGATCTTCAGTGGGCGCGGGCCAAGGGGTTCGATACCTCCGCACCGCTGGGTCCGTGGATCGAAACCGAACTCGACCATGAGGACCTGTCCATCCAGGGCCGGCTCAACGGCGAACTCCGCCAGGACGGCAGCACCAACCAGATGATCCGCGGTGTACGCGAGCTCGTCTCGATCGTTTCGCACGCGTTCACCTTGCTTCCGGGCGACGTCATCATGACCGGCACTCCGGCCGGCGTCGGCCTGGTCAGTGAAGGCGACCGCTTTGAAGTGGAAATCGAAGGCATCGGCCGGCTCTCCAACCCGGTGGTTCGCCGCTAGGCTCCCAGCCAGGCCTTAAACCTCGACGGCGGCACGCACCTTTCACACGAAAGGCGCGTGCCGCCGTCGAGCGTTTCCGTACGGGAATCCGAGGCGTCGCCAAGCGGTAAAGTTGGAACCACTATGACTACTGCTTCTGCGTCGAACGCTGCCTCCAGCGCCATTCCTGCCGTCAACGCCGAGACTCCGGTCCGCGTCCGTTTTTGCCCGTCACCCACGGGAACGCCGCACGTTGGCCTGATCCGCACCGCCCTGTTCAACTGGGCCTATGCACGCCATACCGGCGGCAAGCTGATCTTCCGCATCGAGGACACGGACTCAGCCCGCGACAGCGAAGAGAGTTACCACCAGCTGCTGGACGCCCTCAAGTGGCTCGGCATCAATTGGGATGAGGGCGTAGAGGTTGGTGGACCGCACGAGCCTTACCGGCAGTCGCAGCGCGGCGACATCTACCAGGATGTTATCGCCAAGCTCAAGGCAGGGGGACACGTTTACGAGTCCTACTCCACGCCCGATGAGATTGAAGCCCGCCACAAGGCGGCCGGCCGCGACCCGAAGCTGGGCTATGACGGTTTCGACCGGCACCTGACGGATGAGCAGCTGGCACAGTTCAAGGCCGAGGGCCGCGAGGCCGTCCTGCGTCTCCGCATGCCGGACGAGGACCTGACATTCAACGACCTCGTCAGGGGCGAGATTACTTTCAAGGCAGGTTCGGTTCCCGACTTTGCCGTTGTCCGCGCCAACGGTGCTCCGCTCTATACGTTGGTGAACCCCGTTGACGATGCCCTCATGGGAATCACCCATGTCCTGCGTGGCGAGGACCTCCTGAGCTCCACTCCGCGTCAGATTGCGTTGTACCGTGCGCTCTACGCCATTGGCGTGGCCGAGTACATGCCGGAATTCGGACACCTTCCCTATGTCATGGGCCAAGGCAACAAGAAGCTTTCCAAGCGCGACCCGGAGTCGAGCCTCTTCCTGCACCGCGAACGAGGATTCATCCCCGAAGGCCTGCTCAACTACCTCTCGCTGCTTGGCTGGTCCTTGAGCGCGGACGAGGACATCTTCACCGTGGAGCAGCTTGTTGCTAACTTCGATATTCATGATGTCCTGGGCAACCCCGCCCGTTTCGACATCAAGAAGGCCGAAGCCATCAACGGAACGCACGTGCGGATGCTCGCGCCGGAGGACTTCAAGGAGCGCCTGGTTCCCTACCTCCGCGCTGCTGGTTTCGTTGGGGAGATCCTGACTCCACGGCAGGAGGAGATCCTCGCTGAAGCAGCTCCTCTGGTCCAGGAACGAATCACCCTCTTGGGTGAAGCTCCCGAGATGCTGGCTTTCCTCTTCAAGGCCGATGACGCGATCGATGTTGCGGACGATGCCCGCAAGGGTCTCCCGCAGAACCTGGAAGAAGTACTGGATGCCGCCCTGGCGGCGTTGGAGCCCATCGGGGAGTGGACGGCAGAGAACATCCAGGCCGCGCTCAAGCAGGCTCTGGTTGAGGACTTGGGTATCAAACCGCGTGCGGCGTTCGGGCCTGTGCGCACTGCTATCTCAGGACGACGCATTTCGCCGCCGCTTTTCGAGTCGATGGTGATCCTCGGCAAGGATTCCTCGCTCGCCCGCGTCCGCGCCTTCCGCGGCTAGCAACGGAAGCAGTCATGGCTATCTCAAGTACTTTCGGCACCATTCGCGGTGTCCTCTTCGACATTGATGACACCTTGGTGGACCTTGAGTACGCCATGACAACAGCACTCCGCGATGTCAGCGAGCATCTCCTGCCCGGCCTGGACCAGGCCGGGTGGGTGAAGTTCGGGCGCATCTTTACCCACGAAACCACGCACTTCTACGACCGCTACCTGGCCGGAGAGTTGACGTTCAACGAGCAGCGGCTGCTGCGTGGCAGGGCCGCTTTGGGCCACTTTGGTGTGGAGCTTCAGGACGGCGAGGAGTCGCAGGCGTGGGTAGCCGACTATCACCAACGCCAGACGGCGTACGTCCGGGCTTTTGACGATGTAGAAGGCGTACTGGACGCACTCGATGCTGCAGGCATCCCTTACGGCGCCGTCAGCAATAATGTGCATGATTACCAGCGGGCCAAGCTGGATGGTGCCGGCCTTGCAAGGATCAAGGTCCTCGTGGGTACGGACACTGTAGGTGTGCCGAAGCCGGATCCTGCGATCTACCTCGAAGGCGTGCGCCTGCTGGGTACCCGTCCGGCGGAGACCCTCTATGTGGGCGATAACAGGTTGCTTGATGCTGACGGTGCAACGGCGGCGGGCTTGGTTGGCGTGTGGCTTAACAGGACGGGGGAAGTGGTGGAAGAGTTTGCCGGCCGCCAAGTGGACTCACTGTCGCGGCTACTGGTGAAGGCTGCTACTCCGGCATGAGGGCCGTGTGATGCAGGTAACGGCTTTACGATTTGTGCAGGTGGCAAGACTCCGGTAGAGTCATTACTCGTGCTGAGGGGCACGGAGGGAAAAGCTGAGGGAAACCAAAGCGCTGAACTCCGGTCCAAAAGCCACTTTGGGATATGGTGTAATTGGCAACACTACGGTTTCTGGTACCGTCATTCTAGGTTCGAGTCCTGGTATCCCAGCTCTGAAAATCCGCGTAAACACGCTGGAAATTCAGAAGTTTCACGTCGATTAGTCGATTTGGAGCGTAGCTGAAAGTATGAAATACTCATTCAGCTTGATCGCCGGAAACGGTGACAAAAAGTGCAAGGCCCCATCGTATAGCGGCCTAGTACGCCGCCCTCTCACGGCGGTAACGCGGGTTCGAATCCCGCTGGGGTCACAAACAAATCCCCCGGAACCACTGTTCCGGGGGATTTCTTTTTCCCCAATTTCGGCCACGGTGCTTGCGCCGCTCCTGTGACGGAGATCGGGCTGGCATGATGATGCTGTGACCGCAAATGATGATGAGACAACACCCCGGGCTACCCAAGCTGCCCAAGGTGCGGCAACCGCCGTCGAGGCCTTGGAAGCTGCCCGTGCGGAACTCGCGGCCACAACCCTTCCGCTCGCGGTGCCGGAGGTCCGGGAAGCCCGTCAGTGGATCCGTGAATCCCTGGCCCAGCTCGACGACTACGTGATTCCCCGCTACCGCAGCCTCGACGCTCCGCTGCTGGCCGTCGTAGGTGGTTCCACCGGCGCAGGGAAATCCACGCTGGTCAACGCGCTGATCGGCTACCCGGTGACCCGTGCAGGCGCTATCAGGCCCACCACGCGCCAGCCCATCCTCCTGCACCATCCTCTGGACGCGGGGTGGTTTGAAGGCCACCGGATACTTCCCAGCCTGGACCGTATCCGCGGCACCGTCTCTGCGAGTCCTCTCCCGGCGCATCAGGCAGGGGCCGCTCCGGACGCACAGGCCATCACGTCTTTGGTACTGGTGGGACACGAGTCAGTGCCCCAGGGAATCGCCCTTCTGGATGCACCCGATGTCGACTCCATCTCCGATGACAACCGTCGGCTCGCCGGACAACTGCTTGCTGCCGCTGACCTCTGGGTGTTTGTCACCACGGCTAACCGCTATGCCGACGCCGTGCCGTGGCGCCTGCTCTTGGACGCAGCTTCGCGGGATATCACCGTAGCGGTGGTCCTGGACCGCGTGCCCGCAGCTGCGGAGGATGAAGTCAGGACTGACCTCCAGGCAATGCTGGACCGGCAGGGCCTGGCTGACGCGAAGCTCTTCGTCGTTCCGGAGAGTGCCTTGGATGGGCTGGGGATGCTCCCGGAGGACTCCGTGGTCGGCTTGCGTCAGTGGCTGGGGGCCTTGGCGGCCAATGCGGCCGGACGGGCGGAAGTGGCCAGGCGGACACTGAATGGCGCAGTCAAAGCTGTCAGCGTCCGGTTGGAGGGAATCGCGGGTGCTGCTGCGGCCCAGGATGCCGCCGCCCACGATCTCCAGTCAACGTGCGTCACCGAGTATGAGCAAGCTCTCTCGCGCATTCTGGAAGCCACGAAGGACGGAGCGCTGCTTCGCGGCGAAGTGTTGGCGCGGTGGCAGGACTTCGTGGGAACAGGGGAATTCTTCCGGGCACTCGAGCAGAATATCGGCCGGATGCGGGACCGTGTAGGGGCCTTCTTCCGGGGCGAGCCGGCTCCCGCTGTGAAGGTTGAAACAGCGATCGAGACCGGGTTGCAGGCGGTGATCCTGGACGAGGCCGCGAACGCGGCCGAAAACGTGGACAGGCGATGGCGTTCGGACCCCGCTGGTCGGGAACTTCTTGGCTCCGAAGATCTTTCGGGCACCAGCGAGGGTTTCGATGCGAAGGCTGCAGCAGCTATTCGTTCCTGGCAGGAAGGACTGATGGAGATGATCCGCACTCAGGGCCAGGGAAAACGCACCCAGGCCCGGTGGTTGTCCTTCGGCGTCAACGGGCTCGGCGCCGCGCTCATGGTGGTGGTGTTCTCCATGACCGCCGGCCTGAGTGGCTTGGAGATCGGTATCGCAGGCGGAACGGCTGTTGTTGGACAGAAGCTGCTGGAAGCCGTGTTCGGTGAGGACGCAGTACGTCGCTTGGCCCAGCAGGCCAGGGATGATCTGCACACACAGTGCCAACGACTCCTGGACGACGAGAGGCAACGGTTCCTGGATCGCCTTGAAGCGGCCCATCCCAACTCCGGAGACAACCTCGCCCGGCATGCCCAGGCCTTGCGCCGCCTGGCAGGGGTCGCATGAGCCGCCACGGCCAGGTCCGCGAGTCGTCCCAACTGCAGCGCCGGCTTGAATCGCTCAACACTGCCAGGGAACTGGCTGAGGGCGTCCTGCCGGACCCCGATCTGCAGTCAGTGTACGACGTTTTGGAGCGTGCAACCTCGCGGCGGTCATTGTCGGCAGGGCACACTGTGGTGGGGTTTTTCGGGGCGACGGGCAGCGGAAAATCGTCGTTGTTCAATGCTGTATCCGGCAGCGATCTCGCGACTGCCACTGCGCGGCGTCCCACAACGTCTGCACCTTTGGCGGGCATCTGGGGCGAAGAGGGCAGCGGCCCTTTGCTTGATTGGCTGGACGTCAAGGAGCGGCATACCCTACCGCCTGTTCCAGGGCTCGCAGACGAGAACAGCGGCCTGGTGTTGCTGGACCTGCCCGACTTCGATTCCACCAGGGTGGAAAACCGGGAGATTGTTCAGCGCATGGTGGGCATGGTGGATGTGCTGGTGTGGGTCCTGGACCCGCAAAAGTACGCCGACGCTGCGGTGCATAACGACTTCCTTCGACCCATGGCCTCCCACGGTGCCGTCACGCTGGTTGTCCTGAACCAAGTGGACAAACTCAATGCAGCCGATGCAGCCGCCGTGATGGAGTCCTTGGAAGGGATCCTGGCGCGGGACGGACTAGGCAAAGTCAGGGTCCTCAGTGCCTCGGCGCTAACCGGCGACGGCGTCCCGACTCTCCGCGCGGCCATCCGGAACGTAGTGGTCCAACGGCAGGCAACAACACAGCGCCTGTCAGCAGACGTCACCAAGGCCGCGGCGGACCTTGCCCGGGCCTCCGGCGAGGGCGAAGCCCGAGGCATCAAAGGAAGCGCGAAGGCCCGCCTGGCGTCTGAACTCTCGACGGCGGCAAACGTACCGGTGGTGGTGGACGCCGTGCAGCGATCTTTCACGAGGGAGTCAGCCAAGAGGACCGGGTGGCCCGCCACCCGATGGCTGTTGCGTTTCCGACCCGACCCATTGCGGAGGCTCAACCTGGGCAGGGAGGACACCAAGCCGGAATTGAGCCGGACATCGCTGCCTCCTGCGGGGGCGCCGGAACGGGCACGGACGGACGCCGCCGTCAGGGATTTTGCCGATGAGGCTTCCGCCGGCGCCCCCGGTCCTTGGCGTGCAGCCATTCGCAGCGTGGCCAGGGAGGGGCGGGAGCAGCTGCCTGACGCGTTGGATCAAGCTATTGCAGGCACCGACTTGAAGGCGGGCAAACGTCCCCTGTGGTGGATCCTTTTCAATACCCTTCAATGGATTGCGCTTCTGCTCGCAATAGGCGGCCTTGGGTGGCTTGGTGTGTTGGCCGTACTCGGCTACTTCCAAATGCCAGTGCCGGAGGTCCCGCGAACTGAAGGGTGGCCGTGGCCTACTCTGATGGTCGCCGGGGGAGTGGCGCTGGGCATCGTCCTTGCCATCACTGGAAGGATTCTTGGAGGCTGGGCTGCCCGGGTCAGGGCATCGGGAGCAGCGAAGCGTTTAAAGGCCGCCGTGGCAGCAGTTGCCGAGCAACGGATCGTGGAGCCTGTCGGGGTGGAAATTACGCGCTTGAAAGCGTTCAACGCGGCGCTGAAGGCTGCGCGCTCCGGCTAGGGCCCTGCAGCTTAAAGGGCCGAAGCGGCGTCCCTGACTTTGATGAGCGTGCGCAGGTTCCTTGTAGTCGTGCTGGCTTTGTAGCGTGCCTTGGCCGAGAGCTTGCTGAAGGGGCTGTCCAGCGTCCCGCCGGCGGGAGCCAGCCACGCGGAGGCTTCCGGGCCCAGCCGCACTTGTTCCACGCCGTCCACCGCTTCGCCTGCCTGAAAAAGTTCATCGAGCATGGCTGTATCGGAGGTGAGGGTGATGTAGCTGTGCGTGGTTTTGTCGTCCGCCGGGTACGGGCACGCGTCCACCAATTCCGCTACCCGTGCGGCAGTAAGGACAACCACCCAGGCATCGTAACCAAAGGTTTCACGTAGGCACTTCTCGAACTGCGCCTTGACGTCCTTGGCGCTGAGTTCACTCTGAAGCACCACATTTCCGCTGGCCAGCAGCGTCTTGACCTTGGTAAACGGGTAGTCCTTGAGGGCTGATGTGAGATCGGCCATCTTGATGTTGATGCCGCCCACATTGATGCCGCGGAGGAATACGGCGTAGTTACTCAGGCTAGTCATTGTTCTTGCGCAGGGCTTCGGTCAAAACCCGGGCGGCGTTACAAACTACCTCGGCGTGAAGGCGGCCCGGCTGGCGGGTAAGGCGTTCAATCGGACCTGAAATGGACACGGCCGCGATGACCCGGCCTGACGGTCCGCGAACGGGGGCTGAAACCGAGGCGACCCCGGGCTCGCGTTCGCCAAGGCTCTGACCCCAGCCCCGGCGTCGTACGCCTGCAAGGACGGTGGGCGTAAAGCGGGCGTTTTGCAGCCCTTCGAGGAGGCGGTCGTGGTCTTCCCACGCCAGCAGGACCTGTGCGGCGGAGCCGGCCTTCATGGAGAGCTGGGTCCCCACCGGAATGGTGTCACGCAGGCCGATGGGACGTTCCGCGGATGCCACGCAGACACGCCAGTCGCCCTGGCGGCGGAAGATCTGCGCGCTTTCGCCTGTGGCGTCCCGGAGCTGAATGAGAACGGGTCCTGCGGAGGCGATGAGCCGGTCTTCACCGGCAGCGGATGCGAGCTCCACCAACCGGCTGCCCAGGACGAAGCGTCCTTGGATGTCCCGGCTCACCAGGCGATGGTGAACCAGAGCCAGCGCAAGGCGGTGAACTGTGGGCCGGGCAAGCCCTGTGGCCGCTACGAGTTGCGCGAGAGTCGTGGGCCCTGCCTCAAGTGCATCGAGTACTTGGGCCGCTTTATCAATGACACCGACTCCACTAGAATTGTCCATGTAATGATATTGCCGTCTCAATATCTGAGATGCAAGTTGTTTCGCTGGCCTATTTCGCGGCGGTGCTGCTTCAGTGGAACAAGAACAACGCAACAAGCCAACCGCAGTGAAGGGAGCAAGGCCGTGGGAAAGACACTGGCCGAGAAAGTCTGGGACGCGCACGTAGTGCGCAAGGGTGAGGGCGAAGGAGCCAATGCCCAGCCAGACCTTCTCTTCATCGACCTGCACCTGGTCCACGAAGTGACATCCCCGCAGGCGTTTGAGGGCCTGCGCCTGGCTGGCCGGCCCCTGCGGCGCGTCGACCTGACCATCGCCACGGAGGATCACAACACTCCCACGCTGGACATTGACAAGCCAATCGCGGACCTGACCAGCCGCACGCAGATTGAGACCCTGCGCGCCAACTGCAAGGAATTCGGCGTCCGACTACATTCCCTGGGTGACAAGGAACAGGGGATCGTGCACGTCGTGGGGCCGCAGCTGGGACTGACCCAGCCGGGCATGACAGTGGTCTGCGGCGACTCGCACACCTCAACACATGGCGCCTTTGGTGCGTTGGCCATGGGAATCGGCACGTCCGAGGTGGAGCATGTCATGGCCACCCAAACCCTGTCTTTGAAGCCATTCAAGACCATGGCCATCAATGTTGAAGGCACCCTGCGTCCCGGCGTCACCGCCAAGGACATCATTCTTGCCGTCATCGCCAAGATCGGGACAGGCGGCGGTCAGGGTTATGTTCTCGAATACCGTGGCTCTGCCATCCGTGCGTTGTCGATGGATGCCCGGATGACCATTTGCAACATGTCCATCGAAGCCGGTGCCCGCGCCGGTATGGTGGCTCCGGACCAGACCACGTACGACTACATGCAGGGCCGCCCCCACGCGCCGGAAGGCGCAGACTGGGATGCCGCCGTCGAGTACTGGAACACGCTCAACACGGACGCGGACGCAACTTTCGACGTCGAGGTTGACCTGGACGCCGATACGCTCGAACCGTTCGTGACCTGGGGAACCAACCCGGGCCAGGGCGTGTCGCTGTCCGCCAAGGTACCGTCGCCGGAAGATTTCGGTGACGAGAATGCCAAAGCAGCTGCCGAGCGCGCCCTGCAGTACATGGGCTTGGAAGCCGGCACTCCCATGAAGGACATCCGCGTGGACACCGTCTTCCTGGGATCCTGCACTAATTCACGCATCGAGGACCTGCGCGCTGCTGCGGACATCATTCGTGGCCGCGAAAAGGACCCCAAGGTCCGCATGCTGGTGGTACCGGGTTCCGCCCGTGTCCGCCTGGAGGCAGAGGCGGAAGGCCTGGATAAGGTCTTCAAGGAATTCGGCGCAGAATGGCGTTTTGCCGGTTGTTCCATGTGCTTGGGCATGAACCCGGACCAGTTGGAGCCGGGGGAGCGCTGCGCCTCAACATCCAACCGCAACTTTGAGGGTCGCCAGGGCAAGGGCGGCCGCACGCACCTGGTCTCGCCTGTCGTGGCTGCCGCCACTGCTGTCCGGGGCACGCTGAGTTCGCCGTCGGACCTCGAGTCCGCTACCGCAGGCACACTGACCGGAATCGCAGTCTAGGAGGATCCCATGGAAGCATTCACTACCCACACCGGCATCGGCGTTCCACTGCGTCAGAGCAACGTGGACACCGATCAGATCATCCCCGCTGTGTACCTCAAGCGCATCACGCGCACTGGCTTCGAGGACGCTTTGTTCGCTGCTTGGCGGAAGGACGAGTCCTTCATCCTTAACCAGGCCCCGTTCAATGCGGGCTCAGTGCTGGTGGCAGGCCCTGACTTCGGTACGGGGTCATCCCGTGAGCACGCTGTCTGGGCATTGAAGGACTATGGTTTCAAAGCCGTCCTGTCTTCCCGGTTCGCCGACATTTTCCGCGGAAACTCCGGAAAGCAGGGGCTGCTGGCAGCCCAGGTGGCACAGGATGACATCGAACTGATCTGGAAGGTCCTGGAAAACCAGCCGGGAACTGAGGTCAAGGTTGACCTGGTGTCCAAAACGGTTGAGTGCGGCAACGTGGTGGCGCCGTTCGAGATTGACGACTACACCCGTTGGCGCCTCCTGGAAGGCCTCGATGACATCGGCCTGACCCTTCAGCATGAGTCGGACATCACGGCGTACGAGGCCACCCGCCCGGCTTTCAAGCCGAAGACACTCCCGGCGAAAGTTGATGCCCGGTAGCCCCTTGTCTTTGGCCGCAACCTGCGGATAATCGGACCGGCAGGCCTCCCTCGGGAGCGTCTGCCGGTCCTTTTTCGTCGGGGTGCGGCTGAAGCCGGATACGGGGTGTGTCGGGCGGTTCCATTTCGGATCGGTAAAGCGAGCTTCTATGCTTAGCTGGAGCCTTTGTAAGTTTGGGGGGCGAGTAGTCGTGAGGAAACCGGTATAGATGAGTAGTGTTCTGACAATCCGCGGTGGCGTCCCGTTGACCGGGCGAGTGACCGTTCGCGGTGCCAAGAACCTGGTGCCCAAGGCCATGGTGGCGGCGTTGCTGGGCAGCGAACCATCGGTGCTGAGGAACGTGCCGGAAATCAAGGACGTCGAGGTTGTCACCAGCCTGCTGCAGCTGCACGGCGTGACCGTTGTGAAGGATCCGGTATCGGGCGACCTCACCCTGGATCCGAAAGATGCAAAGACGGCCTCCAGCACGGCAATTGATGCGCACGCCGGCGATTCGCGGATTCCCATCCTGCTGTGCGGACCGCTGATTCACGCGATCGGCGAGGCCTTCATCCCGGATCTGGGTGGCTGCAAGATCGGCGACAGGCCCATCGACTATCACCTGAATGTCCTGCGGCAGTTCGGCGCGGTGGTGGAAAAGCGCCCGGGCGGCATCCATATCTCTGCCCCGAATGGCCTGCATGGAGCCAAAATTTCGCTGCCGTATCCATCGGTTGGCGCCACCGAGCAGGTGCTCCTGAGCGCAACGCGTGCCGAGGGCATCACTGAACTCATTGGCGCGGCCACGGAACCAGAGATCATCGACCTCATCGCGGTCCTGCAGAAGATGGGCGCCATCATCAGCGTCCAGACTGACCGGACCATCCGGATCGAGGGCGTCAAGGACCTTCGGGGTTACAACCACCGTGCGCTCCCGGACCGGAACGAATCCGCATCCTGGGCCTCTGCTGCATTGGTTACCCGTGGCGACATTTATGTTGAGGGTGCTTCGCAGCGCGACATGATGACGTTCCTCAATACCTACCGCAAAGTTGGTGGCGGCATGGACATCGGCGACGACGGTATCCGCTTCTACCACCAAGGCGGCAAGCTCTCCCCGCTCGTCCTGGAGACGGATGTCCACCCGGGCTTCATGACTGACTGGCAGCAGCCGCTGGTGGTTGCCCTGACACAGGCCGAGGGCGTTTCCATCGTCCACGAGACTGTCTATGAGAACCGCTTCGGATTCACGGAAGCCCTTGCCCGGATGGGTGCGAACATCCAGGTACACCGCGAGTGCCTGGGTAGTGTTCCCTGCCGGTTCGGACAGCGGAACTTCCTGCACTCAGCAGTGATTTCAGGCCCCACCCCGCTCAGGGGCACAGACATTGACATCCCCGATCTCCGGGGTGGTTTCAGCCACCTCATCGCAGCGCTGGCAGCTACGGGCACGTCACGCGTTACGGGCATCGACATCATCAACCGCGGGTACGAGCGCTTTACCGAGAAGCTGGCCGGCCTGGGCGCCGATTTCGATATCACCACCACCAAGTAGCGGGGGCTCCTTTGAAGGAATCGGCCAAGAGCCGTGCAACGTTCATGCTGCTGGCGGGTCTCGCGCGTCCGTTGATGAATGTCCTGATGGCCAGGAAGTGGGAAGGCGTGGAGAACCTTCCACCCGGCGGCTTCATCGCAGTACCAAACCACTGCACCGAGATCGACCCCATCGTCATCGGACACATGGTGTACAACCAGAAGCGGCCACCGCATTTCCTCGCCAAGACGGGCCTCTTCAAAGTGCCCGTTCTGGGTGCCCTGCTGCACGCCACCAAGCAGATACCGGTTGAACGCTCGACGGCGGGAGCGAACCGCTCGCTTCAAGTCGCCAAAGAAGTGGTGGACGCCGGTGGTGCCATCATCATCTACCCCGAGGGCACTCTCACGCGCGATCCCGATTTGTGGCCCATGAAGGGCCATACCGGGGCCGCCAGGCTAGCCCTGCAGACCGGAGCCCCTGTGGTGCCCATGGCGCACTGGGGTGCACAAGAGGTTTTCCCCCGGTATGCCAAGCGGTTCCATATCTTCCCGCGGAAAACCGTCCGAGTGCTTATTGGGAAGCCCGTTGATCTCAGTGCCTTCAGCGAACGGCCGCTGGATCGCACAACGCTGACAGCGGCCACTGAAGTCATCATGGATGCCATTACCGAACTCCTTGAAACCCTTCGAGGCGAACAGGCCCCGGCTGAACGCTGGGATCCGGCTGTGCACAAGCAGTCCAAGCACGGCCGCTTCATTCAGGGTGGTTCTCCTGATGCCCACGAAGGCGGGGACGGCAAATGACCACGGTGGAAACGAATGTCTCCACGCCGGACATCGTGGCTGTTTTGGGCGCGGGTTCGTGGGGAACCACGTTTGCCAAGGTCCTGGCCGATGCCGCTGCGGCTACCGGATCTGAACGTAGTATCCGGATCTGGGGTCGTCGGGCGGAGGTCGTGGAGCAGATCAACTCTTCGCACCGAAACGAGCAGTACCTCAAAGACATTGAGCTTCCACCATCCGTAACAGCATCCACGGATGTGGAGAAGGTGCTCAAGGATGCCACCCTGGTGGTCCTCGCCGTACCCGCCCAGTCACTTCGACCGCAGCTCGGGGAGTGGAAGGCCTTCCTTGCGCCTGACGCCGTGGTTGTCTCCCTGATGAAGGGCCTGGAACTGGGCACGGACGCCCGGATGAGCGAAGTCATTGCCCAGGAGTTGGGTCTTCCCGCACCGCGTGTAGCAGTAGTCTCAGGCCCCAATCTGGCCATGGAGATTGCCAGGGAACAACCAACAGCGTCAGTTGTTGCCTGCAGTGACGCAGACACTTCTGCTGCCATAGCGCTGTGCTGCACGGCGCCGTACTTCCGGCCGTACACCAGCACTGATGTTGTGGGCGTGGAAATCGGCGGGATCGTAAAAAATGTGATTGCGCTTGCTGTGGGCATTTGCGAAGGCCGGCAGATGGGCGACAACACCAAAGCCTCGGTGATCACGCGCGGACTCGCTGAGACGTCCCGGCTTGCCTTGGCCCTTGGCGGAGAAGCCCACACAATGGCCGGTCTTGCCGGACTCGGCGATCTTGTTGCCACTTGCTCTTCAGCCCTGTCCCGGAATCACACCGCCGGCAGGTTGCTTGGTGAAGGCCTCAGCCTCGAGCAAGTGGCTGAACAGATGACGCAGACAGCAGAGGGCATCAAATCCGGCCCCGCTGTGCACGAGCTGGCCGGCAAATTGAATGTTGAAATGCCCATTACGGCTGCCGTCGTGGCAGTGCTGGAAGGCAGAATGTCCGTTGATGACCTGGGACCACGGCTGTTGGCCCGGGCACTGAAGTCCGAAGGCGACTACTGATGGTGACTGACCAATCCACCCCCTTGACGGGCCGCCCCCGCGTAGCGATTCTCTTTGGGGGTCGCTCCAGCGAACATGCCGTCAGCTGCGTGACAGCGGCTGGCGTCATGGGAGCGATCGACAAGAACAAGTACGAGGTCATACCGATTGGCATCGCCAAATCGGGGCAGTGGGTACTTGCCTCGGGTGACACCAGCGACTGGTCCTTGACTTCGGCAGCGCTTCCCGAGGTGGCGCCCTCAGGCAGGACCGTGACCCTGGCCGAAGTGGGTGGTGAGCATCAGCTCATCGTTACCGAGCCCAACGCGGTTCCCCAGGAACTGGGTTCCGTGGACGTTGTCTTCCCCCTGCTGCATGGGCCATGGGGCGAAGATGGGACCATCCAGGGCCTCCTGGAGCTTTCGGACACGCGCTATGTAGGCGCCGGTGTGCTGGCCTCGGCCGTGGGGATGGACAAGCATTTCATGAAGGTGGTTTTTGAATCCGCCGGACTGAGCGTAGGACCGTACGTGGCCGTCACGGACCGCGAATGGACCACGGACGCCGAGGCCGTCCGTAAGCGCGTGGACAAGCTCGGGTACCCCGTGTTCGTTAAGCCTGCCCGCGCGGGTTCGTCCATGGGTATCTCCAAGGTCGACTCGATGGAAGGGCTCGACGCTGCCATCGAGGAAGCCCGCCGCCATGACCTGAAGCTGGTCATTGAAGCCGGCATCGTGGGCCGCGAGATCGAGTGTGCTGTCCTGCAGGGTCGTGGCACGGATGCGCCCCGTACTTCCATGCCTGGTGAGATTGCGGTGGCAACCGGTGAGCACCAGTTCTACGACTTTGCCGCCAAGTACGTTGAAGACGGTGCCGCAGCCCTGAGTTGCCCGGCTGACATGCCGGACGAGGCAATCGCACGCGTGCGTGAACTCGCCGCCGTCGCTTTCGACGCCGTGGGGGCGGAAGGCCTCAGCCGTGTGGATTTCTTCTACACCCCGGCCGGTGAACTGATCATCAATGAGATCAATACCATGCCGGGTTTCACGCCCAAGAGCATGTACCCGCAGATGTGGGCGGCATCCGGGCTGGCTTACGGGGACTTGATCGACGAACTGATCCACCTTGCTCTGACCCGCAAGACGGGGCTGCGCTAAAGCACTACTGCGGGGATGGCAGGTTCTGCAGATCTTCCTGGCCCACGCACTTTCCGGTCGCCTTGATCTTGCCAACCGCGGCTGCCAACTCAGTCAGGACAGTTGCTGAACTGATGTTTGCCGCCTCCAGCTTGACTGGATCTATCAAGATCTCCGTGGCTGGTTCGCGGCCGAACGTGGTCAGGGTGTAGACGGGATCGCCTTCCTTGATGACCCAGTCGATGTCATTGACGCTCACACAACGGTCCGTGGTGGGTCCGGGAACGTTCACTCCGCATCGGAGAATGACCTGCGAAGGATCTCCCCAGGCAGCTGTCGCCTGGCTGTTGGTTTTGCGGAGGGCAGCATCACCGATCTGGTCCGGCAGAGCAACCATCATTGGCGCGCAGGCAGGATTGGCGGCGTCGGAGGCTGCCGTGACGTCCACCGTAGGCGCACAGGCCGACAAAACGGTGACGGATGCGGAAGCCAAGGCGATGGCCAGGGCGGTCCGGGGAAGGGTCTTTCGGTGCATTTATCCAGCCTATCCCGCAAGCGCCGGCAGGCAGATTCGCGTTGCCCGGGTCACATTCCCGCTGGAACTGCCGTCCGGAGAGCCGCATTATTCTGTCGGTGGATCGCGATAGCGTAGAGCGGTGCCATGAGAAGACGCAGGCGCCGTGCCAAGAGAAGAGTTGACAGCAGTGCCAGAAGAACCGTTGACCGTCCAACACCTGTCGGAGTCAGAGCTCCTCGCGCGGATTTTTCCGCGCCTGCACCATAGCCCAGGCGTTCTGCTGGGACCCGGCGACGACGCCGCCCTGATAGCAGCGCCGGATGGCAGGGCGCTCATCTCCATCGACACCCAAACGCAGGACCAGGACTTCAGGCTTGAGTGGCGTAACGGCTACCGGACCACAGGATTCGACGTCGGCTGGAAGGCCGCAGCGCAAAACCTCAGCGACATCAACGCCATGGGCGGCAGCGCCACGAGTCTCGTGGTAAGCCTCACCATGCCGCCGGAAACGCCGGTCGAATGGGTTGAAGCTTTTGCTGATGGGCTCACGGCGGCAATTGTTGGCTTGGGCGCTTCGGATTGCTCGGTGGCAGGCGGAGACCTTGGAAGGGGCCGCGAGCTGGCGGTGACTGTCGCCGTCGTCGGGACGCTTGCCGGTGTTGCGCCAGTGCTGAGGTCCGGTGCCAAAGCCGGGGACGTCGTGGCGGTTTCAGGGGCCCTGGGAAGGGCAGCTGCGGGCTGGGCCCTGCTGGAAAGCGACATTCCGTTCGACAACCTGTCTTCTGAATTGCGGAGCCTGGTGGACAACCAATGCCGGCCGATGCCACCGCTGGCCGCCGGACCGCTGGCTGCGCGTACCGGTGCCACGGCCATGATGGACATTTCCGATGGCCTGCTGCGGGATGGCAGCCGCCTGGCCGGAGCGAGCAACGTGATCCTTGATTTCGATCCGGTTGCTTTGAAGACTTATGCAGCCTCACTGGAACCAGCAGCGGCCGTTCTGGGAAGGGAAGCCATGCGGTGGGTGCTTGGCGGGGGAGAAGACCATGGTTTGCTTGCTACGTTCCCGGCAGGAATTCAGCTGCCGCAGGGCTTCACTGCGATAGGCTCGGTGCAAGCCGTTGTCGAGCCGCCAGGCAGTGGCGTCCGGATTGCCGGGCAAACTGCTGACACCGTTGGATGGGATCACTTTGCAGACTAAGATCGCCGCGAATGCACACGCCATGAAACGTTGGCTCGGCAAGGCGGAGGTGGTCCTCGGCAACCACAGTGACCGTCTCAATGCGATCAACATCTTCCCCGTCGCTGACGGAGATACCGGAACCAACCTTTATCTCACTGTCCGGGCAGCTGTGGCTGCCCTTGGCGGAACTGCGCCGGACTCCACTGAAACCGGCAACGACGTCGGCGCCGTACTGTCCCGTGCCGGGCAGGCAGCCATGGAGCAAGCCCGAGGCAATTCGGGCACACTCTTTGCAGTGTTCCTCTGCGCCGCTGCCGAGCCCCTGGCCGGGAAAACCCGCCTCAGCGCGCCCCTGCTTGCCACTGCGCTGAACAGGGCACAGATCCGTGCCTGGTCTGCCCTGAGTGAACCTGTGGCAGGCACCATGCTTTCGGTTTTGGAAGCGGCCGCCCATGCTGCTCAAGCCGTGGACGCATCCCAAAGTGGCGACGACAGCAACCATGCATTGGGGCTCTCGCTCGACGCCGTGGTGGAGGCCGCCTACCAAGCCGTCGTCCGGACAGAGGATGAGCTCGCACAACTCCATGAAGCACATGTGGTGGACGCAGGCGGCGTGGGGATGCTGCTGGTGCTTGATTGCCTCCGAGCCGCCGTCCTCGGGGAAGAACTCCAGGAGGAGCTGCTCGACGGCCTCCACGGCTACAAATTGCAGGATCCCCACATCCACGAGCACATGCCGGCCGACGACGGCGTGGAAGTCATGTGCACCATCAACCTCTCGCCCCTGAATGCGGCCATCCTTCGGCAACGCCTGGACGAGATGGGCGATTCCGTCATCATGAGCCAAGTCGGCGGTGCCCAAGGCGCAGATGATGACGACGACGAATCCAGTGTGGAGATCAGTTACCGTTGGCGCGTCCATGTCCACGTCGCCGACCCGGAACCGGCCGTCGCATTCATTCGTTCGCTGGGAGAACCGACTGATATAGCAGTAAGCCAGTTGGCAATACCCCGTGACGACGTGCAGCGCCCGGCTCCCACACAAGAACCAGTCGGCAGCGAATCAGGCCAGCCACGGCATGAATACTGAGCTGGACCTGCCCCTCGAACGCAGGATTGGCAAGCGGTCTGCGGCCGTCATAGACAAGCATTTGGGCCTAAAAACGGCCGGAGCATTGCTGAATTACTTTCCTCGCAGATACTTGAACCGCGGTGAGTTGACGCCCATCAGCAAGCTCCCGCTGGATGAAGAGGTCACGCTGATTGCCCGGGTGCTGTCCAACAGTACCCGCCAGATGAGGGCCCGCCGTGGTTCGATCACCGATGTGGTGGTGACGGACGAAGCCGGTGGTAGCGGTGTTCCAGGTACGTTGAAGGTCAGCTTCTTCAACGGGTTCCGGGCAAAAGCTGAACTCCTGGCTGGTCGTCGGGCCATGTTTTCAGGCAAGGTGACCCGTTACGGTGGAGCCCTCGGCCTGACCAACCCGGACTTCCTTCTGCTGGACGAGGACCCGGAAGCGGAAGGGTCTGTAGACCCCGAAAAACTCGCAGCCATGCCCATCCCCATTTATCCGGCAACGGCCAAGCTGACCAGTTGGTCCATCCACAAAGTGATCACTGCCCTGCTCCAGACCATGGACCTTGATTCCCTGGAAGATCCGCTTCCGGCAAGCATCGTCCGAAGGGACGGCCTGCTCAGTGTCGCTGAGGCCTACCGCTTGATCCATTCACCCGGGATTGCCAAGGACTGGCAACGCGCTCAGGAACGCTTCCGGTACCAGGAAGCCCTGGTGCTGCAAACGGCCCTCGCACGCCGGCGCGCCCAGCTGGCTGCAGAAGAAGCCACTGCGCGCCGTCCGCGCGTGGGAGGTTTGCTCACTAAGTTCGATCAAAACCTGCCCTTTACCCTGACTGCCGGCCAATCCGCCGTCGGAAAGACGCTGGCTGAAGAGCTCGGGCGCGACACTCCCATGAACCGTCTGCTGCAGGGCGAAGTGGGCTCGGGAAAGACGATCGTGGCCTTGCGGGCCATGTTGCAGGTAGTGGATGCAGGTGGCCAGGCAGCACTCCTGGCGCCCACGGAGGTCCTGGCGGCCCAGCATTTCCACTCCATCCGCAAGACGTTGGGTGCGCTCGCCCGCGACCACATCTTTGGCGGTGCCGGCATGCTTGGCGGCGACTCCACCCAGGAAGCCGTTCAAGTGACGCTCCTGACCGGTTCCATGCCCACCGCTGCGCGGAAACAGGCAATGCTGGACGCGGCCTCAGGAAATGCGGGAATTGTCATTGGCACGCACGCTTTGCTGAGCGACAAGACCAGCTTCCAAGACCTCGGTCTGATCGTGGTCGATGAGCAGCACCGCTTTGGGGTGGAACAGCGCGATGCCCTCCGGGCCAAGGCGCAGCGGCCTCCACACTTGCTGGTCATGACAGCCACACCGATTCCCCGCACGGTGGCCATGACGGTATTCGGTGACCTCGAGACCTCCATCCTTGATGAGCTTCCGGCCGGGCGTGCGCCGATTTCCACTCACGTCGTGGGGCTCGCGGAGAATCCGGGCTGGGTGGACCGAATATGGAAACGTTCCCGCGAAGAAGTCGATTCGGGTCACCAGGTTTACGTGGTGTGCCCCAAGATCGGCTCCGACGACGACGGCGACTTCAGTCCGGGCGAAGCGGAACCCAGCGATGCCGACCTGGCGGACGAAGGCCCGGCGCGGGAACTCGCATCGGTGACCGCCGTCGTCGAAAGCCTCCTGCAGGAGCCTTCACTGGCTGGCGTCCCGGTAGCGCCGCTCCATGGGCGGCAGGATCCGCAGGTGAAGTCAGAGACGATGGCCTCCTTCGCCTCCAACAACACCAAAGTGCTGGTGTCCACCACTGTCATTGAGGTGGGCGTCGATGTCCACAACGCCACCCTCATGGTGATTCTCGATGCCGACTGCTTTGGAATCTCACAGCTCCACCAGCTGCGTGGGCGGGTAGGCCGCGGAGGTTTGCCCGGCACTTGCCTGCTGGTGACCACGCTGGAACCCGGCCACCCGAGTCGTCGCCGGCTTGATGCCGTGGCTTCAACGACTGACGGCTTTGAGCTGTCCCAGGAAGACTTGAAACTCCGCCGTGAAGGCGACATTCTAGGTGCTTCGCAATCCGGCGGACGCTCCACCCTGAAGTTGCTCCGTGTACTTGAACACGAAGACATCATTGCCCGCGCACGTACCGACGCCCAAGGCCTGGTGTCGGAAGACCCTGCCCTGCAACAACAGCCGGCACTTGCCGCCGCAATAGATGATTATTTGAACCCGGAGAAGGAGGCGTTCCTTGAACGCGGTTAGAGATCCATGGAAGCGCGCTCATGGAGAATCCCTGTGAGCCGGATCATCGCCGGAGTTGGTGGCGGGAACCCGCTGGCCAGCGTCCCGGGAACGGCCACGCGTCCCACCACGGACAGGGTCAAGGAGGCGCTCTTTTCCCGCCTGGAATCCTTGGCAGTCATCGACGATGCCCGGGTCCTGGACCTTTATGCAGGCTCTGGATCCTTGGGAATCGAAAGTGCCAGCCGAGGGGCCCGGACCGTGGATCTGGTGGAGTTCGACGCCAAGGCAAGCGATGTCTGCCAGCGCAATGCGGATCTGGTGAACCAACTCCTGGGCGGGAAAAGGGTCTCAGTCCATCGTTCCAAGGTGGAATCATTCCTGGAGCGAGCGGGTAACGCAGACATGTGGGATCTCGTCTTCCTTGATCCGCCCTACCCCTTGGATGAGCCTGCCTTGAGTGCTGTGCTGGCAAAGCTGGGGCCGCATTTGGACGATGCGGCCGTTGTGGTGGTGGAGCGGAGTTCGCGGAGCCCGGAGCCTTTGTGGCCCGACGCCTTGGAAAGTTTCGCCGACAAGAAGTATGGCGAGACCAAGCTGTGGTTCGCTGAGCCGGCCTAGAGGACCGTCTCGTTAGCCTGTAATGCCGTCCAGCTCAACGCCCGTGAGGACGCTGGCGGGGTGGGGGCCACGTGCCAGCAGTTGCGCCGTCCAGTCCGGGGACCACGGTTTGCATGTGCCTACCAGGACGATGTTGCCCGGGTAGCGGCCGGCGAACATTCCCGTCTCAGCGAAGGCGGCGACGTCCGGCATGGCTTGGCGCAGCGCTGCCACCTGGCTACGGACGAGCGTCAGCGCAGGTTCGTCACCCACATTAACGATCAACACCCCATCCGGCCGGAGCCTACTTGCTGCTTCCTCATAGAATTCCCGGCAGGCAATATGGGCTGGGGCCTCCGGCCCGGAGAAGATATCGAGAATCACGACGTCGAACATCACCTGCGCGGGAAGCTCTGCCAGGGCGTCGCGGGCGTCGCCGATGTGAGTGGTCAACGTAGTGCCGTCAGGCATGGGCAGCTTCTGAAGTACGAAGTCCAACAGCTCACGCTCAAGCTCAACGGCGTATTGCTCCGAGCCAGGACGGGTGGCTTGGATATATCGAGCCAGGGTGAGGGCGCCGGCGCCCAAATGCAGGGCGCAGATGGGCATTCCGGGTGCTGCAGCCAAGTCCACCACATGCCCGATCCTGCGGAGGTACTCGTAGAAGATCTCCGAGGGATCGGCCAGGTTCACGTGCGATTGTTCGGCTCCGCCGATGCTGAGTATGAAGCCGCCCTCAACGAGGGTGTCGTTCTCGATGGTGGCGTGCTGTCCCGTGGTTCGGAGGAAGCGCGATGCCTGGGGCTGGCCGGAGCCTCTGGCGTTCAGAGCCGGTCCTTAAGGGTGGCGAGGCGTTCGGCGGCTTCCTGCAGGACGCCGGTCTTCTTGCAGAAGGCGAAACGCAGCAGGCTTCGCGTACGCTCGGCTCCCTCCGGATGGCAGAACACCGGGACCGGGATGGCTGCCACGCCGACGAGCCCTGGCAGCCGCCTTGCGAGGTCAACGGAGTCGCGAATGCCCAGCGGTGCCGTGTCCACGTTGATGAAGTAAGTGCCGCTCGGGTTGTAGACGCCGAAGCCGGCTGCCCGGAGGCCTTGGGCGAGAATGTCCCGTTTGCGGCGCAGTTGATCGGCGATTCCTGTATAGAACTCATCGGGAAGGCCAAGGCCCACTGCGATGGCGCTCTGGAAGGGGGTGCCTGAACTGTAGGTCAGGAACTGCTTCACCGTGCGAACTGCAGCCACCAAGTGTGCCGGTCCGCTAAGCCAGCCGATTTTCCAGCCGGTGAAGGAAAACGTCTTTCCCGCGGATGAAATGGTGATGGTACGTTCGGCGGCGCCGGGCAGCGAAGTAATCGGTAGGTGCGGTACGCCGAAGGTGAGGTGCTCGTAGACTTCGTCGCTGACGATGATGGCGCCGTACTTTGCGGCCAGTTCCACAATCATGGACAGGACGGATTCCGGAAAGACCGCACCCGTGGGGTTGTGCGGGTTGTTCAGGAGGACAACTCTGGTGCGTGTGCTGAAGGATCTTTCCAACATCGCGAGGTCGGGAAGGAAATCCGGGGCCAGCAGGGGAGCGGTGACGTGTTTGGCGCCGGCCATGCCGATGATGGCCCCGTAGGAGTCGTAGAAGGGTTCGAAGGTCAGGACTTCGTCCCCGGGCTGGATGAACGCGAGCAGCGTCGCTGCGATCGCTTCTGTTGCGCCCGTGGTGACAAGGACTTCAGTATCAGGATCCGGGTTCAGCCCGTAAAAGCGCTGCTGGTGGGAGGCGATGGCTTCCCTCAACGCGGGAACGCCTTTGCCGGGCGCATACTGGTTGGCTCCCGCGGCGATGGCGGACTGGGCTGCCGCTTTGATTTCCGCGGGGCCGTCTTCATCGGGAAATCCCTGGCCGAGGTTGATGGCGCCGGTGGACAGTGCCAAGGTGGTCATTTCCTCGAAAATGGTCACTCCCAGCGTTCCTTCGGGGGAGAGCAGGTTGGCTCCCGTGGCCGCCCGCTGCCATGGTGTTGCGTTGGTACCTGCGGTGGTGCCCGCGCTCATATCAAGGGAAGAATTGCTGCCTGCGGATGCCATGTCAGACATGGTATCCCGGCAAAGCCATGGGGTAGGTTCGTCTCATGAGACGCGCGGTATGCCCTGGATCCTTTGACCCTATCCACAATGGACATCTCGAAGTCATCGCCCGGGCCGCCGGCCTGTTCGACGAAGTCATCGTGGCCGTGTCCACCAACTACGCCAAGAAGTACAGGTTCAGTCTTGAGGACCGAATGGAGATGGCGCGGGAAACTTTGGCCTCTTTGCGCGGCATCATCGTTGAGCCGATGGGTGAAGGGCTGCTGGCGGAGTACTGCCGCCACCGCGGTGTCTCAGCCATAGTCAAGGGCCTTCGTTCATCGTCGGACTTTGACTACGAGTTGCCGATGGCCACCATGAACCGCCAGTTGGCCGGCGTCGAAACGGTCTTCCTGCCTGCTGAAGCGCATTACGTGCACCTTTCCTCCACCTTGATCAAAGAGGTCAATGTCCTCGGGGGCGATATCTCCGATTTCGTCCCCAAATCGGTACTGAAGAGGCTCCTTGCTGGCGAGCCGCCAACAGAACCGCCGCGCAAGGGGTAGGCTTGTCGGGTACCTTGCGCCATCGCGCAGAGTTCCCCAAGCTGAAACCACTGCGCGTTCACGCGCGCCCGGCGTCGGTTTGAGTCCTCAAGCGTGATCAGGCTAAGATGGTACGTCGGTCATATGTTCTACAGGAGTTCTCATTAAGCGAGATGCAAGTTCGCCCTTGGCGCTGGTAGTCAAGGACCTTGGACGCAGTCCAGGGACCATGCGGACACTCAACGAGCATGTACCTGCGCCAAGTGACCTTGGTGTGGCGCTCATTGGCGTAAAGGAAGGCTCGGATATCGAGCTGGATCTTCGTCTTGAGGCCGTACACGAAGGAATTCTGGTATCCGGAACCGTAGTCGTCGAAGTAACCGGCGAATGCGGTCGATGCCTGGATCCCCTTGCGTATGACCTTGAGGTCAATGTGCAAGAACTTTTCTTCTATGAAGGTGTTGAGCTTTCAGGCGAAGAAGACGATGAAGAGCAACGTCGAGTCGAGTACGATCTGATCGATCTTGAGCCGGTGTTGCGGGACGCAGTTGTCACTATGCTGCCGTTCCAGCCGGTGTGCCGGGAAGACTGCCAGGGCCTGTGTTCCGAATGTGGAGCGCGCCTGGAAGACGAGCCGGGGCACCACCACGAGGTCATTGACCCTCGCTGGGCTGCCCTAGCTGATCTGGCTAAGACTGACCGGCAAACCGATTAGTAAGTGTTCGTCTAAGAGAGAAATGAGATAGCCGTGGCTGTTCCCAAGCGGAAAATGTCTCGCGCAAATACACGCGCCCGCCGTGCCCAGTGGAAGGCAACTGCCCCCAACTTGGTCAAGACCATCGAAAACGGTCAGGTTACCTACAGCCTGCCGCACCAGGCAAAGGTCGTCACTGACTCTGCCGGCACCGCGCTGTTCCTTGAATACAAGGGCCGCAAGGTCGCAGACGCCTAATCTGCCGTACAGGCTGACTAAGGATGTCTTCAACTGAAGAGCTTCTGAAGCGTCTCGGTGTCTCGATTGACACCGAGACGCTTCGTCTTGCTCTGACACATCGCTCATACGCGTATGAGAACGGCGGGATTCCCACCAACGAGCGCCTCGAGTTCCTCGGCGACTCCATCCTGGGCTTTTCCGTGACCGATTCCCTTTACCGTGAGAACCCCTCGCTGCCCGAAGGTGAGCTCGCAAAGCGACGCTCGGCCGTCGTCAGTACGCGCGCGCTGGCCGGGATTGGCCGGCAAATCGGCGTGGGCGAGTTTATATATCTCGGGCAAGGTGAGAAGCTCACCGATGGCAAGAACAAGGCCTCCATCCTGGCTGACACCATGGAAGCCCTGATCGGGGCCACGTATCTCTCGAACGATATCGAGACCGCGCGGCAACTGGTCATGCGCCTGGTAGGACCGCTCCTCAAGGATGCAGGCGCACTGGGGGCGGGAACTGACTGGAAGACGAGCATCCAGGAACTTACGGCCAGCCGGCAGCTGGGCGCCATTCACTATGCCGTCGAAGGTTCAGGGCCGGACCATGCCCGGACGTTCGAGGCAGTTCTGAACATCGGCGGAACTCCCTACGGTCGGGGCTCGGGCCACTCCAAGAAAGAAGCGGAGCAGGAAGCCGCCGCTGATGCATGGCGTGCCCTGACCGCCCTGGACCCCACTACTGCCGGTCCTGCTTCCTCTTGAACCCAAAATGCCTGAACTTCCCGAAGTAGAGGTAGTCCGCCGCGGCTTGGCCCGTTGGGTCCGTGGCCGAACAATCACCGGAGTGGACGTCGTCGATCCGCGCTCCATCCGGCGACACACACTCGGAACCGAAGACTTCATCGGGAATCTCGAGCAAGCCACTGTCCTGGACGTCGTGCGGCGAGGGAAATTCCTCTGGATGCCCCTGGCCATGTCGAACTCGCCCGAAACCTACCCCGGAATAGCGCCGGCCCCCACAGCAGATCTCCCTAAAGTGGCGCTGATGGCGCATCTGGGAATGAGCGGCCAACTGCTGATGCAGGACCCCGAAGTACCGGATGAAAAGCACCTCAAAGTCAGGATCAGGCTCAGTTCCGCGGATGGTATGCCGGAGCAGCTGCGGTTCGTGGACCAGAGAATTTTTGGCGGCCTGTTCGTGACGTCCCTGGTGCCGACTGTCGACGGCGGCCCTGGCGGCTTGGGCGAAACGCCCCTGCCGGAGATCGCAGAAGAAGCATCGCACATCGCCAGGGATCCGCTTGACCCCTACTTCTCGTTCGACGCGTTTTATCGGAAGATCAGGAGTCGCAAGACAGGGCTGAAACGGGCGCTGCTGGACCAGGCGGTTATTTCCGGCATCGGCAACATCTACGCGGACGAAGCGTTGTGGCGCGCCCGCCTCCATTACGCCAGGGCCACGGACACGCTTCGCCGCTCGGATGCTGAACGGCTGGTTGAAGCCGTGAGAGAGGTCATGAACGCTGCCCTTGCCGCGGGAGGGACTAGTTTTGACTCTCTGTATGTCAATGTCAACGGCGATTCCGGATACTTCGCCCGGTCGCTGAATGCCTACGGGCGTGCTGGTGAAATGTGCGGCCGCTGCGAGGCGACAGGCCTGCACAGCATCATAAAGCGGGAACAGTTTATGAACCGTTCTTCCTATACCTGCCCTGTGTGCCAACCGCGGCCCCGGAATGGACGTTGGTAGGCCCAAAACTGTTCCGGAATCGGGATCGCAATGGCAGACTGTCCCCATGAACAGCTTGGCGCTTCGAATCGCCATCGCAAGGATCAACGCCACCACGATGCGGGTGGCGTCAGTTCTATCCGCTCTCCTTCGTGAAAGCGCCTCCCAACCTTTCGGCAACCCAGTCACCCCGGGTATGCCATGATGGCGCGGCGGTTGGTCATCGCGGGCATTTGCCTTGCTGTGCTGATCGCCGCCGTCGCCATAGTTCTGGACCAGATGGCCGGGAAGCCAGGGCCGTCTGCTGCGCAAGGCACATCCTCTTCCGCTCCGAGTACTGGCTCCAGCATCACCCCATCCGGGGGAGCAACCCCTGGCGGCACGGGAGATCCCACCGGCGATCCTCAGCCCGGCAGCCCGGCGTCGGGGACTGAAGGCAGCGGCATTGGTGAAGGCAGCGGTGAGGGTGATGATGGTCCGTCCACTGCCAAGCCGCTCGAAGTCCTGCCGCCGGTGACTGCCACCCCAACAGGGCTGCCTCAACCATCTGCCCCCGCACCATTGGTCACCACCTTGCCTGACCCCGGCAGCGCAGCCGGCGAAGTGGTTGACGGGTGGCCTGCCGACATTCTGACGTTGCCCGAAGGAACAACGATCGGTTCCACGTCAGTGTCGACGTCGGGTGATGTCCTCCAGGTGGCTGCTGATGGCATCATCGCCAAGCCACAGGCAGAGGTCTTGGCGTCCTTCCGCCAGTCGTTGGTTGCCCACGGGTTCTGGTCTGAGGCTGCGCCGGCCGCACAGGGCGCACTGGCCGAACGATTCGTGCGAGGCGCAGACACGGTCACGGTTTCAGTGTCGACGACAGGCACAGGCAACTCACGCTTCCAGCTTTTGGGCAGCCTGCACACGGCGGCGGACTAGGGGCAGCGATGTATATTTCACTTTCGGACCGGGGTAAACGGGACAAGCCGGAGGGAACAAGAACGGCACTATCGAGCGAAGTGCCGTTCCGTTTGTCTCCGGTCATTCTGTGGCTGGGCATTGTGAGTATGGTCACCGATGTTTCTTCGGAATCAGTCACAGCGATCCTCCCTTTGTACGTGACCGGCTTCCTGGGGCTGTCCACCATTGCCTTCGGGTTCATCGACGGAATCAACCAGGGTGCCAGTGCAATCGTCAGGATCGCGGCCGGCTGGGCTGCCGACCGCAGCGGACACCCCAAACGGATAGCTTTGGCCGGTTACGGATTATCAATGCTTGCGCGGATCGGTTTCCTCTTCGCGGGCGGATTCTGGGCCATTGCGGCGATAGTTACCGGGGACCGGATCGGCAAGGGCATCCGCACGGCACCGCGGGACGCCCTCATTTCAGTTTCAGCACAGCCCGAACACCTGGCCCGTTCGTTCGGCGCTCATCGCATGCTGGACAACATCGGCGCCGCAGCCGGGCCGTTGATCGCCTTCTTCGTGTTGTTGATGATTCCCAACGGTTTCAGCACGGTGTTTGTGGTGTCGCTGGCGTTCGCCGTGATCGGTGTTGCTGTCCTCGCCTTGGTGGTGCCTGACATTAAGGCACATGGCATTAAGGGCATGGAGGAGCGTGAAGGCCGCCGTCTTTTCGCTTTCTCCTGGTCCCATCTGAAGGAACCGGGCCTCGGCAAGCTGCTGATCGCTGCCGGTTTGCTGGGCTTGGTGACCATCGGCGACGGCTTCATCTATCTGGTGCTGCAGGCACGGGATTCTTTCGCAGTCCAGTGGTTTCCGCTGTTGTTCGTAGGCACAAACGTGGTGTTCCTGGCTTTCGCCATTCCGCTGGGACGGCTGGCTGACCGGGTGGGAAAAATCCCGGTGTTCGTGGGTGGGCATATTGCACTGCTGGCAACGTACCTTCTCGCGGCGGCACCTTTTGGTGGGCTGTGGGCGACCGTCGGTTGCCTCATCCTTCTAGGGGCGTTCTATGCAGCCACCGATGGCGTGCTGGCCGCCTTGGCCAGCCAGCTGACACCTCCGGGAAAACTTGCTACGGGCATCGCGTCCGCGCAGACCGTAGTGGCGCTCACCCGGATGTTGGCATCGGCAGGTTTTGGTGTTCTCTGGTATGCGGTTGGTGCCCCATCGGCCATGGTGGTGGCGGGTGGATTACTCGCTTGTGCTGTTGTGGCTGTGGCCTTCATCCTGCGTGGCGCAGGGGTTGCGCCGGCAGGGGACCCGGATGACTCGGGCAACGAGGCATGAGCGGCGCGCTCGCTGAAGGCAAGCTGCGGTGGGGTGCACTCCTGGCCGTCACGGCACTCGTCCTGGTGGCGGCCGGCATATACGCGGTGGCGGCCTACCAGCGTTTTGAAGAAAGCCGCACTGCGGCTTCGTCCGTGGGCATCACGGCGAGCCAGCCGCTTCCAGCAGCGCCCTTCATCCTTTTTCGCAACACAGCATCGGGCCAAGGCTATGGCAACGCGGCCACTGTTCCGTTGGCATCTCCCGATGGCAACCGGGCCGTCAGCGGGCAGGAGTGCGACCGCGTGTACGGAACGTCTGAGAGGGTGGTGTGCCTGAAGACAAACCGTGGACTGGTGACGGCGTTTGAAGCTGCTGTCCTGGACCGCAACTGGGAGCAGCAAAGGGCATGGCCGGTCCCGGGAATACCCAGCAGGATTCGCATCAGCCCCGACGGATCAATGATTGCCACCACCGTGTTCGTCTCGGGCCACTCCTACGCCACGGCAGGCTTTTCCACGGCCACCGAGATCAGCCTTCCGGAAGGCACATCAGGCAACCTCGAGGACTTTGCTTTGATGGTGAACGGCGAAAGGCTTCTGGCTACGGACAGGAATATTTGGGGTGTGACGTTCGCGCCTGGCCAGAGCGATGTTTTCTACGCAACGGCCGCTTCCTCCGGGCGCATCTGGCTGGTTCGGGGGAGCCTGTCCGCGAAGACCCTGACTGCCATTCACGACAATGTGGAGTGTCCGTCCATTTCGCCTGACGGCACGAGGATCGCGTTTAAGAAGAACGACGGCGGGGCGCTGGCCGCACACTGGAAAGTCGCAGTGCTTGAGCTCGCTACGGGACAACAAACCGTGCTCTCCGAGAAGCGCAGTGTTGATGACCAGATCGAATGGCTGGATAACCGGAACCTGCTCTATGGCTTGGCAGCCGATGGCGGTAACGGTGACAGCAACATATGGAAACTCGGAACGGACCCGACCTCACAGCCAAGCCTGTTCATCGCTCATGGGTGGTCCCCCAGCGTCGTCCGCTGAAGGTAGTGGTCCGCTGTAGGTAGTGGGCTCAAAATCGGCTGGTACGTGGAACCGCTGGCGCCCGGCCCGGAGTTCGGGGGTCGGACACCAGCGGAAGTCGCCGTTTACGGCCGGCCGTCAGCAGGTCCGCAGCAACCCGCAGAGAAGCCCGCCGGTTTGTGTGGGACTGGGCGTGGGACTGGGGGTGGCAGTCGCCGTCGGAGTCGCCGTCGCCGTCGCCGTCGCTGTTGGTGACGGCGTTGCGGTGGCGGTGGCAGTCGGAGTAGCTGTGGCGGATGGCGCAGCCTGCTGCTGGGCAGGCGCCGCCGTGGAGTACACGACGTCAACGAAGTAGTTCGTGGCGTTCCAGGAGTTGGTTGGCATCACACCGCCGGATCCGTACCGGTAACGGCCATTGTTCGGGCCAGTGGCCGTAAAGACTCCGCTCGTCCACGTCTGGTTGAAGAAGCCCTGCGTTGAGGAGTAGCGGCCGTTCGGCGCCCGGTAGGACACGACGTAGGTTTGGCCTGTCGCCAGTGCCACTGGTGTGGCCAAGGTGGCGGTTTGCCAGCCCGTGGCCGTCTCGTTGGTGAAGGTTACTTGAGCCAATCGGGTGCCGGCCGCATTCCAGAGGGAGCCCACATGGGTTCCGGTGTTACCGGTCCCCTTGTAGAAGCGGATGCCGGTCACATTTCCCGCTTGGGAGACTGTGAAGGCAGTACCCAGTTCCACAGATAGGAAGTCGGAGTTAGCGGCCACCTGTGGAACCAACGATCCAAAGATTGTGGATTGCTGCATGGTTGGGGCGGCCGTGGTGAATTGCCAATTGCTCGGGGGCAGCGTCTGCCCTTGTGGAGTTGCCACACCTGAGACACTGGCGGAAATCGCAGTGCTGGCCGGCAGTGCAGCCGTCGGCGTGAAGGTAATGGTCTTCGCATCGGCGGACAAGGCAGCCGTCCCGGCCACGGACGAGCCGTTCGCGGTCAGGGTGAACGAGGCGCCGGGCTTTATGGCCGTGGAGAACGTGATGGACGGTTTCACGTCAGTCGGAATGGCCGTTGCACCGGGTGCCGGCACCTGTGCCACCACGCTCAGTGGCGGTGCCGCTACGGTAAATACCAAATCTACGAGGTAGCTTGCCGTGGATGCGGTATTCGGGAAATCCCCGCTGTAGGAGTAAGACCCGGAATCCGGCTCGGTCTTCAGCGGCCCCCTGGTGAAGCCTTCTCCGAATCCTCCGGCCGTGTATGAGTACTTACCTGTAGGCGTCTTGTAGGCGGCCACGTACTCCGTGTCAGCCTGGATGTTCACCGGTTGGCTGAAGGTGGCCGTCTGCCAGCCGGTGCTGGATTCATTGGTGAAGGTGACGGTAGCCAAAACTTGGCCGGCCGCCGTGTACAGGTATCCGGTGTGGGTTCCGGTGTTCCCCGCGGACTTGTAGAAGCGCACGCCGGTTACCTGGCCGGCGGTGTCACTGCTGAACCGGACGCCCAACGTCAAAGGCACTCCATCATTGACTTCGACAGTGGTCGGCGTCACCGTGTCCTCGTACAGGCTGCAGGGGCACGAACCAGGCGTGCCGGCCGGCGGGACAGTGGCGAACTGCCAGGTACCGCCGGACGACATCGGTTGTCCGGACGTCGCCGTCGCAGTCACCGTTGCCGTGTACGTTGTACCGGCCGCCAAGGGGGCCGCCGGAGTGAACGTGACCTTGCGCGTTGCCGTGTCGTAGGCGGTGGTTCCTGAAACCGCAACGCCGGCGGCGGTCTTGAGGGACAGAGCAACGCTTGAGGCAACTGCGGCCTCGGAAAGGACTGCGCTCACGGTCGAGTTCAGTGGGACGCTGGAGGCGTTCGGGATCGGGTTATGACCGCCGACCGTGAACGGTGGCGCCGAAACCATCACCACCACGTCCACCAAGTAGCTGGCGGACGACCGCGAACCCGGGAAATCGCCACTGTACGTGTACGCGCCCGCGTCCGACACAGTCCGAAGGGGTCCAACGCTCATGCCGGACCCAAAGCCGTTGGACGTGGCCGAGTAGGCGCCCGTGGGTGACTTGTAGGACGCAATATATTCAGTGTTCGCCGCAATCTGGACGGGCTGGCTGAACATTGCGGTCTGCCATCCGGAGCTGCTCTCGTTGGCGAAGGTAACTGTTGCCAGCTGCTGGCCCGTGGCCGTGTAGAGGGCGCCCGTATGCGTGCCCGTGTTGCCGGCCGACTTGTAGAACCGGATGCCGGTGACCTCGCCTGCCGAAACACTCGAGAACCGCACACCCAATGTCAGCGGAACGCCATCACGGATCTCGGCAATCCCTGGCGTCACGCTGTCGTCGTAAAGACTGCAGGGGCAGGAACCGGGAACCGGCACCGTCGACGCTGTAGTGAACGTCCAGGTGCCGCCTGAGGTTACCTGGCCGCCTACCGTGTCGGTACCGGCAAGAGTCGCCGTGTACTGCGTACTGAAGGCCAACTGCGACGTCGGAGTGAACGTGGCGCGGCGGGTAGCAGCGTCGTAGGTCGTGGTGCCGGCCACGGGACCGGCAGCAGACCGCAGCGTCAACTGGACGCTGGCGGCGGTGACGGGCTTGGAGAACACCGCGCTGACCTTCGTGGAGACCGCGACGCTTGACGACGACGGGATCGGGGAGTGCCCGGACACCGTCATTGGGGAATTGTCAACGGTGCTGAAGATGGCGTCGGCGAAGTAGTTGCCCCCGTTGAAGCTGGTGGTCGGGAAGCTCTGGGAGGTGCTGTAAACACCCGCGGGTTCAGCGCCAAAGCCCCCCGCAACCGTCAGTGGGGCAGCAGTGGACCCGAAGCTCACCCACTGGAAGTCCTTGGTGGCATAGTGCCCCCGTGGAGCCCAATACGAGACGGTGTACTTCTGCCCGGCGGCGACCGCTACAGGTTGGCTGAACAGCGTGCTCTGCCAACCGCTGGCAGTCTCATTGCTGAATGTGGCGGTGGCCAGGCGCTCGCCGGAGGAACTCCAGAGTGAGCCCGTATGCGTTCCTGTGTTTGCGGTGCTCTTGTAGAAGCGGACGCCGGTGATGAAGCCATCCACCGTGGGAGTGAAACGCAGTCCCATTTCGTACGCGCCCCCATCACCGGAGTCCTGGATCGCGGGAACCGTTTGGCCGAACACGCTGTACGGTCCGCTCAGTACGAGGTTGCGGGTGGTCGGAGCTCCAATGTTGGCGCTGTCGTCAATCGCCCGAACCTGGATGGTGGCATTCGCCAGGCCCTGCTGGATGTAACTGTAGGTCCAGTTCTGCTTGCCCGCGGCGGGGTGCCAAGTGCTGCCGCCGTCCGTGGAAACCTCGACGCCGGCAACCACGCCGCCGGTGTCGGCTGCGGTGCCGCTTACTGTGACTTTGCTGCCATGGGGGATGGTGGCCCCATTGGCCGGGGCGGTAACAGCAACCGTCGGCGCTGTCCGATCGCTGCTGGCGGCCGCGGCCACAAGGCCTGCTGCCCTCGAAGCCGGCTGCGCCCCCATGTCGGCAAGAAGGTTGACTTGGGCTTGGCGCATCCTCGGGTCAGCCGGAGCCCCGTTGCCGTCGTGTTCCTGATCCAGACCCCAGGTCCACTGCACGCTGCCGGCTGAGAACACCAGGGCCCCGCTCGCAGCGCGATACAGCGTGACATTATGGGTGGTGGTTCCGGGCTTCACCGTGTTCCCGTAGTCCTGCAGATATTCAGCTACGCTGCCTACCGTTGTGGACAGGCGGATGAGGCCGGCCGGACGGAAGCCGTTGTCGATGTCCTCGTTCGACTCATACCCCACGGTGTGCGGAGCCAACGCCGCCGACGAGCCTGCCGGCAGGGAAGCCAGAGTGGTATTACGCCATAGCCGCGTCTTGCCTTCCTCGGAGCTGACGGTCACGGGAAGGTCGGAGTAGTTGGACATGTACAGGGTTCCAGTCAGCCCGTTCTCCGGGAGTCCGCCGCCATTGGCCTGTGATGCGAAACGCGGGTCCCGCCAGGTGCCTGTCCACTGCGGGCTGGGGTCGATCTTGCCGTTGGACCACGTCTCCTTGTAGGAGGTCAGCGTGCGCCCGGCTGCGCCATCCACGATTGAGGGTTCGAAACGGGTCCTCCAATACATCTCGTTGCCGGACAAGAACTGCAGGTTGACGCCCGCATCGCGTGCCGCTGCGACGTTGGCGCGCTGTGGGCCGGACCAGTATTCATCGTGCCCCACGGACAGGAACACTTTGTGATTGAGCAGCAAACTCCCGCTGCGGTCGGTGTCGAGCCCGCTGATGTAGCTGACGTCATAGCCGTTTTGCTCCAGGAAGCGGACCATCGGGTACTCGTTGGCGAAGTAAAAGTCCCTGCCGTCGGGCCCGCCGCGGCTGTTCATGGGCCGGTTATAACTGATCTTGTAGGCCCTGCCATTGTCACCGCCCTCATAGAAGCTGGAGCCTCCGTAAGTGTTATAGGCCTGCCATGTGGTGTCACTGGTTTGGAAGACCACGTCCGAGCGGCTGGCGTCTTGGCGGACAACGAACGTTATGTGGCTTTGGCCGCCAGTATCAGGCCTTGTTAGCAAGGCCACATAAACACCGGATACTGCTGTTGCCGGTACTTGCCACGTTGCCGACACACCCCATGTGCCGCAGTCGTACAGCTCCGTGGCGAGGTCGCTCCGGCAGGCAGGTTGGTTCTGGCGCAAGACCGATGGCACAACATCCGCGATCTTGCGCGCTCCGTTGCCGCCGTACCAGCCTGTGCGGTAGATCGCTATGGTGTAGCTCGGCGCATTCGTGGCCACCTTAAAGCGGATGGGCTGGCCGGCATTGACGCTGATCTCGGTCGAGAAGCCTTGAATGCTGTCATCCCCGGCTCCAAGGATGTCCCACTCCGATGGGGGGCTGCCTGGTTTGGAGTTCTCGCAGACCACTGGGTTTACCACGGGGTCGCAAGGCCCTGCCGCAACGGCTGCTGGTGCTGTAAGAGGCAGCAGGGCTGCCACCATGGCAAGCACCAAGGGCACAAGAAACCCTTTGAAGACCCGCTGCGGTTGGGTAGCTGAAGGACCGGGCATGAGAACTCCTGGAGTGGTACGCCGATTGCTAAGACGGGGCCACGCCTTAAGCGCAGCCCCTGCTTGCCGCTCCCCAGCCAGGGTCAAACCAAGATCTTCAGTTATGAAATACAGGATTATCACGGATGGATGTTCCGAAGATCGGGACCGGATCCGGCAAAGACCGAACAGAAGTTCAAGCCGAAGCCGGATCACAGGAACGAATCCGCCAAGTAACCCTTGGCAGGAGTGTAGGGGCGTGGCTTGCCGCCCGCAAGGGCTTACGCCTTCAGATCCGCGGATTTCGCACAAACCGCAGTAGATTTAGTGGATACAGACACCCGGGCCACCCAGGAGAACCGAAGCGCCTTGCACCTGAAAAGTTTGACTGTCCGAGGATTCAAGTCGTTTGCGTCGGCCACGACCTTCGACTTTGAGCCGGGCGTCACTGCCGTCGTCGGTCCCAACGGCTCGGGCAAATCCAATGTGGTGGATGCCTTGGCCTGGGTCATGGGAGAGCAGGGCGCAAAAACCCTCCGCGGCGGCAAGATGGAAGACGTCATCTTCGCAGGTACCTCAGGCCGGCCTCCGCTGGGCCGGGCCCATGTAGCCCTGACAATCGACAATGCGGACAACGCACTCCCCATCGAGTACAGCGAAGTCACCATCTCCCGGACCCTCTTCCGTACGGGTGGGTCCGAGTACGCCATTAACGGCGCACCCTGCAGGCTCCTGGACATCCAGGAACTCCTCTCCGATTCAGGCCTCGGCCGCGAGATGCACGTCATCGTCGGACAAGGCCAGCTGGACCGCGTACTCCATGCCACCCCTGAGGACCGCCGCGGCTTCATCGAAGAAGCCGCAGGCATCCTTAAGCACCGCCGCCGCAAGGAAAAGACTGTCCGCAAGCTGGAAGCCATGCAGGCCAACCTCGCACGGCTCGGTGACCTCACGGCAGAGATACGGCGGCAATTAACCCCCTTGGGCAAGCAGGCAGAAATAGCCCGCCGTGCCCAAACAGTCCAGTTCGATGTCCGTGATGCCCGCGCACGACTTTTAGCTGACGACCTCGTGCAACTGACCACAACCCTTGAAAAGGACGTCGCCGACGAAGCAGCGCTCAAGGAGCGCCGTCAGGTGGTTGAAGCGGAGCTGGGTGCGGGGAGGCGACGCCAAGCTGCCTTGGAGCAACAGGCCACCGAAGCCACACCGCGACTCAACGCAGCACGCGACCATTGGTACCAGCTCTCAGCAAACAGGGAACGACTCCGCTCGCTCGGATCACTGGCCACGGAGCGCAGGAGGCTCTTGGGTTCCTCGGAGGTCAGCCCGGACACGGGACGCGACCCCGAGCAACTCGAACGCCAAGCCGCCAGGGTCCGTGAGGAACAGGCTGCCCTTGAGCACGACATCCTTGCAAAGCAAGCGGCACTCCTGGAAGCCACAGTTGCCAAGGACTCGGCCGAAGCGCTCGCAGCTGCGGAAGACAAACGCTTGACGGCCATGCTGAGGGCAGCCGCCGACCGTCGGGAAGGGCTGGCCAGATTGGCAGGCCAGGTGGCCGCGGCCAGGTCCAGGGCTGAAGCTGCCGAGGCCGAACGTGGTCGCCTCAGGGAATCCCTCGCTGCAGGTGACGAACGGCGCCGCAAGGCCCAGAGCGAGTTCACTGCCCTTGAGTCGCAAGTGGCCGGTGTTGAGGATGGCGAAGAGAGCCTTGACGCTGACTATGAGGATGCCAATGACGTCTTGGACGCAGTCCTCGCGGAAATCGAGGAGCTCAAAGCTTCTGAGCGGGAAGCTGTCCGTGAGCGGGACGCGCTGATGGCACGTCGCGATGCCCTTCAGCTTGGGCTCAACCGCAAGGACGGGTCCGGAAGTCTCCTCACGGCCGATGGCGTGCTTGGACCTTTGGCCGCGCTGGTTTCCATCGAGCCGGGATACGAGGCCGCCATAGCTGCCGCCTTGGGGAGTGCCTCCGATGCCTTGGTGGTTGCCGATCAGGATATTGCTTTAGCAGCCATTGGATTGTTGAAGGATAACGACGGCGGGCGGGCAGCATTGCTTCTAGCCGGCGGTACCGCTGTCAATGCAGACAGCCGTGCCAACCCCGCGCTTCCCGGTGGCAGCCGCTGGGCAGCGGATGTTGTCAAGATTGCTGATCCCGCTGCCCAAGGCGCGCTCGGGCTCCTGGCGCGGACCGCCGTCGTCGATGATCTGGAGGCGGCGGCAGCCTTCATCGCGGAACATCCCGGCCTCAGGGCCGTCACCCGGGAAGGTGACATCCTGACCTCCCTGACCATCACAGGAGGATCTGCCAACGCGCCGTCGCTGCTTGAGGTCCAGGCAGCAGTTGACGACGCCGTTGCCCGGCTTCAGGAGGTCACGGCCCGTCTGGAACGTGGACGGTTCGCCCTGGCCGGGGCCCAGTCCCGCCGCGCTGAGGCGCAGGACCGCGCCGATGCCGCGTTGGAGAGGCTGCACGAATCGGACGCCCGGCTTGCGGCGGTAGCCGAGCGCTTGGGTCACCTTAATTCGGTTCTTCGCAGTGCTGTTGGAGAAAGCGAACGGCTCGCTGCTTCCATGGCCAAGGCTGAAGCCAACATCGCCGATGCTCAACTGGACCTCGAAGTTGCGGCGGAGCGCCTCGCCGCGGCCCAGGAAGCTCCGGACGAGGAACCGTCCACCGACCAACGGGACGAACTCGCTGCCAAGGCCAGAACCGCCCGGGCACAAGAAACGGAGGCCCGCCTTGCCCTCCGCACGTCCGAGGAGCAAGTGGGGGCCATCAGCAACAGGGCTGCATCGCTGGAGCGGGCAGCAGCGACAGAACGCCGCGCCCGTGAAGGAGCCGCCCGCCGGGCCCAACGCCGACGCGCCCAGGCCCAGCGTGCCGCGGCAGTCGCGTCAGCGGTGGAGCAGACCCTCCGGTTCATCGATATTTCGGTGGATTTGGCGGGCTATGATCGTGACCTTGCCGAGCAAAAGCGGGAGCAGCTGGAGAAGGAACTCACCGAGGTCCGCGCTGGTAACGATGCCTTGGCCCGGGAGCTTGCCCAACTTACCGATTCCGTCCACCGGGACGAGATGGCCCGGACACAGCAGCGGCTCCGTATCGAGGCCCTGGAGACGCGGTCCATCGAAGAACTGGGCCTCTCCGCTGAACAACTCATCGCAGATTATGGTCCCGATCAACCGGTTCCGTTGCCTCCTGGAACCACCACCGATAAGTGGGCTGAACTGCGGGCGCCCGTTGATGAGAATGGCGAGGCCATCATTGAGGGAGTTCCGTTCGTCCGGGCGGAACAGGAGAAGAGGCTCAAAAAGGCCGAGCGGGAACTCGCGGCGCTGGGCAAAGTAAACCCGCTCGCGTTGGAAGAGTTCGCCGCCTTGGAAGAACGGCATCAGTTCCTTAGCTCGCAACTCGAGGACTTGAAATCCAGCCGCAAAGACCTGCTGGACATCATCAAAGAGGTGGACAACCGTGTCCAGCAGGTATTCACTGAGGCTTTTGCTGATACTTCCGCCCAGTTCGACCACGTCTTTGCCCGGCTCTTTCCTGGTGGTGAGGGCAGGTTGGTTCTCACGGACCCTGACGACATGCTGAACACGGGAATTGAAGTAGAGGCCCGGCCTGCGGGAAAGAAAATCAAGAGGCTTTCGCTGCTCTCCGGCGGGGAGCGCTCACTCACGGCAGTGGCGCTGCTGGTGGCCATCTTCAAAGCCCGGCCCTCACCGTTCTATGTCATGGACGAGGTGGAGGCGGCGTTGGACGATACCAACCTGGGCAGGCTCATCACCATCTTCGAGGAACTGCGCGAGTCCAGCCAGTTGATCGTGATCACCCACCAGAAGCGCACCATGGAAGTGGCGGATGCGCTTTACGGAGTCACCATGAGGGGCGACGGCGTCTCTACGGTCATCAGCCAGAGGCTCGGTGCCGGGGCATAGCTTTATGAGAAGGTAGGGGAGTGAACGATTTCCTACCCATAATTCTGTCCATTCTCGCTGCGCTCGTAGTGGTCGGCGGACTCGTGCCGGTACTGATGAAAGCCCGGAAGACCGGAGCCAAGTACCCCGGAACACGCGACGCGAACGATCCCGTCCAGTCATCAGCAGCAGGCGGCGGAACCCTTGTGGAGGACCGCCCGGATGCGGTGACCGCTCCGGCCCCGACCTTCGACGGGACCGTGGAGGATACGGATGTCCCGGATGACGCCGGCGGGCTCGAAACCATCGCGATTGATACTCCGGCGCCGGTGGAAGGCAGGCTCACCCGCCTCCGCGCGCGTTTGATCAAGTCCAACAACATCCTGGGCAAGGGCCTCCTGGCTCTGCTGTCGGGCGACAAGATCGATGAAAACGTCTGGGACGAGGTGGAGGAGACCCTCCTCCTGGCCGATCTTGGCACCGAACCCACCATGCAGCTGGTCGATGCACTGCGTGAGCGCGTCAAGGTGCTGGGCACGCGCAGCCCCGAGGACGTCAAGGCAATGCTCCGTGAGGAGCTCATCAAGCTGGTCGATCCCTCCATGGACCGCTCCTTGAACGTCGAGCGCAAAGCTGACCGTCCCGCCGTCGTGCTGGTTGTTGGCGTGAACGGCGTTGGCAAGACCACCACAGTGGGCAAGCTGGCACGTGTGCTGGTGGCCGAAGACAAGGATGTCCTGTTGGGCGCCGCTGACACTTTCCGCGCAGCTGCTGCGGAGCAGTTGGCCACTTGGGGACAGCGCGTGGGCGTGCCTACGGTCAAGTCCGACATCGACGGCGCCGATCCCGCGTCCGTGGCCTACGAAGCCGTGAAGGCCGGCATCGATCAGGAAGTCGATGTGGTCATGGTTGACACCGCAGGACGCCTGCAGAACAAGACCGGTTTGATGGATGAGCTTGGCAAGGTCAAGCGCGTTATTGAGAAGCTGGCCGAAGTTGATGAAGTCCTGCTGGTCCTGGACGCCACCACCGGACAGAACGGCCTCAACCAGGCCCGCGTCTTCGCGGAGGTGGTGAACATCACCGGCATCGTGCTGACCAAGCTGGATGGAACCGCCAAGGGCGGCATCGTCGTGGCCATCCAAAAGTCACTGGGCGTCCCGGTGAAGCTCATTGGCTTGGGTGAAGGCCCGGACGACCTCGCACCGTTTGACGCCGAGAGCTTTGTGGACGCACTGCTCAATTAACGTCGTCACCGGAGGGGGAGTGCTTTGAGGGTTCGCGCGCCGGCAGCCATGCCACTGCGGTGAGGATGAGCACTCCTCCGGTGATGCCGAACGCCCATCCGTAGCCGAGGCGGTCAGCGAGCAGACCGGCCACAATCGGACCGACAATCGCGCCCGTGTCGGCCGCCATCTGGAAGATGGCGAGTACTTTCCCTCCCGAGCGTCCGCGACCGATGACATCCGCGACGGCGGCTTGTTGCGCCGGGCCCAGCAATCCGGAGCCGAAACCCGCCACTGCGGATGCGATGAGGAATGCAGTCAGGTCGGTGGTGAGTCCTATAACGCCGGTGGCTGCGCCCGTGATGAGCAAGCCTGGGATGAGCAGGGGCTTACGTCCCCAAGCGTCTGCGAGCCGCCCGCTGAAGGTCAGCGCCAAGGCGTTGCCCACAGCAAAAATGGCCAGCGCCCAGGCAGCGGTCTCGGGCGCTGACTGCAGGACGGCCACGGCGAACAGCGGGATGGTGGCCATTCGGACGCCGAAGGTCACCCAGCCGTTGCCAAAGCTCGAAAATATGGCGGCGCGGTAAGCGGAGTCCGCCAGGGCTTCCTTGAGCGTCATGGCCGGGGCAGGTGTAGCGTTCTCGGCCGCGTTGCCTTCTCCGCTGAGCATGGTGCGCACCACCAAGGCCGCCACCAACAACGCTCCTGCGTAGGCAAGGAACGGTACCCGGAGGCCGAAGCCTGCCAGCAAACCGCCCACGACCGGACCCAGGACGCTTCCGATCAGGAATGCGGAGGCGTAAGCCCCGGACACGCGGCCCCGACGTTCGGGCGGTGCGAGGCGGATGAGCAGTCCCATGGCGGCAACGGTGAACATCACAGAGCCGGCCCCTCCGAGGCCCCGGAAGATCAGTAGTTGCCAATAGTCCTGCGCGAAAGCGCATGCCGCGGTGGAGACGGCCACGATCAACAAACCGGTGACGTAGACGTTCCGCTCACCGAACCGTCCAATCAAGGCGCCGCCTGCAGGGGCGAAGACCAACCGCATGAACGCGAAGATGCTGACGATCACCGCGGCGGCCGTGGCACCAACATCGAACGTCGTAGCGAACTGCGGCAGTACGGGGGCCACCAAGCCGAAGCCCAGGGCGATCAGGAACGCTGCAGCCAACATCACCTTGATGTCGCGCGGAAGGGGAGCCTTATCCGGCCTGATCCTTGGGGCTTTGACGGATCTGGGCGACTCGGTCATACGGTGCTGGTCCTTCTGGTGGGGTTTCTGGTGTTACTTCCGGGGATATTGAGGTGCCTGTGGTCCAAAACCGGGTATTTCCGGTGGAGTCCGACGCCTGAAACATATCCGTAACACCGGGGATATGCACCATTTACGTTGGGGAGGTTGTTGTAACGAGCCCGCAATGTAAAACCTGCGCAGGTGAAACACGGCGGCACAAAACTCTTAAGCAGGACGCAAACGGCGTCAGGACAGCGGTTGAACCGCAGATCTAGCAAGAGAGGAACGTGCACCATGGAACTTACCGCAGGTCACGTATGGGTCATGGTGGCGGCGGCGCTTGTGCTGTTCATGACACCTGGTCTGGCATTTTTCTACGGCGGCATGACACGCGCCAAAGCAGCCCTGAACATGATGATGATGAGCTTCATCTCCATCGGCATCGTGGGCGTCGTCTGGGTGCTGTGGGGCGCTTCCATGAGCTCCGGTGAAGGTTTCATGCAGATTGTGGGCAACCCCTTTGCTGCCTTCGGTCTTGCCGGAGTTGAAACGACACCGGACGCGATGATCAAGATCGGCTACGCAGCCACCTTCGCCATCATCACCGTCGCCCTTATCAGCGGCGCAATCGCAGACCGCGCCAAGTTCGGCGCCTGGAGCATCTTCGTTCCTGTCTGGGTCACCCTGGTTTACTGCCCGCTGGCTTACATGGTCTGGGGCGGCGGCCTGTTCGGTCCCGAAGGCGCCATTGGCAAGGCCCTCGGCCCGGCCATCGACTTTGCCGGCGGCACCGTAGTCCACATCAACGCGGGTGTCGCGGCACTCGTTCTGGTCCTCATCATCGGTAACCGCCGCGGGTTCGGCAAGGACCCGAACCACCGCCCCCACAACATCCCGTTCGTGATGCTCGGCGCTGCGATTCTCTGGTTCGGCTGGTTCGGTTTCAACGGCGGCGCCGCAACCACCGCGGAACAGGCGGGCCTGATCTGGATCAACACCCTGGCAGCCCCTGCAGCAGCCATGATCGGCTGGCTCATCACCGAACGCATTCGTGACGGCCACCCGACGTCGCTCGGCGCAGCGTCCGGTGTTGTAGCAGGACTTGTAGCCATCACCCCGGCCTGCGCAAACGTAGATCCCATTGGCGCCCTCGGTCTGGGCGTAGTTGCAGGCGTTGCCTCTGCCCTGGCAGTTGGCCTGAAGTTCCGTTGGGGCTTCGATGACTCCTTGGACGTAGTTGGCGTCCACCTCGTCTCCGGCATTATCGGCACCGTGGCCCTTGGCTTCATCGCCAAGTCCACTGATGGAGTCGGTGGCGGCCTCTTCTACGGCGGCGGCATGACGCAGATGTGGGCACAGCTCGCAGCGGCCGGTATCGCCATCGCGTTCTCCGCCATCATGACCGCCATCATTGCCTTCGCCATCCACAAGACCATGGGCTTCAGGGTCTCCACGGAGCAGGAGAATGTTGGCGTCGACCTCAGCCTCCACGCTGAGACGGCATACGAGTTCGGCGTCAATGGCCACGGTGGCAGCTTCCAGCCGCTGCACAATGCAGTGACTGGAAAATCCGACCCCGCCGCAGCCAAGACCCCCGCAGAAGGCAAGGAGAGTGTCCAGGCATGAAGCTCATTACAGCGATCGTCCGTCCCGAAAAGCTTGAAGCAGTCCGGGAAGGCCTCGAGTCGTACGGGGTCCAGGGCCTGACGGTCAGCGCGGCCAGTGGCTACGGCCGTCAGCGCGGCTACACGGAGGTGTATCGCGGAGCCGAGTACAACGTGGACCTGCTGCCCAAGATCCGCATCGAGGTCCTGGCCACGGATGAGCAGGCAGACGACATCCTGGATGTCCTCATCGCCAGCTCAAACACGGGCCGCGCCGGTGACGGCAAGGTGTGGACCGTGGATGTCTACGAAGCAGTCCGGGTCAGGACCGGGGAGCGCGGCGCAGCCGCAATCTAAGTCCTTCAGTCAACACACAGCGGGCCGGGTACCAGTTCAAGGTACCCGGCCCGCTTGCCGTGTTGGCGGTGTCTATCCTTCACACCTTCTTTAGTCCTCGACGACGGTGGGCCAGTCCGCCGGCCCGGCGCTGCCGGCGTCGTACTCCTGAAGCGGGACGTCGCCGCCCTCCCAGGCGCGAAGAGCAGGCTCGATGATCCGCCAGCAGTCTTCGGCAGTATCGCCCCGAACGGACAACAACGGGTCGCCGTTGAGGATGCCCTCCAGCACCTCTCCATAAGGCAGCATTCCGGCTGCGTTGAGCTGGGCCACCAAACTAGCGCGGTCCAGCGTGAAGATGTCGCCGGGGCCGTTCACGTCGACGTCGAGTTGGAGCACGTCCGGACCGAAACCGATCCGCAGCTGGTTGGGGGAGTCCACGCCCGAAAATCCTTTGGGCAGGTGGGGGACAGGACGGAAGGTGATCACGGCCTCCTTGCGTCGGCGTCCCATGGCTTTGCCGGAGCGAAGGATGAACGGGACACCCTTCCAACGCCAGTTATCGATGTCCACCCGGACCTCTGCAAGGGTTTCAGTGTTGCGGGCCGGGTCCACGCCTTCCTCGGCAGCGTAATCCGGCACCGTTCGTTCTCCGAGGGTTCCCGTGGTGTATCGGGCCCGGCGTGTGGAATCGGTGTACGGGGCTTTGATGCTGCTGGCTCGCAGGACCGTCGCCACGGCGTCGCGCAGGTCCCGTTCTTCGATGGTGGCCGGCGCGTCGATGGCCAGGAAAGCCATGATGTGCAGGAGGTGGCTCTGGATCATGTCGCGGAGGGCCCCGGCAGTGTCGTAGTACCGGGCGCGGCCCTCAAGTGCCAGGTCCTCGTCAAAGATGACTTCCACTTTCTCGATGTGATCGCGGTTCCACACCGGTTCCAGGAACCTGTTGGCGAAACGAAGTCCCAGGATGTTCAGCACCGTGGCTTTGCCCAGGAAATGGTCCACGCGGTGGATGTGGTCCTCGGGCACCAGTGCGGCCAGCGTCTTGTTCAGCTCATGCGCAGATTCTGTTCCCGAACCGAATGGCTTCTCCATCACCAAGCGTGTTCCCGCGGGCAGCTGATCCTTGTGGAGAACCTCGCAGGCCTTCTGGCTGATGTGCGGCGGAAGGGCGAAGTAGATGGCAATCGGGCCCCCCAACCCGGCCAGCAGCTCCGCCAGAGGCCCGTCTGCCGTAACATCGAGCTGATGGTATTCGGTTGCTGCGGCGACAGCAGCCAGAGCAGCGCGGCCTCCTGCATCGGCTGCATCCGACGCTGCAGCGAAGGCGCCATGAACCCGTTCCTGCCACTGTCCAGGGGACCAAGGGTCGGAACCTGCCCCGACCAGCCGAAGTCCGGGCGCCCGGCCGGAAGCCAGGAGTCCGGCAAGTCCGGGCAGGAGCAGCCTGCCTGTCAGGTCCCCGGACGCGCCGAGGATGAGCAACGTTTTTACAGTTGTTTTGCTGGTCACTGTGCCAGCATGCCATCTTGCAGGTGCGACTTGGTACCCTAGATAGTCGAGTCCCGTACTTGAGACATATTTGCCGGGGCAAGAATCGTCAAGACTATGGCGTGCCGTATTGGCCGCCATTCGTAGACCATCGAAAGAAGTGCACGGCGCGTGTTCAATTCACTCTCTGACCGGTTGACAGCAACCTTCAAGAACCTTCGTGGCAAGGGCCGCCTCACCGAGGCTGATGTCGATGCCACCGTTCGCGAGATTCGCCGTGCCTTGTTGGATGCGGACGTTGCCGTATCCGTGGTCCGCGAGTTCACTGGCCGTATCCGCGAACGTGCGTTGGGCGCCGAAGTCTCGGGAGCACTGAACCCGAGCCAGCAGATCGTGAAGATCGTCAACGAGGAACTCAAGGAGATCCTCGGTGGCGAAACCCGCCGCATCCGCCTGGCCAAGACCGGCCCCACCATCATCATGCTTGCCGGCCTCCAAGGTGCCGGTAAGACCACCCTCGCCGGCAAGCTGTCCAAGTGGCTCAAGGCCCAGGGCCACAGCCCCATGCTGGTGGCCTGTGACCTCCAGCGACCCAATGCAGTGACCCAGCTCCAGGTTGTTGGTCAGCGCGCGGGCGTCCCCGTGTTCGCTCCGCACCCCGGTGCTACGTCCGAGCTCGAGCACCCTGCCGGTGACCCGGTAGCCGTAGCCAAGGCCGGCGTCGAGGAAGCGCGCCAGAAGCTGCACGACGTCGTGATCGTTGACACCGCCGGCCGCCTTGGCGTCGACGCCGAGATGATGGATCAGGCCCGCCGCATCCGTCAGGCGATCATCCCCAACGAAGTCCTTTTCGTCATCGACTCAATGATTGGCCAGGATGCCGTCAACACGGCGATGGCGTTTGATGAAGGCGTCAACTTCACGGGTATCGTGCTCTCCAAGCTCGACGGCGACGCCCGCGGTGGTGCTGCGCTTTCGGTAGCGTCCGTGACCGGTAAGCCGGTCATGTTCGCGTCCACCGGTGAAGGCCTGGACGATTTCGAACTGTTCCACCCGGACCGCATGGCCTCCCGCATCCTGGACATGGGTGACGTCCTCACCCTGATCGAACAGGCTGAGAAGGCGTGGGACAAAGACGAAGCCGCCCGGATGGCGAAGAAGTTCGCTGACCAGGAAGACTTCACCCTGGACGACTTCCTGGCCCAGATGCAGCAGATCCGCAACATGGGCTCCATGAAGAAGATGCTCATGATGATGCCGGGTGCGCAAAACATCCGGCAGCAACTGGAGAACTTCGACGAAAAAGAGATCGACCGCGTCGAGGCGATTGTCCGCTCCATGACTCCGCACGAGCGTGTGGCTCCGAAGATCATCAACGGTTCCCGCCGCGCACGTATCGCCAGGGGTTCCGGTGTACACGTGTCTGAGGTCAACGGCCTGCTGGAGCGGTTCGCCCAGGCCCAGAAGATGATGAAGAAGCTCGCTCAGGGCGGTGGCATGCCGGGTATGCCCGGGATGCCTGGCCTTGGCGGCCCCGGCGGCGGACGCAAGGGCGGCAAGAACGCTCCCAAGAAGAAAGCGCGCTCGGGCAACCCTGCCAAGGCAGCCCAAGAGCTGCGGGATGCCGAAGCCAAACGGGCAAATGCAGCCTCGGCAGCCCCCACAGGCGCGGCATTCGGCCAAGGCGCAGCAGACTTCGATCCCTCATCGCTCAACCTCCCCAAGGGCTTCGACAAGTTCCTGGGCAAGTAGTCCGTGGCTGACATCCCAACCGCGTCGCAGTTGGGATGTCAGAGCCGTGGAATAGGCTGAACCAATGCATAAGCAGCGCGTAGTCTTCGTCCATGGCCTGGGAAGTTTCGGTGCTGCGGCATGGCCGAAGCAGCATGGCATGGCCCTTGCTTATGATGCACTCTTCCTCCGGCGGCACGGCTTTGACGCTATGGCCGAACCGGTGGAATCCAACGTGGCGGCGGACGTCGCCATTCTGATCAATGCGTTGGTCGATTCCGGCGGCGGTCACATCGTTGCCCATGAACAAGGTGCAATTTCCGCCATGCTGGCAGCCGTCGAGCGCCCGGACTTGGTGCACTCACTTTGCTTGGTAGAGCCGTCCTGTTTGTCCCTGACCGCTGAGCTTCCGGCGACTGCTTCCTATCGGGCCCTCATGGAACCGCTGTTCGACGTGCGAAACCAGCTCAACGACGCCGATTACCAGCGTGAGTTTTACCGGCGTGCTTTCTCCGCCGAGACCGGCGGACTGGACACTCCGGAGGCGCGGCGGTCAGCACACAGGCTCCGGCTCCAAGCACCGCCATGGGAAGCTCCGCTTCACATTGTGCCGGGCGTTCCCACGCTGGTTCTCACTGGCGGTTGGGAGCCCCTGTACGAGGAAATCGCCGGCTATCTCCAGGAGACCGGCGCCCTCCGCCGCGTGGCAGCGGGTGGACACCGGCCCCAGGATTCAGTTGATGGCGATCAGGCAATCCGCTCATTCATCGCGGACGTCGGACGAGCCATGTCAGCTCAGGCTTCCTGAACTGCTTCCGTTTAAGTTCGTTGGGACCTGAAGTTCCGGCAGGTAGACCTTTCCGCCGGAGGCCAGGAACTCCTCGCTCTTTTCCCGCATCCCGCTGTACATCCCGGCGATTGCGGCCTGCGACTCTGCCGAACCATACTCGTCACGGATGTCCTGGCTGATGCGCATCGAACAGAACTTGGGGCCGCACATGGAGCAGAAATGCGCGGTCTTCGCTGGTTCGGCGGGCAGGGTCTCGTCGTGGAAGGATTCTGCCGTGACCGGGTCAAGGGACAAAGCGAACTGGTCCCTCCAGCGGAACTCGAACCGTGCCTTGGAAAGAGCATCATCACGCTCATGGGCCCCCGGATGTCCCTTGGCGAGGTCCGCTGCGTGAGCCGCGATCTTATACGTGATGACACCGGTCTTGACGTCGTCCTTGTTGGGAAGCCCCAGATGCTCCTTGGGGGTCACGTAGCAGAGCATCGCGGTGCCGTAGCGGGCAATTTCCGTGGCGCCGATTGCTGACGTGATGTGGTCATAGCCGGGGGCGATATCGGTAACCAGCGGCCCCAACGTGTAGAACGGCGCACCCTTGCAGAGTTCCTGCTGACGCTCCACATTTTCCCGCACCAGATGGAAGGGAATGTGCCCGGGTCCCTCCACCATGACCTGGACGTCGAAATCCCACGCCCGCTGCGTCAGCTCCGCGAGCGTATCAAGCTCGGCGAACTGCGCGGCGTCGTTGGCGTCGGCGATGGAACCCGGGCGGAGACCGTCACCCAGGGAGAATGCGACATCGTATTTGGCGAAGATTTCGCACAACTCGTCAAAGTGCGTGTAGAGGAAGTTCTCCTGGTGGTGTGCCAGGCACCATCCGGCCATAATCGATCCGCCGCGGGAAACGATGCCCGTGACGCGGTTGGCGGTCAAGGGCACGTACCTCAGCAGAACGCCAGCGTGAATGGTCATATAGTCCACACCCTGCTCGCATTGCTCGATCACGGTATCGCGGAAGATCTCCCACGTCAGCTGGTTGGCCTCCCCGTTTACCTTCTCAAGTGCCTGGTAAATAGGCACTGTTCCGATCGGAACGGGCGAGTTGCGGATGATCCACTCGCGAGTGGTGTGGATGTCATCTCCGGTGGAGAGGTCCATCACCGTGTCAGCGCCCCACTGGGCTGCCCACTGCAGTTTGTCCACTTCCTCTGCAATGGAGCTGGTGACTGCCGAGTTGCCGATGTTGGCGTTGATCTTGACCAAGAATGCCTTGCCAATGATCATCGGCTCGGATTCAGGGTGGTTGATGTTGTTCGGAATAATTGCCCATCCCGCGGCGACTTCGCTGCGGACCAGCTCAACGTCACAGTTCTCCCGCAACGCAACGAACTGCATCTCCGGAGTCACGACGCCTTGTTTCGCGTAGTGCATTTGCGTGACGGTCTTACCCGCGACGGCGCGGCGCGGCACCGGTTGCGCACCCTTCCACTCCGCTGACGCGGCTCCACGCCGAACCGCGGACTTACCGTCGTCGAGCAGGTTCCTTTCCCGCCCCGAATAAGCCTCCGTGTCTCCGCGGGATTCGATCCATGGTGCACGGAAAGGCTCCAGGCCCACCACGGGATCGCTTCCGGGGCCCGCTGTTCGGTATACCTGCAGAGGTTTGTTTGCTTGCCCATTGGGAGAAGGCTCCAAGGCGATCTCCGTGACGGGGACCCGTATGCCGTTACCTGGATCTTCCAGCCAAGCCAACGAATGGGACTTCAGGGATTGCGTTACAGTTTCCGCCGTATTTTGGACAGTATTGGTCTGGTTTTGGCCCGTGTTGATCTGGTTTTGAACAGGGCTGTGCTGTGTTTCTGTGGTGCTCAAGGGAATACTCACTTCCTTCGCCGGCATTACCCGGACAGGTTCAACGGTCGCAGACTGCGTCAGTCCGATCTCAGCCCCTGCAGGGGCCCCCGTGTGGTCGTAGACGAAGCTACCACAGCTCCCGACGGGCTCCCAGTCACATGCAGGCACCAGGCTCCAACACGCCGCCCCCGCTACGCTTTTGCCATGGCCAACATCATCGAATTCAGCGGACCTGCGCTCGTATCGGCAGACGAAGAGCGCCATGGGCTGTGGTCCGTAGACGGCATACTGACGTTTGAGCGTCCCGGTGCGACGCCGGACAGGATATTGGATGGCTGGGTCCTGCCAGGTTTGGTTGATGCCCACTGTCACATCGGACTCGGCCTTGGAGGAGCGGTGGATGAACAGGCAACGCTCGCCCAGGCCCAAGCAGACCTCGACGCCGGAACGCTGCTGATCCGCGATTGCGGATCGCCCGCCGACACCCGCTGGGTGCAGCAACGAACGGACCTGCCGCGACTGATCAGGTCGGGTCGGCATATCGCCCGGAGTCGGCGTTATCTTCGCGGTTTGGGTCATGAAATTGAGCCGCGGGAACTAGTGGAAACGGTCCGAAAGGAAGTCCGTGACGGAGATGGCTGGGTAAAACTTGTGGGCGACTGGATCGATCGCGGCGTTGGAGACCTCGCTGCCTCGTTCCCCGCGAAGACCGTCAAGGAAGCCATTTCCGCGGCCCATGATGAGGGAGCAAGGGTCACCGCGCATTGTTTCGGCGAGGACACCATCGATGACATGCTCGACGCCAATATCGACTGCATAGAGCACGCCACCGGACTCCTTCCGCGGCACCTTCCCCGTTTGGTGGAACAGTCAGTGCCCATCGTCCCCACCCTGGTCAACATCGCTACCTTCCCGGATATCGCAGCCCAGGCAGCGCCGAAGTTTCCGGAGTACGCGGACCACATGATGCGTCTCTGGGAGCGTCGTCGCGAGCGTGTGCTGGAGGCCTTCGAAGCGGGGGTTTCCGTCTATGCCGGTACCGACGCCGGTAGCGTGATCAAACACGGCAGGATTGCGGACGAAATGATGGAACTCCACGACGCCGGCCTTCCGCCGGCGGCGGTCCTGCACGCCGCCGCCTGGGGCGCCCGTGAGTGGCTGGGAGTCGAGGGCATCAGCGAAGGCGCAAGTGCCGACGTCGTGCTGTGCAGTGACGATCCGCGCCGTCATCCGGGTACCATCGCGGCGCTCAAACATGTCGTGCTCAGGGGTAATGTCGTTCGTTAGGAATAAATTGAAGCTTCAAGTAATTTAGATAGGTAAGAAGGTGCCGATGCGCGGCCACCTCAGAACCGGGAGCTTCACATGACCTCATCATTCAGCCAGGATCTTCTGCCTGCCGAACTCACCATGGGCAGCGTCATGCTCAAGGTGGGCGACATGAAGGTCATGAGCGACTACTATCAGCGAGCACTTGGCCTGGAAGTCGTGGCTGAGCAGGATGGTGGCCTGTACCTCGGACGCGTAGCCAAGCCCGTTGTCCACCTTGCCCCCGCTGCGGGACTGCAGATTCCCGGGCGGGGAGAGGCCGGTCTGTTCCACACAGCAATCCTGTTCCAGGATCAGCCGTCGCTGGCCGCGACTATTGCTACGGCGGCGGAGTACGAACCTCGTGCTTTCGCAGGCAGCGCCGACCACCTGGTGAGCGAAGCGTTCTACTTCACTGACCCCGAAGGCAACGGAATTGAGCTTTACTACGACAAGCCGCGTGAGCTCTGGCAGTGGGACGGCAGCAATGTTGTGATGGACAATGTGGCCTTGCCCCCGCAGCGCTTCCTCCAGCAGCACCTGAGTGAAGCTGCCGTGACGGGTCAACGCGAGGCCGCTGCCGGGATCGGGCACGTGCACCTGCAGGTGGGTGACGTCGAAACTGCGCAAAAGTTCTATGTGGAGACCCTCGGCTTCGAGCGGACCGCAGGCTGGCATGGCCAGGCGTTGTTCGTTTCCGCCGGCGGCTACCACCATCACATGGCCATGAACGTCTGGAACAGCCGCGGTGCCGGCCCCCGAAAGGACACGCTCGGACTCGGGGAGGTTCTGATCGAAGTGCCCGGAAGTGACGACGTCGCAGCGTTGGCGGATCGCCTGAAGGTTGCAGGAGTGCAGCATCAGCACACCGGGGCTGAGCTTCAGTTTGAGGACCCGTGGCGGAACAAGCTGCGGGTTGCCGTCCGCTAGCAGCTTGCCGCTTCTCCTGCACTAGGCTGGGCAGTGACGGCACGGAGCCATTCGGATTCGCGCCGCCGCCCCGTCAGCACGAAGGAATGAGAGTACTCTCCATGGGCTTTGCCGAAATTTTTGTAGCCACCCACGATGAAGCACTCAAGCGGGCAGCTGCCCTTGAAAAGGGTGCCGATGTAACCGGCCCCGCCGTGAGGATTGAGGGAATCACCGACTTCGAGGTGGAGCAGTTGGGCGACCTCGCAGGACAAGCTGTCCACGCCGCCGGAGCTGACTATGAGCTTGCCCTGGTTGATGTCACCAGTGATGCCCTTCTTGGGGTTCCTGAAGCCATGGTGAGGGCGTTGGCCGAACTGCTCACCTATGAAAGCGAAGGCGACGCGAACGTCCTCGATGACGTGGCTGCTGCCTGGGCCGCGCAGGACGATATGCCGTTTGATGCAGCCCGATCGCGCCAGTACGTCCAGCAGTTGGCCGCCCTCGCCACGGACGTCGAAAAGGCGGAACGCTCCGGACTCTTCGTCTGGTCTGAATGATGCATTGACGCGGACCACGCGGCACGTTTTATTCGGGGGAGTGGGCAAGAACACGCCGCTCGACGTGGGCTGAGTCGTATTTGCTCCAGGCATCTGGCACAATAGACAGGTACTCGATCGGTGCGGCCCCTCTCTCCGTGCTCGTATCTTGTCCTTCGAACCGTCAAGTATGGCCCGCCCCACGGGTGCAAAACGTCGGGTTCACCTCGTTTCAGAAACAGGAGTGACCACAAAAGTGGCCGTAAAGATTCGCCTTAAGCGCTTCGGTAAGATGCGCGCACCGTACTACCGCATTGTCGTCATGGATGCCCGCGCCAAGCGCGATGGCCGTGCCATTGAAGAAATCGGCAAGTACCACCCCACCGAAGAGCCGTCGTACATCGAGGTCGCTTCCGAGCGCGCCCAGTACTGGCTTTCCGTTGGCGCCCAGCCCACCGAGCAGGTTGCCGCGATCCTCAAGATCACCGGTGACTGGCAGAAGTTCAAGGGCCTGCCGGGCCAGGAAGGCACCCTGAAGACCAAAGCTCCGAAGGAAGCCTTCGTAGCCCCGGAGAAGGGTTCCGTCATCATTCCGGAAGCCATCACCAAGAAGGCCAAGAAGGACGAAGCCGAAGCTCCGGCCGAGGCTGAAGCAGAGACCACCGAGGCTGAGTAAGTTGCTGGCAGAAGCGCTCGAGCACTTGGTCCGTGGGATCGTTGACAGCCCTGAGGATGTCAAGGTCAGTGCCAAGAACAACCGCCGCGGGGAATCCCTCGAGGTGCGTGTTCACCAGGAGGACCTCGGACGGGTGATCGGCCGTCAGGGACGCACCGCACGCGCATTGCGCACTGTGGTTGCAGCCTTGGCTGGTGGCGAGCAGGTCAGGGTCGACGTCGTCGACACAGACCGTCGCCGGTAACGCGCTCAGCAATACTTGTCTTAGATCCGGCCCCTTCACCGAATATGGTGGAGGGGCCGGATTGCTTTATCCACACTTTCCTGTCCGTTGCCGCCCGGCGGCGCGGACACTACAAGAATTCAGAGGAACCCATGCAGCTCCAGGTGGCCCGGATCGGCAAACCCCATGGCATCCGCGGCGAGGTTACGGTGCAGGTACTCACCGATGCCCCCTCCGAGCGCTTCGTCGCCGGAACGGAGTTCGTCGTTGAGCCCGCCTCCGCTGGACCTTTGACCATCCGCAGTGCCAGGTGGAACAAGGACATCCTCCTGCTTGGCTTCGAAGAAATTGCCGACCGCAATGCCGCCGAGGTCATCCGTGGGGCGAAGCTCTTCATCGAAACCGAGGAACTCGACGACGAAGACGATGATGAGGGCTGGTACGAGCACGAGCTCGTTGGCCTGGAGGCCCGGGTAGGTTCGCAAGTGGTGGGCAAGGTTGCCGCCCTCACCACGCTGCCCGTTCAGGATCTGTTGACGGTCAAGGCCGACAACGGCAAGGAAATCCTGGTTCCCTTCGTCGAGGAAATTGTGCCGGAGGTCAACGTCGAGGGTGGGTACATCCTTATCACCCCGCCGACGGGGCTCTTTGAGATCAACGACGAGAACCCCAAGGAGCCCACGGACGACGCCGGGGATGATGCCTGAATGAGGATCGATGTCGTCAGCATATTTCCTGAGTACCTCGCCCCGCTCGAGCTTTCGCTCATCGGCAAGGCCCGCCAGGATGGGTTGTTGGAGCTCAACGTCCACGATCTACGCACCTTCACCACGGACAAGCACCGGACTGTAGATGACACGCCGTATGGTGGCGGCGCTGGAATGGTCATGAAACCGGAGCCATGGGCGCAGGCCCTCGAATCGGTTGCCGCAGCGCGCGAAGGCTCCAAGCCGGTGCTGATTGTCCCTTCGCCGGCAGGGGAGAAGTTCAACCAGGCCTTGGCCTATGAGCTAGCCGAAGAAGAGCAGCTGGTGTTCGCCTGCGGACGCTACGAAGGCATCGACGAGCGCGTCATCGATTGGGCGCAGGAACACTTCACGGTCCGGCCCGTAAGTCTCGGTGACTACGTCCTCAACGGCGGAGAAGTGGCCGTGTTGGCCATGGTCGAGGCCATTGGCCGCCTCCTTCCCGGCGTGGTTGGTAACCCCGAGTCCTTGGTAGAGGAGTCCCACTCCGATGGCCTCTTGGAGTATCCCGTGTACACCAAACCGTCGGCATGGCGGGAACACGACGTCCCCCCGATCCTCCTCAGCGGTAACCACGGCAAGATTGCACAGTGGCGGCGCCACGAGCAGTTCCGCCGGACGGCTGAGCGCAGGCCTGATCTTATGGAGGGTTTCGACGCCGGTGTGTTGAGTCGCGCGGACCGTACGGCCCTCGCGGACCTTGGGTACGACGTCGTTGACGGCCGCCTCCGTGCCAGACCGGTCGGCGACGCCGAAAACTAAGTCCACTTTCCGCCGTCGAACGTTGCGGGAGTCATGGCAGTTGGCCGGATGGTGGCGACTATGGCAGAATTAACCCTTGTGTCTGCTGGGCTGACACCTGCCACAGGGGGAGTTCAGCCAACAGTCGGACAACCCGGCGACGCCAATCAGTGGCGGAGCTGGACACTAAGAAACTTCGGCAGGGATTTCCGGTTGCTTTCATGCCCGGGCTTGTCTGCCGTAACCCAAAGTGAATGACCTGTGGCGTTCACCAGGAGTGGATTAATGCATATCCTCGATAGCGTAGATGCAGCCTCGCTGCGTAACGATGTTCCGGAGTTCCGCGCGGGCGACACCCTCAAGGTTCACGTCAACATCATCGAAGGCAAGAACTCCCGTGTCCAGGTATTCCAGGGCTTCGTCCTGGGCCGCCAGGGTGACGGCGTTCGCGAAACCTTCACCGTGCGCAAGGTTTCCTTCGGTGTCGGCGTAGAGCGTACCTTCCCGGTACACTCCCCGATCATCGACAAGATCGAGGTCGTCACCAAGGGTGACGTCCGCCGCGCGAAGCTTTACTACATGCGCGCACTGCGCGGTAAGGCTGCGAAGATCAAGGAAAAGCGCGACTTCGCCAAGTAAGTCCCGCGACTTACGCAACGGGTCCAGGATTCGTGCCCGGTAGTTCCGGAGCAATCCGCAACGCAACAGGGATACGAGTCATGGACACAACAGAACGCCAGCCCCGTAAACAGGGCTGGCGTTTTGTTTTGCTCGCACTGGTGCTGGCCGTCGCGATCAGCGGCCTGGTCCGGTCCTTGTGGCTGGATGTCTACTACATTCCGTCCGAGTCCATGGAGCCCCTCCTCGTTGAAGGGGACAGGATCCTGGTTTCGCGGACGGCCTTCAGCGCCGAGCCGATCCGCCGCGGGGACGTTGTGGTCTTCGACGGCCGCGGTTCCTTCGCACCCTTGAGCAGCGGTCAGAGCCCATTCGTTGACGCGGTGTCGGCTGCAAGCCAATGGTTCGGGCTCACCGGCAGTGACACGACATACGTCAAGCGGGTCATTGGGGTCGGGGGCGACCACGTCCAGTGCTGTGACACAGCAGGCCATCTCACGGTCAATGGTCAGATTCTTGAGGAACCATATCTGTATTCGGGGGATGAGCCCAGCACGCAGAAATTCGACGTCGTAGTTCCTGATGGCCGACTATGGCTCATGGGTGACCACCGTTCGCGTTCTGCTGACTCCCGTGGACTACTGGGAGCGCCGGGTGGCGGCATGGTCCCGGTCGAGCGTGTTATCGGGCGACCGGTCCAGATTGTTTGGCCACTTGATAGATTTGCAGAGATGCCTCGCTCAGCGCAGGCTGAAACATCATCGAAGAACGGACAGTAAATGCCGGACAAAGCTCCTGAGAATCCCGAGCGGTACGACGACGACGCCCGGCTCTCAGACGGAACGGCAAGTGCCGCCGCCGGTGTGGCTGAGCCGCGCCAGGTCGACGGCGTCACATCCGGCTCGCGCGACGCCGCGGACGAGCCCCGTTCCCGTGATTCTGAAGGCGGCTCCCACGCTGCAGAGAAGCCGCGCAAAAATCCGGTGCTCGTGTGGGTCAAGGAGATCGTCACAGTGGTGGCGATTGCGCTGGTGCTGTCCTTCCTTCTCAAAACTTTCCTGTTCAGGGCGTTCTACATTCCTTCCGAATCCATGGAAAGCACCTTGGACGTCAACGATCGCATCTTCATCAATCTCTTGGTTCCCGGGCCATTCGATCTTGAGCGCGGGGATGTTGTGGTCTTCAAGGATGCTCAGGCTTGGTTGCCGCCCGTGGCCAAGAAGGCGGCCGGACCCATGGACTGGGTGGGAGACGGTCTGGAGTTCGTAGGTTTGGCTCCTGATGACAATGAGCAACACCTTGTTAAGCGCATCATCGGACTCCCGGGTGACAGAGTTTCCTGCTGCGATGCAGAGGGCCGTCTTTCGATCAACGGTGTGCCTGTCAACGAGACCTATATCAACCCGGCAGAAGTGCCTTCGCCCATGACGTTCGACGTCGTCGTTCCGGAAGGAAAGGTATGGGTGATGGGCGATAACCGAAACCACTCAGAGGACTCCCGGGCGCACCAGGAAGTCAATGGTGGCTTCGTTGACATTGAGGACGTCGAAGGCAAGGCTACCGTCATCGCTTGGCCGATCAACCGCTGGACCATCCTCGATAACTATCAGGACGTTTTCCGTGACGTCCCTGAAGGCACCTCGTCAAAGTAAGGCATCCCGGCAAAGTAATGGCAACAACGGCTAGCGGCACGAAGGGCAAGGCGAAGGTCAAAGCCGCGTCCAAGACAACGGCGAAATCCACCACCAAGGCCAAGAACCCGGTGGGTTTCCCTACCCTTGACGTCGAACGATCCTTCTTGTCCTCCGGAGTGCGCTTGTTGGCCGGTGTGGATGAGGTTGGGCGGGGAGCATTGGCTGGTCCTGTGAGTGTGGGAATTGCCGTGGTCAACCTCGAGAACCACGGCTTGTTGGCAGACGTCCGGGACAGCAAACTGCTCAAGCCTGAGGATCGCGACAGGCTGGAACCACTGGTACGGGAGTGGGCCGTGGCCTCCGCCGTTGGGCACGCATCGTCCCGGGAGATTGACCAGATCGGCATCATCGCGGCGCTCCGTTTGGCCGGAACCCGCGCCTGGTTCGAGATCCTGGCTGGCGGTGTTACGCCTGATGCGGTGCTGCTTGATGGCAGCCACAACTGGTTGTCGCCCGAGGTTCAGGCCTCTCTCTTCGATACGTCCGACTCGGGACCATGGTGCGAAGCGCCTGTTCATACCAAGGTCAAGGCCGATATGAGTTGCCTCAGTGTTGCCGCTGCCAGCGTCCTGGCCAAAGTGGCCCGGGACCGCATCATGGTGGGCCTGCATTCGGAACTTCCTGCCTACGGCTGGAACGAGAACAAGGGCTACGCCACCTCTGCCCACCGGGAGATGATCCGCCTGCAGGGCCCAAGCGCGTACCACCGGACGAGTTGGAACCTCACTGGGCCGGAACTCCTCTGACGTCACCCTGAGCGGCGCTGCCGTCTTCCGTGGCGCGGGCCGCCCGGCTGATAGTGCAAGATGGAACTATGAGCGCCGAGGACCTTGAGAACTATGAAACCGACATGGAGCTTCAGCTCTACCGCGAGTACCGGGATGTTGTCGGTCTGTTCAGTTATGTAGTGGAAACCGAACGGCGGTTCTACTTGGCTAACCATGTGGACCTGCAGGCGCGCAGCGCGGACGGTGAAGTCTATTTTGACCTGACCCTGCAGGATGCCTGGGTTTGGGACGTTTACCGCTCGGCCCGCTTCGTGAAGAACGTCCGGGTAATCACGTTCAAGGACGTCAACGTAGAAGAGTTGCCGCGAAATGAGGAGCTGGCCCTGCCGAAGGATGGCGGACTTGGGGATTTGGGAGATCTCGGTAACTAACGCCTGCCTTTGCCTGGAGTAGTCCTCCACAACCACCATTTGGCCAGGTTTACCCACATAGCTTCATAGGCCTCTGCCGCCGCTTTCCACCAGCCTGAAAGCTGGTGAGCGGAGGTGGTGGTCATGAGAGCAAAAGACCAGCTTGGTCGAAACGGCGAAGCACTGGCGGCCGGTTTTCTGGAGAACCAGGGAATGCGGATCGTCGATCGCAATTGGCGGTGTCCGGACGGCGAGATCGACATTGTGGCGTTGGAGGGCGACACCTTGGTAATTGCCGAGGTGAAGACCCGGAAGAGCCTGGATTACGGACATCCTTTTGAGGCAGTAGACGCGGCCAAGCTGGCCCGTCTCCACCGGCTCTCATCGGCGTGGTGCCGGGAGCACGACCTCAACGCCCCGCGGAGGCGCATCGATGTCGTGTCCGTGATCGATAGCGGCGTCGGCGAGCCGCAGCTGGAGCATCTGCGGGGTGTCGGCTGATGGGGGTCGGACGCAGCTACTGCGTTGCCCTGGTAGGGCTCAACGGCTACATCGTGGAGGTCGAAGCTGACATTGGCCAAACTCTTCCGAACTTTGTGATCCTTGGGCTCCCTGATGCTTCCTTGAATGAGGCTAAGGAACGCATTCGATCTGCGGCGCAGAATTCCGGGATTCCGCTGAGCAGACGGAAGATCACGGCCAACCTGATTCCGGCTTCCCTCCCCAAGCGGGGCTCTGGATTCGATCTCGCCATCACCATGGCCGTGCTCCGCGCCGCCAACGACATCCGTGAAATTGGTGGAACCGTCTTCATCGCGGAGCTTGGCTTGGACGGCAGGTTGAGGCCGGTACGGGGCATACTTCCTGCCGTGATGGCCGCTGTTCAGGCTGGCTATCCGGATATTGTGGTGGCCGACTCCAACGCCGTGGAGGCCGCCCTTGTTCCCGGGGCAAAGGTCCGCGGTTATAAAACGCTCGCTCGGCTTGCCTTCGACTTTGGCGCCGATCCCAAGGACCTTGCCCTCGATTACAATCCCTTGGACGCCGATGCTCCGGATGAGGACGACGATGTTGCAGCCACGATGCCGGACCTTTGCGATGTGTCGGGGCAGGGCGAGGCGCGACGTGCCCTGGAGGTAGCTGCCGCCGGGGGTCATCACATGTTGCTGACCGGGCCACCGGGGGCCGGCAAGACCATGCTGGCTGAGCGTTTGCCGGGCTTGCTCCCGGATTTGGCCGACACAGCGGCAATGGAAGTTACGGCTATCCGATCGTTGGCCGCTGTCCAGTCGTCTACGGTGCGGCTCGTCCGCAGGCCGCCCTTCGAAAATCCCCACCACAGTGCCACCGCCGCTGCCATCATCGGTGGAGGCTCAGGGCTGCCCCGGCCCGGGGCGGCCTCGCGTGCACATCGGGGCGTGTTGTTCCTGGACGAGGCCCCGGAGTATGAGCGCCGGGTACTGGATGCCCTCCGTCAACCGTTGGAGAGCGGAGAGCTGGTCATCCATCGCTCAGCGGGAACTGCGGCATACCCGGCACGGTTTCAGCTCATACTTGCCGCAAATCCCTGCCCCTGCGGACAGGCCTCCGGCAAAGGCATGGACTGCACGTGCACGGCTATGATGCGGCGCAGGTATTTCGGACGAATCTCAGGACCGCTGTTGGACCGCGTAGATATTCAATTGCAGGTTGAACGGGTGTCCTTGGCCGATTTCGGCCATGCGGGTGAAGAAGAAGATACCCGTATCGTCGCGGAACGTGTACTGGCAGCCAGGGAACGCCAGCTTGAGCGCCTGCTGGCCATGGGGCTTGAAACGAATTCCCAAGTGCCGGGGCGAACCTTGCGGGGTGAATTGCGGCTGCCTCCAGGGACTACCCGGATTCTGGACACTGCGCTGGAACGGGGCACCCTCACTGCGCGCGGCTACGACCGCGTCCTCCGGCTGGCATGGACGCTGGCAGATCTCGCGCACAGCGATACGCCGGACATGGATCACATAGGCCAAGCACTGGGCCTGCGCCAAGCTGCAGCTGCGACATGAGAAATACCGACACGAAGGGATTCACAGCAGTGGCCGAATTGGGGAAGCAAGACAAAGAACGCATAGCCAGGGCAGCATTGGCCCGGCTCATGGAACCTCAGGACTCAGTAGGCCTCGCATTGGTGAGGGCAGTAGGCGCCGTGGATGCCTTGGGTGTTGCAAGCGGCGAGCTGAGAACAGGTCAAAGCCTGGAACAGGAGATCTCGTCCTTGCTCGTTGACGGAGGAGGAGCATCGTCGTGGGCAGGACTTCCGGCCAGCCTTCGGCGATGGGCACCGCGCGTCGCCGACCTTGCGCCGGACCGCGATTTGGAGACCATGCGTCGTTTGGGTGGGAGATTGATCATCCCCGGTGATGACTTGTGGCCCGAGCAGTTGGCAGACCTGGGACTCCAGGAGCCGCTTTGTTTGTGGTGGCGGGGACAGGAGCAGCAGTTGCCCTCCGCCCGCCAAACCATCGCCCTGGTAGGTTCCAGGGACAGCACCAATTACGGAGCATCCGTCACAGGTGATCTCGCTTACGGTTTGGCGCAACGCGGTTATACCGTGGTTTCCGGTGGAGCCTATGGCATCGACGCTCACGCACATCGTGGAGCCTTGAGCGGCGGAGTCGCCAGCGTGCCCACCATCGCAGTCATGGCAGGAGGTGTGGACCGTTTCTACCCATCGGGTAACGAGGACCTTCTTCGCGCAGTGTCCGTTCAAGGCGCTGTCATCTCTGAGGTGCCACCTGGATCGGCTCCAACCCGTTACAGGTTCCTTCAACGGAACCGGATCATTGCCGCCTTGGCATCAGTGACGGTGGTAGTGGAGGCACGCTGGAGGTCGGGCGCCCTTAACACAGCCCATCATGCTGAAACCATCGGAAGGGTTGTTGCTGCTGTCCCGGGTTCCATCCACAGTGCCAATTCGGCAGGCTGTCACCGCCTACTCCGGGATGGGGGAGCAATCTGTGTTACCGACGTTGGCGAAATTGCCGAGCTTGCCGGCGCCATAGGAGAAGCCACAAGCGAGGAAAAGGACTCAGGGGCAGCGGTGCACGATGGCCTGTCCTTGGAGGACCTCATTCTTCTGGACGCACTGCCTCTCCGGTCCACCAGCTCGGTGGAAAAGCTGACTGTGGTGGCAGGACTGAGCGCGGATTCCGTGCGGGCCGGCCTGGGTCGGCTGGGGTTGCTGGGTTTGGCCGGCTCGGAAGGGGGAGGGTGGAAACGGGTCAAAAATGCTTAGTCCGTCAAGGACAAGCATGTTGATGCACCTTCTTTGTACTGGTAACTGGCACAGTGTGAAGGGTGGACGGACAATCGCTACCAGCACCCCTTCAAGATGCAGTCGATGGCTTTCGGCGGTATTTGGAGGGCGAACGTGCCAGGTCTGCGCATACAGTCCGTGCCTACCTTGCCGATGTCGAGAGTCTCCTTGGCTTCGCCGTGCAGGAAGGAGTCAAGGAACTTGGGGAATTGGAGTTGGGCTCCCTGCGTCGGTGGCTTGGCGCGCAGAGTGAGGCCGGCATGGCCCGGGCCACGTTGGCGCGCCGGGCCGCAACCGCGAGGTCGTTCACGGGCTGGGCGCTCCGGGAGGAACTTATCCAGACGGACCCTGCGGTCCGTCTGCAGGCACCCAAGCGGGACAAGTCCCTGCCCGGAGTCCTTCAGCAACAGCAGGTCTCCCGGATGGTGGATGACCTGAACTCTGCAGCCGCCGACGGGGACGCCATGGCTTTGCGCAACAAGGCCATGGTGGAACTCTTGTATGCGACGGGAGTCCGCGTGGGGGAACTAGCGGGGCTCGATATAGATGACCTTGATCCTGATCGTCGTACGCTCCGCGTGCTGGGCAAGGGTAACAAGGAACGCACTGTTCCGTTCGGCGTACCAGCGGCTGTTGCTGTGGACGATTGGCTCAGGCGGGGTCGACAGGCAGTGGTAACAGCCGCGAGCGGACCTGCCTTGTTCCTGGGCGTGCGTGGCAACCGTGTTGATCCCCGCCAAATCCGGGCAGTGGTCAGCGAATTGCTGCAGGCGCTGGGCGACACATCCGCCACAGGGCCGCACGCACTCAGGCACAGCGCGGCCACCCACTTGCTGAATGGAGGAGCAGATTTGCGGGCTGTTCAGGAGATTCTTGGTCACAGCAGCCTGGCAACCACACAGATCTATACGCACGTGTCCGTGGACCGGCTCCGGAAGAGCTACCAACAAGCGCACCCGAGGGCCTGAGTATGCCCCTCAAGGGCGCCACTGGCGGAAACGTGCAGCGTACGGCAAAATGAAAGCACCACGGGGAAACCTTCAATTCACGGTTGAGGGTTATATCTGTGCCAATATCGTCTGTAGTACTAAAAACTGAATAGCCTGTCAGGGCCCGCATGAGTTTCATGGCATCCGGCAGCAACAGCAAAACATCCAGGCAGAGGTCGTTGGGGAAGACGTACCTACAGCTATGGAGGATGGAATGTCTGTTGCAACAACCCGCGGTGTCTTGTTCGTGCACTCGGCCCCAACGGCCCTTTGCCCGCATGTTGAATGGGCCATCGGATCGGTCGTGGATAAGCGAACCGATCTTGAGTGGACCCCTCAACCGGCTGCGCCAGGAATGTTCCGGGCGGAGTTGTCGTGGACCGGGGCGCCCGGTACGGGAGCGCAATTGGCATCAGCCCTGAGGGGTTGGGCCCATTTGCGCTACGAGGTGACCGAAGAACCCAGCCAAGGGGTGGATGGAGCGCGCTGGTCGCACACCCCCGAGCTGGGTATTTTCCATGCTGTCACCGACGTGCACGGCAATATCATGGTGACGGAGGACCGCATCCGCTACGCCTATGAGTCCGGTGCAGGGGATCCCTCCGCGGTTTACCACGAGCTCTCGTTAGCGCTCGGTGAAGCGTGGGATGAGGAACTTGAGCCCTTCCGCCACGCAGCTGAAGGTGCTCCCGTGCGCTGGTTGCACCAAGTCGGTTAACAGCAATCGATCCAGAGCACTGACTCACAAGCGTCTCCCATAGCAATGAGAAGGGCCCCACCTGTTGGTGGGGCCCTTCTCATGTCTCATCGAGGCAGTGGTGAAAGCCGGACTTAGACGTTCCGGACTGCGATGACGGCGTTGTGGCCACCGAAGCCGAAGGAGTTGCTCAATGCCACGATGTCGCCACTGGGCAAGTCACGGGCAGATGTCACAACATCGAGTGGGATCTCAGGATCCTGGTTTTCGAGGTTGATGGTGACCGGTGCCTTACGTTCGTAGACGGCAAGTACGGTCAGAACAGCTTCAACGGCCCCTGAAGCGCCCAGGAGGTGGCCCATTTGCGACTTCGTAGCGGAGACTGCCACGTTGTCCACGTGGGTCCCCAGGGCGGCGCGCAGGGCTGTGTACTCGGGCTTGTCGCCAACAGGAGTCGAGGTAGCGTGCGCGTTGACGTGGACCACGTCCTCCGCCTGGATCCGCCCATCGAACATAGCGGCCTTCAGTGCACGGGTAGCGCCCAGACCCTCAGGGTCCGGTGCTGTGATGTGGTAAGCGTCTGCTGTCACGGACGTTCCGGCAAGCTCGGCATAAATGCGCGCACCGCGGGCGATGGCGTGCTCCTCGGCTTCCAGTACCAGCGCACCGGCACCTTCGCCCATGACGAAACCGTCGCGATCAATGTCGTAGGGGCGCGAGGCGCGCTCCGGCTCGTCATTGCGACGGGACAAGGCCTGCATGGAAGAGAAGGCGGCCAGCGGCATCGGGTGGATGGCAGCTTCAGCGCCACCGCAAACCACAACGTCTGCTTTGCCGGACCGGATCAGGTCCAAGCCAAGGTGGAGGGCCTCTGTGCCGGAAGCGCAGGCCGAGACGGGAGTGTGCGCGCCGGCCCGGGCGCCGAGGTCGAGGCTGACTGCCGCTGCCACACCGTTGGGCATGAGCATGGGGACGGTCATCGGCAGGACCCTGCGGGGTCCCTTGTCCCGGAGCGTGTCCCAAGCATCGAGGAGCGTCCAGACACCGCCGATGCCTGTGGCGAATGCCACGGCGAGGCGGTCGTGGTCGATTTCTTCAATCCCCGAGTCTGACCAGGCCTCACGGGCTGCAATGACACCAAACTGGGTGGAGGGGTCCATGCGCTTTGCCTCAACGCGGCTCAGGACCTCAAGTGCCGGCGTCGAGGCCCGGGCAGCAAAGTGGACGGGGAGGTCGTACTTGGCCACCCACTCGTCGCCGAGCGTGCGGGCGCCGGAGACCCCTTTCAGCGCGTTCTGCCACATTGTGGGTACGTCGCCGCCGATGGGAGTGGTGGCCCCCAGACCGGTTATGACTACTTTGCGTGCCATGCGATCACTCTCTGTCGGATAGCCATCCCGCATGCGCGGTTCACAGGGGGAGGCATGAAAATCTATGGGTGTTACTGCGGCTGTGCCGGGCTAGGATAGGAATCCTGGCCCGGCACAGCTGGTGTCAGGACTAGGCCTGTGCGTTGGCGATGAAGCTGACGGCGTCGCCGACGGTCTTGAGGTTCTTGACCTCTTCGTCCGGGATGCGAACGCCGAACTTCTCTTCAGCGTTGACGACGATGGTCATCATCGAGATGGAGTCGATGTCCAGGTCCTCGGTGAAGGACTTGTCCAGCTCCACGGCTTCAGTTGCAAGGCCCGTTTCTTCGTTGACGATTTCAGCCAGGCCGGCCAGGATCTCTTCGTTGCTAGCCATTGTTGGCTCCTTTTCTTGTTGTACCGGCTACTGCCGGAAAGGGGGCAAACCGCGGGTTGCGGCTTGGGTATGTAAGTCGTATTCAGTTGGCTGGTGGTAGCCGGGACGTGTCCCGGTCTACGGCAGAACCACTACCTGGGCGCCGAAGACCAGTCCGGCACCGAAACCGATCTGCAGTGCCAGGCCGCCGCTCAGCTCAGGGTTCTCCTGAAGCAAGCGGTGCGTTGCCAAGGGGATGGATGCCGCCGACGTGTTTCCCGCCTGGGCGATGTCGCGGCCGATGACAACAGATTCGGGAAGCTTGAGCTTCTTGACCATCTCGTCGATGATGCGCATGTTGGCCTGGTGGGGAACGAAAGCAGCGAGGTCGCTGGCTTCGATGCCGGCGGCATCCAAAGCCTGCTGGGCTACCTTGGCCATTTCCCAGACTGCCCAGCGGAAAACGGTCTGGCCGTCCTGGCGCAGGGTGGGCCAAACGTCCTGAGTCGCGGAGAGGATGGCGGGGTCGTCGATTTCGTCCGAGTGGCGGGCAGATTCGCCGAGTTTCTTGACATCTTCCAAGGAGTGGGTCATCCCGATCGCGTCCCACTTGCTGCCATCGGAGCCCCAGACCGAAGGTCCGATGCCAGGGGTGTCGGACGGGCCGACCACCACCGCGCCGGCGCCGTCGCCGAGGAGGAACGAGATGGTCCGTTCGTGGTTGTCGATGACGTCTGAGAGTTTCTCGGCGCCGACCACGAGAACGTACTCGGCAGCGCCGGAACGGACAAGGGCATCAGCCTGGGCCACGCCGTAGCAGTACCCTGCGCAGGCGGCCGAGATGTCGAAGGCCGGTGCCGGCGTCGCGCCCAATCGGTCGGTAAGCGCAGCGGCAGCGGAAGGAGTCGCGTAGGGGTGTGTCACGGTGGACACGATGACGGCACCCAGCTGGGACGGTTCAATTCCTGCCTGCTTGAGGGCCTCACGTGCGGCGCCTTCGGCCATGTCGATCACGCTGACATCCGCGGCTGCACGATGACGGGTGATGATGCCGGTGCGCTGGCGGATCCACTCGTCCGAGGAGTCAATCCACTGGCACACGTCGTCGTTGGTGACGATGACGTCCGGCCGGTAGGCGCCGATGCCCAGGATGCGTGCATTCTCGTTGACAGCAGCCTTGTTGAGTACTGGAGTGCTCACGCCTGCCCCTCCAATTCAGCAAAGAGTGCGAGAGCCGCGGAGAGATCCTCCGGGGTTTTGACAGCAACCGTCTTGACGCCGGGCATGCCGCGCTTGGCGAGCCCTGCGAGCGTGCCGGCAGGGGCAAGTTCGATCACACCGGTGACGCCGCGTTCAACGAGGGTTTCCATGCACTGATCCCAGCGGACCGGGCGCGAGACCTGCGCGATCAGGCTTTCGACTGCGGCAGACCCTTCTGTGACTTCCTTGCCATCGTAGTTCGACAACAGCGGAACTGCCGGGTTTCGCGGCGACAGGGACGGCTTGAGGGCCTCAAGGGCGCTGACTGCCGGTGCCATGTGGGAAGTATGGAAAGCGCCGGCCACCTTGAGGGGTATGACGCGGGCCTTCGCTGGCGGGTTGTCCGCCAAGGCCTTGAGTTGCTCGAAGGTACCTGCGGCGACTGTTTGTCCCGCGCCGTTGACATTGGCTGGAGTGGCACCCGCGGCAGTAATTGCCGACAGGACCTCGGCCGGGTCTCCGCCCACAACGGCGCTCATGCCCGTGGGGGTCACTGCGGCTGCTGCAGCCATGCTGTTGGCCCGCTCCCGAACGAAGCTCATGGCCTCGGCCTCGGTGAGGACGCCCGCGAGGGCTGAGGCCGTGATTTCGCCCACCGAGTGCCCGGCGAGGATGACGGGAAGGGTGCTGAGTTCGACATCGAACAAGGACTTGGCAGCAACCAGGCCGGCGGCGACGATCAATGGCTGCGCTACGGCAGTGTCCTTGATGGTCTCTTCATCCGAGGTGGTTCCGTGGGCCTTGAGGTCAATGCCTGCGATTTCGCTCAGTACGGCCAATTGGCCTTCGACGGAGGGGAGTTCCAGCCAAGGGGCCAAAAATCCGGGGGTCTGGGAGCCCTGTCCAGGGCAGACGATTGCAAGCACGTATCCAGCTTTCCAAATTGCCACGTGATCCACTGGTGTTTTGGTACACCAAGCTCACTGGGTCAGTTTGTAGGAAGTCTACAACGGTTCAGTTCTGTGAACGTGACGCGTGACGTTCGGCGGCGGCTTTCGGTTGGGCCGAAAGGCGGCCCACCACCAACGCCGTTTGCAGCACAAACGCTTCCCTGGGGAGGAGCGGATCCCAGCCTGTCACATCGCAGACACGCTTCAAACGGTAGCGCACGGTGTTGGCATGGACGAATAGTTCGCGTGCCGTGGCTTCCAGCGAGTGGCCGAGCTCCAAGTACGTGCCCAGGGTCTCCACGAGCCCGTTTGAGGCCGCCAGCAGGGGCCTGTAAATGTTCTTGATCAGTGACCTGCGCGCGGCGTCGTCACCGGAAACGACACGCTCGGGGAGGAGGTCGTCTGCAGCAACAGGCCGTGGCGCGGACGGCCATGCACGGGCTGCGGTCAGCCCTGCGAATGCCGCTTGGGCGGAACTGCTCGCCTCAAGCAACGAGCCTGCTTCCGGGCCGTAAACCACAGCCCCTGGTGCAAAGAGCTCACTGAGCTTGACATAGGCTGTGTCGCGGTCCTGCACCCCGCCAAGGATCAAGATGAGCCGGTCGCCCTGGATTCCCACCAGTGCGTCTTCGGCGAAGCGGCCGGCGGTACGGCGAAGCTCGCTGACATAGCTGGCGCTGGGCTCCGACGGCGAATTTCCCACCATCACTGTGAATCGCTCCTGCGCTTTCCAGCCAAGGGCTGCAATCCTGGACCTTAACGCATCGGTGTTCTCGCCTCGCAAAATGGCGTCAACGATCAACGCTTCCAACCGCGTATCCCAGGACCCGCGGGATTCCGCAGCCCGCGCATAAACATCAGCGGCCGCGAAAGCTACTTCCCGTGAATAGCGCAGTACGGCTTCCCGGAGTGACGGCTGGTCCGATTCCGGGGCGATTACGGGCACCTGGTCCTCGACGACTTCCACCACGATGCGGATCAGCTGCAGGGCCTTTTGCAGGCTGATGGAACGAGTCAGTTCCGTGGGGGCGTTGCCAAAGACGTCTGTGAGGATCCACGACGGCGAACTGGGCCGTTCGTACCACGTCACGAAGGCCGCGATGCCATTCTGGGCCACCAGGCCCAAGGCCGAGCGCTCATCGGAGCTCAGGCGGCCATACCAAGGCAGCGATTTCTCGAGCTGGCGCATGGTGCTGGTGGACAGTTGGCCCACGTTGGCGCGGAGTTGCCGAAGGGTTTCAGCCTTTTCGGGTGACAATGCCTGGGATGCTGCCTTGCGCTTGGTGGTTGTTTTGCTCGGCTCTGCCATGGAACGAGCATACGGCCCATCACGGACAAGCTCCATTTGTGAGAAGGCTACAACTCGTGTTGTTGCTGGTCACGTCCTTGGCATGTATGACCTAACCCGCTTAACGCCCGACGGCGGCCCCCACCTTTCGGTGAAAGCCGCCGTCGCGGATATTGCTGTCGCTGCTTTTGCCGCGAATTACCCGACGAACAGTTAGGCGTCGCCGCCTGCTCCGCCGGTGGTGCCGGCGTTCACATCCAGAAGCCGGTACTTTTCGATCGCCTTTTCCAGCGCACCTGCTTCAACTTCTCCCTTGGCGGCGAGGAGTTGGAGGGTTTTGGCGACGATGGAGTGGGTGTCGTTTTTGAAGTAGCGGCGTGCGGCTTGGCGGGTGTCGGAGAAGCCGAAGCCGTCTGCTCCGAGGGAGGCGAAGTCGTTGGGGATGAATTGGCGGATTTGGTCGGGGACGGCTTTCATGTAGTCGGACACGGCGATGACGGGTCCGGTGGTGCCGGCGAGTTGTTCGGTGATGAACGGGGTGCGGGCGGGTTGGCCGGGGTTCAGGAAGGCGTGTTCTTCGGCGGCGAGTCCGTCGCGTCGGAGTTCGTTCCAGGAGGTCACGGAGTAGATGTCGGCGGCGACGTTCCAGTCTTCGGCGAGGATCCGTTGGGCTTCGAGGGCCCAGGGTACGGACACGCCGGAGGCGAGGATGTTCGCGGTGGGCCGGTTCCCGGTGGTGCCGTCGCTTTGGGGGGCGGGGGCGAGGCGGTAGATGCCTTTGAGGAGCCCGTTGATGTCGAGGTTTTCGGGTTCGGCGGGTTGGGTGATGGGTTCGTTGTAGACGGTGAGGTAGTACATCACGTTACGGTCTTCACCGGGGCCGTCAGCGTTGCCGTACATTTCTTCGAGGCCGTGGCGGATGATGTGGCCGATTTCGTAGCCGTAGGCGGGGTCGTAGGTTTTCACGGCGGGGTTGGTGGAGGCCAGGATGGGGGAGTGTCCGTCGGCGTGTTGGAGTCCTTCGCCGGTGAGGGTGGTTCGTCCTGCGGTGGCGCCGATGATGAAGCCGCGGGTCATTTGGTCCGCGGCGGCCCAGAAGGAATCGCCGGTGCGTTGGAAGCCGAACATGGAGTAGAACACGTAGATCGGGACCAGGGGTTCGCCGTGGGTGGCGTAGGCGGTGCCGGCGGCGGTGAACGCTGCGACGGCGCCGGCTTCGTTGATGCCGGGGTGGATCAGTTGACCGGCGGGTGATTCTTTGTAGGCCAGGACGAGGTCGCGGTCCACGGAGAGGTAGTTCTGGCCTTTGGGGTTGTAGATTTTCGCGGTCGGGAAGAACGCGTCCATGCCGAAGGTCCGGGATTCGTCGGGGACGACGGGCACGAACCGGGCCCCGAAGTTCTTGTCCCGCATCAGGTCCTTCAACAAACGGACGAAGGCCATGGTGGTGGCGGCTTGTTGTTTCCCGGACCCGCGTTTGGCCACTTCGTAGGATTTGGCGTCCGGGAGGGTCACGGGGGTGTGGGTGCGGCGTCGTTCGGGCACGAACCCGCCGAGTTCGGCGCGGCGTTCCATCAGGTATTTGATTTCCGGGGCGTCCATGCCGGGGTGGTAGTACGGGGGCCGGTAAAGGTCAGCGTCGAGCTGGTCATCGCTGATCGGGATGCGGAGGTGGTCACGGAAGGCTTTGAGGTCGTCCATGGTCAGCTTCTTCATCTGGTGCGTGGCGTTGCGGCCTTCGAAGTGCGGGCCCAGGCCGTAGCCCTTGACCGTTTTGGCCAGGATCACGGTGGGTTTGCCCTTGAACTCGGTCGCTGCCTTGTAGGCGGCGTAGACCTTGCGGTAGTCGTGGCCGCCGCGTTTGAGGCCCCAGATCTGTTCGTCGTCCAGGTCCGCGACCATGTCCTTGGTCTGCGGGGATTTGCCGAAGAAGTGTTCACGAACGAACCCGCCGGACTCGGCCTTGTAGGTCTGGTAGTCACCATCGGGGGTTTCGTTCATGATCTTCACCAACGCCCCGTCCTTATCCGCTTCCAGCAGGGAGTCCCACTCCCGGCCCCAGACGACCTTGATCACGTTCCAGCCCGCACCGCGGAAGAACGCCTCCAATTCCTGCATGATTTTGCCGTTACCGCGGACCGGTCCGTCCAGGCGCTGGAGGTTGCAGTTGATCACGAAGTTCAGGTTGTCCAGGTTCTCGTTCGCGGCGAGCTGGAGCAGGCCACGGGACTCGGGCTCGTCCATTTCCCCGTCGCCCAGGAACGCCCAGACCTGCTGGTCGGAGGTGTCTTTGATGCCGCGGTTCTGCAGGTACCGGTTGGACTGGGCCTGGTAGATCGCGTTCATCGGGCCGATACCCATCGACACGGTCGGGAACTCCCAGAAATCAGGCATCAGGCGCGGGTGCGGGTAGGAGGACAGGGCATGACCGGCCTTGGACTTTTCCTGACGGAACCCGTCCAGGTCCTCTTCCGTGAGACGGCCTTCCATGAACGCCCGGGCGTACATGCCCGGCGAGGCGTGGCCCTGGAAGAACACCTGATCCCCACCCGAGGGGTGGTCCTTGCCGCGGAAGAAGTGGTTGAAACCCACCTCATACAACGTCGCAGCCCCGGCATACGTGGAGATATGCCCGCCCACACCAATATCCGAACGCTGCGCACGATGAACCATCACCGCGGCGTTCCACCGCATGTACGCCCGGTACCGGCGCTCGAACTCCTCGTTCCCCGGGAACGGCGCTTCCTGGTCCACCGGGATCGTGTTCACATAATCAGTGGTCGTCACCATCGGCACACCCACCGACCTGGCACCGGCACGCTGGAGCAACGAACGCATAACGTACTGGGCACGCTCGGTACCCTGCTCCGCGATCAACGCATCAAGGGACTCAATCCACTCCGCGGTCTCTTCCGGATCACGATCAGGCAGCTGGGCAGTCAACCCGCTGAGGATGTGTGAGGTCTCTTCTCCTGCAGCCACGTCCAACCTTCCTTTAGGCGCATGCATCGGCGCCTCAAGTCCGGCAGGGTAACTGCCCGTCGTGAACGCGTCGTGTGCGACATCTCTGTTTCAACAGCCCGGTCGGATGCGCCGGGCAGGTCTTGTGAGCGCTTGGCTGCCTGTGGAACTTCTCGGGGCGGTCGCCCTGCAGCCGTAGCGCTCATGGCCACTCTAGCTTTCGCGGCGTCGCGATGCGTAGCCGTGGGTGCCTAGGGGCGTTGTATGTCACACTCCCGCGGCCTCCGTGACGCAAAGCACGCAATCCTCTTGGCGTCGAAACACCGTGTGGAATGCGGAATATGGCCGCTGGCTGGGACAATAGCTTGAAGCACACGCCCAAAGGGTGTTGGCTGTTAGTAATGGAAGTCACTGCAAAAGGAGGAAACGTGAGCGAGGCCGACGCCGCCACATCGGTAAATGTGGCGGAAAGAATGGGTTTCAAAGATGGGGATCTGATTCAGGAACGCGGCTACGACGACGACGTCGATTTCGACTTGCGTGACGACATCGAAGATGTCACAGGCTCCGAGTTGTTGGATGAAGATGATCATGACGTCGTGGATGCTGTTGTTTTCTGGTGGCGGGATGGCGACGGTGACCTTGTTGATGCCCTGATGGATTCGCTCACCAACCTGAAGGAAGGCGGGGTTGTTTGGGTGCTGACGCCAAAGTCAGGCCGTGACAACTACGTTTCTCCTGCAGACATCCAGGATGCCGCCCCCACTTCAGGACTACACCTGACTACATCGGCAGGGGTCTCAAAGGACTGGAGCGCCACGCGTTTGGTGCCCAAGAAGAACAAGTGACAGCAGTCCAACAGGCTCCGGCCCAGGTGCTCGTTCCTGAAACGGGGCGGCTTGCACCGGATTTTGAACTGCTGAATCAGTACGGCGAGCCTGTCCGTTTGGCGGACTACCGGGGCCGCAATGTTGTCCTCGTGTTCTTTCCCTTTGCTTTCTCCGGCATTTGCACCGGCGAACTCTGTGAGATTCGCGACAACATCGCGGACTTCAAGGATTCGAATGCCACGGTACTGGCGTTGTCCGTAGATAGTAAGTTCGCACAACGGGCCTACGCGGAGCATGAGAACTTTGGCTTCGACCTCTTGGCGGACTTCTGGCCGCATGGGGCCGTGGCGCGGGACTATGGCGTCTTCGATGAAGCGAGTGGAATGGCCCTAAGGGGGACGTTCATCATCGACGCTACAGGCGTCATCCGCTATGTCGTTGTCAATCCCCGCGGCCAAGCGAGGGACTTTGCCGAGTATCGCCGGGCGTTGTCGTCTTTGGCGGACCAGCCGTCATGAACCATCCCAGGCCCGGAGTCGGCATGACTGGATTTGCCAGCATGCCATCCGCGCCCGTAGGGCAACTTGACCCCGAAGAGTTGCAGGCGCTCGAAGTTGCCGGGGAGCTCCTAAGGGGGAAGCGCTTAGCTGTACTCACCGGAGCCGGGTTGAGCACCGATTCAGGGATTCCTGACTACCGAGGGCCCGGTTCTGCGCCCCGGAACCCCATGACCTACCAGGAGTTCGTGGGAAGTGAGGCAAACCGGCGGCGCTATTGGGCGCGGAACCACATCGGTTGGTCCCACCTCAGGCATGCCGATCCTAATGCCGGCCATAAGGCAGTCGCGGTTCTGGAACGTCGCGGCCTGTTGTCCGGTCTCATTACACAAAATGTTGACAGGCTCCATGAGGACGCCGGAAGCATCAACGTGGTGGACTTGCACGGCCGATTCGACCAGGTGGTTTGCCTCAGCAATGGACACACCTTCACCCGGCGCTTGATCGCAGCGATCCTTGAAGAAATCAATCCTGGTTTCCTGGAGGCGGCACTGGAGTCCGGTGTAGTAGAGATGGCTCCGGACGCTGACGCAACAGTTGAGGACCACGAGCTCATTACCTCGTTCGTGATGGCGGTCTGTCCCATTTGCGGTGGGACGTTGAAGCCGGACTTTGTCTACTTCGGTGAGAACGTCCCCAAGGACAGGGTGGCCCGCGCCTACGAGATGGTGGATAACGCGGACGCCCTCTTGGTGGCGGGATCGTCGCTGACGGTTCAGAGCGGACTGCGGTTCGTGCGCCACGCCGCAAAATCGGGAAAACCAGTGGTCATCATCAACCGGGGAACTACCCGCGGCGACGACTTTGCTCAAGTGAAATTGGAACTGGGAGTCAGCGGCGCATTGGACTACCTTGCGCGCTCTTTGCCGGATCTTCCACAAGCTCCTGCGCCGATTGGTGTTTCGGGCGGTTGATCATGTAGAGTCATTGTTCGTTGGTTGAAGCGCGGAGGAAGTTACGAAGCACGGAAGCCGCGGTTTGGGTCTTTAGCTCAGCTGGTAGAGCGCCACGTTTACACCGTGGATGTCATCGGTTCGATCCCGGTAGGACCCACCAGGAAAACCCCGTCATTCAAGTCGAAAGGCTTGGAGGGCGGGGTTTTTGTTTGCCTCCTTCCAGCCGCCCGCGATCTTGAATGTCAGACCTGCGCCCTACGGTTTCTTCCATGGAGCACGTACACATCGTCACAGTTGAGCCAGGCGCCCCGGCGGTCATCATGAGGGGCGGCCGGGAGTGGCGCATGGTGGTGGAACCAGTGCGGTGGTTTGAGCGGGTTGCCTGGTGGGAGCAGTCCCGCCGGATGCCCAGGGGGCAAGGGCGGGTTGATATTGAAGTCTGGCAGGTCCAGGTCCGCCTGGGGAGCAACCCACGGTCCGGCATCGCTACCTGGGAACTGGTGAGGGACGGAACTGGTGGGGGCTGGCGCCTCCGGGGCGAGGAACTCGCTGCTGCTTAGGCTGACGCCGGAAATGGATGAGCTCTCCACCACGACTATTGGGGGATGCCGCGGTGGAGAGCTCGAAGATGAATATACAGAGAACTTTTTGGTTTGGAAAGTACGGTCTCACCGGAGACGCCGCGGGGGGCCCAACTCACCCTGCTGAGACGCCCCCATTCCACTATGATGAGTATTGTTCAGCAGAATGAACAGTCGAATTGCGATGTCGAAGGAGAATCATGGCCGATTCCCGCACCTCCCGTTCCGAAGGGCTGGGCGCTTCGTCGCCGGCGCCTGCCGTCACCCGCGCTGCAGCCGTGTTGGAGGTGCTGGCCGAGTCCCCCACGGGCCGACTAACGCTGAGCGATCTCTCGCGTGAACTCGGAATTCCCAAGTCCTCCACGTCCAACCTGCTATTGGCGCTGGAAGAAGCGCGGCTCATTACCCGCCAAGGTGCCGACTTTGCCTTGGGGAGGAAGCTTGTGGAACTGGGAGCTGCATACCTCAGTCGCCTGGACGAGGTGCAGGAGTTCTACAAGTACTGCGAGCAAGCGCCTACGCTCTCGGGAGAGACTGTGAGAATTGCGATGCTCGATGGCGACCATGTCATCTATTTGGCACGGTACGAGGGCCATCCAGCGGTCAGGCTGACGTCCAACATCGGCGACAAGATGCCCGTCTCGCTCTGCAGCGTCGGCAAGGCCCTGATTGCACAGCTTCACGATCACGATCTCGACGCGATGTTCCCGGATGGCATGGAGTTGCCCACCATGACCGCGAACTCCCTCAAGACTGCGGAGGAGCTCAAGGCCCAGATTTCCACCATCCGCAAGCAGGGGTACGCCTTCGAGGATGAGGAGTCCACGGTAGGCGTAGTCTGCCTGGCCGTGCCGGTCCCTACCCGCGGGGCGCATGGCCCAAGCCTTGGCCTGTCGGTGACAGCGCTTAAGGCCACCTACTCGGAGGAGCAGGGCGCCCTCATGGTCAAGGAACTTAAGGAATTGGCGCGTTCCCTGGGCAACCCTATGGGTTAGGTCCCTTCAAACGGTCTAAATAAATCTGATTACAACCTTGGCAGCGCGTTCAACAAGCTGTACGCTGTTCATCATAGTGATCTTGGCGGTGATGCCATCACTATCTCGCTGGGCCAACGGGGGCCCGGGGTGATTTTGAGGGAGTGCTTGTGATAACTCGTGCAAATGAAAAGCTCGCGGCCGAGGCCGGGGACGCTGTAGTCGAGCCGGAACAGCTCCGACGGGCTACGCTGGCCAGCTCTGTCGGCTCCGCGCTGGAGTACTACGACTTCTACATTTATGGCTTGGCTTCGGCGCTGATCTTCGGTCCGCTGTTCTTTTCTCCGCTGGGCCCTGACGGCGCGTTGATTGCGTCGTTCGCCACCTACGGCGTTGGCTTTGCTGCCCGTCCGTTTGGCGGTTTGATCTTCGGCTACATCGGGGACAGGTTCGGAAGGAAAATGGTCCTCATCCTCACCATCGCGTTGATGGGAACTGCAAGCTTCGCCATTGGCCTTCTTCCCACCTTCGAACAAGCCGGAATGCTCGGCGCTGTATTGCTGGTCACGCTGCGAATCATCCAGGGGTTGGGGGCCGGAGCCGAGCAAGCCGGCGCCACGACCCTGATTTCAGAAGTGGCTCCGCGCCGCCGTCGTGGGTTCTTCGCTTCATTGCCGTTTGTCGGCATCCAGTTGGGCACGCTCCTCGGTGCCGGCACCTTCGCGCTCATTGCCATGGCGGACAAGGCCGTCCTTCAGGGGTGGCTGTGGCGGGTGCCTTTCCTGGCCAGTTTCATTCTGATCGCCGTGGCCATTTTCATCCGTCTCAAGCTCAAGGAAACGCCCGCGTTTCAGGAGTTGGAGAAGCACAGGAACGTGGTCAAGAACCCCATTGGCGCTCTCTGGAAGCACTCCAAGAAGAACGTGTTGCTCGGCATCGGTCTTCGCATGGGCGAGAACGGCAACTCTTCGATCTACTCCGCGCTTCTGGTGTCCTTCATGAGCATGCCGGCGGGCGTGTTCGCTGGTAACAACTCCATCGGTCCTGTGGGTTTGCTGATCGCGGCCGGTTTCGCCGCGGTCATGGTGGTAACTTTCGGTGCCTTGTCCGACAGGTTCGGCCGTGTTCCTGTGTACCGCTACGGCGCACTCTTTCAGGCGATCATCGCGGTTCCTGCCTTCTACCTGGTCACTTTGGGGAACGTCACGTTGGTATGGGTAGTCATGGCGGTAGGCATTGCAATCGGTGTTCAGTCGATGCTGGGCCCGCAGTGCCCTCTCTTGCCGGAACTGTTCGGATCCCAGTACCGCTTCACCGGCGTCGCCATGAGTCGCGAAATCTCGGCGGTCCTGGCTGGCGGACTTGCACCGCTGCTCGGCGCGCTGATGTTGGCCGCCACCAACCACTCATGGCTGGTCCTGGCCATCTACTCCCTGGTCCTGGCGCTCATCTCTTTCGTGACCACGTTCTTTACCCCTGAGACGGCTGGCAGGGACCTCGTCAGTACCGACGACGCAAAGTAGGTTCCGCAGAAGCACCTGCACCAGGAACTCCCAAAACAGCGCGGCACCTCCTTCAAGAGGGTGCCGCGCTGTTTTGCGACTGAACACAAAAATGAGTGGCTCAGACTGTGGTGGAAATTCGCGGGTGGCAGTGCAGAATTGGTGCAGCGAAAGAGGAGCGTGTCGATGACGGCAACCAAGGGCCTTGCGTCACCGGAGAGTACCGGGCAGGTCCGGGCCGGGGCAGGGAAGACTACGTTTCGGCCTGAGATCCAAGGCCTGCGTTCCTTGGCCGTACTCATGGTCGTTTCATACCACATTTGGTTCGGCCGGGTTTCCGGTGGAGTGGACGTCTTCCTGCTGATTTCGGCGTTCCTGATGACGTTGCAATTCGTCAGCCGTTACGAGGACGCGCGGCCGGTATCACTGGTGCGGCACTGGCTGCACCTGTTCTGGCGGCTGCTGCCTGCCGTCGTCGTGGTCCTGCTTGGCACTCTCGCGGCCACGTATGTGTTCATTCCCCGCACACGCTGGATCGAAATAGTCAGCCAGGGATGGGCTTCGCTGTTCTACGTCGAAAATTGGCTGCTCCAACGCCAGGTGGTCAATTACTACGCGGCAGACCATAGCTTGGCGAGTCCTTTTCAGCATTTCTGGTCGCTGTCCATCCAGGGGCAGGTCTTTATTCTCTGGCCGGCCATCTTCGTTGCCACGGCCTGGGTGTGCCGCCGTCTGAATCTGCGGTACCGGGCCGTGCTGCTTGGAGTCTTCGGGCTGATCTTCGCAGTATCGCTGGCGTATTCGATCTACTTCACGGCGGCCAATCAGGAATTGGCCTACTTTGATACCTTTGCCCGGTTGTGGGAGTTTGCCTTGGGCACGCTGGTGGCGCTGTTGCTTCCGTATCTTCGGCCCGGGCGGGGACTGCGAAGCGTGCTTGGCTGGGCAGGGGTGGCCGCCATGCTGAGCTGTGGCGCCCTTCTTCAGGTGCAGACCGCGTTTCCTGGTTTTGTGGCTTTGTGGCCGACCCTTGCGGCCGTGGCTGTCATTGTCGCGGGGCAATCGGGCAGTCGCTTCGGAGTTGACAGGATCCTTTCGTCCAAGCTGTTGGTGGGTCTGGGATCTACCTCCTATGCGCTCTACTTGTGGCATTGGCCGCTGTTGGTGATTACTTTGGTGTGGATCGGCCAAGACCAAGCAGATGCGATCACCGGCACCTTGATCGTGGGTGCGTCGCTGCTGTTGGCGTTCCTCACTACCCGGTTTGTGGAGCAACCCTTGCGTGCATGGCGATGGCCGGAGGCCAAACGCCGGCGTCTGGCGTTGGCTGTATTTGTTTGTCTTGCGGTCGCTGCCGCTCCGATGGTGCAGTTCGGATACCAGCAACAAATGGCGAAGAACATTATCGCTTCGCAGAATACCGACGATAACCCGGGGGCGCGGGCGTTGCTACCCGGATATGTCGACCTTGTTAGCGAGGGCGCGCGGACGCTGCCCACCCCTGAGCAGCTGCCGGAAGATTGGGGAAGGCTCGACGGCGCGTGTACCGGAGATCTTCGTCCAACGGATCCGGTGCTGTTTGCAGAGTGCCAGCAGAACGACGTCGGTGCTGACGCCGAGAGGACCGTCTTTGTGGTGGGTCAGTCCCATTCGCTGCAGTGGCTTGGAGCCATCGGCCCCCTGGCCAAGGAGCACCAGTGGCGTGTCCAGGTCATCACGTTCGGGGCCTGCCCGTTCATGACCGAAACGGACGAGGTAGGGGACGAATGCAACGCCTTCAACCGAAACGTCCGGGAACACATCCGTATCCATCAGCCCGATGCTGTCTTCCTTGTGGGGACGGCAGCAGTTACAGACTCGCCGGATGAGGACCTCACTTGGGGTCTTGACGAACTGGTTGGCGAGATCACTGACCAGGGCATTGAGGTCATCGCCATGAGGGACAACCCGCGCTTCTCATTCAGCCCGAGTGAGTGTGCAATGGCGTCAGGCGTAGAGGACCCACGCTGCCGTCCAGCCCAGTCGTCGGTGCTTGCCGAAAGCAATCCCTTGGATCAGTTGGAGGGTACTTTCACGGGGTTGTCCATCTTGGACATGACGGACCTGATCTGCGACGGATCTTCATGCCCGGGCATCGTTGGCAACGTGTATGTCTACCTCGACGACAACCACCTCTCGAGTACCTACGTCAGGACCATGACCGAGACGTTGTCCGAGAGGTGGTTTGACGCCACAGGATGGTAGTTTCCGGCCTAGTAGAAGTGGACCGGATCAACCAGGTGGGGGAGTTCGCCACCGTCCAGGAATGTGCGCAGGTTGCTGCAGAAGCGTTCCGTGATGAGCCGGTTTTCCGCTGTGCTTAATGCCGAGGTGTGCGGTGACACCAGGACTTTGGGATGATTCCACAAAGGGCTGTCCTGCGGAAGTGGCTCCACCGCGAATACGTCGAGGCAGGCGTATGAGATCTGGCCGTTGTTCAGGGCTTCCAGCAAAGCGACCTCATCCACTACGGTGCCGCGGCCGACGTTGACGAATACGGTTCCCGGCTTCATGGCGGAGAAAATGTCCTTGTTGAACAGCTTCTCCGTGTATGGGGTGCCGGGCAGTGTGTTCACCACTGCGTCGGCGTCCGCCAGCAGGCCGGGGAGGCCCTCATTGGTGGTGACCTCGTCGATCCCCTCCATCGGTTCCACAGTGCGCTTCGTTCCACTGACCTTCATCCCCAAGGCCCGGGCGATTCGAGCAGTCTCCATGCCAATCTCGCCGAGGCCTGCGATGACCACTTTGGAGCCGTTGACCAGCTTGGTGGGCGTCCTCAGCTCGGGCCAGTTTTTGGTGGCCTGGTCCTGCGCCATTTCGGCGCTGCGCTTGAACCCGTTGAGGATGCCGAAGGCTGAGAACTCTGCCAGGGGCAGCGCATGGACACCCGCGGATGTCGTCACGCGGAACTTTTGAAGGGTTTCCGTGTCCAGGCCGGATGCCTTGACGGCGCCACCCGCTCCGGCCGCCATGGCGTGGATCCATTGCAGGTGGGGGTTGCTGTCGGCTATGCGCGCCAGTCCGGCCGGGCTCTCGTTAGGGAAGCCGTACAGGACCTGGGCCCTGTTAAGCATGGCCCAGTAGCGTTCCTCCTGCTCCGACGTGCGCTTGAACTCCGGATCGCCAGCGTGATCGGCGGGGAACCTTTCCGGCGGAAGAAGTTCGGGATCGTAAAAAACGGTTACAGAGGGATCTACAGCGCGGATCAGCTCTACGTGCTCTGCTTCGAGCGGCACAGCGATGGCGATGGTAAGTTCGTCAGTCGTCATGGTGTTCATCATACTGAATGGAGGCTAGGATATTGAACAGAAATCTCCTGGATGACCACAAAGAAGTGAGGTGTTACCTACCGTGACCAGCAAACGCGTGGGCTTCGTCGGCCTAGGACTCATGGGAGCGCCCATGGCTTCCAACATCGCCGGCGCAGGATGGAATGTCACCGCCTGGAACCGCTCAGACACCGTTTTTGAGGACCTCTCCGGCGTCCGCCGCGCAGCCAGCGTCGCAGAGCTGCGCAACGAAAACACCATCATCTTCATGCTCCCTGACCTGCCCTTCATTGAGGAAGCGGCCACGGAATTGCTCGAGTCATGGCGGAACGATCCACCCGAGCCGGGCACCGCCGTCGTCATCATGAGCAGCGTCTCACCAACCGCAGTCCGGCTGTTCGGCGAGACTGTTCACCAGGCATCCGGTGGCAACGCCGCGGTGGTTGATGCGCCGGTCAGCGGCGGCACCTCCGGGGCACAAAGCGGAAGCCTGGCCATCATGGTGGGCGCGACCGAAAGCCAGTTCGAAGCGCTCGAGCCGCTCCTGGGAACCATGGGGACCACGGTGCGGCGCATGGGTCCTCTTGGATCGGGGTCGCTCGCCAAAGCCTGCAATCAACTCATCGTGGGAACCACGACGGCGGCGCTGGCCGAAGCGGCCGAACTCGCGGAACGCTCCGGCATGGATGTGGTGGCGCTTTACGAGGTCCTCTCGGGAGGGCTGGCCGGAAGTCGGGTGCTGGACAACGTAGGCCCCCGCCTGGCTGCCAAGGACTATGCCCCGACAGGGCCTGCCAAGTTCATGCATAAGGACTTGGGCTTCGTGCTCACCAGCGCTGAAGCGGTTGGCTCCGCCGTTCCCATGGCTTCGGCGGCAATCGATTTATACGACGAACTCAAGCGCCAAGGACTCGGAGACCAGGACCTCGCCGTGGTTCGCCAGGCCATCGCAAACCTGAGCGTGGCGGCCGCGGCGTCGAACAGTAACTGACCGGGGCAACTGAAGAAGAGACGGCCCGACCGAAGAAGAAATGACGTACAAACTATGAATGGACTTTTTGATCTGACCGGCCGGGTTGCGTTGGTCACCGGTTCAAGCCGGGGGATCGGTAACGCCCTGGCCAGGGGGCTGGCGGATGCCGGAGCGACCGTGGTGCTCAATGGCATCAATGCCGAACGGCTGGAAGCAGCCCGGCAGGCCATGGCTGCTGACTACCCGGAGGGAAGGGTCCACAGCCTGTCCTTCGACGTCACCGACGCCACGGCCGCCGCTGAAGGAATGGCCTGGGTGGAGGAGAACGTGGGTCCTCTTGACATCCTGGTGAACAATGCCGGAATCCAGCACCGTGTTCCCATGCTGGACCTTGATGTGAAGGACTGGGAGCGTGTGATTACCACCAATCTCACCAGCGCCTTCCTTGTGGGCCGGGAAGCGGCCCGGCACATGATCCCCCGGGGACAGGGGAAGATCATCAATATCTGCTCTGTCCAGACGGACCTGGCCCGTCCCACCATTGCACCCTATGTGGCGGCCAAGGGTGGACTTCGCAACCTGACCCGCGCCATGACTGCAGAGTGGGCTGCCTCCGGCTTGCAGATCAATGGCATAGCGCCCGGGTACATCCACACGGAAATGACCCAGAACCTGGTGGATGATGACGATTTCAACTCGTGGATCCTGGGCCGGACGCCGGCCAACCGGTGGGGTACAGTAGCCGATCTTGCCGGGCCAACTGTGTGGCTCGCCTCGCAGGCATCCAATTTTGTGAACGGCCAGACGATCTTCGTCGACGGCGGAATGACGGTGGTGGTCTGATGGGCATCAGTCTCCCGACCTTCGGCCCCGCCGTAGTCGCCCACGGCAAGGGCGATCTCAGGATTGAAGACATTCCCTTGACGGCACCTGCTCCCCATGAGGCGGTGGTGGAGATCGCCTACGGTGGGATCTGCGGGTCAGACCTGCATTATTGGCTGCATGGTGCAGCGGGGGAGTCCGTCCTCAAAGAACCCCTGGTCCTCGGGCACGAAATCGTAGGCGTGGTGGTACAGCAAGCTGTTGATGGTGCCGGCCCCGGGGTTGGCACACGTGTGGCGGTCCATCCGGCTACCCCTGCCTCAGGTGACGTCAGGTACCCGGAGGACCGGCCAAATCTGTCCCCGGGCTGTACGTACCTGGGCAGTGCTGCCCGGTACCCGCACACGGACGGTGCGTTCAGCCGCTACGCCAACCTGCCCGCGCGAATGCTGCGACCGCTGCCGGAAAACCTGGACCTTCGCACCGCTGCCCTGGTTGAACCTGCCAGTGTTGCCTGGCACGCGGTAGGACGCGCAGGAGACGTCAAGGGAAAGACCACGCTTGTGATCGGCAACGGCCCTATTGGTGCGCTTGTGGTCGCCGTTCTCAAGCGTGCCGGTGCGGCCAGGATCGTCGCTGTCGACATGCATGACAAGCCCTTGGAAATCGCCCGGGCCGTCGGCGCCGATGACGTCCTTAAGGGTGATGATGCGGATGCCATCGCCGCCGTGGATGCCGATGTCGTTATTGAATCCTCTGGAAGCCATTTCGGGCTGGCCTCGGCTATCAAGGGTGCTGCCCGGGGTGGCAAAGTGGTGATGGTGGGGCTCCTGCCGTCGGGACCGCAGCCGGTGTTCATCTCACTGGCCATCACCCGCGAGTTGGAACTGCTTGGCTCGTTCCGCTTCAACAACGAGATCGATGAGGTCATTGATGCCCTGGCTGATGGCTCGCTGTTTGTCGATCCTGTGGTGACACACGAGTTCGACCTCGCCCAAGCCCTGGAAGCCTTTGAGGTGGCGAAGAACTCAGCCGAATCCGGCAAGGTGTTGCTGAACTTCCGGCAGTAGCTGGCTCTTGGCGACAGTCAGTTCTGCGCGATGGGGACGAAGACGCGGGGCTGGTCATTCCAGCTGGGTGCCAACTCCGCGATGGTCTGCCGCATGATCTTGGCGGCGGCATCGCGCGCGACAGAACCGTCGCCGGCGTCGATCGCGTGTGCAACATCCATGTGCCACTGAAGCGCCTGCTTTTGAGGGTGTTCCGGCATGAGCCCATGGACGGTGCGACCGGTGAGGGTTTCAGTGACCTGCCCAATAAGGTTGGCAAACATTTCGTTCCCGGAGCCGGAGAGGACCAGCGCATGGAACCGGATATCGAGGTCAAGGAAGCGGGCCATATCGCCGGCATCACCGGCTTCCTTCATGGCCAGGGAGATGCCCACCAGCTCCTGCCGAAGACTTTCGGGTGCGTTTCCTGCGGCCAGCTCTGCTGCAACAGGCTCGACGGCGGAACGGAGTTCGGCCAGCGACCTCAACTGGGCGCCACGCCCCTCGCCGGCAAGCCGCCAACGGATCACCAGCGGATCGAAGGGATTCCAACGGTGGGCCGGGAGGACCCGGATGCCCACCCGCTTAATGGTCTCCACCAGCCCCAGCGACTGCAGCACACGGACAGCTTCACGGACAACGGAGCGCGAGACTTTGAGTTCGTCTTCCAAATGCTCGGCCAGCATGACGTGGCCTGTAGGAAGGGCGCCACCGACAATCCTGGTGCCCAAATGCTCTACGGCGCGGTGGTGGAGGCTGGTTGACATAGAGGTAAGCATAGTGGCGCGGGGACGTCCCGTGCGCAGTCGGATCCGGGTCGGCATCATAGACTGTTTATGACGCGGCGCCGTTCCAAAACGTGGGCGCCGCTTTCCGGCCCACGGTTTTAATACGTATGGTTTATTACAGCCCCTGGTTTTGAATTCGCTTCCTGCGTGCCCCCAGGGGGGTAGGTGGGACTGTTTGCAAACGAACGAATTGGAGTTTTGATGTCAGCACACATCGGTGTCACCGGCCTTGCGGTGATGGGCGCCAACCTGGCCCGCAACCTCGCCCGCAACGGCTTCACCGTGGCTCTCCACAACCGCTCCGTGGAAAAGACTGACGCCCTGCTCGAAAAGCATGGCACGGACGGCGACTTCATCCGCACGGAAACCCTGCAGGAACTCGTCGACTCCCTCGAAAAGCCCCGCCGCGTCCTCATCATGGTCAAGGCAGGCGCTCCCGTTGACAACGTGATCGAGCAGCTCGAACCGCTTCTCGAAGCCGGTGACATCATCATCGACGCCGGTAACTCGCACTACGAGGACACCCGCCGCCGTGAAGCCGCGCTGGCTAAGAAGGACCTCCACTTCGTAGGCGTCGGCGTATCCGGTGGCGAAGAGGGCGCACTGAACGGCCCGTCCATCATGCCCGGCGGCTCGCGTGAGTCCTACGACGCCCTCGGCCCGCTGCTGGAGAAGATCTCCGCGAAGGTCGACGGCGAACCGTGCTGTGCATGGATCGGCACCGATGGCGCCGGCCACTTCGTCAAGATGGTCCACAACGGCATCGAATACGCTGACATGCAGGTCATCGGCGAAGCATTCGACCTCCTCCGCTCCGGCGCCGGCATCGAGCCCGCAGAGCAGTCCAAGATCTTCGCTGAATGGAACAAGGGCGACCTGTCCTCCTTCCTGATCGAAATCTCCGCCGAGGTCCTGGGCCACGTTGATGCCAAGACGGGCAAGCCGTTCGTGGATGTGGTCGTGGACGCTGCAGGCCAGAAGGGCACAGGTCGCTGGACGGTCATCTCCGCCCTGGAGCTCGGTTCTCCGATCTCAGGCATCGCCGAATCCGTCTTTGCCCGTGGCCTCTCCTCCCAGGCCGAGCAGCGCAAGCTTGGCCAGGAACTGCTGGCCGGCGAAGAAGCCTCCGTGGAAATTCCCGAGACCTTCGTCGAGGACGTCCGCCAGGCACTGTACGCCTCCAAGCTGGTCTCCTACGCCCAGGGCCTGGACATGCTGACCTCCGCTGCCAAGGAATACGGCTGGGACCTCAAGCTGGACGAGATCGCTTCCCTCTGGCGCGCTGGCTGCATCATCCGGGCAGAACTGCTCAAGGACATCACCAAGGCCTACGCCGCGGAAGAGAAGCCCGCCAACCTGCTGTTCGCGCCGGCCTTCACCAAGGCCATCGCCGAGGCCCTCCCGGCATGGCGCCGCGTGGTAGCCACCGCAGTCCAGCTGGGCATCCCGGTACCGGTGTTCTCCTCCTCGCTGGCCTACTACGACGGCCTGCGCCGCAAGCGCGTTGCCGCTGCCCTGATCCAGGGCCAGCGCGACCTCTTCGGTGCACACACTTACGGTCGCGTGGACACCGAGGGCACGTTCCACACCCTCTGGGGAGAAGACAAGTCCGAGATCTCGGCAGTCGACACCCACTAGCAGCAGCTTCCCGTCAAAGGCCGGTTCCTCCCAGTTACGCTGTGGAGACCGGCCTTTGCCGTACCCAGCTGAAGGAGACCAGTCATGGCATCCCGTATCGCGTTTGTCACCGGAGCTTCAACGGGAATCGGTTTCGAAACTGCCGTCGCCCTCAGGTCCGCCGGCTTCACCGTCTACGCAGGGGCACGCCGTGTGGACAAGATGGAGCCGTTGAAGCAGCATGGCATCACGGTGCTGTCCTTGGACGTCACTTCGGAGGAATCAATGGCGTCTGCTGTTGGCCTGGTTGAAGCGGCACATGGGCGAATCGACCTGCTCGTCAACAACGCCGGCTACGGCTCCTACGGCTCACTCGAGGAAGTTCCACTGGCTGAGGGCAGGCGCCAGTTCGAGGTCAACGTCATGGGCCTGGCGAGGATGACCCAACTCGTCATACCCGGGATGCGCCGCTCGCGTTCAGGCAGGATCATCAATGTGGCGTCGATTGGCGGCAAGATCCATGAGCCCTTGGGAGCGTGGTACCACGGCACCAAATTTGCCGTTGAGGGAATGAGCGATTCCCTGCGCCTGGAGCTGGGGCCGCACGGCATCGACGTGGTCATTATTGAACCGTCGGGAACGGACAGTGAATGGGGCACCATCGCGGGCGAGGGCCTGTTGGCCGCCTCCGGCGGAGGGCCCTACAGCGAGCAAGCCCACATAGTGGCTGCCGCACTGGCATCAACATCCGGAACCGGTCATGTGTTGTCGACCCCGGCGCGGGTTGTGGCGAAAACGATAGTACGGGCCGCAACGGCAAAACGCCCCAGGACCCGCTACCCGGTGGGTAGGGGAGCCTGGAGCGTCCTGGCATTGCGAAGGGTTCTTCCGGACCGCGCCTTCGACGCTGTCTTCTGGAATTTTTATAGAAGGCTCGCCGGCTAGATCCGGTATTCGATGTAGTACTCCGCCGGATCCACAGCGGGTTTGGTTTCCGACCGTGCATCGCGGTGTCGCCATGTGGCCGGAATGCCTGTGATGATGGATTCCGCTGGCGCGTCCTTGACCACCACGGCATTGGCGCCGATTGCGCTGCCGGCACCGATGGTGATTGGCCCAAGGACCTTTGCGCCTGCGCCGATGGTCACGCCGTCACCGATGGTGGGGTGCCGCTTGACCTTGGCCAGCGAACGTCCGCCGAGCGTTACTCCGTGATAAATCATCACGTCCTCGCCGATCTCTGCGGTCTCACCGATCACCACCCCCATGCCGTGGTCGATGAAGAATCGGCGGCCGATGGTGGCACCGGGATGGATTTCGATTCCGGTAAGGAACCTGGCCAGCTGGGAGATCAGGCGCGCAGGAAAACGGAGCGCCGGATTCTGCCACAGCCGGTGCGTCACACGGTGGGCCCAAATGGCGTGCAGGCCGGAGTATGCGAAAAAGTTCTCAAAAGAGCCTCGAGCCGCCGGGTCGTGGGACCGGGCGGCATCGAGGTCTTCCTTAAGCCTTGCGAAGAAGCTCACAAAGACCTTTCTACAGGAAATGAAGGCGTGCGGGCGAAGTGTTAGCCGCGGATGTCGTCGAACAGCACCGTGGAGATGTAACGCTCTCCAAAGTCACACACGACGGCGACGATCAGCTTGCCGGCGTTCTCGGGACGCTTGGCCAGTTCCAGTGCACCCCACACGATGGCGCCGGAGGAAATGCCGCCGAGGATACCTTCACGAGCGCCGAGTTCACGGGCTACGCGGACCGAGTCCTCCAGAGTCGCGTCCAGGACTTCGTCGTAAACGTTGGTGTCCAGGATTTCCGGAACGAAGTTGGCGCCGATTCCCTGGATCTTGTGCGGACCGGGCGCTCCACCGTTGAGGATCGCGGAGTCCTTGGGCTCGATAGCGACAATCTGCACGCCGGGCTTGCGCTCCTTGAGGACCTGGCCAACACCTGTGATGGTGCCGCCGGTGCCTACGCCAGCAACAAAAATGTCTACTTCGCCATCGGTGTCTTCCCAGACTTCCTCGGCGGTCGTGGTGCGGTGGATCGCCGGGTTGGCCTCGTTGGCGAACTGCTGAGCCCAGATGGAGTTCTCCGTGTTGGCGACGATTTCCTGTGCCTTCTCGACGGCGCCACGCATGCCCTCGGAACCGGGCGTCAGGACAATTTCCGCACCGTACGCACGCAGCATGACCCGGCGCTCAGTGGACATGGTCTCAGGCATGGTCAGGATGACCTTGTAACCGCGGGCTGCACCCACCAGAGCCAGTGCGATGCCGGTGTTGCCGGAGGTACCTTCGACGATGGTTCCACCGGGCTTCAGGGCGCCCGACTTCTCGGCGGCATCAATGATGGCCACGCCAATACGGTCCTTGACGCTGTTGGCCGGGTTGTAGAACTCAAGCTTGACTGCAACGGTGGCGTCGAGGCCTTCGGTCAGCCGGTTCAGACGGACCAGCGGGGTGCGGCCGACAAGCTGCGTGACGTCGTCGTAGATCCTTGCCATGAAAATTACGCCTATCTCTGAAGAGGGAATGCTGAGGTCAGCCTAACCAGCAGGATCGAAACCCTGCTAAGCAGTAAGCCACGCAGAGTAATATTTCCGGGCCTTAGCCAATTTCGGGTTAATGATCACCTGGCAGTACCCCTGATACGGGAACTTCGCATAGTAATTCTGGTGGACTTCCTCGGCCTCATGAAACTCGGGAAGGCGGCTGACCTCGGTCACAATCGGATCGGACCATAGGGCCTGGGCGCGCTCGATGGCTTCCTCGAACAGCACCTTCTCTTCCGTCGTTGTGTAGAACATCGAGGATCGGTACTGGGTTCCCACGTCATAGCCCTGACGGTTCAGCGTGGTGGGGTCGTGCAGGGCGAAGAACATGTCCAGGATGACTTCCTCCGGAACCACGGTTTCATCGAATGTCACGGCGACAACTTCTGCATGGCCCGTAGTACCCGAACACACTTCGTAGTAATCGGGATTGCGGACGTGTCCGCCGGTGTAACCGGATACAACCGAGCTGACGCCGCGGGTCTTCTGGTATACGGCATCAAGGCACCAGAAGCAGCCGCCGCCAAGTACGAAAGTTTTCATGTTCTCTTCAATGGATCGGAGGGCCTGATGATTCCCGCTTCACCTTACGGGAGAATTACGGCACCAGGGAGGTGCTGCCGGTGCGGCAACCGCCCGATCGGGCCCAGTAGGGAAGAATAAGAGCATGGAAGCAGTAAACACCGACATTTCTGATGCGGATTCCGTCGAAGAAGACGAAACAGTTGACGCCAGCGGTGATCCTACGCTCGGTCAGGTGTTGCTGGCTGTCGAGGAACTCTGGCCGGAGTCCCTAGCTGAAGACTGGGATGAGGTGGGCCTTGTTGTCGGCCGACCCAACGCCCCCGTCACCAAAATCCTCTTTGCTGTGGATCCCACGCTGGCCGTGATCGATGAGGCCGTGGAGTGGGGAGCCGAACTGCTCATCACCCACCACCCCCTGCTTCTCAAAGGGGTGAACTCTGTGGCAGCCACGTCCGCAAAGGGCCTCGCTGTCCACCGGTTGATAGAGGCCGGTACGGGCCTTTTGACCGTGCACACCAATGGTGATTCAGCAGTGGGCGGGGTTTCCGATGTCCTGGCCGACGCTTTCGGATTGGAGAACGTCACTCCGCTGACTGCTGCAAGCAACGGCCTTCCGGAGGAGGGCATCGGCAGGGTGGGGGACCTACCTGAACTTGAGACGCTCGGTGATTTCGCAGCGCGCGTCTTTGAGATGCTGCCCGCTGTCGCCGGGGGAGTCCGGGTGGCTGGCGATAAAGACGGCCTGGTCCGGCGTGTCGCAGTTTGCGGTGGAGCCGGGGACAGCCTGTTCGACGCCGTTCGGGCCAGCCATGCGGATGTGTACGTCACGGCAGACATGCGTCACCACCCGGCATCGGAGGCCCGCGAAGGGGCCACAAACGGCCGGCCCTACCTGATCGATGTTTCGCACTTTGCCAGTGAATGGCTGTGGCTGCCTGCAGCCGCCGAAGCGCTGGGTAACGTGCTCGCAGACCAGGGCTACGACGTCGAGATCCGCGTCAGCGGCACCAACAGCGACCCATGGGACTTCATACTCACTCCCGGCGGGGACTAGAGTCTAGAAAGATACGGGCAGCCCTGACAGATAGTGGCGGTCCGGCCGGACCTGATCCCCAGGACCGGTGGCGATTAGCGGAGGTAAGCGTGGCGAAAGCAGCACCGGCAGAACAATTGAAATTGCTTGAACTGCAGGGGCTCGATGCCAAGCTCAGGTCGCTTGCCGGCCGACGGAAGGTTCTGGAAACAGATCCACGCATCACGGACCTCACGGATGCGTTGAACGTGGCCAACGGCGAACTTGGCGCTGCCAAGGTTGCCGTCCACGACGCCGAGGCCGAACTTCGCCGTGCGGAAGCCGACGTTGAGCAGGTAGCCACCCGCATTCAACGCGACGAGACCCGGCTCAACAGCGGCACCGGCCTGTCCAAGGACCTGGTGGCGCTGCAGAGCGACATTGCCTCACTCAATAAGCGCCGTTCGGACCTAGAAGACGTGGAACTCGAAATCCTGGAGCGCCTGGATACGTTGCGGGAGCGTCAGGCTGCCCAGCAGGCGATCGTGGACGACATCCAGGGCTCGTTCGGCAGCATCCGGGCTGAGCTGGACGAGGCTATTGCAGAGATTGCCGCTGAAGAAACCGTGGTCCGCGGGCAACGTGCCGCTTTCGCGGAATCACTGGACGCGGGAGTGCTTGCCATCTACGAGAAGACCATTACCAAGCGGGGAGTCGGTGCAGCCCGGCTGTTCCACGGTAAGTCCGAAGGCTCCGGCATGATGCTCAGCCCCGGCGACCTTGCCGAAGTCAAAGCAGCCGCAGAGGACGACATTGTTTTTTGCCCGGACTCAGGTGTCATCCTGGTCCGTTCGGCGGAGTGGAACTGACGCAGCCCAACCTCAGCTGGGCGGGAGCAGTCAGTTGGACAGGATGATGTTGAGGGCGTGCGGCTTTCGGTCCGTTCCCTCAACAAGTTCTGTTCTCCAGATTTCCCGCGCGGCCTTCAGGAGCTGATCCGGGGTTGCCGGCGCCTTGCCACGCCGGGTCAGCAAGTGTCGCGCCAGTTCCCCGCGGGTGTGTTTGGCGAAGTGGCTGACAACCGTGCGCTTGCCGTTCGCCTCGTTGAAGACGTTGACATTGACTGTCTGCGTCGCCGGGGGAGCCCAGGCCGCGGCGTAGGTGCTGGAGCGGCAATCGACCAGGAGCTCACCTTCAGCACGTGAGGCGAGGGCGGCGTTAAGCTGCGGCTTCCAGTAGGAGGCGAGGCGTCCGAGGTCGGGCAGTGCAGTTCCCATGGACAACCGGTAGGCGGGCACATGGTCGCCAAAGCCGATGGCGCCCCACAGTGCGGAAACCACCAGGATGGATTCGTTCGCCTTCCGGCGCTGCGTCGGGGTCATGGTGTTGTAGCCAAGGGCGTCATACAGAACCCCTGAATAGACCTGATGCGCGGGAGCGGCCGGTTCGGCATGCAGCCGCGTATTACGTTCGACGTCGTCCCGCAGCGAGGCGCCGACCCCCAACAGCGCAAGTGCATCCTCGTGCGCGCTCACCGTGCCCAACGCTTCCAGTACTTTTGCCCGGTGCGGGTTCAGCTCAGGGAAGCTGAGCGATTCCCAGTTGATGGAGGGACCGTTGGCAGCGGGGGTCTTGCCTTCGGAAGGCGGCAGCAGAATCAGCACCCGTCGATATTACCGGGGTCTTTGGGTGGTCCCAACGCCGGTAGACTGGACGGCGGATGGGTCGACCAGGCGGTCGCGCGTCACGAAAGTGGCTCGAGGAACGTCCGGGCTCCGTAGAGCAGGGTGGTGGGTAACGCCCACTCGGGGTAACCCGCAGGCCAGTGCCACAGAGAAGAGACCGCCTGGGCGTCGTGATGTTTGCATCGCAGCGCAGCAGGTAAGGGTGAAACGGTGGTGTAAGAGACCACCAGCTCCCTGGGTGACCGGGGAGGCTAGGTAAACCCCACCCGGAGCAAGGCCAGACAGGACACGCTTGAGGGCTGCTCGCCCGAGTGTCCGGGTAGGCTGCTGGAGGGCGTCGGCAACGGCGTTCGTAGATGGATGGCCGCCACTCCCTTTCCGGTAACGGCAGGGGATGACAGAACCCGGCGTATCGGTCGACCCATCCATTTATTACTCCCGAATTTCCGCCGTGTGAGTGATTTCACGCCGCGGGGCGGCCTTCACCGCTTCCTTCCGCCCTAGAATGGTTACTGAACGTAGATGTTCTGCCGCCGGGACTGCGTTCGCAGCCGGCGGATTTTCTTTGCTCTCGTTCAAGGCGCTGTGGGTGGACCGAAGCCCGCCGGCGCATGAGCCGCAGGACTACTCCGGGCGGCCGCTGCCATCTGCATACGAAGACGTATGTGGTTGACCCAAGGAAGGTAGTTCTGTGAGCCAGACGTCAGATTCTTGTCTTGATAAGTGGATGGGCCGGGAGGCTCTCGCCGAGGCCATGATTCCGGTGATCGGCCGGTTGTACCGGGAAAACAACGTGGTCACGAGCATCCACGGCCGGAGCCTGATCAACAAGTCCACCATGAACATCCTGAAGGCCCACCGCTTTGCGCGCCGGATGAGCAACCACGAGCTGCTGCTCGAAGAGACCGCACCGCTGCTGAACGCCCTGTCCGAGCTGGAACTCGGCGCAGCCGCCATTGATATCGCACGTTTGACAGAGAAGTTCCGGGCCGAAGGCAACGGCGCCTCGCTGGATGAGTACCTCCGTGCCGAGCTCGCCGAAATCGTGGGAAAGCGTGGCGCAGACGACCGCACCAGCACCGACGTCGTTCTTTACGGCTTTGGCCGCATTGGCCGCCTCCTGGCCCGCATCCTCATTGAGAAGGCCGGTGGCGGGCACGGCCTGCGACTCCGCGCGATCGTAGTGCGCAAGGGGGCCGAGAACGATCTTGTGAAGCGCGCCAGCCTGCTGCGCCGCGACTCGGTGCATGGTTCCTTCGAAGGCACCATCCGCGTGGACGAGGAAGCCAACACCATCACCGCCAACGGCGTGCAAATCCAAGTCATCTACTCGGACAACCCGGCCACTGTGGACTACACGGCCTTCGGTATCAAGGACGCCCTGGTGGTGGACAACACGGGCCGCTGGCGCGACGCCGAGGGTCTCTCCCAGCACCTGCAGAGCAAGGGTGCTTCCCGTGTGCTGCTCACTGCACCGGGCAAGGGTGAGCTGAAGAACATCGTCCACGGCATCAACCACCGGGACATCTCCGATGATGACAAGATCGTCACCGCGGCATCCTGCACTACCAACGCCATTACGCCGGTGCTGAAAGCCATCAACGACAAGTTCGGCATCATCCACGGCCACGTTGAGACTGTGCACTCCTTCACCAATGACCAGAACCTGATCGACAACTTCCACAAGGGCGATCGCCGCGGCCGTTCCGCGGCCCTGAACATGGTCATCACGGAGACTGGTGCCGCCAAGGCCGTAGCCAAGGCACTTCCGGAACTGCAGGGCAAGCTCACGGGCAATGCCATCCGCGTTCCTACTCCGGATGTTTCCATGGCCATCCTGAACCTCAACCTTGAAAAGGGAACCACCCGCGACGAAGTCAACGACTTCCTCCGTGAGATGTCCCTGCACTCCGATCTTCGCAAGCAGATCGACTACATCGACTCTCCCGATGTTGTCTCCACTGACTTCGTTGGCTCACGCCGCGCGGGCATCGTTGATGGCCTCGCAACGATTTCCAATGACAAGAACCTCGTTCTGTACGTCTGGTACGACAACGAGTTCGGCTACTCCTGCCAGGTTGTCCGTGTCATGGAAGAAATGGCCGGCGTCAACCCGCCGTCGTTCCCGGCACGCGACGTGGTTGCTCCCATCGCAGTGCTTGAAGGCGCTGGAGCCTAAGCACGCCGAAGTATTCACGGGTTTCCCGGCTGAGTCACTGGTATCAGCCGGGAAACCTGACCAAAATGGGTTCATGGAAAACGAATCAACGTTGGAACATGAGACCACCCTGGAGCACGCCCTGGACGTCGCAAAGGCCAACCACAAACAGGCCCAAAAACTTCTGGATCAAGCTATTTCAGCCAACGCTTCCGGCGACGTCCCGGATCAGCGCGTGGAACAACTGCGAGGCCTCCTCGCGCTGGCAACAGAGGACCTGCAGCGCGTAATGCGTGAGCAATAACCCACTGAAGCATCACATCTGCGCAGTGTGACTTCTCCTGCACACTGTGGATATCGACTCTGACTGTCGGGGCAATGTCCTACGCTCGTAGGACATTGCTGTTTCCCCACTGGATGGAGTCCCTTGAGTATCACGTGGTCTGCCTACAAACGCGCGCGGCGACGGTCACGTCAGGCGTGGGCCATTCTGGGACTGGCCGCCGCAACCGTGGTGGCAGGGCTTTCCTGGTATTTCACCACAGGACAATTCACGGCCGCGGAACCATGGGCCGCCGGCCCTAGTGAAGCGCCCGTCTACAATCCCGGCTGGATGAAACCCCTTCGCGGTGGGGTGCCCGTTGCCCCGGAAAAGGCGAGTGACGCCTTGGAGCGACTCCCGGTAAAAGGGCGCGCGGCCAAATCGGACTACGATAGGGCCGCATTCGGGCAAGCCTGGGCGGACGCTGACCGGAATGGGTGCGACACCAGAAACGACATTCTCCGGAGGGACCTTTCGGCGGTCGAATTCACGGAAGGCTCATCGTGCAAGGTTGCCGGTGGCAGCTTTCACGAACCATACACGGGGGCGCAGGTGACTTTCCGGAGAGGCCAGGACACCAGCGCTGCAGTTCAAATCGATCATGTGGTGGCCCTCGCCGACGCCTGGCAAAAGGGCGCCCAGCAGCTTACTGTGCAGCAGCGGCAAATATTCGCGAACGATCCGCTGAACCTGATCGCCGCCGACGGTCCCGCCAATGTCAAGAAGGGCGCAGGTGACGCGGCCACGTGGTTGCCGGCTAACAAGAATTTTCGTTGCCACTACGTCGCCCGGCAGGTCTCCGTGAAAGCGGCCTATAAGCTCTGGATTACGCAGGCCGAAAAGGACGCCATGAAGCGGGTTTTGTCCTCGTGCCCGGAACAGCAAACCATCTACAATGCCAGGTGACCGTGCCCCAGTTGCCAGATGCCGCCGTCGTCTATCCGCTCCAGGACCACGCGCTGGAGTGAGGTTTCCCGCGGGAGCTTATCCAAGTCGTGGAGTCCCCGCTGCCTGAAAGTGAAGTAGATGGCATCCGTAGGAGCATCAGTGCAGCGGTCGAGCGTGAAACGTCCGGCAAACGACGCGATGTTGCTGTCCGGCAGGCGCTCGACGAGATACGGGTCCAGCATCCATGAATCACACGTGGCTTTGCGCGCAGGCTTGTCAGGAAAATACCGGGGGAAGAAGGATCCTGCCTCCGCAAAACTGGCATCCACCAGCGCAGGGGAGAGGCCTCCATCTTCGGGTATATGGACGCCAAGAACCCAGCCTGAGCCCCGACCATCGGCCGGAACCAAATGAAACTGCAGTCGGCCAAGCCGGAACAAATTGCCGGCCATGTGCAACGTCAGCCAACTCCAGGTGTCCAGGCCAAAACGGCCATGGACCCGCCTGTTGATACGAAGCTGCAAGCCCATGTCTGCCAAGGATGCGGCCGAGACAGCGGGACTGATTCCCAGCTCCAGATGGTAGGCGTGAACTGAGGGCGCGAAGCGGAGGAGTGCTTCGATCCACACCGTCTCCACAGCGCCGTCGGCCCGAATGCTGTCTACTGGAAAGGTCCCAAGCCTTTCCTGCATCGTCTTCATTGCCTGCAGAACATGCTCGTCCGGGGGCGTCCCCAGTAGGTGCGCACATTCAGTGGCGTCTTCGCCGGTGATGTCCAGGAGCTCAAAAAGCTCTGCGTGAGGGCTGGCGGCCATGGCTTAGTGCCCGAACGGATCTGGGTCGACGCCAGGCATCCAGGTCAGGCCCGGCACACCCCAGCCGTTTTTCTTTGCTTGCTTGAGGGCCTTCTTTGAGTACCGGTCCACGAGACGATTGACGTAAAGTTTTCCGTCCAAATGGTCGAACTCGTGCTGCAGGATTCTGGCGAACCAGCCTGTCGCTTCGAAATCCAGGGGTTTGCCGTCACCGTCAAAGCCCTGAACCCGTGTCCATTCAGCGCGCTGCAGCGGGTAGTACTCGCCGGGGAAGGACAAACAGCCCTCAACGTGTTCATCGGGATCCGGGAGTGCGCCGGAGACCTTGGACAGCGTCAGCACGGGGTTGACTACAACACCCTGTTCGGGGACGTCGTCATCGTTGGCGTACTTGTAGACAAAAAGGCGTTTGCCCACGCCGATCTGGGGCGCGGCGAGCCCTACGCCGTTGGCAGCGTCATTAGTCTCGAACATGTCCGCGATCAAGGCGCGGAGTTCGTCGTCGAAAACCTCGACTTCACTTGCCCGGCGGTGCAATACAGGTTCGCCCCAAATGGTGACTGGCAGGACGGTCATCTCAGTTTTTCCTTCGTCTAGCGCTGCGGTCCGGAAGCGGCCTTGGTCCGCTTTTGGGTTAAAAGCAAAGGCCGCACCGGATAACCGGTGCGGCCTTTGTGGAAACCGGCTCTGGAGCCAATCTCGGTGGGGTGAGCTACGGGGGTTGAACCCGCGACCTCCTGGACCACAACCAGGCGCTCTGCCAACTGAGCTAAGCCCACCATGTGCCTTTTTGGGCTGAACCGTTTGACCGGCTTTCCTTCAAGGCAACGACAAATAGCTTACCTGCTGTTTTGGGGTGCAAAGTCCACTTTTGCCGGTTTTGGCAAAAAAACCTCAAAAAATGGTGCAGATCACACTTTTTCGCTGGACCCCAGGGTCTCTGCGGTAGCCATGATGTCCTTGGAAATGCGCTGTGCCGTTGCCGTGTCCGGTCCCGGCGCCGGCACAAAGACAGCCTGGCGGTAGTAGCGGAGCTCGTCAATGGAGTCCTTGATGTCGCCCAGGGCGCGGTGACCGCCATGCTTGGCCGGGGACTGGAAGTACGCGCGCGGGAACCAACGGCGTGAGAGCTCTTTGATGGTGCTGACATCGATCACGCGGTAATGGAGGTGCTCTACGATGTTGGGCATGTCCCTGGCAAGGAACATGCGGTCTGTTCCCACAGAGTTTCCACCCAGGGGAGCTTTACGGGGATCCGGAACCCACTTCTCAATGTATTCAAGGACCTGTGCTTCTGCCTCTGCCATGGTCTTCCCGTGGGGGAGCTCGTCCAGGAGCTTGGAGCGGGTGTGCATGTCCCGCACGAAGTCATTCATTTGTTCCAGCGCGGCGTCGTCCGGCTTGATGACGACGTCAACGCCGTCGCCCAGAATGTTGAGCTCGGAATCCGTCACCAACGCTGCAACCTCGATCAAGGCGTCGTTCGTGAGGTCCAGGCCGGTCATTTCGCAGTCGATCCAGACGATGCGTTCATTAGTAATAGGCACGCGCCAAGCCTATCCCTCAGTGGCTTACAAGTGCTGCGATGGTACGATTTTTGAGCGCGGCAGTGTCGTTTCTTCCTGTTGCCGAAAGCCCCCATGACGCAGAATTTTGACCCGAACACAGCGGGTGAACGATTGGATGACGACTACATGACGGTGCCAGTACCCGCCGCCCAGTTGGCAGGGACAGCGACGCCGTCGGCTGACGCCGTTGCCGGCGAGGTAGATAACGCACGTTCGCCGCTGATCGCCGGCTTCGTTGGTTCCATGTTCATGGTGTTTGGCTCACTGGGGGTTGGCTGGCTTGCTCCGGTCTCGGAACTTCGCCGACTCCCGCTTTTCATCTGGATGCGCACCGAAGGTGTGGGCGTCGGACTTTCCATTGTTTTACTGGCCATCGGCGGTATGCTGCTCGTCCGCGCCTGGCTTCGTCTAGGCCAGCGGGTCCGGGTCTGGGGAATGGAAGCCCGAAAAGCCACGCTGCAGGCGGTGGTGGCCTGGGGCCTGCCCATGATGTTCACTGTTCCCCTCTTCAGCAGGGACGTTTACGCGTATATCGGCCAAGGCCGGTTGATGGTGGAGGGCATCAATCCTTATGAGAACGGCATATCGGCGCTGCCCAACTACTTCCAGTTGGGAGCTGACAAGCAATGGACAGAGGCGCCGGTACCGTACGGACAGCTGTTTCTTTGGATTGAACAGTTTGTGGTGTGGGTGACCAACGTCCAACCGGAAGCAAGCATCATGCTCTTCCGCCTCGTCGCTGCAGTGGGTGTGGTTCTCTGCATCATCTACGTGCCGAAGCTGGCCGAACTCCACGGTGTAAATCCCCACAGGGCACTATGGCTGACAGCTGCCAATCCGCTCTTTCTCACTAACTTCATTGCCAGCGTCCATAACGACGCCTTGATGATCGGGCTGGCACTGGCAGGCCTGTACTACTGCGCAACCCACCGCGTCATTCGCGGACTGGTGCTGGTAACGCTCTCCATCTCAGTCAAACCGATCACGGTGGTATTCCTTCCCTTCATTGGACTTCTGTGGGCCGGCAAGCATGCCTCATGGCCGCGCAGATTTCTCTACTGGTTCCTGACAGCGGCTCTGAGCTTCGGGCTCCTCTATGCACTCAGCCTGGTCAACGGCTTCGGGTTCGGATGGATCAACGGCTTGTCGGCGCCCGGGAGCGTAGCAATCTGGTATGCGCCCGTTGGTCTTATCGGGTTGGCTGTCGGATCGATTTCCAGCGTTTTGGGTTTGGACGGCCAGGTCATGGCCAAGGTGGTTTACGACGCCGGCAAGGTCCTCATGGTTGCTGCTGTTGCCTGGATGATCTTCCGGGGAGACTACGACCGGCTCATGCGGCGGCTTACGTTGGCATTTGCTGCCATTGTCCTGCTGGCACCAATGATCCAATCCTGGTACGTGGTGTGGTTGATCCCCCTGTTTGCCGTGACCGGCATCCGCAACGACTGGCAGGTGAAGGCACTGTACTTCGTTGTGTCATTCTTCATGGTCTACGCGATCTCCGACCAGTTGGACGTCTTCCCGTACCTTCAGAGTGAAGACCTGGGCTTGGCACTGTTGCTGGCCCGGATCGGGGCGGCTGTTATTGCGTTGTTCTTCGCCATTTACCTGATTTTCATGGATCCGAAGACCAAGAGCTTGTTCCGGGTGCGGGACGAATCCGGACTGCGTCCGATTATCTGAAGTCCCGGCCCTGTCCGGCCTGCTGCGTTCCGCGTCAGTCGGACGGCAACAGCCGCAATGCCTCGCGGGTGGACAGCGGACTCAACGCGGCTGAGTTGTTGGCAGCGAACGCCTTGACCCATGCTGGATCTGTTTTGCTGTACTCACGGAGCGCCCACCCGATGGCCTTGCGGATGAAGAATTCATTGTCGGCGAGGTTCGCGGAGATGACCGCTGACAGGAGGCCGGTATCAGTCTCTGACTTGGCCCCTAGCTGTGCGGTGATTGCCGCCCGGCGAATCCACATATCGTGGTCAGTGGACCACTGCAGCAGTATCGGCGTCATCGTGGGCCGGTGCGCAAGAAGAAGCGCGCAGATCCGATGTGAGACCCCATCGACGAGGTCCCACCATGCACCCGTCCGGATAATTTCCTCATATAGGGGGAGCATCTGCAGGTCTTCCTTGACCATTCGCAGGCCTGTCAGGTCGATGGCTGCGTATCGCTCTTCGCGGGCCTCCGCGTTGCGCCACAGCTCAAGAACGGCTTTTTGCAGCTCAGCTGGCGAGGTCACCGGGAACTGCTTTACTGCAACCTTCACTATCCTGCGAACCTCGGGAACCCGGACACCCCAAGAAGGCATGTCGGACTTCAAGTAAGCCTGGGCTCCGGCGCCGCGTTCGGCATCAGCGGCTGATCGGAGCGTTGATCGGATCGACTCCACGAGGACATTGGGGCTCATGCCATAACTCTAGGTCGGTGACGGACGACGGGGTGTGAGCCGCTGCGCGAGAACTGTGGTCCCCGCTGTTCGGCCACCGTAGAGTGGGCATATTCGGCCCGCTGTTCCTTTTCGCGGCCATCGGCTCCCGAACTCATATCGGCAACAACGAACTCCCGCCGGCAACAACCAACTTCACATCGGCCACAACGAAGGAACCTTGATGTCAATGCTGAAATCACCGGACCAAATCGCGATGATGCGCGAGGCCGGTCGCGTAGTGGCCAATGCACTGTCCGCAGTCCGGGAGCAAGCTGCAGTGGGTGTTTCGCTTAAGGAACTCGACGACGTCGCTGCCGCCGTAATCTCCGATGCCGGGGCAAAGCCTGCCTTCCTGGATTACCACCCACGCTGGGCGGCTGTGCCGTTCCCCGGCGTCATTTGTACCAGTGTCAACGACGCCGTGGTGCACGGGATCCCCAATGGATACGTACTGGAGGACGGCGATCTGCTCAGCGTCGATTGTGGTGCCTTCGTGGAAGGCTGGTGCGGTGATGCCGCCGTCAGCTTCGTCGTAGGGGACGGAGACCCGGCGGATCATGACTTGGTGAAAGCAACGGAAGCCGCACTTGTCCGCGGTATCGACGCTGCCCGCATAGGAAACAAGATGGGTGACCTTGCCTATGCGATTGGTGGCGAGGCGAAACGTGCCGGATATGGGCTGTTGGCTGATCATGGAGGGCATGGCATAGGACGGACAATGCACGCCGAACCTCCTGTCCCTAACCTGGGACGACCTGGCCGGGGCATGAAGCTCGAGGAAGGCCTGGTCATTGCCATTGAGCCCATGTTGATCCTGGGCGGCAAGGACGACTACTACCACGACGAGGACGATTGGACTCTTCGTTCGGCAAACGGGCGACGCGCCGCCCACAGCGAACACACTGTAGCCGTCACGGCTGACGGGCCGATGATCCTCACTTTGCCGTAGTTTGCCGGGCCTCGTTATCGAGCCGCACCACGCTTTTTGAGGCGTACCACCGGCCGACCGGGAACTGATTCGGACACGGAACTGAAGCCGGCAGCCTTGAAAAGAGAAAGCGTGCCGTGGAACAGGTCCGAGGCCGTCGCTTTGGTCCTATGATCCGTATCCACCGGATAGGCCTCGATGACGTTCGCACCGTTGTTGAAAGCGTGATCCATCGCGGCAGCAAGCAGAGCGGACGACACTCCGGTGCGCCTGTGGTTCGGTGCTACAACAAAGCAACTGACGGCCCAAAGATCGAGGCCGTCCTCCGACCGGAGACCTGCCTCTCTGAGGACCTGGGATCGTTTCAGGCGCGGATACTTGGCTCGTGGTTCCACTGCGCACCAGCCGACCGGACGACCATCCCGGAACGCCAGTACGCCGGGCGCAGGACCTGTTTGGAACGATGACTTCAACAATTCCCTGCGGTCACCGGGCGATGTTCCGGCCCAATCATTGCCGGTAAGGGCGAACCACCGGCACCAGCACCGGGAGGGTTCGCCCTTGGTTCCGAACAATTCCTCAACAGCCGCCCAGGTGGCAGGAGCTGTCTCGATCTTCGAAGCAGGATGGCCGTGTTCCATGGACCCACAATAGGCCGGGCCCGCGTTGCTGGTCCCGTGGACGCCGGAATCGTGGTGCAACGATCACACGCCGGCACCCACCAGTTCGCCTGTTGTGGTGTTGACCAGTAGGGGACCGGTGCCATCAGGACCGTCAACGTCCCTCACGATGGACTCGTCTTCCGGTGGAACTTGTTCGTGGTCGTCCGAGTCCCAGTCATTGCTGTGGTCAGGGGTGCCGGGTACCTCGACAGCAGGTGCTGCATCGGCAGGGGCTGAGGCGCCGGTCATTCGGGTGAAGTTGGCAGAGCCCCACATTAGGTCATGTCCCACTGATTCGGCGTCGATTTCGGCTACGTGATAGACACGGCCCTCATGTTCCCATTGCCGCAACCGGAGCTTCCCAACGACGAGGACGCGCTGTCCCTTTTTCACGCTGCATCCAACGTGTCCGGCGAGGTAGCGGAATGACTGAACCGTGTACCAATTGGTGTTCCCGTCCACCCAGGTGTTGGTGGCGCGGTCGTAGCGGCGTTCCGTGGTGCCCAGGCGGAACGATGCCGTGGACGTGCCCCGTGTTGTGGTGGAGCTCTTGACCTCCGAGGCCACGAAGCCCCGAACGGTGATCATGTCATTCATGGTGGTCCTTCTCGGTTTGGTGAAGTGCCTGTCCGGCTCTTTCAGCTTCATCCAGGGAAGTCAGTGAGGGCAGTGCCTCATGCGCCTATGTGGATAACGGCGGCTGTGGAGGACTAGAGGCACCTTGCATGGGATGGCAAGCAGTTGGCTGATCGCACTGTAAACTCTTTGTGGCGCCAGCGGCCCATGTGGTCTTGGCGCGAGTGCGCCCCAGTAGCTCAGGGGATAGAGCAGCGGCCTTCTAATCCGCCGGTCGGGGGTTCGATTCCCTCCTGGGGCACTGAAACATCCCCCTTGGAACAGCGTCCAAGGGGGATGTCCGCGTTAAAAGGCACTCACTCGTTAGCGCCCTTACTCGAGAAATTCCTTGAGGTTTCGGAGCACCAACTCCCAAGTCGCGGTGGACTGCTCCACTTCCTCCACACTCGAATTGTTGCCTTGAATGATGGTCACTCTTGTTCCGTCAGATTCGTCAGTCACGTTGTATTCCACAGTGTGGTGGTTCTCGGGAACGTCAGGGAGCCCCGAGGATGGACTGTAATGAGTGGTCTTCAGCAACTTCGGAGGATCGAAAGCAAGGATGGTGCCTCTGTCCTGGTACAGCTTGCCGTTGTACTCGCCGGCGTACGTAATCTCATCGCCCACCCGCCACGTCGTGGTGACATTGGTTCCCAGGAAATACTGCCGAATGAGGGCCGGATCAGTCAGGGCTTCCCATACCTTTTCAGGAGGGGCAGCAATGGTGGTCGATGCGACCGCATCAGGTATTGGCCCGCTTCTTGGTCCACGCATTATGCAACCACCTATCGATCTGCCCTGAAATGTCACTTGGAAGCGCTAAACCCTAACTGGGAAAACGCTACGCCCGTCAGCACGCCCTGTGAATGGCGCTCGCAGGTGAATGGCGCACTCGTTTGTGGATGGCAGAATGGCTAGGTGATAAGCAGGCGAACCGCACAGGCATATGGCAGGGCAGCAGACGCATCGAAAGTCCGCGTAGCCGGGTTGTCGCTGATGGTCGCGGCGGCATTGACGATCACCGCTTGCACGGCAACGCCCACGTCATCCACCGTTCAGCCTGCGGTTACTCCCTCACCGTCCGCGAGTCCGGTGGCCACGGCCACCATTGATCCGGCTGTTGCAGCAACCACCTCTGCCGTGGAGTCAACGCTGAAAACCCTGGTAGCCAGCAACCCCAAGCCCGACCGCGAAACCCTGCGTGCGGCCCTGGTTGCTGCAGGCATCCCCAACGCCAACGTAGAGGTGTCCGTGAGCCGTACGCCCACGGGCCTTGACGTGGATGCGATGGAAGCCGCAGCGCTGACGGGGGAGAGCTGCATCATGGGGCAGATCCGCGACGGCGGGGTAGTGGTTACGGTGCTGCCGGTGCTGGCCACCGGAAAATGCTTCGTGGGAGACGCCCGCTAGCTCCACCGCAGGGCTCGAATGTGAGTTATGTACGCCTACCCATTAGATTTAAGGGCATGGCGGAATTCATTTACACGATGACCAAGGCTCGCAAGGCCGTTGGCGACAAACTTATTCTGGACGACGTCAGCATGTCGTTCTTCCCTGGCGCGAAGATCGGCGTCGTGGGTCCGAACGGTGCTGGCAAGTCCACCATCCTGAAGATCATGGCCGGACTGGACACCCCGTCAAACGGCGAGGCCCGCCTGAGCCCCGGCTACACCGTGGGCATCCTCCTGCAGGAACCGCCGCTGAACGAGGAAAAGACCGTCCTGGGCAATGTCCAGGAGGGTGTTGGCGAGATCTACGGCAAGATCCAGCGCTTCAATGAGATCTCCGAAGAAATGGCTAACCCGGATGCGGACTACGAGACGCTCCTGGACGAGATGGGCAAGCTTCAGGAAGCCATTGATGCTGCTGATGCCTGGGACATCGATTCCCAGCTCGAGCAGGCCATGGACGCACTGCGCTGCCCGCCGGCTGATTCCGATGTCACAGTCCTCTCCGGTGGTGAGCGCCGCCGCGTAGCACTGTGCAAGCTTCTCCTGCAGAAGCCCGACCTCCTGCTCCTTGATGAGCCCACCAACCACTTGGACGCCGAGAGCGTACTTTGGCTTGAGCAGCACCTGGCTCAGTACCCCGGCGCTGTCCTTGCCGTGACCCACGACCGTTACTTCCTTGACCACGTGGCTGAATGGATCGCAGAAGTCGACCGCGGCCACCTCTATCCGTATGAGGGCAACTACTCCACCTACCTGGAGAAGAAGAAAGCCCGCCTGGAGGTCCAGGGCAAGAAAGACGCGAAGCTTTCCAAGCGCCTTACCGAGGAACTTGAGTGGGTGCGCTCCAACGCCAAGGGCCGCCAGACCAAGTCCAAGGCCCGTCTGGCCCGCTACGAGGAAATGGCTGCCGAGGCCGAGCGCACCCGCAAGCTGGACTTCGAAGAGATCCAGATTCCGCCTGGACCGCGCCTGGGTTCTTTGGTCATCGAGGCCAAGAACCTGAAGAAGGGCTTCGACGATCGGGTGCTGATCGAAGACCTTTCCTTCTCGCTGCCCCGCAACGGCATCGTCGGCGTCATTGGACCCAACGGTGTGGGTAAGTCCACGCTGTTCAAGACGATCGTCGGTATGGAGCCTTTGGACGATGGTGAGCTCAAAATCGGCGAGTCCGTGAAGATCTCCTACGTGGACCAGTCCCGTGGCGGCATCGATCCCAACAAGTCCCTGTGGGAAGTTGTCTCCGAAGGCCATGACTTCATCCAGGTCGGCCAGGTTGAGATGCCTTCGCGTGCCTACGTTTCGGCGTTTGGTTTCAAGGGACCGGACCAGCAGAAGAAGGCGGGTGTCCTCTCCGGTGGTGAGCGCAACCGCCTGAACCTGGCCCTGACACTCAAGCAGGGTGGCAACCTCCTGCTCCTTGACGAACCTACTAACGACCTCGACGTCGAAACCCTGAGCAGCCTTGAGAACGCCCTTCTCGAGTTCCCGGGCTGCGCCGTAGTGGTATCGCACGACCGTTGGTTCCTGGACCGGGTTGCGACCCACATCCTCGCCTACGAAGGTGACGACGAGAACCCCTCCAAGTGGTACTGGTTCGAGGGCAACTTCGACTCCTACGAGGAGAACAAGGTGGAGCGCCTCGGCCCCGATGCCGCAAAGCCGCACCGGGTGACCCACCGCCGCCTGACCCGCGACTAGTAGTAAGCCGCAAACACAAGAGGCCGGTCCCAGCAGGGATCGGCCTCTTGGCTTTAAGGCAAGGCTACGGAATCCGGACCATGCCTTCCTGGGCCACCGTGGCAACGTGCTGCCCGTCCCGGTTGAAGATGCGTCCCGTGGCGAGTCCCCTGGCACCCTGGGCACTGGGGGATTCCTGCACATACAGCATCCACTCGTCCACCCGCACGGGACGGTGCCACCACATGGCGTGATCGAGGCTGGCAACGCTCATGCCCGGCGTCATCCAGGCCAGGCCGTGCTTACGGAGGATGGGTTCCAGCAGCGTGTAGTCGCTCGCGTACGCCAAGGCGGCCCGGTGAAGGTTGGGCTCATCGGGAAGGGGGCCCATGGTCTTCATCCAGACAGCATTGGTAGCTTCATGATCGGTGGGTGGGGACACGTAGAGCGCGGGGTCGATGTGGCGGACGTCGAAGGGCCGCTCTGAAGACATGTGCCGTGCCATGGGGTGATCGTAGTGGGACAACAGCTCGGCGGTGCTGGGCAGGGTTTCCGGATCAGGGATGCCCTCAGGCATCTGTGCCTGATGGTCCAGGCCGCTGTCTTCCACCTGGAAGGAAGCGATCATTGAGAGAATCGGTACGCCGTCCTGGTAGGCATGTACGCGGCGGGCCGAGAAGGACCGGCCATCCCGCAGCCTCTCCACACCGAAGGTGATGGGTTTGTTGGCATCACCCGGACGGAGAAAGTATCCGTGCATGGAGTGCGCCACCCTGTCCGGCTCAACGGTCCTCATGCCGGCCATCATGGACTGCGCCAGCACCTGGCCACCAAAAACGCGGTGCCTGGGTTGCTTTTGGGACGGCCCCAGGAAAATGTCCTCGTTGGTGCGGGCTCCGTCAAAGTCACCAAGATCCAGCAGGCCAATCAGCACTTCCATGGGGTCTTCTACGGGTGCCTCCACCTCGAGGCCAGCGTTCGTGTCAGTCATGGTTCGACTTTAGACGGCACCCCAACCCCTCTCAACCGGGGACATGCCGGTAGAGTCGATGATGTGACAGACGTCTTGACCCAGTCCTTCCGCTTCGCCGATTCCCGCGACCTCGCTGACCTGCGAACCTTCGTTACGCGGGCAAAGAGCATCGACGACGGCGCTATCCGCCTTCAGGCCACGGGCAATGTCCTGGCTGCCTACGTGTGTGTGCTGAGGCCCCGCATCCTGGGCGAATCAACCCCTACAATTCTTGGCCTGCGAACCATGGCCCTGGCAGAGCCTGCGCAAGCCGACGTTACTGTGACGCTCGCGTCCGTTTTGGACCGGCTGGCCCGCTCAGGGGCCGAGGATGTGGAACTGCCCATCCCGCCGTCGACAGTTTCTGAATCCTGGGCGGGCGTTGGCGCACCGCGGACCGGCTGGGAAGCCCAAGGAACAGTTCCCGACGCCGACCTCAAGTCTGCGGCGGAGGCCGGCATTGCGGAGGTGGCGGGCGTCATTCCCGCTTTGGCGGGCGCCGCAGTGGTCAACACAGCCAGGGCCTCAGTGTGGGGCCGGGAACTGCCATGTCTGGACGGGTTGCCGGCAGGTGCGGCTTTCGCCGCTTTCGCTTTGGGTTTCCTGGGCGAGTCCGAGCAGAAGGTCTTCCGCAATGGCCGCTGGTTCCGCCTGAGCGGCCCTCGCGGCCATGTGCTGGTCCGGACCGGAGCAGGCCTGGGGCTCGGTTTCTAGGACCTAGGCCTCAGGGCCTGTCGAAGGGCTATTGACCATGGTCAGCGCTGCGCGCTCCATGTAGTCCCACAGCGTGCCCTCATGCAACGGCGAGAGCTCCAAAGAGTCCACGGCCGTGCGCATATGAAACAACCAGCGGTCCTTGGCTTCGGGGGTCACCCGGAACGGCATATGGCGCATGCGCAACCGTGGGTGGCCGCGTTCTTCGCCGTAGGTGGTTGGACCGCCCCAGTATTGCTCCAGGAACATGAGGAAGCGGCGCTTTGCCGGTTCGAGGTCCTCTTCGGGGTACATGGGTCGAAGCAACGGGTCTGTGGCTACGCCGTCGTAAAAGACGTCGATGAGCTTGACGAACGTCTCATGGCCGCCAACTGCCGCGTAGAAGCTGTCCGTGTAGGCGGGCTGGCTGAACGGATCGTTCTGCATCAGCTGGCGTCGGGGGCCCGCCTGCGGTGCTGGCGGTTGCCCACCTGCAGAGTTACTCATTGGACTTCTCCTCGGCTTTGGTGACGCGCGGTGCGCCTGCTGTGACGGGCGCAGCTGCAGCGCCTGGTTCGTCGCTGGTGTCAGGTGTCTCCAGCGGTACGTAGTCGCCCTGCGAACGGTTGCCCACGCGGAGGATTTCGCCGTTGCGAAGGTACCAGATGGCGCCGTCTTCAGCGCGGACCCGGGTAATGCGCAGGCCCACCGATTCAACGGTACCAATGACTTCGCTGGTAACGATCACGTCGCCGATTCCGTATTGGTCCTCAATGGTGATGAAGATTCCCGCGAGGAAGTCGCGGATCAACTGCTGGGCGCCGAAACCGATGGCAACACCGAGGATGCCCACGCTGGTCAGGAGCGGTGCGACGTCCACGTTCATGTATTTGAGGACGTAGATGATCACGATCACCACCACCACAACGCTTACCAGGCTTGTCAGCAACGAGCCGATGGTCTCGGCGCGCTGGGAGCGTCGTTCATGGTCCAATGCACGGATTGCGGGTTGCACCCACTTGAAGTGCGGCTTCTTGAAGAAAGAACTGCCCGCCGAGACTCGTCGCGTAATGCGCAGGATGATGAACCGCGCCACGATCCACACAGCCAGGCCTACGCCCACTGTGATGAGGATCGACATGAGGTCGATTTTTTCGGGTTCAATGTTGATGGTTTCCGCCAGGGGGATGGAGGTCAAGGTGGAATAGCTCCTTGTCGTCGGCCCGTGTTCGCCGGGCGCGGAACACTCTGTCCACCTACAACCCTAGCGCCGTAGCGTGACGGTATGCGCATCCTGGTCTTGGGCGGTACCGCCTTCTTGTCAGCAGAAATCGCCCGGCAGGCTGTTGAAGCCGGGCATGAGGTCACCTGTTTGGCTCGCGGCAGTTCAACAAGCCCGCCCGACGGCGTCACTTGGGTCAGGAGCGACCGCGCGGCGGGTGCAACGGCCTTCGCGGAGATCGACGGACGCTGGGACGAAGTGGTGGATGTTTCCCGGGATCCGGTACAGGCGCGTGTGGCACTGGACGTGCTGGGCCCTTCCGCCGCTCATTGGACCTTTGTTTCAAGTTGCTCCGTGTACGCGGACCACTCAATGCCTGACGCGGATGAGAATGCGTCCCTCTTGGAGCCCTTGCCTGAAGGCCAGGCAGGCACCCCGGAAACGTATGGGGAGTCCAAGTCGGCGATCGAGCAAATGACGCTTGCCGCTGTGGGGGAAAAGGCGCATATCGTCCGGGCGGGACTCATTGGCGGACCCGGGGACGGCACCGACAGATACGGTTATTGGCCTGCCCGATTCGCTGCGAACACTGACACGGTACTGGTCCCGGACATCCCGGACGACGCCACCCAGATCATTGATGTCCGGGACCTCGCGGCGTGGATCCTGCAGTCCGCGGAGGAAGGGCTGACGGGAATTTACAACGCCTTGGGAGAGGTAGTGCGGTTCGAGGACTACATCGCCGAGTCCCAGCGGGCGGTTGGAACCCCGGACTTCGTCGTGCCTGACGTGGATTGGCTCGTGCAGCACGGTGTCGAATACTGGTCCGGCCCGGATTCCCTGCCTCTGTGGCTCCCGTCAGGCCATGACGGCTTTCAGGCGCGGAGCAACCGGGCGGCACGTGAGCGCGGAATGGTCCTGCGGCCGTGGCAGGAAACCCTGGCGGCCACGCTCGAGGATGAACGGGCGCGAGGCCTGGACAGGGAACGAAAAGCCGGCCTGAGCCGTGAAACGGAACAAAGGCTCGTGGCACTCTGGCAGCTCGAACAGCGTTAGGCTGCTGCCGCCGTCGTGATCGGTTCGTGGAGTACCGGGAAGTTGACGCTGCGGGCGATGAAGCAGACCTGGTTGGCTTCATGGTGAAGCTGCGGGACCAAGCTTTCGTGGGCGGGATCGGCAATGATGACGTGAGGCTTCAGGGTGACGCTTTCGAACTGCCCGCTGCCGTCCCGGTTGAGCTTCATGAGGCCTTCGGCGTTGTCCTCGTAGCCGGTAACTACCACCCCATGCTTGACGGCCACGTGCAGGAAGGACAACATGTGGCATTGCGAGAGGGCCGCAAGTAACAACTGTTCCGGGTTGTAGCGTGTCCGGTCGCCGTGGAACGTCGGATCTGCTGAGCCCTTCAAGGTGGGCAAGCCACTGATTTCGACGTCGTGGTCCCTTGAATATCCCCGGTAGCTGGCCGTGCCTTCGCCGAGGTTTCCGGTCCAGCGGACGGTCAGTGCGTAATGGTGTTCGTGGAGGCCCATGCGGACAGTTTAGCTTTGGGGCCACAACCGTCCGCACGGGCCTCACGATCCTGCGGGCTTAGACGTCTGCTGCCCGTGCGCGCAGTGCCCGGGCTACGCTGTCCCGGTTTTCCAGCATCATGCGGCGCAGTGCTGCGCTCTCCTCCGGAAGACCGGCCAGGAACTGGTCCGTGCGTTCCACGGTGGCCTGCGTGGTGAGCTGTGCCGGGTAGAGACCTACCACAATCTGCTGGGCCAGGGCGTGCGTTCGGTCCTCAACGATTCCGGGTACGGCCTCGAAGTACTTCTCCGCGAAAGGTTCCAACAAGCCGGTGTCCACGACTCGCATGAAGCCGGCCACGGCTGAGGCTTGCAAGGCGTTGGAGAGTTCTCCTTTGACCACGATCGAGTCCCAAGCTGCTGCCTTGGCCTCCGGCGTGGGGATGGCTGCTGTCGCCTGGGCTGCTGCATTTTGGCCGTTGGAAGTGTTGTCCCGGGAAAGCTCCTCGTCGATCCGGGCTTGGCCCTGCCGGCCGCCGGCAACAAGGGCCGTCAGCAGTTCCCAACGCATGTCTTGGTCGATGCTGAGTCCTTCGAGGGTCTCCGTACCGTCCAAAAGGGCCTGAAGACGGTCGAACTGTCCGCCACTGCGGGCCAGCTGGGCATACGACTTGGCGAACTGCAGCTGGGCATCCGAACCTGCGACAGCTGCCGATGCGAGCTCCCACAACTTGTCCGCAGCCGCGGTCGTTGAGTCAAGCTTGTGATCGGCGGCCACGAAATAGGTCAAGGTGGTGGCGAGCTGGCGCAGCTGGACCAGGATCACGGAGGAGTCTGTTTCCGAGGCGATGTTCGCCAGGATCAGTTCTATGTAGCCGCGGGCCGGGGTTTCGCCGTCGCGGGCGGCGTCCCAGGCCGAACCCCACACCAAAGTGCGGGGCAGGCTGGTGGCGAAGTCCTTCAGGTGGGCTTTGGCGGTGGCAAGGGAGTGCTCATCGAGGCGGACCTTGGCATACGCGAGGTCGTCGTCGTTCAACAGGATCAGGTCCGGCCGGGCTTTGCCAACCAAGGCAGGTACCTCGGTACGGGGGCCATCGACGTCGAGTTCCTCGCGGTGGGTCCGCTCCAGCTTGCCTTCGCCCGAGAGCGAGTAGAAGCCAACGGCCAGGCGGTGCGGGCGGAGCGTGGGCTGTTCGTCGATCGCGGTTTGCAGGATCGCGAAATCGGTAATGTTGCCGTCCGCGGCAACGGTCAGCTCCGGGGCGAGGGTGTTCACACCGGCAGTTTCGAGCCAGAGCTTGCCCCACGCGTCCAGGTCGCGGCCGGACGCAGCTTCGAGCTCCACCATGAGGTCCGCGAGCTCGGTGTTTTTCCAAGCGTGCTTGGCGAAGTACGTGCGGACGCCTGCCATGAACTGTTCAGGTCCCACCCAAGCCACCAATTGTCGTAGGACAGAGGCGCCCTTGGCGTAGGTGATGCCGTCGAAGTTCACCTCGACGTCTTCGAGGTTGTTGATCTCGGCGAAGATCGGATGCGTGGTGGGCAACTGGTCCTGCTTGTAGGCCCAGGACTTTTCCACGGAGGCGAACGTGGTCCAGGCCCGGTCAAATTCGGTGTTCTCTACGGCGGCCAGGTGAGACATGTATTCGGCAAAGGATTCGTTGAGCCAGAGGTCGTTCCACCAACGCATGGTTACCAAGTCCCCGAACCACATGTGCGCCAGCTCGTGCAGGACCGTGATGGCGCGCCGCTCAATCTGTGCACCCGTGACCTTTCCACGGAAAACGTAGCCCTCCAGGATGGTCACGGCACCGGCATTCTCCATGGCTCCGGCATTGAACTCCGGGACGAAGAGCTGGTCGTACTTCTCGAACGGGTACGGGAACCCGAATTGTGCCTCGAAGAACTCGAAGCCTTGGCGGGTCAGTTCAAAGATGTTGTCCGCGTCGAGGTACTGCATGAGTGACTTGCGGGCAAATACTCCCAGCGGGATGACGCGGCCATCTGAGCTGGTGACCTCGGAGCGGACCGACTGGTACGGTCCGGCAATCAAGGCGGTGACGTAGGAAGACAGTCGGGGCGTGGGGGCAAATTTCCACACCGAACGTGCGGTGCCGTCATCGGCGCCAGGGGCTTCAACGGGAACCGGCGTGGGGGAGTTGGAGATCACGTCCCAATGCGAAGGAGCGGTGACGGTAAACGTGAAGCTGGCCTTCAGGTCGGGCTGTTCAAAGACGGCGAACATGCGCCTGGAGTCAGGAACTTCGAACTGCGTGTAGAGGTAAACCTCACCATCAACAGGGTCAACGAATCTGTGGAGTCCCTCACCGGTGTTCATGTAGGGAGCGTCTGCCACCACCACGAGTTCGTTGTCCGCTGACAGATCCGGGAGCTGGATGCGGACGCCGTCAGAGACCTCAGCGGGGTTCAGCTCGGTGCCGTTAAGAGTCACTCTGTGGACCGCTGCGGTGATGGCATCGATGAACGTGGACGATCCCGGCTCCGCGGAAAACTTCACAACAGTGGTGGAGCCGAAGGTCTCTGCTCCCTGGGTCAGGTCCAGGGTGACGTTGTACGACTCGACGTTGAGTAGTTCGGCGCGCGTGGCGGCTTCATCGCGCGTAAGATTCAGGCCTGGCAAGTGGTGCCTCCGGAGATTTGGGATGGCCGGCCCGTCATGGCCGGTCGCTGGTGTGAAGTCATTCTTTCACTCCACGCCGTGAAGGCAAGGAGCGGGCACCACAGTGTCGCACCACGGAGTAGCGTTGGATTATGGCATCGTTCCGGGACACCCTCGATTTCCGCGCACTGAGGTTTGCGGTCGCCTTTCCGTTGCTTCTCGCCGTCGGGTTTGTCGTGTGCGCCCAGATGCTGCGCAACGACCTCCCAAACCCGGTCGCCGTTATGTGGAGCGCCGACGGCGGCTCTTCCTTCGCTCCTTTCGGCGCCTACGTGGCAGGCGGCGCTGCCCTCATCACCTTCTGCGGTTGGGCAGTCTTCCTCCAAGCGGTGTCGATTTCCCGGCCGGTGGTCATGCGCCGCGTCATGATGGGTGTGGGCCTCATGGTCAGCCTTTTCATCACCACCGTGTTGGCTGCAGGTCTGGTCGGCCAGTCCGGGCTGGCGGACGCGCGCGAGTCCCACGTTGATCCGATCGTGCTGGCCATGGGCAGCGGAGCCGCTGTGGCGCTGGGCGTCATCATGATGTTCGCCTTTAAGCCGGACCCTCGTTGGACCAGGGAAGATGACGTTGCGCTCGAAGAAGAGTTGAGACTTCTCGAAGATCCCGATCTCGCCCGCGACACGCTCAGGCTGTGGGTGCATGCCCGGAGTTCCGTTTTCGTCATGATCATAGTCTCGGCACTGTTCCCCGCTGCGCTGATAGCCGTGGCAGTTCCATGGCTGGGTGCCTTGGTAGCAGCGGCGGCCCTCATCGGCGCAGGTTTCCTGTTCGCACGGGTGCGGGCGGACAGGGGAGGGTTGCAGGTATTCGCCGGCGGCATCGTCCGCGTCCTGACCGTCCCCGCCGTCGACATCGCTGGGGCAGCCCCTGCGGACGTAAAGGCGGCAGACTATGGTGGGTGGGGCTGGCGGCACCATGACGACGCGACAGCGATGCTCGTCAGCAGTGGCCCGGCCGTCGTCGTAAGGAAACTCAACGGAGGCCGCGTGGCACTTAGCGCAGGGACCCAGGCTTCCGCAGACAAGCTGGCCGGTGTTCTCAACAGGGCGGCGCATCGCGCCCATGGCGACGGGCAGGCCCAACAACCCGGGTAGCGGTACCCTAGGTAGCGCATCCCTCAACGCCGCGCCCGGCCATATGCCGTACCCGCGCGCCAGAAAGAATGGACTTCCTGTGACTACACCCCGCGTCCACATCGCCACGGACCACGCCGGCATGGAACTTAGTGCCCACCTGGTCAGCCACCTCACGGCCAAAGGCTACGAAGTGGTGGATCACGGGCCCAAGGAGTATGACGCCCTGGATGACTACCCCTCCTTCTGCATCAATGCCGGCCTTGCCGTGGTGGCAGACCAGAAAGCCGGTGTGCACGCTCTCGGCATCGTGCTGGGCGGCTCGGGCAATGGGGAACAAATTGCTGCCAACAAGGTCAACGGCGTCCGCGCGGCCTTGGCCTGGAACCTCTCCACCGCGAAGTTGGCCCGCGAACACAACGATGCCAACGTTGTGGCCGTTGGCGGACGCCAGCACACCGTTGAAGAGGCCACGGAACTCATCGAAGCCTTCCTGCAGGAACCCTTCAGCAACGACGAACGCCACGTTCGCCGGATCGGAAAAATTGCGGTGTACGAAACCACCGGCGAGATCGTCGAGTAGTGCCTGAGGGGCATTCGGTCCATAGGCTGGCCCGCCAGTTCCAGGATGTTTTTGGCGGCCGGCGTTTGGATGTCTCCAGCCCGCAAGGGAGGTTTGCCGCCGGCGCGGAGCTACTCACCGGGCACACCATGGTTGAAGCCACTGCCCATGGCAAGCAGCTCTTTCTCAGGTTTGACCACGAGCTGTTCCTGCACGTCCACCTGGGCCTCTATGGGGCCTGGAGCTTTGGCGGAGATAGGTCCTTCACGGGCGCCTCCAGCATCGGGGCTCCGCGTCGTATCGGCGAACGGGAGGCAGGTCCGTCTTCCGACGACGGCGATTACGCCGGCCCGCCTCCTCCCGTGGGCGCGGTGCGTGTCCGGCTGGTGTCCGGGCACGGCTGGGCGGATCTCCGTGGTGCCACCACCTGTGCCGCCATCACTGCGGCCGAGGCAGCCGCCGTGTTGGCGCGGCTGGGCCCGGATCCGCTGCACAATCGCCGGGGTGACCGTGAGGAGTTCATCCGCCGCCTTCGCCGCCGCAAGACTGCGGTGGCCCTGCTTTTGATGGATCAGTCCGTCCTGGCCGGCGTCGGCAACATCTACAGGGCCGAGGTTTTGTTCCGGCAAGCGGTCGATCCGTGGACACCGGGGAGCAGCATTGATGCGGAAACCGCTGGCCGTCTCTGGGACGACACCGTGGACACCATGTCCGACGGCGTCCGTGACGGACGTATTGTTACGACGCCCCCGACGCTGTGGACCGGCGGTGGTGCTGTAGCGCCTGACGCCGATGCCCACTTCGTCTATAAGCGGGACGGCATGCCCTGCCGGGCGTGCGGGACGCTCGTGGGGATGACGGAAATCGGTGCGCGCAAGCTGTATTGGTGTCCCGGCTGCCAGGTGTAGGAGTTCATCTTTGAATAAGAGAAAAAGGGCCCCGATCCGTTGATCGGGGCCCTTTTGCGTGGAGGGGACGACGGGAATCGAACCCGCGTAATCAGTTTGGAAGACTGAGGCTTTACCATTAAGCTACGTCCCCAGGACGGATATCCTTGTTCAGGACATCTTCCTGGTGGCTGTTGAAGCCGGGTACTACTAAACCTAATTCCGGCGGCAGTGTCAAATGTGCATTCTGGGCTCGCTTGCCCGTAGACTGTCCTGTGCGTTCGGGGTGTAGCTCAGCTTGGCTAGAGCGCCTGCTTTGGGAGCAGGAAGTCGCAGGTTCAAATCCTGTCACCCCGACTCTGTGTTTGTGTCCGCTTCAGGGGCACGACAGAAACCCATACCCACAAAATCAGGAGTACTTAGACTGTGAAGAGCGCTGTCGAGAACCTCACCGCAACGCGGGTCAAGCTCAACGTTGAGGTTCCCTTTGAGGAACTGAAGCCGAGCATCGATGCCGCGTACAAGACCGTTGCTTCGCAGATCCAGGTTCCCGGATTCCGCAAGGGCAAAGTTCCCTCCAAGCTGATCGACCAGCGCGTTGGCCGTGGCTATGTTCTGGAGACTGCCATCAACGATGGCCTCAACGGCTGGTACCAGGCTGCAGTTCAGGAAACGGGTGTTCGCCCCCTGAGCCGTCCCGAAGTTGAAATCACCGAGGTTCCGGACCCGTCCGCAACCGATGGTGAACTCAAGTTCCAGGTGGAGATCGACGTCCGCCCCGAGATCGAGCTGCCGGACTACGCCGGCATCAAGGTTGAGGTTGCGGCTGCTGAGTCTTCCGAAGCTGACGTTGACAAGGCGCTGGACGAACTGCGTGGCCGCTTCGGCACGCTGAAGTCCGTTGAGCGTCCGGCCAAGAACGACGACTTCCTGACCATCGACATCACCGCCACGATTGACGGCGAAGACATCGATTCCGCTTCCGGCCTTTCTTACCAGGTTGGTGCCGGCACCATGCTCGAAGGCCTCGACGAAGCCGTGACAGGCCTCTCCGCCGACGAAGAAGCAATCTTCGAGACCACGCTGGTTGGCGGCGACCACGCCGGCGAGTCCGCGCAGGTGAAGGTTGTTGTCAAGGCTGTCAAGGAGCGCGAGCTCCCCGAAGCAAACGACGACTTCGCTCAGCTCGCCTCGGAGTTCGACACCCTTGCTGAGCTCCGTGAGGACCTCGCCAAGCAGGCTGCGGACTCCAAGGTAGTCGAGCAGGGCGTTGAAGCACGCGACAAGGTCTTGGACAAGCTCGTTGAGCTCGTTGAGGTTCCCGTTCCGGATTCCGTTGTTGAGGAGCAGATCGAAGCTCACTTCAACCCGGAGAACGCACACGGCGAAGGTGAACACGACACCGAGGAGCACCGCGCCGAGGTCAAGGCCAACACCGAGCGTGCCTTCCAGAACGAGATCATCCTTGACGCCATTGCGGACAAGGAAGAGGTAGACGTCAGCCAGAACGAGCTGATCGACTACATCGTTACCACCGCAAGCCAGTACGGCATGGATCCCAACCAGTTCGCCCAGATCATTGATCAGAGCGGCCAGGTTCCCATGATGGTTTCCGAGGTTCGCCGCCGCAAGGCCCTTGCCGTTGTGCTGGGTCAGGCTGAGGTAGTCGACTCCGAGGGCAACAAGGTTGACCTCACTGACTTCGTCCGCCCCGCCGGCGAAGCAGCAGCCGAAGAGGCTGCAGCGGTTGAGGCAAACGAAGAAGCCGACGTTGTCGCAAGCGACGACCCCGCAGCAGTGAAGTTCTAGTCAACGACTTCAACCGGCCCCGGATCTCTTGATCCGGGGCCGGTTTGCTTTAAGGCTGAACATTGGTGCTGAACGCAGACGTGCGCCGTCAGCGAACAGTGCGATTTCGGCGAACAAATCACCCGCGAAAACGGTTAGTGTCCAAGTAGTGAAGTTCAGTGAGGTCACTGGCACCAGCGAGAGGTAAGTACTTATGTCACAGCAATCAGAGGCTCCCCGGATGGCAACTGTCGATCCCGCAGCCCAGGACAACTACATCTACAACCGCCTGCTGAAAGAGCGCATCATCTGGCTCGGCTCTGAAGTCCGTGACGAGAACGCCAACGCCATCTGCTCGCAGCTCCTCCTCCTCTCGGCCGAAGACCCGGAGAAGGACATCTACCTGTACATCAACTCACCGGGTGGATCCGTGACGGCCGGCATGGCCATCTACGACACCATGCAGTTCATCCCGAACGACGTCGTCACCGTGGCAACCGGCCTGGCAGCGTCAATGGGTCAGTTCCTTCTTTCCTCCGGCACCAAGGGCAAGCGTTACGCAACGCCCAACGCACGCATCCTGATGCACCAGCCCTCGGGCGGCATCGGCGGCACGGCGTCGGACATCAAGATTCAGGCAGAACTGATCCTGCACATGAAGAAGGTCATGGCAGAACTCACGGCAGAGCAGACCGGGCAGTCCGTGGAGACCATCCTCAAGGACAACGACCGCGACAAGTGGTTTACGGCTACTGAGGCCCTGGAGTACGGCTTCTTCGACAAGATCTCGGCGCACGCCGGTTCTGTCGCCGGTGGCGGCGGAACGGCCAACCAGTCGAACTCCGAAAACTAACCGGCACAAAGAACCACTGAAACCCCAGGAGTAAAGAACATGAACTACAACTTCGGATGGTCTGCCGGTAATCTCCCGTCCAGCCGTTACGTCCTGCCCCAGTTCGAGGAGCGCACGCCTTACGGCTTCAAGCGCCAGGACCCGTACACCAAGCTGTTCGAGGACCGCATCATCTTCCTTGGTGTCCAGGTCGACGACGCGTCCGCTGACGACATCATGGCCCAGTTGCTGGTCCTTGAGTCGACTGACCCGGATCGTGACATCACCCTGTACATCAATTCGCCGGGTGGCTCGTTCACTGCCATGACGGCCATCTACGACACCATGCAGTACATTCGTCCGGAGATCCAGACGGTGTGCCTTGGACAGGCAGCCAGCGCCGCTGCGGTCCTGCTGGCTGCTGGTACACCCGGGAAGCGCCTGGCCCTGCCGAACGCCCGCGTCCTGATTCACCAGCCGGCTCTTTCCGGCGGTCAAGGCGGACAGGCCTCGGACCTCGAGATTCAGGCGGCCGAAGTCATGCGTATGCGCACCTGGCTCGAGGACACGCTGGCGCACCACTCAGGCCGTACGTCCGAGCAGGTAAACAACGACATCGAGCGAGACAAGATCCTCACTGCGGCGGACGCCCTGAGCTACGGTCTCATCGACCAGGTTCTGGACTCCCGTAAGATCAAGCCCCAGGCAATCGCCCGGTAGAGCACGGATTTCGACGCCGGTGCGGTTCACGAAATATGGACCGCACCGGCGTTCTGTTTCCACCCAAGCAGCCCATTGTGACCTAGAGTGGATGTTGTCACGGTGGTGCCAACCGCGGCGTGGCCGCACACCTGGGTACGGCGCGGAGCCGCATCACCCGTATGCAACGAAGGGATTCCCACATGGCTCGGATTGGCGAGAGCACGGATCTGCTGAAGTGTTCTTTCTGCGGAAAGAGCCAGAAGCAGGTACGGAAGCTGATTGCCGGGCCCGGTGTCTACATCTGCGATGAGTGCATCGAGCTTTGCAACGAGATCATCGAAGAGGAACTCGCTGAAGTCTCCGATCTCGGTAGTTTCGAGCTGCCCAAGCCTCGTGAGATCTTCGACTTCCTGCAGGAATACGTCATCGGCCAGGAACCCGCCAAGCGTTCCCTGGCGGTAGCGGTCTATAACCACTACAAGCGCATTCAGGCCGGTCACGCGCCCAAGGCCGGCAGCCTCGGCGAGGGTTCGCACCATGAGGATGTTGAGATCGCCAAGTCCAATATCCTGCTGATCGGGCCTACGGGTTGCGGCAAGACTTACTTGGCGCAGACACTGGCTCGTCGCCTTAATGTGCCGTTTGCCGTAGCTGACGCCACTGCGTTGACGGAAGCCGGCTATGTTGGCGAGGACGTCGAGAACATCCTGCTCAAGCTCATCCAGGCTGCTGACTACGACGTCAAGAAGGCCGAGCAAGGCATCATCTACATCGACGAGATCGACAAAATCTCCCGCAAGAGTGAGAACCCGTCGATCACCCGTGATGTCTCGGGCGAAGGTGTACAGCAAGCACTCTTGAAAATCCTGGAGGGCACAGTCGCCTCCGTTCCACCCCAAGGCGGCCGGAAGCACCCGCACCAGGAATTCATCCAGATCGACACCACCAATGTTCTCTTCATTGTGGCCGGCGCGTTCGCCGGGCTGGAGGACATCATCGGTTCGCGCTCCGGACGAAAGGGCATCGGATTTGGTGCGCCGCTCAACGAGGCCCGGGACAACGTGGATACTTACGGCGAAGTCATGCCGGAGGATTTGCTCAAGTTCGGCCTCATCCCGGAATTCATCGGGCGGCTCCCTGTCATCACCACGGTGTCCAGCCTCGATCGGCCGGCGCTGATCCAGATCCTCTCTACCCCAAAGAACGCTTTGGTGAAGCAGTACCAGAAGATGTTCCAGTTGGACGGCGTAGAGCTGCAGTTCGACGACGACGCCTTGGACGCCATAGCGGACCAGGCCCTTGAACGTGGCACTGGTGCACGTGGCCTGCGGGCCATCATGGAAGATGTGCTGCTGCCCGTGATGTTCGATCTCCCCAGCAGGGATGACATCGCAACTGTGGTGATCACGGCGGACGTGGTGGCCAAGAAGGCCCAGCCCACCATGATCGCCCACGACGTCGTGGCCAAGCGCCGGAATAAGTCGGCTTAGCCTCCTGTTGGCCTAAACAAGACATGGTTCCGCTGGGACCTTGGTCATGCCACTTTCACACCTTTCAGAGGAGTACCCTGTGCCCGAGCAGACTTCGACCGAACAGCTTATGTCCGAAGAGAACGTCAACAAGGCCGATTTCTGGTTCGACCCCGTATGCCCCTTCGCGTGGATCACGTCGCGCTGGATCGGCGAGGTGGAGCAGGTACGGGGCATCGAGACCGAATGGCACGTCATGAGCCTCTCGGTGCTCAACGAGGGCCGTGACCTTCCCGATAACTACCGGGCCATGATGGACGATAGCTGGGGGCCTGTTCGAGTGATCATCGCAGCCCAGGAGCTCCACGGCAGCAGGTACGTCAAGCCTTTGTATGACGCCATGGGGGAGCAGATCCACCACGAGGGTAACAAGGACCGGGCTTCGGTGATCCAGAAGGCCCTCGCCGACACCGGACTGCCCGCTGACCTGGCACGCTTTGCCGGATCAGATGAATACGATGCCCAGCTGCGCGCCAGCCACGAAGCCGGTATCTCCCTTGTGGGGCAAGACGTCGGAACTCCCGTGGTAGCCGTCAATGGCACGGCGTTCTTCGGTCCTGTCCTTACACGGATTCCCCGGGGCGAAGAAGCAGGAAAGCTCTGGGACGCCACGGTGGCTTTGGCTGGCTACCCCCACTTCTTCGAGCTTAAGCGCAGCCGAACTGAAAGCCCTGAGTTCAACTAGCGGCGCAGCCCTACTTCAGAAACCGTGAGGTCCTGCGGTCGGCGAGGATCCTCCCGTTGGTCTGGCATGTAGGGCAATACTGAAGTGAGGTGTCCGCGAAGGACACCTCACGGACGGTATCTCCACACACAGGGCAAGGCTGGCCCGTCCTGGCATGCACCCGGAAATTGCTGCGCTTAGTGTCCTTGAGTTCGCTGGAAGGCTTGCCCGCAGCTGCGTTGACGGCGCCCACCAGAACTTCCTGCATGGCCTCATAGAGCCGGGCCACCGTTGCCTGGTCCAAGGACTTAGCGGTGGCAAAAGGTGAAATTTTCGCGGCGTGGAGAATCTCGTCGCTGTAGGCATTGCCGATTCCAGCGATCACGCTCTGGCTGCGGAGCAGACCTTTGATTTGTTGGGAACTTGAGCCGACGATTGCGGCCAGCGCTTCGAGATCAAAATCGGGACTGAGGGGTTCTGGTCCAAGGGTTGCTATTCCCGGGACGTCCTGTGGATCTTTCACCACGTAGATGGCGAGGCTCTTTTTCGTTCCGGCTTCGGTCAGGTCTACCCCAATGTGGGCATCGTCGGCGGGGCGGTGGAGTAAGAGTCGTGCTGAGATGTTGCTTTTGCCCAGGCGCAGCCCGGCCGAGGACGGGTGCTCGGTGTACCTGACCCAGCCGGCTTTCGCTAAGTGGAACACGAAGAACAGTCCGTCAGCGTCAATGCACACGAACTTCCCGATGCGCTTTGCGCCACGAATGGCCCGTCCCTCCAGAGCCGTGTAGGGAGGATCTGCCGTCTTGAGCGCAGAGATGGAGTTGATGCGGACCTCAGTCAGCACGGCTCCATGGAGTTGGGTGTCCAAGTACATGCACAGGCCGTGCACTTCGGGGAGTTCCGGCATGGTCAATACTCTGCCACAGATAGCCATCTTCCGGCAGGAAAACTACAGGGTTGTAGTTCTTTCGAACCCCTTGTGCATCGTCCTCAGCGGGACAACAATGGTTCTTACCCACTTCGAAAGAAGAGGGACACGGAAACCAAAGATTCAGTGATTGCAACCAACGCAGCCTTTGGCAAAGTTGGAAGTAACCTACCAGTGATGAGGTAGGAAGACCTGAAATTCCAAGGATTCCGCCAGACTGTCAAGACATCACCAGACAGCCGAAAAGTCGAAGCCCCACCAACGGCAAAACGCTGATGGGGCTTCCCCTTTGCCCTAAAACGGGCGGCTGACTATTTACTAGGACGCAGGCTGTTCCTCGGCGGGCGCCAGGACAACATCGCTGACCGTCAGTTCGCCTTCACCGGACTGGAGAGTGATCTCCTGAGCGTTTGCGGCTGCCTTCAGGTCGCCAAGGCCGGCCTTCAGCTGGGCGACGAGTACTTCCGAAGCCGTAATGGATGCCGACAACACCTCGGTGCGCTGCTTCACCTTCGCCTCAGACTTGGCCTTGCGGATACCGCTGAGTGCTATACCCACGGTGCCAAGCATCGTGGTGTCGCCATCGGTGATTTCCAAGGCTGCAGGCCACTGGGCACGGTGAACTGATCCTGTGCGCCACCAGCCCCAGACCTCTTCGGTTGCGAAGGGAAGGAACGGTGCAAACAGGCGCAGGAGCGAGTCCAGGGTTGTTGCCAGGGCTGCCAGGACGGATGCCTGCTCTGTTTCGCCGGCGGCACCGTAGGCACGGTCCTTGATGAGCTCCACGTAGTCGTCCGTGAATTGCCAGAAGAACGACTCAGTGATCTGGAGCGCGCGGGCGTAGTCGTAGTTCTCGAACGCCTTGGTGGACTGGGCAACGACGTCGGACAGCTGCGCCAACAGCGCACGGTCCAAGGGGTTGGAAAGCACCGACAGGTCAGATGTCACCACTGAGTTCTCGGTGGCGCCGAGGTTCAGCACGAACTTCGAAGCGTTCAGCAATTTGATGGCCAGGCGGCGGCCGATCTTCATCTGGGCGATCTCGTAGGCCGTGTCAGCACCGAGCTTGGCCGAGGCTGCCCAATAGCGGACGGCGTCCGAACCGTACTCGTTCAGCACGTCCGTAGGCACAACAACGTTGCCCTTGGACTTGGACATCTTCTTGCGGTCCGGGTCCAGGATCCAGCCGGAGATGGCCGCGTGCTTCCACGGGGCGTTCTTCTGCAGGGCATCTGCGCGAACGGCAGAGGAGAACAGCCAGGTTCGGATGATGTCGTGTCCCTGAGGACGGAGGTCGAAGGGGTAGACCTTGGAGAACAATTCCTCGTCACGGCTCCACCCACCCACGATTTGCGGGGTCAGCGATGACGTTGCCCAGGTGTCCAGCACATCGGCGTCACCTGTGAAGCCGTTGGCCTGGTCGCGCTGGGATTCCTCGAAGCCGGGAGCAGCGTCTGCGGCCGGGTCCACGGGGAGCATCTCGTCCGAAGGCAGGATGGGGTTGTCGTAGTCCGGGTTGCCCTGGGCATCCAGCGGGTACCAGACAGGGATGGGCACGCCGAAGAAGCGCTGGCGGGATACGAGCCAGTCACCGTTCAGGCCCGCGATCCAGTTCTCATAACGGGAACGCATGAACGCTGGGTGGAAGGTGATTTCCTGCCCACGGCCGATCAGGCGTTCGCGGCGTTCCTCATCGCGCCCACCGTTGCGGATGTACCACTGACGGGAGGTAACAACCTCGAGGGGCTTGTCGCCCTTCTCGAAGAAGTTCACCGGGTGGGTGATCTTCTTTGGTTCGCCGTCCAGCAGCTCCGCTGCCTTGAGCAGTTCAACCACGGCTTCCTTGGCGGAGAACGCGGTCTTGCCGGCGATCGCAGCGTAGGCTTCCTTGCCGGCGTCGGTGGTGATCCATTCAGGGGTCTCGGCAATGATGCGGCCGTCGCGGCCCATGATGGCGCGGGTGGGCAACTGCAGTTCGCGCCACCAGGTGACGTCGGTCAGGTCACCAAAGGTACACACCATGGCGATGCCGGAACCCTTGTCAGCTTTGGCGAGCGGGTGTGCCTTAACCTCGAGCTCCACGTCGAACAGGGGCGACTTTACAGTCTTGCCGAAGAGCGGCTGGTACCGTTCGTCGTCGGGGTTCGCCACCAGGGCCGCGCAAGCAGCAAGAAGTTCCGGGCGCGTGGTTTCGATGAAGATCTTTTCGCCGTCTTCCGTGAAGAAGGGGTAGCGGTAGTAGGCGCCGGCAACTTCGCGGTCCTCAAGCTCGGCTTGGGCAACAGCGGTGCGGAACGTGACATCCCAGAGTGTGGGTGCTTCGGCCATGTACGCGTCACCGGCCGAGAGGTTCGCGAGGAAGGCACGCTGGGACACCGCACGCGAAGTGTCGTCAATGGTGCGGTAGGTGAGGTCCCAGTCCACCGACAAACCAAGGGTCTGGAACAGGTTCTCGAAGACCTTCTCGTCCTCAACGGCGAGTTCTTCACACAGTTCGATGAAGTTCTGGCGCGAAACGACGTCGAAATCGCGCTGGTTCTTGGCAGGCTGCGCCGGGGGCGTGTAGTCGGCCTTGTAGGGGATGGCGGGATCGCAACGCACACCGTAGTAGTTCTGGACGCGGCGCTCCGTGGGCAGGCCGTTGTCGTCCCATCCCATGGGGTAGAAGACATTCTTGCCGGTCATGCGCATGTAGCGGGCCTGGACGTCAGTCTGGGTGAAGGAGAACATGTGGCCCACGTGGAGCGAGCCGGATGCCGTGGGCGGGGGAGTGTCGATCGAGTAGACCTGCTCCCGGGTGGTGTCCGGGTTGAACTTGTAGGTTCCTTCCTTCAGCCAGCGCTGCGTCAAGGCAGCCTCGAGGCCTTCAAGGGCCGGCTTGTCGGGAACGTTGATGGGGGCGGTGGCGGGCGTGTCTGTACCCTGCGTTGATTCAGCCATGGGTCAATTGTTTCATGGCCTGGCGTTACCGCCCGCCCTCCGTGCAGCCTGCACCCCCGATAAGGTGGTGCCATGACTTTGGCTGCGCACAACACGCCTTCCGGACAGAATGTAGACAACAACAAGACGGCAGTCGTAACCGGTGCGAGTACCGGCATCGGCGAGGCCACGGTGAAGGCGCTGGCTACCACCGGATGGAAGGTCTTCGCGGTGGCCCGCCGGGCGGACAGGCTGGACGCCTTGGGAGCCGAAACCGGCGCCGTGCCGTTCCCGGCTGACATCACGGACGACGACGACGTCTCGGCCTTGCTCGCGGCCGTCACCAAAGCCGGGGGTGCCGACACGCTCATCAACATCGCCGGTGGGGCACGCGGCGCGGACACCATCGCGAACGCTGACACTGAAGACTGGGATTGGATGTACCAGGTGAACGTCCTGGGCACCATGAAAATCACCCGGGCCTTCCTGCCCATGCTGCGGGACAACGGCGAGGGAACCGTCCTCAACCTCACGTCCACGGCAGGGCTGTCCGCCTATGAAGGCGGCGCGGGCTACAACGCAGCCAAATTTGCCCAGCACGCAATGACCAATGCCCTGCGCCTGGAAGAGGTGGGCAACAACATCCGGGTCATCGAGGTTGCCCCGGGCTTGGTGCAGACGGAGGAGTTCGCCCTGAACCGCCTCGGTGACAAAGACGCAGCCGCCAAGGTCTACGCCGGTGTGGAGAAGCCACTGACCGCCGAGGACGTGGCAGGCGTCGTGGCGTACTCAGTCTCTTTGCCGCACCACATCAACCTCGACCAGATCGTCATCCGCCCGGTGGCCCAAGCGGCGAACCACAAGCTTGTCCGCAAAGAAGGCTGAGACGCTCAACCAGCTGGAATGATCAGCCTGGCCATGATAGCCGCGTGGTCCGAACCGGGAACCCGGAGGACCGCGTAGTCGCTGCTGCCGATGCCGGGCGAGGTGACCATGTGATCGATCACGATGCCCGGAAGCAGTGGCCCTTCCATGGGCCACGTGGGGGAGAACCGTCCGCCGGCAGAGGCCGTGCCCACATCCACAAGCTTCGTGCCGCCTGCCGAGGTGCCGTCGAGTCCGGTGTCCAGCAAAGCCCGGAATTCGGAGTGATCGTACGTGGCGTTGTAGTCACCCATCAGCAGGTGATTCCCGGATTCTGATGCTTGGCGGGCGATCTTGCCGAGGTCGCTCCGCCATTGGTCAATCCGCTCATCCACCGGTGGGAAGGCGTGCACGTTGCTGAGGTTCAAGGAGGCCTTGGCACCGGACTCCGGGTGTGAGACGAGTACCCGCGTGACGTCAATCCGGAAGGGCGTGTCAGGCAGGAGGCCGTCGGGCTCAAGCGGGAACACCGAATACACGGCGCCGCCGGATGCGTCGGCATTGGGTTCACTGACCCGGTTCGGCAGTACATCCTCCATGCCCGCGGAGGTTAGGCGATCCTCGAGTCCCTGCTTATGTTCCTGGATGGTCAGCAGCTGAATCCCGTTTTCCCGGACCAAATTCACGATGGTGGCGGCGTCCGCCTCTCCGTATTCGGAGTTGAGGCTCATCACTCTCAAAGGGATTGTTGCAGTACCGGCAGGCAAAGAATTTGGCTTTCCGGCGTCCAACGGGAACAGCCAGAACAACTGGGCCGCCAACAGGGCCGTCGTCATGATGATGACCCAACGCCGCCGCCCTACCAAGGCAAGCACCAGGGCAAGCGCCGCCGGCAGAACCATCCACGGGGTGAAGGACAACAGCTGCACCACGATCAAGGGCCACTCCGCGGGGACCGCGCGGAACATCGATACCCCCGCCACGGGAAGCGCAGCAAGCAACGCCATCACCGACCACGCCAAAGAAGCGTGGCGCGGCGCAGGACGGGTTTCCATCACGGCAGTCCCGGGGTGTGTCATGGGCTTGAGTCTATGCATCGCCCAGCGAACCGGACTCCATCCACAGGATGAACTCACAAGTAGAGCGGGGCCCTCCGCTGCCGCTAGACTTGGAAGAGCAGCTTTGACCCGGCCATCACCGGTGAGCTTCCGGAAGAACAGCACTGACCACCTGCAAAGGCGGCAAGCGCCCAGTAGAACCGGACGGGTAAGCCCGTCACAGCAGTAATGAGAGGCCGGAACTTCGCGTTCCGGTAAGTGAGGTGGTACCGCGGTACCTGCGCAGCCGACAGGCAGCACAGAAGCCGTCCTCGCATCCTGACAGTCAACCAGCTATCACAGGATATGAGATGACCCACTACCCCAAGGCCTCAGCGTCTTCGTCCGGCACGCACGGCGTGTCCGCTTCCGTGAAGTTCCCGGAAATCGAAGAGCGCATCCTCAAATACTGGGACGAAGACGGCACCTTCCAAGCCAGCATCGACCAACGTGATGCAGGCAAGGACGGCAGCAACGAGTTCGTCTTCTACGATGGCCCTCCCTTCGCCAACGGACTCCCGCACTATGGCCACCTCCTGACCGGCTACGCCAAGGACCTTGTGGGCCGCTACCAGACCCAACGTGGCAAGCGCGTGGAGCGCCGCTTCGGCTGGGACACCCACGGCCTCCCGGCAGAGCTCGAAGCCATGAAGCAATTGGGCATGACGGACAAGACCCAGATCGAAGCCATGGGCATCGACAAATTCAACGACGCCTGCCGCGCCTCGGTCATGAAGTACGCCAATGAGTGGAAGGCCTACGTCACCCGCCAGGCACGCTGGGTGGACTTCGAGAACGACTACAAGACGCTCAACGTCGAGTACATGGAGTCGGTGCTCTGGGCCTTCAAACAGCTGCACGAGAAGGGCCTCACCTACAACGGCTACCGCGTCCTCCCATACTGCTGGAAGGACGAGACACCGCTGTCCAACCACGAACTCCGCATGGACGACGACGTCTACAAGAACCGCCAGGACCAAACGGTCACTGTAACGTTCCCCGTCAAGGCAGGGGAGTCCGAGCTCTCCAAGGCACTCGCCGGTGTTCAGGCACTCGCCTGGACCACCACGCCCTGGACGTTGCCCACCAACCTGGCGCTCGCCGTCGGGCCGGACATCTCTTACGCAGTCCTGCCTGCCGGACCCAACGGCGTCAAGGCCGCTTCAGCTGAAGCGCCCGTCACGGGCAGTTTCCTGCTGGCAGCTGACCTTGTGGGGGCGTACGCCAAGGATCTGGGGTACGACGACGCTGCTGCCGCGGCTGCCGCTGTCGTGTCCACTCACACAGGCACCGAGTTGGCCGGTCTTGAGTACGAACCGCTCTGGAACGACTTTGCCGATGCTGAGAAGTACGGCACCCAGAACGCCTGGCGTTTCCTCGTAGCCGACTACGTCACCACCACCGACGGTACGGGCATCGTCCACCAGGCTCCGGCCTACGGTGAGGATGACCAGAAGGTCTGTGAAGACGCCGGCATCCCCGTGGTCCTGTCCGTCGACGAAGGCGCCAAGTTCCTGCCGCTGTTCGCGCACGGCGAGCTGGCCCCGATCGTCGGCCTCCAGGTCTTCGACGCCAACAAGCCCATCACCCAGGTGCTCCGTGCCGATGGCCGCTTGGTCCGCCAAGCCAGCTACGAGCACAGCTACCCGCACTGCTGGCGCTGCCGGAACCCGCTGATCTACCGTGCCGTGTCGTCCTGGTACGTGGAAGTCACCAAGTTCAAGGACCGTATGTCCGAGCTGAACCAGGAGATCAACTGGATCCCGGGCAACGTCAAGGACGGCCAGTTCGGCAAATGGCTGGATAACGCCCGCGACTGGTCCATCAGCCGCAACCGGTATTGGGGTTCGCCCATCCCCGTATGGCAGTCTGATGACCCCGAATACCCGCGCACCGACGTCTACGGTTCCCTGGCCGATCTCGAAGCCGACTTCGGCCGTCTTCCGATGAACAATGAGGGTCAGGTAGACCTGCACCGGCCGTTCATCGATGAACTGACGCGTCCCAACCCGGACGATCCCACGGGTAAGTCCACCATGCGCCGCGTCGAAGACGTCCTGGACGTCTGGTTCGACTCCGGTTCCATGCCGTACGGCCAGGTGCACTACCCGTTCCAGAACGAGGAGTGGTTCGACACCCACAACCCGGCGGACTTCATCGTCGAGTACATCGGACAGACCCGCGGCTGGTTCTACATGCTGCACATCCTGTCCACCGCACTGTTTGACCGTCCTGCGTTCCGAAATGTGATCAGTCACGGCATCGTGCTGGGCTCTGACGGCCAGAAGATGTCCAAGAGCCTGCGCAATTACCCTGACGTGTCCGAGGTCCTGGATCGCGACGGTTCCGACGCCATGCGCTGGTTCCTCATGTCCAGCCCCATCCTGCGCGGCGGCAACCTTGTGGTCACCGAGCAGGGCATCCGCGACGGCGTACGCCAGGTCATCCTGCCGCTGTGGAACGTTTACAGCTTCTTCACGCTGTACACCAACGCTGCCAATGGCGGCTCGGGCTACGAGGCGAAGCTGCGCTACGACGGCTACGCCGACACCCTCGACCAGTACCTCCTGGCCAACACCGGGGACCTGGTCCGCAATGTCACCGCAAGCCTGGACAGCTATGACATCTCCGGTGCCTGCGATGAGCTGCGCAGCTACCTGGACATGCTCACCAACTGGTACGTGCGCCGCAGCCGCCAGCGCTTCTTCGATGAAAGCGTTGACGCCTTTGACGCGCTTTACACCGCGCTCGAAGCGGTGTGCCGTGTATCGGCGTCCTTGCTGCCGCTGGTGACGGAAGAGATCTGGCGTGGGCTGACCGGTGGCCGCTCTGTTCACCTCGCCGACTGGCCTGACGCTTCGCTGTTCCCGTCCAACCCGCACTTGGTTGAAGCAATGGACCGCGTCCAGCAAATCTGCTCCACCGGCTCAAGCCTCCGGAAAGCAGCAAACCTGCGCGTCCGCTTGCCGTTGCAGGAGTTGACCGTGGTGGCACCTGGTGCAGATGCGCTGGAAGGCTTTGCCGCCGTCGTCGCCGATGAACTGAACCTGCGTTCCGTCCGGCTCCTGGACGCTGCAACTGCCTCGCCTGAGGAGTTCGGCATTGAGCAGAAGCTCGTGGTCAACGCCCGGGCCGCGGGTCCGCGCCTTGGCAAGAACGTGCAGCAGGCCATCAAGGGATCCAAGTCCGGCGATTGGTCTGTCAATGACGCCGGCGTGGTGGTGGCCGGTGGCTTGGAGCTCGAGCCCCAGGAATACACGCTTGAAACTGTCGTGGCAGAAACGGCCGACGGCGGCAGCTCGGCAGTAGCTGTCCTGCCGGGCGGCGGTTTCGTTGTCCTCAACACTGAGGTCACTCCTGAACTTGCAGCCGAGGGACTGGCCCGCGACATGGTCCGCGCCATCCAGCAGGCTCGCAAGGACGCCGGACTGAACGTGAGCGACCGCATCCGCACTTCCGTGGAGGCCGCACAGGATGTGGTTGACGCCTTGGAAGCCAACTCGGAACTCGTCAAGACCGAAACTCTAACGTTGGAACTGGAGGTTCTGTTGGCCAGTGTCGACGAACCGCAGGTCACCGTTGCAAAGGCAGGGGCCTGATCCATGACTGACGAATTCTCGGTTGAAAGTGTCTACGCCGAACTTCTGGGCCGTGCCCCGGAAAACAAGATGGAACCTCGCCTGGCTCCGTTGTTCCGGGCGATGGATGTGCTGGGGGAGCCGAACAAGGCCTTCCCGATCATCCACATCACCGGCACCAACGGCAAAACGTCCACGGCACGCATGATCGAGGCCGGACTGCGTGCCCACGGCCTGAGCACGGGCCGTTACACCAGCCCGCACCTGTCCAAAGTGACTGAGCGCATCAGCATTGACGGAGAGCCTGTACCGGATGCGACGTTCGTGCGTATCTGGGACGAAATCCGCCCCTACCTGGAGATCGTGGACAGCGAGCTCGTCGCCGAAGACCAACCGCGACTGACCTACTTCGAGTGCCTGACTATTCTTGGCTTCGCGGTGTTCGCCGATCAGCCTGTTGATGTTGCCGTCATGGAAGTCGGCTTGGGAGGCATCACCGATGCCACCAACGTTGGCGATGGCCAAGTCTCAGTCATCACACCGATTTCGCTGGACCACACGGATCTTCTGGGTGACACCACCGAGGACATCGCTTACGAGAAATCCGGCATCATCAAACCGGGCGGCTTCCTGGTCAGTGCAGCTCAACCCGTTGACGCTGCGCAGGTCCTGTTGGAGAAAGCCCGTGAAGTTGACGTGCCGTTCCGTTTTGAGGGCGTCGAATTCGGTGTCGAGTCCCGCAGCGTCGCTGTCGGCGGCCAGGTTCTGACCATTCAGGGCCTCGCCGGCCGCTATGAGGACCTTCTGTTGCCACTGCATGGTGCCCACCAAGCCGAAAACGCCGCCGTAGCCGTCGCGGCTTTGGAAGCGTTCTTCGGTGGGGGAGAGAAAGAGCTCGATGCCGAGGTGCTCAAAGAAGCCTTTGGCAACGTGACTTCGCCCGGCCGGCTCGAAGTTGTGCGCACTGCGCCCACCGTCGTGGTGGATGCTGCACACAACCCGGACGGCATCCGCGTCTCGTCGGAAGCCATCCAGGAGGCCTTCAGCTTCAGCAAGCTGGTGGTTGTGGTGGGCGTCCTGCGGGAGAAAGACGCCGAGGAGATCCTTAAGACCCTCAAGGAATCACTGGGTGGCCTGGCCGAGGAATTCTGTTTCACCCAATCCAACTCGGCGCGTGCCGTTCCGGCGGCGGAACTGGCCGAACTCGCCGTCGACCTCGGCTTCGGCGAGGACAACGTCCACATCGCGGAGAAGTTGGACGACGCCCTGGAATGGGCTGTGGAGCGCGCCGAATCCAACGATGACCTGGCAGGCGGTGTCCTGGTAACGGGTTCCATCACTGTGGTGGCCGAGGCGCGGATCCTGCTCGGAAAGGCGAGTGCCTAGCATGGCGAAAATGACCAAGGCGCAGCGTGAATGGCGGCCCGGCATGCCCAGGAAGCGCCGATCCACGAAGGTGATGTTCGCGTCTACCGTGCTCCTGCTTGAAGCCTTCGTCGCGTTCTTCGGCACGTTGGCAGTCTTCGGCCTGAGGCGTGGAGAAGTTGACCCCGGCATCATTCTTGGGGTTGGCATCGCACTGACGGTGGTGCTGGTGTTGGCGTGCGCCGTACTGTCCAAGCCATGGGGCATCGGGATTGGCTGGGCACTGCAGCTTGTGCTGATCCTGACGGGCTTCGCCGAGCCCACCATGTTCATTGTGGGGATCCTGTTCGCCATCTGCTGGTGGTACGGGATCAGGGCCGGTATGCGGATTGACCGCGAGGTGGCCCAGCGCGACCGCGAGCAGGCGGAATGGGATGCAGCCCACGGTGACCAGGCTGGACCGCAAACCCCGTAAACTGGCTGGGAAAACCACCGAACAACCACATTGGAGCAACTGTGAGCATTGAACGGACACTTGTCCTAGTCAAGCCCGACGGCGTCGCCCGCAACCTGGGCGGAAGCATCCTCGCCCGGATCGAAGCCAAGGGCTACACCCTGGCGGAGTTGAAGAAGGTCAACGCGACCCGCGAGCTGCTGGAGCAGCACTACGAGGAACACGTTGGCAAGCCGTTCTACGAGCCGCTGGTTGAGTTCATGCTCAGCGGACCGGTTATCGCTGCAGTCTTCGAAGGCCACCGCGTGATCGAAGGCTTCCGCTCGCTGGCCGGAACAACGGATCCGACGACGGCGGCACCGGGCACCATCCGCGGCGACTTCGGCCGCGACTGGGGCCTGGCAGTCCAGCAGAACCTCGTTCACGGCTCAGATTCAGTCGACTCCGCAGAGCGTGAGATCAAGATCTGGTTCGAGGGCTAAACACCCCCCGCCGAGATAACAGTTAAGGCCAATGTTCTTCGTGAACATTGGCCTTAACTGTTATCTCGCGAGTGGTGGTTCTACGCTGTGGACGCCACAAAGAGGTGGATGAACGAGAAGAAGATCGTGGCGATCACGGCGATGTACAGCAGGGCAACGATAATCCATCCCGATCCGGACAAAAGCTTGACCAGTGCCGGCGGCGCCTTGATGACCCCGCTGGTGACGTTGCGGATGGTTACCCAGACAAACAGGGGGATCATGGCGGCCCACACCACCATGCAGAACGGGCACAGCACGTGAATAACGTAGAGTGCCTGCGACCATAGCCACACAACGAACGCGAAACCAAGGGTCACACCGGTTTGCAGGCCCAGCCAGTAGCCCCGTGAATACCTGGCTCCCGCGAGAATGCCCATGGCTGTAGTGATGATGACAGCGAAAGCAACGATGCCGATGAACATGTTGGGAAAGCCGAATACCGAGCTTTGCGGTGTCTGCATCACTTCACCGCAGGAGACAAACGGATTTACATCGCACACTGTTACGTGGTTGGGATCCTTGAGGACCTCAAGTTTCTCCAGCACCAGGATTCCGGAAGCCAGCCAGCCAACGACGCCGGTGATCAACAGCAGCCACGCGAAAGGCTTGTCACGGACCGTATTCGGGAGGGAATCCTGCTGGGTGGATATGTCCTCCACATGGCTTGTGGCTTTGTTGGCCAGGTTTTCCCTGGCGGTGCTTGGCATCGCGGATGTGATCCTTTTCGACAAATGGCCCGGCAAGCCGGGAAGGGCTCTTGGGAGGATTGTAACTCCGAAGGCTGGGCGCCGGCCCCAGCTTGTGCACGGAGCTCCACGACACAGCGACCTACCCTGGGAATGTGCAGGGGTGTGAGAGAATGAACATGGCCGGGAGTCGATCCACATTCGAATTCCGGTCCGGTGACTTTGTTCCCAAGACCGCCAGTATGAGCTGGGCATGCCCGGATCGCGTGATCCTCGGTAGGCCCGCCATGACAATGGACGGCACCTGGTTGTGGCAGCAGAACAACGGGTTTCAGAATAAAGCCGCCGGCCTTCCAGGGCTGCCGCACCCCAATGCTGGTGCGAACCGGAAGGCATACTGCCGACTTCTGTCAACGCCTGCGGGTTTTGACAATATTTGCTCCACTGGGCGCCGGATGTGGCGGCGTCGCTGGGGCAGGAGTGTTGCCACATATGGATAATGACCAGGTTGTAGCCGTTAATGACGAGGCAGCTCCCGCGGAAACTGCGGAAGCGCCCAAGAAAGCCACCAGGACCCGGCGCAAGGCAGCGCCCAAAGTCGCCGCTGACGTAGAGGCACCTGCGGCCGAGGCCCCCGCCTCGGAAGCCGCCCCTGAGGCCGCCGCAGCACCAGTGCGTCGCACGCGTTCCCGCAAGAAGGCAGAGCCCGCCGAAACCCTGCCCGGTTTGGGCGACGAAGCCACTGCTGTGGGCGAAGACGCCGCTGCCGCCCCGGCAGCTGCCGAAGCCAAGCCCGAAGCGGCCGCTGAGCCGGCCCCCGAAAAGCCGGTCCGCCGTCGTCGTGCTACCAAGCCCAAAACTGAAGCCGTAGAGGCGCCGGTTGCCGCGGAAGCCGCGCAGGAAACCACGACGCCGGAAAATGGCTCCCAGCCGGAAGTACCGGTCCCTGAGGTAGCCACCGATGTTGCTGCCCAAAACCCGGAAGCGGAAGCCGCCGCGGACGAAGCTGCCGAAGAAGCTGCCCCTGCAACGTCCACCTCCCTGTTCATGGAGCCGGTTTCCATCACCTCCATGATCTTCCAGGCCCCGGACCTCACCACAGTTCCCCGCGTCGCCGCGGTGGAAGAGAAGGCTGAGGAGCCCGAAGAAGAAACCGAAACTACCACTGAAGGCGAGCTGGAAGACGCAGGTAGTCGCCGGCGTCGCAGGAGCCGCGGCCGCCGTGGCCGCCGTGGAACCGAGCGGGACGAGAACGAGACCGAGGATGGCACCGAGTCCGAGGACGAGGAAGCGCCGGTAGTAGAAGCCCTCGAAGAAGGTGTCACGTCTCGGCGCAGGCGTCGTCGCCGCCGTGGAGACCAGGATCTTGAACTGACCGGCGGCTCGGATGATGATCCGCCCAACACAGTCACCCGTGTCCGCGCGCCGCGCCCCATCACGGAGACAGCACCCTCCAACCGCGTTACCGGCGTCAAGGGATCCACCAGGCTGGAGGCCAAGAAGCAGCGCCGACGCGAGTCCCGTGAAACCGGACGCCGCCGCCAGGTCATCACCGAGGCTGAGTTCCTTGCTCGCCGCGAGTCGGTGGACCGCCAGATGATCGTCCGCCAGCGCGACGACAGAATACAGATTGGTGTCCTGGAAGACGGTGTGCTTGCTGAGCACTTCGTGTCCAAGACCCAGCAGGACTCCCTGATCGGCAACGTGTACTTGGGCAAGGTCCAGAACGTGCTGCCGTCCATGGAAGCTGCGTTCGTGGACATCGGACGGGGCCGTAACGCCGTCCTGTACGCCGGTGAAGTCAACTGGGACGCAGTCAACCTTGAAGGCCAGCCGCGCCGGATCGAGAACGCCCTGAAGTCCGGCGACTCCGTCCTGGTCCAGGTCACCAAGGACCCCGTGGGACACAAGGGTGCCCGCCTTACCAGCCAGATCTCCTTGCCGGGCCGCTACCTGGTGTACGTACCCGGTGGTTCCATGACCGGCATCTCACGCAAGCTGCCCGACGTCGAGCGCAACCGCCTCAAGCGCATCCTGAAGGACCGCCTGCCGGAGAACGCCGGTGTCATTGTTCGCACAGCAGCCGAGGGCGCTTCGGAGGAAGAGCTCACCCACGACATCAACCGTCTGCGTGCGCAGTGGGAAGGCATCGAAGGACAGGCCTCGTCCACCAAGGTCCTGGCTCCGGAACTGCTCTACGGCGAACCTGACCTCACCATCAAGGTGGTCCGTGACGTCTTCAACGAGGACTTCTCCAAACTGATCGTCTCCGGCGACGACGCCTGGGACACCATCGAGGCTTACGTGACATACGTTGCCCCTGATCTGGTGGGCCGCCTCGAAAAGTGGACCAAGGACCAGGACATCTTCGCCGCGTGGCGCATCGACGAGCAGATCCACAAGGCCCTGGAGCGGAAGGTCTTCCTGCCTTCCGGCGGTTCGTTGGTCATCGACCGCACCGAGGCCATGACTGTAGTGGACGTCAACACCGGCAAGTTCACCGGCAGTGGCGGAAACCTTGAAGAAACAGTCACCAAGAACAACCTGGAAGCGGCCGAGGAAGTTGTTCGCCAGCTTCGTCTGCGCGATATCGGCGGCATTATCGTCATTGACTTCATTGACATGGTCCTTGAATCCAACCGCGACCTCGTCCTCCGCCGCATGGTGGAGTGCCTCGGACGGGACCGCACCAAGCACCAGGTGGCCGAAGTAACGTCGCTGGGCCTGGTCCAGATGACGCGCAAGCGCATGGGTACCGGCCTCCTTGAGGTCTTCGGTGAGCAGTGCGAGCACTGCGCTGGCCGAGGTGTCGTCACGCACGACGAGCCCGTTGAGCACCGACGCGCCAACGTAGTGGCTGCTGAACATCACCGCCCGCACACGGAAGCGCAGCAGCCTGCTGCGCGGACCGAACGCAAACGCCGCCGCGGCAAGGGCGGGGGACCGGCTGTTGCCGAAGCTCCCGCGCAGGTCCACACCACCACGTCCGCCCCGGTCGCAGCATCCACCACGGCTGAACCGCAGGATCCTGCCCGGATAGCCAAAGCCGAGGCAACCAGGGCCGCCCTGGCGACGATTGCCGCTGCAGCGCACGCCGCACACCTGCACGACGACGAAGTTCACCGTGCAGAGGAGGAAGCGCGGGCGGCAGGCCGGCACGAGCCGGACGGAAGCCCTACAGCCGGCACCGCCGCCAGTAGTGAAGCAGGCAGCGGCGAAGCAGGGGCTTCAGCCCGCGATGCTGCAAGCAGGGAAGCAGCAGTCCAGGAAGCAAGATCTACTCCCGTACTGCGCTTCGGCGGGGAAGAAGTTGCCTTGCCGTTCGTTGAGCACCACGAGGAACCGCAGGCAGCCAAGCCTGCGATGAGCCTGGATCTGCTGGCCGAAGCGTTTTCGCACCTCGGTGCGGCTCCGGCACCCGAGCAGGAAGCCGCTCCGGTTTCAGCCCCGAAGGCTGCTTCTCCGGCACGGACTGCTGAGGAAGATCCCGAGGCTGTTTCAGCCTCGCGTGGTCGTCGTGGTCGCCGTAACCGGAGTGCCAGCAGGGCCCAGGGCGCGGCCAATGAAACCAGCGTTGAACACCATGAGGCGACAGCGTCGGCCACCCGGGGTTCGGCCCATGAGGCCAAGGCGCCTGTGGAACCGGCCAAGAAGCTACCAAAGGATGAGCCCATCATCCTCGGCGTTGGAGTTCCTGCTTCCGAGCTCTAATCGCGGCGAATAAGTTGAAGAGGGCCCTGCGCTATGCCAAACGGCGGGTAGCGCGGGGTCCTTTTGCGTCCGCTCTGCAAGCCACGCACAGGCTGCGTTCAGAGTCACATCCGGGCGTCGGTGTGGCCCGGTTCCCGCGGCGCGTTGCTTCCCGGCTACGCTTGGGGACTGACACGGGGTGCCGGGCGTTGGGCCAGGCTGAGATCCAAACCCGTTGAACCTGTCCGGTTAGCACCGGCGAAGGGATGTCCTCATGACTGCATCATCATATTCATCGGTGTACCCCCTCGACGCTCCGGCTTCGGGCCGTCCAACCCCGCGCATTCTGAGCATTGCCGGCTCGGACCCTTCAGGTGGCGCCGGAATACAGGCGGACCTGAAGAGCATCGCCGCTTTCGGCGGGTATGGCATGGCTGCCATCACGGCCCTCACCGCGCAAAACACCAGGGAAGTCAGTGCCGTCCACGTCCCTCCCGCGCACTTCCTGCGTCAGCAACTGGAAGCCATTAGTGCCGACATCACCATTGACGCCGTCAAGATCGGAATGCTCGGCGACGCAGCCGTCATCAACGAGGTCCGGGGCTGGCTCGAAGAGGTGAGTCCCGCCGTCGTGGTCCTTGATCCGGTGATGGTGGCCACCAGCGGTGACCGGCTGCTGCGGGAGTCTGCTGAGAAGGCATTGCGTTCGCTGCTGCCTTTGGCCCACCTCATTACGCCGAACCTTCCTGAACTGGCCATGTTGCTGGGGGAGCCCGAGGCAACTGACTGGGCTTCGGCGCTGGACCAGGGCAAACGGCTGGCAGCGGAGTACGGAAACACGGTCCTGGTCAAGGGCGGCCACCTGCCAGCGCCGGAGTGCCCCGATGCGCTGGTGAACACGAGCGGGCTGCTGTCCCGGGACGTGATCGAAGTGGCAGGTCCCCGGGTTGCAACGCGGAACAGCCACGGTACCGGGTGCTCTCTGTCTTCCGCCTTGGCCACAGTCCAGGCACGAACCGGTGACTGGGAAGTTTCATTGCGGGAAGTCAAGCCGTGGTTGCTAGGGGCATTGCAGGCCTCTGACACCCTGCACGTGGGTCAAGGCAACGGGCCCGTGAACCACTTCCACCACTTCCAGCAGGCATCCACGCCGGGCGCTTTCGCTGCGGCGATGTGGAACGAAGCCGTCCCCGAACTCGAAGCGATTTACGGGCTCCCGTTTATTCAAGGACTTCAATCCGGCGAGCTGCCGGAACGTGACTTCAATTACTACCTTGCCCAGGACGCTCTCTATCTCAATGGGTATTCGAGGGTCCTCGCACGTGCGGGCGCCTTGGCGCCCACGGAGGAAGAACAACTGTTCTGGGCAAAGGCATCACAGCAGTGCCTGGAGGTTGAATCGGAGTTGCACAGGAACTGGCTGAGCACGCGGGAAGCCTCCACGGCAACCGGACCGGTTACCAAGTCCTACGTGGACCATTTACTGGCAACATCCGCCGCCGGCAGCTACGCCGTGGTGCTGGCGGCGATCCTGCCCTGTTATTGGTTGTACGCGGAGGTGGGTCAGCAGCTTCATACGGCATACGTAGACGCCGGCGCGCCTGCGGACCACGCATACGCGGACTGGTTGAAGACTTATGCCGACGAGGATTTCGCGGCGGCAACACGGAAAGCGATCAACTTCACTGCTGCCGCGGCCGTCGCGGCTTCTGGCACGGAGCGGACTGCGATGATGGATGCTTTCACTCAGTCCTGCCGCTACGAGACGGCGTTTTTCGATGCTCCCAGGCTGTTTGCCCAGGCTTCGTTCACGCGCGCTCAGTAGCTTTCCGGGCACGCACTTGAGGCCAATTGCGGCGACACGTCCGCGCGTCGCTGGCCGGATCGCGTTAATCTCGCTCAAACCCTGTAGGCTGTATGGGCACGGTGCCGGGAGAGTCCGTTACAACTGGTGATGCAAGTCACGAGGTAGCCTCCGGACCCGGCCTCATTTGCAGCTGAAGGTCAAACTAGCGTAATCTTGATCTTCGGTGCTTACGCCAACACTTGGGTTATGCCCCTTGGAATTGTTCATGGGATGACTCGCGGACTTCGATTCAGAAGTCCACGGCGTTGAGGCACAGCGCGAACCAGGGCTGATTCCGGTTCAAGGTTCCGCACGCAAATTTTGTAATAAACGTCGAGAGAAGTGAGTACCCAAGTGGTGTACGCGATTGTCCGCGCAGGCGGCCGCCAAGAAAAAGTTTCCGTTGGAGACTACGTAACGCTGAACCGCGTCCCCGGTGGAGCCGGTAGCACGCTTGAGCTGCCCGCATTGCTCCTGGTTGACGGCGAGAAGGTCACCTCCGCAGCTGCGGAACTGGCCAACGTCAAGGTCACGGCTGAGATCCTCGAGGACCTCCGTGGTCCGAAGATCGTCATCCAGAAGTTCAAGAACAAGACCGGCTACCGGAAGCGTCAGGGTCACCGTCAGGAACTGACCAAGATCAAGATCACCAGCATCGCGTAACTTTCGTTACCCGCTGTTCAGGTTTATCAGTTTCCCCAGAAATTTAGAGGCAGGCATTTCACATGGCACACAAAAAAGGCGCGAGTTCCACTCGCAACGGTCGTGACTCCAACGCTCAGTACCTGGGCGTCAAGCGTTTCGGTGGTCAGGTAGTTTCCGCTGGCGAGATCATCGTTCGCCAGCGTGGAACCCACTTCCACCCCGGTGCAGGCGTCGGTCGCGGTGGCGACGACACCCTGTTCGCACTGCAGGCCGGTGCGGTTGAGTTTGGTACTCGCCGCGGCCGTCGCGTAGTGAACATTGTTGCTGCTGCAGCTGCAGAGTAACTACAAGTTCTGAACCGGTGGAGCGGGCCAAACGGCCCGCTCCACCGTTCTTTTAACCGCATTACAATCGACTAGGGCGCTTTAGCGCACTGGTTTTTGCAACAACGCTGGCAACAGCAACAAGCGCTGTAAGACAGCAACTGAGGAGATTCACGTGGCGAGCTTTGTAGACCGGGTAGTCCTGCACGTATCCGGCGGAACCGGCGGCCACGGCTGTGTCTCTGTCAAGCGGGAAAAGTTCAAGCCGCTCGGCGGCCCCGACGGCGGCAACGGCGGCAACGGCGGCGATGTCATCCTGCGCGTATCCGCCCAGACCACAACCCTGCTTGATTACCACCACGCTCCCCACCGCCACGCCACCAACGGTGGCCCCGGCATGGGTGACTGGCGTGGCGGCAAGAACGGTGAAACCCTGATTCTTCCCGTGCCCGATGGCACCGTGGTCAAGACCAAGGACGGCGACGTTCTGGCCGACCTCGTTGGCGAGGGTACTGAGTACATTGCAGCTGCCGGCGGCCAGGGCGGCCTCGGCAACGCCTCCCTTTCATCGCAGAAGCGTCGGGCTCCGGGCTTTGCCCTGCTTGGTATCGAAGGTGAATCCAGCGATATCGTCCTGGAACTTAAGTCCATCGCAGATATCGCCCTGGTTGGTTTCCCTTCTGCCGGTAAGTCGAGCCTCATTGCAGCCATGTCTGCTGCCCGGCCCAAGATTGCCGACTACCCGTTCACTACCCTCATTCCCAACCTCGGCGTGGTGCAGGCCGGCGATGTCCGCTTCACTATCGCCGACGTTCCCGGCCTGATCGAGGGCGCCAGCGAAGGCAAGGGCCTGGGCCACAACTTCCTGCGTCACGTAGAGCGTTGTGCTGCACTGGTTCACGTCCTTGATTGCGGAACCCTTGAATCTGACCGGGATCCTCTGTCCGACCTCGCCATCATCGAGGCCGAACTTGAGAAGTATGCAGTTGACATGAGCTACGCCGGTGTTGACGGTGAAGTGGTGCCCCTTAACGAGCGCCCGAAGCTGGTAGTCCTTAACAAGGTGGATCTTCCTGACGGCAAGGACATGGCCGAGTTCGTCCGTCCTGACCTCGAAGCCCGTGGCTACCGCGTTTTTGAGGTATCTGCAACGAGCCACGAGGGTTTGCGTCAGCTCGGCTTTGCCATGGCTGAGATCGTCCAGGCAGCTCGTGACGCCGTTCAGGCCACGCCTCCCAAGGTGGCTGCTCCCGTCCTCAGGCCGCGCGCCGTCAACGAGTCCGGCTTCAAGATCCGCCGCGAGGAGAAAAACCTCGAGCCGCTGTTCCGCGTCCTGGGCGAAAAGCCCGTGCGCTGGGTCAAGCAAACCGACTTCACCAACGAGGAAGCGATTGGCTACCTCGCCGACCGCCTCGCCAAGCTCGGTGTTGAAACCGAGCTCTTCAAGGTTGGCGCCAAGCCCGGCGACACCGTGGTTATCGGTGAAGACGATGGCGTGGTGTTCGATTGGGAGCCCACCATGATGGCCGGCGCCGAGCTCCTGGCGACGCCCCGCGGAACCGACATTCGCGTCGCGGACATCGGCGACCGCCCCACGCGTTCACAAAAGCGCGACGAGCAGATCGAGCGCCGCGAAGCCAAGGCTGCCGCGAGGGCTGAGCTTGAAGCAGAACGCAAGGCTGGCATCTGGACTGAATCCGTCAGTGGTCGCCGTGCCCAGGCAGTGAAGGAAAGCCACCTGGATTCCGGTGATGACGACTAAGACTGTCGACGCTCCGGACATAGCTGAGGGACTTGAGCGGCAGGCCCTTGCCACCGCCAAGCGGATTGTTGTCAAAGTGGGCTCGTCCTCACTGACCAGCATCAAGGGGGGCATCTCCGAAAAGTCCCTCACGGGGCTCGTCAATGCCTTGGCTGAAAAGCGCAATGCGGGGACAGAGATCATCCTGGTGTCCTCGGGTGCCATCGCTGCCGGGCTTGCCCCTTTAGGCCTGGCCAAGCGACCCAAAGACCTCGCCACGCAGCAAGCTGCCGCGAGTGTGGGGCAGGGACTCCTGATGGCACGGTATACCCAGGCTTTCAGCGCCCACGGTGTAACAGTCAGCCAGGTCCTGTTGACCGCCGATGACCTGATGCGCCGGACGCAGCACACAAATGCCTTCCGGGCATTGGACAGGCTGCTAAACCTTGGTGTCGTTCCGGTAGTTAATGAGAACGACACCGTGGCCACGCATGAAATCCGTTTCGGTGACAACGATCGTCTCGCTGCCTTGGTGGCCCACTTGGTTCGCGCCGATGCGCTCGTGCTGCTGTCCGACGTCGACGCCCTCTACGACGGCCCGCCGTCCCAGGGCGCCCAGCGTATTCCTTTGGTCCGTGGTCCGCAGGACCTCGAGGACGTGACCATAGGCAAGGCGGGCAAAGCCGGCGTCGGAACCGGCGGCATGATGACCAAGGTGGAAGCAGCGTCCATCGCTGCCGGTTCGGGTATACATGCCCTGGTCACGTCCACGGCCAATGCTGCGGCGGCTTTGGCTGGCGAGGACGTTGGAACGTGGTTTGCCGTTAACGGCAATCGCAAGCCGGTCCGACTCCTCTGGCTGGCACACCTGGCCACCGTTCACGGCCGTCTAATACTCGACGACGGCGCCGTGAAGGCCGTGCGCGACCGGCACAGGTCACTCCTTCCCGCAGGCATTTCGGACATTAGCGGTGATTTCGAAGCAGGAGATCCCGTTGAGATGGTTGCCCATGACGGAACCGTGGTGGCACGCGGCCTGGTGAACTACTCTTCGGAGGAACTCCCGCGCATGTTGGGCCGTACAACGCAGGAGCTCGGCCAGGCCATGGGTCGCGGCTATGACCGCGAAGTTGTTCATGTTGACGATCTGGTGCTCCTGAGGGCGTCGCGCTCATCTAAACTTGGAGCATGACTGAAGCGCTGACCCCTGACGCCCCTGTGATCTCCGACGTATCCGGTACCACCGGCCAGACGCCGGAGAACCCTGCGGCAGGCGTCCCGTTGTCACCGGAAGATGTCCAGGCAGCTGTTCACGCCATCGCGGACCGTTCCCGTAAAGCTGCACGCCGCATGGGACAGGCCAACCGTGCATGGAAGGACCGCGCGTTGCGTGCCATCGGAACTGCCTTGGTGGAGAACCGGAAGCGCGTGCTGGAGGCCAACGCCAAGGATGTAGCCCTGGGCCGCGCCAACGGTACGTCAGCGGCTTTGCTGGACCGTTTGACCCTGACTCCTGCCCGCATCGACGGTTTGGTTGCTGCCTTGGAGAACCTGGCTGGCTTGCCCGATCCCGTGGGAAACGTGGTCCGTGGACAAACACTGCCCAATGGACTGCGCTTGCGCCAAGTGAACGTCCCCATGGGTGTTGTCGCCGCCATTTATGAGGCCCGTCCGAACGTTACGGTGGATATCGCAGGCCTGGCATTGAAGAGCGGGAACGCAGTAATCCTCAGGGGAGGTTCCGCCGCTGCGAACACCAACGAGGCACTGGTTCAGATCCTCCGCGAAGCGCTGGATTCCGTCGGCCTGCCCGCGGATGCCGTGCAGACTGTGGACCAGTACGGTCGCGAAGGAGCCAACGTACTGATGCGCGCCCGCGGCCGGGTGGATGTCCTGATTCCCCGCGGTGGACGGGATCTCATCCAGACTGTTGTGACCAACTCCGCTGTACCCGTCATCGAAACCGGCGAAGGCAATGTCCATATCTTCATTGACGAGTCCGCGAATGAAGAGATGGCCGTGGAAATCCTCCTCAACGCCAAAACGCAACGCCCCAGCGTCTGCAACACAGTTGAAACCCTGCTGGTGCACTCGGGCGCCACTGTGCTGCCTGCCGTTGCCAAAGCACTGCGTTCAGCCGGCGTCACCCTCCACGTTGATGAGCGGATCGCTTCTGCCTTGGGCAAGGACGTTGAAACCGTTCCCGCCGACGATGACGATTGGGCCACCGAATACATGGACCTTGATCTCGCGGTTGCCATGGTGGACAGCCTGGATGAAGCGGTCAACCACATCCGCACCTGGACCACCGGTCACACGGAAGCGATCCTCACCAATAACCTGGCCAACGCTGAGAAGTTCATTGCGGACATTGATTCTGCTGCCGTGATCGTCAATGCCTCCACCCGGTTCACTGACGGAGGGGAGCTCGGCCTCGGAGCCGAAGTGGGTATTTCCACCCAGAAGTTGCACGCCCGGGGTCCTATGGGCCTCACGGAGCTGACCACCACCAAGTGGATCGTCCAGGGCGAGGGCCAGATCCGCGCCTAGCAACGCGGTAACATAGAACAGAAGTCCGGAACGGCGGGGAGTCCCGCCGTCGAAAATCCTTTGAGAACCAATAGGGGAGAAGATGCTGTTTCAGCAGATCGCCACGTCCATTGCCGCCCAAACTGAAGGCGGCCACGAGGAACTCGCTCCGCTGTGGGCCGAGCCGTGGGTTTTCGGCGTAGTGATGTTCGCCCTCATGCTGGTTCTCCTGTTCGTTACCCTCTCCTACACCAACCTTGGCAACCGTCACGAGGCAGTTGAAGAGCACTCCGATCCGCACCGCCAGCACCCGAACAAGCACACCCACGGCCAAGGCCACTAACATTATCGCCGCAACACCGCGTGGGGAGGCGGGGCGCAGGCTCCGGCTGGGCGTGATGGGTGGAACATTTGATCCCATTCATCACGGCCACCTTGTTGCTGCCAGCGAAGTCGCAGCCAAGTTCGGCCTTGACGAAGTGGTTTTCGTGCCCACGGGCCAGCCTTGGCAGAAGTCACACAAGCTGGTCAGCAGGCCTGAACACCGTTACCTGATGACCGTCATCGCCACGGCCTCCAATCCAAGGTTCACTGTAAGCCGGGTGGATGTTGATCGGCCGGGGCCGACGTTCACCATCGACACCCTCCGCGATCTCCGTGCAGAGCGTCCTGACGCTGACCTGTTCTTCATCACGGGTGCAGATGCCTTGGCGCAGATCCTTTCGTGGAAGGACGTTGACGAATTGTGGTCCTTGGCCCATTTCGTCGGCGTGACCCGTCCCGGCCATGAACTGCACGACATGGGCAGGGACGACGTCAGCCTGTTGGAAGTTCCCGCCATGGCCATCTCCTCCACGGATTGCCGGACCCGCGTTGGGGCCGGAAATCCTGTCTGGTACCTCGTGCCTGATGGAGTTGTGCAGTACATCGCAAAATATGGACTGTATGCGGCGCCGGCGAACGCAGCGGATCTGACACCAGCACTGTCCGGATCAGACGACCAAGCACGTACTGAATGAGTTTTGAATGAGCAGCCAGGACCAGCGACCCATCCGTAGCAGGCGCGAGCTTCGACGTGCCCGGGAGGAAAACCCCGAGGCTGAGCAAGTGGATACGTCCGCGCCTGCGGACGTGGAAAACCTTCCTCAAGCCGATCGCCCGAACGGCCGCAATCGTCGTGCCGCCGACGTCCCTGTGGACGCAGTGGGACCGGCAGCCCAGGAACGGTCATCGCAGATCCGTGCCCGGGATCGTGCCGCTTTGCGCACCATCAAGGAGCTGGCGGACAAAGAGGAGCAGCTCTCCGGTGGGGGACCGCCTACTCGTCGCCAGTTGCGCCTCCAGCAACTTCAGGCCGAAGTTGCTACCTCAATGAATCCCATTGTTCCCGCCCCAGCGGCAATGGACACGGGTCAGTCGGAGGGTGCCAAGTCTTCCAAACCGGATTCTTCCAAGCCGCAGCCTGCCAGCAAAGCTCCCAACGAGAAGACTCAAGGCGCTCCCAAGCCCACAACGGGTGGCGCGGGAAGCGGCAAGGCTCCTGCTGAGTCCGAAATGTCCGTGGAGCAGGCGCTTGCGGTTCGGCAGCTGATCGCCGCGCAGGTGGAAAACCAGACGTCCAAGCTGGAACACATTGCCGAGCAGGACCCATTGGCTGTAGATCCTGAGGTCCTGGCCCAGCAGATCGCCCTTGCCGAGCGTGCTGCCGTCCTGAACAAGCGCGCCGCCGCTAAGCAGAAGCTTGCCGAGAAGACGCAGGGAGAATCCGCCAAAAACACGTCGGAACCCGCCAAGAATGCGTCGGACCCCGCCAAGAATGCGTCGGGTTCCGGGGGTGACGGCAAGTCGCCGGCCGCTACGGTGGGTCCTTCCACGGCTAACAACCTGGCGATGGTGACTCCCTTGGAGTTCGTTAAGATGCCGGGGATCGAACGCCCTGTCATGAAGCGCCCGAGCACCACCTTTGTACCGCTGATCACGTCTGCGGGGCCAAAGCTCGACGCAGAACAAGCCCAGGGAAAAAAGCCGGCAGCACGCGGCCGTGCCGGCGTTCTTGCCCGCGCAGAAGCAGTTGCGAAGTCGGTCGGGAAACGTCCTGTCGCCGCCGCGGAGCCCAGCCAAGAGACCCAGCGCCCACCGGTTTCGGCCAGCGCCGCGTATGGCCTTGACCCCCTGGATGCCAACACCGCCGGTTTGGCCCGGGCGCAACGGAACAGGTTGCTGCAATTCGGCGTCCTGGGGTTGGGCATCGTGGCACTCATCGTCGGCATCATCATGATCACCAGCGGCTAATTCCGCTGAACAACGGCTCACGCCAAACATAGGCCACTGGCCACAACAAGGAGTACCCGTGTCTGCACATGAACAATCCATTACCCTCGCCCGTCACGCTGCGCGTGCCGCGGCAGACAAGCTTGCCGAGGACATTGTCGCCTTGGACGTCAGTGAGCGTTTGGCGCTCACCGACGTCTTCCTGATTGCATCCGCTCCCACCGAACGCCAGGTCAACGCCATTGTTGACGGCATCGAGGAAGAACTGATGAAGCAGGATCTTCGCCCCGTGCGCCGCGAGGGCCGCTCTGAAGGCCGTTGGGTTCTCTTGGATTATGCGGACATCGTGATCCATGTCCAGCACGCTGAAGACCGCGTCTTCTATGCCTTGGAACGCCTCTGGAAGGACTGCCCTGTAGTGGACCTCGAATTGGGCGACGACGCTTCCGCGAAGTCTGTTTCGGCGGAAGATTTCGAGCACTAGGAACAGCGGTCAGCCGAAATATGTCCGATTTGGAATTTTCGGAAATGCTGTTCTAAGATATTTGAGTTGCTTCGGCGCGGATGGTCCAAAAAACCAGTTGCGAAGCAGCAAGAATATGGGGCTGTGGCGCAGCTGGTAGCGCACCTGCATGGCATGCAGGGGGTCAGGGGTTCGAGTCCCCTCAGCTCCACCACCAAGGTCCTGTCTTCTTCATGAATTGCATGGAGAAGGCAGGGCCTTTTTTCGTACCCGGAGGCAGCCGCTTGCAGAACTCGTGGCTATTTGGCCGGTGCCGGGCGTAACGCCGGCAGCATGAACTCCCACATCTGTTCGATCCTTGGCAGCACGTCTTCACGTGAGGTCAGTACTTCAGAGACCATCTGAACGCCGGTGAACGACGCAACCAAGTACCGGGCGAACGCTGCAGCGTCCAGCTCGGGACGTACGGCGCCATCCTCTGCAGCCTGCCGCAGCAGTTGCTCTGCCGTGTTGATCCAGTCCTGATAGGGACCTGAGACGTCGGCGTCGAAAGCGGAGGCTTCAAACGTGAGCCGAATGCCTCCTTGGACCACCGGCTCATCCAGCAGCTGTTGGCCGAACATCCTGCAGAGTCCTATGAGCCTGTCCAAGGCGGGTGCGCCCGAGGCGACGATTTCAGACCCCGCGGCCAAGACGATGGCGTGCTGCTCTTCGATGACAGCTAAAGCCAGGTCCCGCTTTGACGTGAAGTGGAAGTACAGCGCCCCCTTCGTCACGCCTGCACGCTTGGTGATGTCGGTCAGGCTGGCATTTCCGTAGCCGATTTCCGCGAAGACCCGGGCAGCGCCTTCGATGACGGAAAGCCGGGTGTCTTTCGCACGTTGCTGCATGGGCGGTGGGTAGCCTCTCAGGTCAGGCAGGAGACGGAGGAGCGGGCCGCCGTCGAGACTCCACAACGCTACCATCAGCCGACCACGGCCTCACCGGAACATAAACCGACTGAACGGTTTGGTTTTGTTCCGAAGAAAATCTAGACTTCAAGTGGAGCCGCGCAGTTTTGGCGGATGGCTCCTTCGCGGCCGGTTTGGGGGGAGGTGCGGTGGAGTAATCCAGCGCACCTCGGCTGCGGATCGCCGTCCGTCGGACCGCAAGGGGTGGCGTGATGCAGCTCATGTTCCGGCGATTTCGCTTCTCGGGGGATTGTGGTTAGTATTGACGAGTTGCTTCGGCGGGAAGAGAAATTGAACCGCTTGTAGTCAGCAAATCCGGGGCTGTGGCGCAGCTGGTAGCGCACCTGCATGGCATGCAGGGGGTCAGGGGTTCGAGTCCCCTCAGCTCCACTTCGGAAGAAAGACCCCGCTCAATGAGCGGGGTCTTTTTGTTATTCAACCCGTGGTCCTGTGGCACTACTGCGGAGGACGCGCGAATTCGGCGCCGCTGACGAACTCGACGCCTTGGAAGGGTTGATCGCCCACCACGTGGGCGTTGTGACCCGGTGGGATGGTGTAGGAGTCGCCGGCTGAAATGCTGATCTTGCCGCCGTCATTGGTTTCTACCTCCAAGTTGCCGGAAAGGCAGAACCCGACGTGGCTCAATTCGCAGGAGTCGGTGCCAACCACTGGCTTGATGCAGTCGGCCCAGGTCCACCCTGGTTCAAAGGTCATACGGCCGATTGTGTAGTCTCCCACGGTGACGAGGTCCAGGACCGTCTTATCGGGGCGTCGCGTTTCGTCGGGAGAGTTGTGGGACTTTACTTCAAGGTTCGTGACAACATTGACACTCATGGCTTCTCGCAGGGAAAGGGGAGCCCAATGATGAGTGGATCCCGGTGCCTGGCTCCAAGGGTCGCCGTGACCTGTGCCTGCCGCCTTGGTGGTCTCCAGCCGAAGGCATGACAGGTGTTTGCGTGGTGCAAGAACTAGGTTCCTCCCAAGCCGCCCTAAAGTCGAGACAGTTAAGCATGAAAGCGAGAACCACACCGTGACGGCAATGGATGTAGAAGCGCTCTTGGGTACGTTGAGCAGGCTTCCCGACGTCGAAGCGGACAACCTGCAGGCCTTCGATGCCACAGACAGGCTCCTGTTGGACACGGCGGCGGATCCGCTGGGGCCCGACACAAAGGTGGTTGTCATCGGCGACCGCTATGGCGCGCTGACATTGGGCACCTTGGCTGGGCTCGGCGTCGGGCATGTACGCGTCAGCCAAGACCTTTTCACTGGAAGGCTTGCGCTGAAACGCAATGCCGTGGTTGCTGGCTTGGAGGGACGTTTCACCGAATACGAACTGAACCGGGACTTGCTGGACGGTGCAGGCGTTGTGCTTCTGCAGTTGCCTAAGTCTCTGGCTGAGTTGGAGGAAATCGCCGACGCCGTGGCGCGGTTTGCGGCGCCGGATGCGGTCCTGCTGGCCGGGGGTCGCGTGAAGCACATGTCACTCGGCATGAATGAGGTCCTGGAACGCTACTTCTCATCGGTCCAGCCGCAACTTGCCCGGCAGAAATCCCGGGTCCTGGTGGCACGGGCCCCCAAAGCGACGCCCGGAAAGCGTCCCTTTCCTGTGGTGGAGTCGCTGCCGGAGTTGGGAATCACAGTGTGCGCGCATGGTGCTGCTTTCTCCGGCGCCCGTCTGGACATCGGCACACGCTACCTTCTGACGTTCCTGGATCGTATGCCGGCATCGAAGCAGGTTGTGGATCTGGGCTGCGGGACCGGTATTCTCGCCACAATGTATGCGCTTCGCCACCCGGATGCCCGCGTCGTAGCCACCGACCAGTCAGCTGCAGCCGTTGCTTCAGCCAGGGCGACGGCCGCTGCAAACGGGTTGGGGGAGCGGGTGGCAGTGATCCACGATGATGCCATGTCCACCCTCGAGCCTGGCAGTGTTGACCTCATCTTGCTGAACCCGCCGTTCCATCTGGGTGCCAGCGTGCATGCTGGCGCTGCGCTCAAGATGTTTCAAGCGGCCGCCCGTGTTCTTGCCCCCGGGGGAGAGTTGTGGACCGTATATAACAGCCACTTGCAGTACCGGGCCGCCCTGGAACGGAACATCGGGCCAACGGTGGAGGAAGGCCGGAATCCGAAGTTCACTGTGACTCGAAGCCGGAAGTCCTGAGCCTGGCCATCAAGGGCCTGCCGGGACCCCGGTGGCATGGAATGCAGCGGCATCGTTACCAAGCCCTGACACCTGCGTCAGCGTGTGCTCGTATCCGAAGCGGCGGCGGTATCGTACGATTCAGACAAAGACCATCTTCGACGAAGTTCATCCCAATGACGAGGGGCATCAGTGACTGAGATCCGGCAGCCGACACCGAGGCGCGGAACCAACCTTCCCCGCATGGGGGACTTCAACCTGACCGTAATTCTGGAGGCGATCCGGCGGTCATCGGGCGGTCTCAGCCGTGTTGAGCTGGCTCAGATCGTGGGCCTTTCCCCACAGACGATCTCGAATATCTCCCGGCGCCTCCTGGACCAGCAGCTGATAGTGGAGGCCGGTAAGGAAGGCTCGGGCCCCGGCAAGCCGAGGACCATCCTGCGCCTCAACCCGTCGGGTATGTACGCGGTGGGCGTTCATCTGGACCCGGCCGTCATCACCTTTGTCGTCCTCGACTTGCTGGGCGACGTCGTAAGGCATTCGCGGATGGTAACCCCCGGTGGTGACCCTGCCGACGTGATTACCAGCATCGCCGAACAGATCAATGTCCTGATCGAAGAGTCAGGCGTCGATGCTTCCAAGATCGCCGGACTCGGTGTTGCGGTTCCGGGCCCGATCGACCTCGACGAGGGCTCCGTGGTGGAGCCGCCCCTCCTGACGCGATGGAACCGCGTGCGCATCCGCGAGGCTTTGGCTGAAGCCACCGGCATGGAAACGTTGGTGGACAAGGACGTGACAAGTGCCGCGGTGGCGGAAACCTGGGCCGGTGGCGCGAGTGGGGCCGGCAGCTTCGTGTTCATGTACATGGGAACCGGTATCGGCTGCGGCATTGTGCTCAATGACGAAGTAGTGCGCGGCACTTCCGGCAATGCCGGCGAAATCGGCCACATCGTGGTGGACCCTAACGGTCGGCAGTGTGATTGTGGATTGCACGGCTGCGTCAAGTCTTCCTGCATTCCGCAGGTGCTGGTGGCCGAGGCCGAAGCCGCCGGTTTGCTCGAAGGGCACCGGGAGGGTGCGGACGGCCCTGAAGTCCAGGAACGCTATGCCGCGTTGTGCGACAAAGCAGATGCTGGTGACGCAAAAGCCATTGCCATCCTGGACAAGTCCGCCACACTGGTGGCACGCGCCGTTTCCATCGTGACCAACACACTGGACGTGGAGCGCGTCGTCTTTGGCGGTCCGTTCTGGGGGCGGATGTCCCCTTACTTCCTGGAACGCGTTCCGGATTTGCTGGACAAGAACAACGCAGCCCGCATGATCCATGACCTGGAAGTCGTGGGAACCGGTGTAGGTGAAGACGTTGGGGCCATTGGTGCCGCCTGCCTGGTTCTGGAGCACATGCTGGCTCCGCGCGCGCAAAGGCTCCTGCTGGAAGGCTAGTTCGAAGCAGGACAACTGAATATCCACAAGGCTCGGCCACGTCGCATGGGTGTCACGGTGAAGTATGGGGGCTGTAGCCACGTTCGACAGAATGGAGCATCATGCGCCGCCCTGTGAAAAACAAGGCAATGACTAAAATGTCGGTGAAGTCTGCCGCAGTTAAGTTCGCTGCCGTTGTCTCCGTCGCTGCCGTTCTTACGGCAGCGACGTCTTGTTCGCCCACACCTGAGGCTGCTGAGAGCAAAACGCTCAAGATCGTCTATCAGAAAACGGACTCGTTCACGGCCTTGGACACCGTCATGCAGGACGCCAAGAAGGAATTCGAAGCTTCCAACTCCGGTGTGACCGTGGACCTTCAGCCCATCCAGGCCAATGACGACGACTATGGGACTAAGCTCGCCCTGGCTCAGCGTTCCGCTGATACGGCGCCGGATGTTTTCTATGAGGACACCTTCAAGGTGCGGTCCGACGTCGACGCCGGTTACCTCCTCAAGCTGGACAGTTACCTTGAGAAGTGGGACGACTGGGGGGCGTTCAACGAAGCTGCAAAGGCAGCTGGCCGCGCGGATGACGGCGGCATTTATGCGGTGCCGTTGGGCACGGATACCCGGGCCATTTGGTATAACAAGTCCGTCCTGCAGAAGGCGGGAATTTCCGTACCGTGGCAACCGAAAACGTGGGACGAGATCCTGACCGCCGCGCGCGCCATGAAAGCTGCGGATCCCAATGTGATCCCGTTCAACATGTATGCAGGCAAGGGGACCGGCGAGGGAACGGTCATGCAGGGCTTCTATGAACTGCTCTATGGCACAGACAGCGGCCTGTATGACGAGAACGAAAAGAAGTGGGTGGTGGGCTCCCAAGGGTTCACCGACTCGTTGGCGTTCTTGAAAACCCTGTATGACGAGAAGCTCGCCGTGAGCCCTGCCGAAGCCCTGGACGCGAACGTCTGGAAGAAGGTCTTTGGCGAGTGGTTCCCGCAGGGCAAACTCGGGGCAACTGTGGAAGGTTCCTACACGCCGTCGTTCTGGCAGAAAGGCGGCGCGTATGAGTGGGCCGGCTATGAGCAGGAGATGGGCGTAGCAATGTTTCCCACACAGAAGGGACAGGACCCCGGTGGCGTGAGCATGTCCGGTGGTTGGACCCTGGCTGTGGGGGCGAAGAGTAAGAACCCTGAACTGGCCTTCCAGTTCCTCACCACAGCGCTGAACAAGAAGAACGCCCTGGCCTATGACATCAACAACTCCCAGATCGCTGTCCGCACGGATGTTGCATCGGAGCCTGAGTATCTGGCAGCCAACCCGTTCGTGAAGGACGTTTCGGACTTGGTGAAGGTAACGCATTACCGGCCGGCGACTGCCGATTACCCGAGGATCTCCACGGCCGTCCAAGTAGCTACTGAGTCCGTCATCACGGGTAAGCGGAGTCCTGAGGACGCCGCGGCTGAATACGATGCCACCGTCCGCAAGCTGGTAGGTGAGGACAAGGTTCTGGAGAAATGAGAATGCGCCGCTTCCTGCGGCTGCTCCCCGTCGTCCCGTCCGTTCTCCTGCTCCTGTTGTTCCTGCTGGCTCCTGTGGCGTGGTCCTTCTACGCCTCGTTCACGGACGCCGCGTTGTCAGGGCGGGCGGCCAAAGACCCGCAGTGGGTGGGTGCGGACAATTACGTCCGGATGTTCAGCGACGACTCTTTCCCTTTGGCCGCGTGGCTCACGGTAGTGTTCGTCGCAGCGTCGGCGGTGCTGGGACAGAATGTGTTGGGCTTGCTGATTGCCCTGTTGATGACGCGTTCGCGCAGGGCAATGGCATCCTGGGTGGGGACCGCTGTGGTGGCGGCCTGGGTGCTTCCGGAGATCGTGGCTGCGTTTGCCGCCTACGCCTACTTCAACCGTGAGGGAACGCTCAACCAGGTAGTGGGAGCCTTCGGTGGTGTGGGCCCGGATTGGCTGTACTCGTTTCCCCTGGTGGCGATCGTCTTGGCGAACACCTGGCGTGGAACGGCCTTCTCCATGCTGGTTTACCGGGCAGCGCTGGCTGACGTTCCCAGGGATATCGCAGAGGCGGCGCTCATGGATGGGGCCCGAGGCTGGCAGCGGCTCGCCTTCATCACGCTGCCGCTCATCCGGAGCAGTATCGCCACCAACCTGATGCTGATCACGCTTCAGACGTTGGCTGTGTTCACCCTCATCTGGGTGATGACTGCCGGAGGCCCCGCCAATGCGAGCACCACCTTGCCGGTGTTGGCTTACCAGGAAGCGTTCAAGTTCGGAGACATTGGTTACGGCACCGCTGTGGCATCGGTGCTGATTCTGTTGGGGATGGTTTTTGGCGCAGTGTACGTGCGGTTGCTACGGGAGCAACGGCCATGACCACCAAGGCCAAGTTGGGCGCGGACATCGCCCTGGCGGTCATTGGGATTTGTTTTGTCGCGCCGTTGCTCTGGTTGCTGCTGGCCGCCGTCGACCCTCAAGCCGGGTACCAGACCAAGGTTCCCTTGGCGCCTTCCACCGAGAACTTCCGTGCGGTGATGACTCCCGAGCTGTTGTTTCAACCCTTGGCAAACAGCTTTCTGTTGTCAGCGGGCACGGCTGTGGTGAATGTGCTTGCAGCTGTGCTTGCCGCCTACCCGTTGTCCAGGTATCAATCACGGTTCAACAGGCCCTTCATGTACACGGTCCTGTTTGGGACGTCGTTGCCTGTGACGGCCATCATGGTGCCTGTCTATGGCTTGTTTGTTCAGCTTCAGTTTTTGGATTCCATGGCTGCCACCATCTTCTTCATGGCAACTACCACGTTGCCCATGGCGATCTGGATGACCAAGAACTTCATGGATTCCGTTCCTCTAGAGTTGGAGGAAGCGGCGTGGGTGGATGGGGCCTCCACGATGGTGGCCCTGCGGAGCATCGTCCTGCCTCTGATGAGGCAGGGACTGGGAGTGGTGTTTATTTTTGTTTTCATCCAGGCGTGGGGGAACTTCTTCGTCCCCTTCATCCTGCTGCTGTCCACAGGCAAGCAACCAGCCGCCGTTTCCATCTTCAGCTTCTTTGGCCAGCACGGCGCTATCGCTTACGGCCAGTTGGCCGCGTTCTCCATCTTGTATTCGGTCCCTGTGCTGGTGCTCTATGCGCTGGTATCGCGTGGCATGGGAAATTCGTTTGCCCTGTCTGGCGCTATGAAGGGTTAGTTCGGTGTCAGTCGATGTCCTCGATGATCTCCCCATAGGGTATGGAATCGTCCAGATGGGCTTGATGCCCAGTGGATCCTGTGTTGTACGTGATCCGGACTCCATGCCGTTGGTCTGCTGCAGACTGGAGGAGAACCGGCCGTACGGCGTCGATGACGTGCTGGTCCTGGGAGGCGAGGTACTTCTGATAGGCGGCTGGTAGCTGATGCATGGCAAAAGAATAGACCCAGGAAGACCACATGGGGAGGGGTCCCCATTGCAACGACGCTCCAGGAAGGCTTGGATGAAGTGGCCGTTTCACATCAACGCCAGCAAGCAAGGGGACCACGAGTGCAACAGATGACAGCCATGGCCGGAATCGATGCGCCGGACATGGCCCGTGCCCAGCAACTCGTCGGGAGCATCGTACGAAGCTTCGAAAACAAAGTGGTGGGCCAGGCACGGCTGCGGGAGACGCTTGTGATCGGCCTGTTGACCGGTGGGCACGTCCTGTTGGAAAGTGTGCCCGGCCTGGCCAAGACCACCGCGGCCCAAGCAATCGCGGAGTCGGTGAGCGCAGAGTTCCGCCGGATCCAGTGCACGCCGGACCTCCTGCCCAGCGACATCGCCGGTACGCAGATTTTCGACGCCGTCAAAGGCACGTTTGTCACCCAATTGGGCCCGGTCCACGCCAACATCGTCCTGCTGGACGAGATCAACCGATCCAGTGCCAAGACCCAGAGCGCCATGCTGGAAGCGATGCAGGAGCGGCAGACGTCCATCGGCGGCGAGTCCTACCCTTTGCCACAGCCCTTCCTGGTGCTGGCTACGCAGAACCCCATAGAGCAAGAAGGGACGTATCGACTTCCCGAGGCGCAGATGGACCGGTTCATGCTCAAGGACGTACTGGATTATCCAAGTCCTGCGGAGGAAGCGGAAGTCATCCGGCGGATTGACGCCGGCGTGTTCAACGCGGACCAGAAGCCTCCGGCGGCCGCCTCCCTTAACGCCGTAGTCCAGGTCCAGGAATTGGTACGGCGGGTCTACATTGATCCGGCGATCGTCCGCTACATCGTGGGACTCGCCTACGTCACCCGCAACGCTTCACAGTATCTGGAGCCCAGGCTGGCCAACGTCGTGGAATTCGGTGCCAGCCCGCGGGCGAGCATCGCCTTCAGCCAGGCAGCCCGCGCCATGGCATTGCTCAAGGGGCGTGACCACGTCATACCTGAGGACGTCAAAAACCTCGCACATCGGATCCTGCGTCACCGGATCATTCTCGGATTCGATGCCGTGGTGGAGGAAATTTCCGTGGAAACCGTGATCGATGCCGTGCTGGCGTCCGTCCAGACGCCGTAGCAGGGCCTGCACGTGCCCAGCCTCCTCCGACGCGTCAAATCGAAGATGTTCATCTTCGCCCACCGTAGGACACTGACCCTCCTTGACGGCGAATACGGTTCGGTCTTCAAAGGACGCAGCCTGGACTTCGACGAACTCCGGGCGTATGTCCCTGGCGACCAGGTCCGTGACATCGATTGGAAAGCCACGGCACGGCACGGATCACCCCTGGTCAAGCGCTATGTCGCAGTACGCCGCCATGCGGTCCTGTTACTGGTGGATACCGGAAGGAACATGGCGGCACAGGCGTTCTCGGGGGAGTCCAAGAAGGACATCGCCGTTCATGCGGCCGGCGTCCTGGGGTACCTTGCTTCCCGGCACGGTGACGACGTGGGTCTCCTTCACGGGAACGCTGTTGCGTCCAAGTATGTCCCGCCCCGCAGTGGCGAGGAGCACTTGGAACGGCTGCTCCGTGAAGTGGATGCGGGTGCTTCCCTTGACGGCCCAGCCAGTGGCATCGCAGCGCAGCTGGATTATGTGCTGAGGTACCTGAAGGGGCGCCTGCTCATTGTCGTCATTGCGGACGAATTCCTGCCGGATGCCCGCACAGAGAGCCTGATGCGCAGGTTGCGCGGCCGGCACGAAGTCCTGTGGCTGACCGTTCGGGACGCCGAGCTCGCTGCTGAGGCAGGGAGCCACATGCAAGACAGCACGGACGTGGGCACGGGACGTGGAATTCCCCGGTCCGTGGCGGGGGATGGCAAAGTACGTGCCGCCTACGCTGCGGCAATGCTTAAACGCGACCAGGTGCGGCGGGACGTGTTCCACAGGCTGGGAATCGCCGAGGAACACACAACCGGCAATGAGAACGTCCTGACTGCAGTCTTCTCACTCCTGGAAAAGCACCGCTCCGGAACTTTCACCACAAGAACCTTTGCCCGGGGTGGCACTCGTGCAGGATGAAGCCGGCTTCTATTCGCCCCTGCAGTATCAGCCACAATGGTTGTGGCTTGGGCTCGTTCTGGTGCTCATCATCGGGGCTTGGTACGCATGGATCTTCCGGCCCGCCCGCAAAATGGTGGCGGTCCACGAAAATCCAGCCCGTCAGGTGACGGTGGTGCCGGACCTTGAGACACTTCGGGCCACCTGCCTGGCCGCAATCAACGCCACAGCTTCAGACGCCGACGCCGGCCGCCTACCCGAGCGCGATGCGCACCAGCGGCTCAGCTTCCTCGTGCGGGAGTTCGCCGGAGCGGCCACCAGCCTGCCAGTGACCTCCATGACCCTCGAGGATCTCCACCGCCACGACCTCAAGGAACTTGCGGCAGTTGTGGCCGGCATCTATCCCAACGAGTTCGCGCCGCTACCCGTCCATACGGTCAGGCAATCCGCGGAGACCGCGCGTCAGGTGGTCCTGGCATGGAACTAAGCTACTGGTGGATTCTTCCCATGGCCGCAGCAGCCGTGACAGTCACAGCATGGCTGTACCGCCGCCGTCGTCCGCAAAAAACCAAGCCAATCGCGCACGGTGGGCGGCTCACTGAACTCCCCGAATACCAAAGGGGCCTGCGCCGGCACCGCACCCGCTTGGCGCTCGCGGTGGTGTTGGGCGCAGTGTTCCTCGCTGCGACCGCCACGGCAGCGGCAAGGCCCATCCAACGCACAACAGAGCAGCCGGAAATCAGGAACAGGGACATCGTGCTGTGCTTGGACGTCTCCGGGTCCATGACCAGCACGGATGCCGCCATCGCTGCAGTGTTCGAAGACCTGGCCAAGGAGTTCGACGGCGAAAGAATCGGCATGGTCATCTTCGACAGCAGCAGTGTGCAACTCTTCCCGCTCACCGACGACTACCAGTTCGCCGCCGAACAACTCACGCAAGCGAAGGAAGCCTTGGACAGCGGCACCGGGTCCTTCTTCGACGGCACCTGGAACGGGGAAGGCTCCTCGCTCATTGGCGACGGACTGGCATCCTGCATACAGAGCTTCCCCGACAACGCCGCAGTAGATACCAAACGAGGAGACAACCAGCTAGGAGACAACCAGCGCTCACGGTCCGTGGTGCTGGCCACAGATAACTTCCTCTCCGGGGAACCGATCTTTACGTTGGACGAGGCCGCAGCCCTGGCCGCTGGGAAAAACGTGAAGGTGTACGCCCTGAACCCCGGCGACATGGACTACGGCGAGCAACCCGAGCAGCCCGGTGCACAGCTCAGGGCTGCAGCAGAAAGGACCGGCGGCTCCTACTTCACCTTGGACAGCCCCACCGCCGTGCCGGGCATTGTCCAAAAAGTGCAGGAAACCGAGGCCACGAGCTACCTCGCGGCACCGCAGGCAGTAGTCGCAGATACACCCGCTTGGCCTCTGGGTATCGCCTTGCTTGCCGGCTCGGGAATGCTGCTGCTCGGATGGCGGCTGGAGCCATGACCTTCGCCCCCATCATTCCGTGGTCCCTACTGGCCTTGGCATTCGTCGCCGTGCTGGGCTTCACTGCCTGGACCTACATGAGGCGTGTTCGAAGCCAGCCGCTTCGAACCTGGAGGCCCGCAGCCCTGCGGAGCGCCGCCGTCGTACTTCTTCTGCTCGCCGCTTTGCGTCCCGGTTGGGCAGGTGGCCAAGCCCAAACCGCGACCGCTGACCTCGACGTCTACTTCGTCGTAGACACCAGCACCAGCATGGCAGCCGAAGACTACAACGGAACCGGCACCCGGCTTTCAGGGGTCAAACAGGACGTCATGGCCATCGCAAAGGAACTCGCGGGAGCCAAGTTCTCCCTCATCACCTTCGATAACAAAGCAACCGTCCGCATGCCGCTCACACAGGACGCAACAGCCCTCCAAACCGCCATGACCACCTTGCAACCCCAAAACAGCAGGTACGCCAAGGGGAGCAGCGTCACGGGTGCGGCACAACTCCTGAAAGAAAGGCTCGCAGCCGCTAACCAGCAACATCCGGGTCGTCCGGCACTGGTCTTCTACGCCGGCGACGGCGAGAACACCAGTGCCGAGGCCCCGGCCCCCATGGATACCACCCATGTGGCCGGGGGAGCGGTGCTGGGGTACGGCACCAGCGAGGGCGGCCCGATGAAGGAAACCGCGGACCCTGACGCTGGATACGTGAAGGACAAAACCTCCAATAACCCACAGGACGCGGTCTCACGAATTGACGAAGCGCAGTTGCGAACCATCGCAGAGCAACTCCACGTCCCCTACGCCCACAGAACAGGCGTCGAGCCAACATCGGACATGTTGGGCCAGGCCCGCCCCGGCGCCATGACCGGCATGACACACGACGGCCCGGGGCGCGTAGAACTCTACTGGCTGCTCGCCCTGGCCGCTTTCCTCCTGGCAATCCACGAGCCGTTGCGGCACTTCACCGCACTTCAAACGCTTCGGCCAGCCATGCGGAAGGAGCCCACCACATGACCGGCGACAAAGCACGACGGCGGCGAAGCAGCCTCGTGCTCTGGTCAGCGCCACCTGCGCTCGTGGCGCTCGCCGTTACGGCGAAGCTTCTGAGTGTTGGGGTGCTGGGTGCCTCTGCCGGTCAGTCCTTCGATTCCGGGCAGCAGCAGGGAGTGGCCAGCGCGGCGTCTTGGCTGCAGATAGCCAACATCCTAGAGCCGCACAAGGCACATTTCGCCTCCGGGGATGCCCACGTTTTGGCGGGCGACTTCACAGCTGCGCGGAAGGACTTTGAGTCAGCGCTGAGGGCCGGCTCCGGCGTAGATGAGTGCAAAGTGCGCGTCAATCTGGTCCTCAGCATTGAGAAGCTGGGGGACGCCGCCGGGGATCGGGATGCCGCCGCCCAACTGTTCAGGGAAGCTATGGCGGCAGCAAAAAGCGCACCGCCGCAGTGCCACGCGGAAGGTCCGGCAAACGCCGCCGGAGAAGGTGGCAGCCTGGACGCGGCCCAGGACCGGCTGGCCGGCAAAATCACCGAGGGCGAGTCGCGGAACGACGATCCAGCCACCCCCAACCAGGAAGCGCCGTCGCCCCTCAAACAGGAACAGCTTCAGCAACTTGAAGAGAACGCGCAACAGGCCCAGCGGGAGCGTTCGGAGGGTCAGGAACGCGGCGAGTACCTGCGAGGACCGGACAAAGCCCCGGGTATGGATAGGCCATGGTGACTTGACGAAGCATCTGCTGTGATCGCGTCCCGCGCAACCGCTGAAGGCGTCCGCCGCGAGGACGTCCGTGCCCGCACGTCCCGCCAGCTCTGGGTCAACCCCGACTGCGGTTTGAAGACCCGTGGCTACGTGGAGACTGAAGAGTCCTGCACAACCTCGTCAAGCCAGCCATAACGACGGCGGCCGGTCACCCGAAAAGGTGACCGGCCGCCGTCGTTCGCGGTTAAAAGCTGTTTACGACTCCCACAGGATTTCGTCGTCCACCACGCCGTCCTCATCAGCGGCCACTACCAGCAGCTCGTCGGTGAAGTGCGAGCCGAGGGTGAAGTCCAACACAAAGTACCGCTCCGGCTGACCCGGATAGATGGCCACATGGCCGAGTTTGAGGGCTTTCAGGAAGACGTCGTTGGTGAGCTGGCCCTTGTCGCTGACACCAAAGACCGATTCGAGTTGCTCTTCCTTGAGCTGCGAGCTGTGGAAGTGCAGGAACTGTTGGGGATTGGTGCCGTCCTGGTCGAGTTCATCGGCGATCATCTCCCTGACCTGATCCACTAGTTCCGGCAGGAAGCGCAATCTATAGTCCACCTTGCGCATGGCCGCCTCATCGAAGTGGTCGTGCGCGGTGACATTGAGGTCCAGCTCAAGCTGGTTGCCGCCAAGTTCGTGTCTCGCGACGAAGCAATGTTCACGCCCGTGATTGAGCTCGATCTCCCCAAAATGTTTGCTCGCTACCTTGCCCATGTGATCAATCTAACCCCATCAACCGGCGGGTTCCAGCACTTCGCAGCAATTCACCTCTGGAGCTTGCGGCCCTTGACAGGAGCGGATTTCAGGGGGTGAAGACCACTCTTTCCCGAGGTGTCCCTGAGAGTGTCCGCAAGCAACTGTGTGAACAACTGCACTTGGGCTGTGCGCTTTTCGTTGATGAGAAGGGCGAACACGTTCCGGGCCAGCCGGATGTCCGGTACGTCAAGGACCACGACGCCGGGTGGCCGGTGCCGCAGGGCCAGTTCCGGTACCAGCGAGGCACCAAGGCCGGCGGCTGTCATCTCCAGGCTCGCGTGGAAATCGTCGCTGTACGCCACCACCCGGGGGTGCAGGTTGCAGCTGGCGAACAGGCGTTCGATCACCAGGGCATCGCTGGTGCCCGGGTGGTGGACGATCCATGGCATGTCGGAGAGATGTGCTGCTTCGATCTCGGCGTCCTCGCGGATCTTCCAGGATGCCGGCAGCACTACGCGGAAGTCGTCGTCGCCTATCCACTGGCGTTCCAGTGAATGCGGCCACGCCAGACCGGACTGCCCCACCTGGTACACAAGTGCCACATCCAGTTCACCGCCGCTGCGCAGGCCTTGAATGGTTTGTGCCGGCTCGGCCACGGAGACCCGCAGCTCAATACCCAGTCCGCTCCATCGCTCATTCCTGAGGATGTCCGGCAGTACGTAGGTTGCGAGGCTGGGGAAAATGCCCAGCCTTAGTTCCTGCGCGGGGGAGTCATTGGTCCTTGAGGCAGCCGCCATGAGGGCCTCGACGTCGGTCAGCACTTTCGACGCGTGCCGGGTCATGGTCAACGCGGCCTCCGTTGGGACAACGCTGCGGGCTGACCGTTGGAAGAGCTCGACGCCGGTATCGCGTTCCAGCGCAGCCATCTGTTGGGAGACTGCGGAAGCTGTGTAGCCGAGTTGGGCGGCAGCGGCTGCGAAGGAACCCAACCGGGTGACCTCCATCAAGGTGCGGAGATGGAGAAGGTTGACCATCAGCCGATTTTAGCTGTTCGCCACGCCACATTTTCAAAGTGTCACGACACGCCGTATCCGGGCGACACGCTGAAGATTAAATGTGGCTAAGTAGTCCACAGGGTGTGGATGACATCTCTCAATTCGGCGGAATCACGGACATTTTGAGGGCCCCCGCCTGTGGACGAGCGGTGGATTGAATGACATACTTGTAATACATCATCTTGGGGTTCCGGCGAGGCGCTTGCACTACATGTAGTATCGATTTACGGATTGAGCGGGAAACCAGCACAAGACTAAATAAGCGTGTTGGCTGCCACAGCAGCCCGCGGGCCGGTATCGGATTCAGAAACTAGTTCCGGTTGAGCCCGCCAGATACGAAGAGCGACAGACTTCAACTAAGGGGACAGGGATCATGACCGTTACGGTTTACACGAAGCCGGCCTGTGTTCAGTGCAACGCAACCTACCGCGCACTCGACAAGAAGGGCATTGCCTACCAGAGTGTCGACATCTCCCAGGATGTCGAGGCCCTTGAGCGCCTCAAGGCCCTGGGCTACATGCAGGCGCCGGTTGTCGTGACCGAGCAGGACCACTGGTCTGGTTTCCGTCCGGACAAGATCGAGGAACTGGCCCAGGCTGTTTCCTCCGTGGCCTAAGTTTCCATTCAAACTTCGCCACCACAGCAAACTCAGAATTCCTATGTAGTGGAGGTGACTCCCATGGCACCGCTGGCAACGGCAACCGTACGCGAAGCTGCGGAAGCTGTCACCACCAGGAGTCACCTCATCTACTTTTCCTCGACTTCCGAGAACACCAAACGATTCGTCCAAAAATTGGGCAGGGATGCAGCGCGCATCCCGCTCTATGCCCAGGATGCGCCGCTTCAGGCCCTTGAACCTTTCGTCCTTGTGCTGCCCACTTACGGCGGAACAAACGGTGAAGGTTCGGTGCCGAAACAGGTCATCAGGTTTTTGAACGATCCCCGGAACAGGAAACTGATCCGGGGTGTTATTGGAGCAGGGAACACCAATTTCGCGGATAACTACTGCGCAGCGGGGGACATCATCTCCGTCAAGTGCAAGGTGCCGCATCTTTACAAATTTGAACTCATGGGGACGCCGGAAGACGTTCAACGGGTCAACGAAGGGCTGGAAAAGTTTTGGACACAACTGTCGCAGAAACAGAAGTAACCGGGGGCGCTGTGGACACGGTCAAGAAGCCGCTGCCTGAGGCTTTCAAGGGCTTGGGTTATCACGAGCTCAACGCCATGCTGAACCTGTATGGCCCCAACGGTGAGATCCAGTTCGAAGCCGACCGTGAAGCTGCGCACCAGTACTTCCTGCAGCACGTGAACAACAACACGGTGTTCTTCCACGACCTGGAAGAGAAGCTCGACTACTTGGTGAAGAACCAGTACTACGAGCGCGAAACCCTCGACCAGTACACAATGAACTTCATCCGCGACCTCTTCAACCGCGCGTACAAAAAGAAGTTCCGCTTCGAGACCTTCCTCGGCGCCTTCAAGTTCTACACGTCTTACACGCTGAAGACTTTTGACGGCAAGCGTTTCCTCGAGCGCTACGAAGACCGCGTCTGCATGGTGGCCCTCCACCTGGCCCGCGGTGACGAAGAGCTGGCCAACCGCCTCGTCGACGAAATCATTGACGGCCGCTTCCAGCCGGCCACTCCCACGTTCCTCAATGCCGGCAAGGCTCAGCGCGGCGAGCTCGTCTCGTGCTTCCTGCTCCGCATCGAGGACAACATGGAGTCGATTGCCCGCGCCATCAACTCCGCCCTCCAACTCTCCAAGCGCGGCGGCGGTGTAGCTCTTTCGCTCACCAACATCCGCGAGCACGGCGCCCCGATTAAGCAGATCGAGAACCAGTCCTCCGGCGTCATCCCCGTGATGAAGCTCCTCGAAGACAGCTTCTCCTACGCCAACCAGCTCGGTGCCCGCCAGGGCGCAGGTGCCGTGTACCTGCACGCCCACCACCCGGACATCCACCGCTTCCTGGACACCAAGCGTGAGAACGCTGACGAGAAGATCCGCATCAAGACGCTTTCCTTGGGCGTCGTGGTTCCGGACATCACGTTCGAGCTCGCCAAGAAGAACGAGGACATGTACCTCTTCTCCCCGTACGACGTCGAGAAGGTCTACGGCGTTCCGTTCTCCGATATTTCGGTGACCGAGAAGTACTACGAGATGGTTGATGATTCCCGGATCAAGAAGACCAAGATCAGCGCCCGCGAGTTCTTCCAGACTCTCGCGGAGATCCAGTTCGAGTCCGGCTACCCGTACATCATGTTCGAGGACACCGTGAACCGGGCCAACCCGATCGACGGCAAGATCACCATGAGCAACCTGTGCTCGGAGATCCTGCAGGTTTCTTCGCCGTCCATCTACGCCGAGGACCTCAGCTACGAGACCGTTGGCAAGGACATTTCCTGCAACCTCGGTTCCATGAACATCGCCAAGACCATGGATTCGCCGGACTTTGGACTCTCCATTGAGACTTCCATCCGCGCCCTCAGCGCTGTTTCGGACATGTCGTATATCAACTCCGTGCCTTCCATCGCCCAGGGCAATGCCCAGAGCCACGCGATTGGCCTCGGCCAGATGAACCTCCACGGCTACCTTGCCCGTGAGCACGTCCACTACGGTTCCGAAGAGGGCCTGGACTTCACCAACATCTACTTCTACACGGTGCTGTTCCACGCCCTGCGCGCTTCCAACCGCCTGGCCATTGAGACCGGCCAGAAGTTCGGCGGATTCGAGAAGTCCACCTACGCTTCCGGTGAGTTCTTCGACAAGTACACCGAGCAGGAATGGGTTCCGGAGACGGAGCGCGTCCGCGAGCTCTTCGCCGGCCACCACATCCCCACCCAGGATGACTGGCGCGAGCTGAAGGCTTCCGTCATGGAGCACGGTATCTACAACCAGAACCTGCAGGCCGTGCCGCCTACCGGTTCCATCAGCTACATCAACAACTCCACGTCCTCGATCCACCCGGTGGCCGCCAAGATCGAAATCCGCAAGGAAGGCAAGATCGGCCGCGTTTACTACCCGGCTCCGTACCTGACCAACGACAACCTGGAGTACTACCAGGATGCGTACGAAATCGGCTACGAGAAGATCATCGACACCTACGCCGCTGCCACGCAGCACGTGGACCAGGGCCTGTCCCTGACGCTGTTCTTCAAGGACACCGCCACCACGCGTGACATCAACAAGGCGCAGATCTACGCATGGCGCAAGGGCATCAAGACCCTCTACTACATCCGTCTCCGCCAGCTCGCGCTGGAAGGGACTGAGGTGGAAGGCTGCGTCAGCTGCATGCTGTAGTCAACCGTTTTTGGTTGATTAGTTGAGGCCTCGGCCTCACATAAAACTAAAGAGCACGACGGCGGGTTACCACCCGCCGTCGTAGGCTTATCTCAAGAAAACCATCGCTTTAAGGGGATGAAATGACCGAAAAGGTCAAGCTGCTGACACACGTCGAGGCCATCAACTGGAACAAGATCCAGGACGACAAGGACGTGGAAGTCTGGAACCGCCTGGTCAATAACTTCTGGCTCCCGGAGAAGGTGCCGCTGTCCAACGACGTCCAGTCGTGGCACACACTGACGCCGGACGAGCAGCAGCTCACCATGCGCGTTTTCACTGGCCTCACTCTCTTGGACACCATCCAGGGCACCGTCGGCGCCGTCTCGCTGATTCCGGACGCGATCACCCCGCACGAAGAAGCTGTGTACACCAACATCGCTTTCATGGAGTCGGTGCACGCCAAGTCCTACTCGTCCATCTTCTCCACCCTGTGCTCCACCAAGGAGATTGACGACGCTTTCCGCTGGTCCCTCGAAAACGAGAACCTGCAGAAGAAGGCCCAGATCGTCATGGACTACTACCAGGGCGACGATCCCCTGAAGCGCAAGGTTGCCTCCACGCTGCTGGAGAGCTTCCTGTTCTACTCGGGCTTCTACCTGCCCATGTACTGGTCCTCGCGAGCCAAGCTCACGAACACGGCTGACCTCATTCGCCTCATCATTCGCGATGAGGCCGTGCATGGCTACTACATCGGCTACAAGTTCCAGAAGGGCTTGGAGAAGGTTTCCGAGGCCCGCAAGCAGGAAATTAAGGACTACACGTTCGAGCTCCTCTTCGAGCTGTACGAAAACGAAGTCCAGTACACGCACGACCTCTACGACGGTGTCGGCCTGGCCGAGGACGTCAAGAAGTTCCTGCACTACAACGCCAACAAAGCGCTCATGAACCTCGGCTACGAGGCCATGTTCCCGGCTTCCGTCACCGACGTGAACCCGGCCATCCTCTCGGCATTGTCCCCGAACGCCGACGAGAACCACGACTTCTTCTCCGGCTCAGGCTCCTCCTACGTGATTGGCAAAGCTGTCAACACGGAAGATGAGGACTGGGAGTTCTAAGACGTCGTCTATAAGTCGACTTTTAGAAGGCGGACAACGAGCGATCGCTGTCCGCCTTTTTTGTGCGCAACTTGAGGCGTCGCAGCGCCGCCGATGAGTGGTTACGTTCTGGAGGGGCGGTGTCCGGGTAGGGGTGGGGCTTTCGATTGATAGCTGTGCCCGGTGGGGGTGCTGATTTCCAGGGTGTGCGTACCCCCGTGCACGTCGGCGTGTACGGTTTTGGTGGCCCAGCCGGGGTTTTCCTTGGTGTGGTTGCACGCCTCGCACAGTCCTGCACCGTTGGCGAGGTTTGTTTTCCCTCCGGAACGCCAAGGAACCACATGGTCGATATGCCGGATGGGCGCATCGCAGTACGGCATCCGGCAGGTATCGTCGCGGGTTTCAATGAAACGCCGAAGCCTCGTCGGGAAGAGCCGGGCTTTGGAGTCCATGCTCAGGAGCTCGCCACTGGCCGGCGCGGTGTAGAGCCGGCGAAGCCAGACAGTGAGCTCTGTATCCGGCGTTCCCGCGTGATCTTTGCCGGTTCGCCCCCGGCCGGAGGATAGGTTCGCCGCTGCCTGCCCCAAGGTTGCGGTCAGTTCCAGGGTTGCGGTCTGCCCCTGGGTTGCAGTCGGTTTCGCGGTTGCGGTTTGTCCCGGGCCGAGAAGTTCCCTTGCCCATTCTCCGGGGACTATTCCGTAGCCCTTGAGCCGGGCTGGTTCGCTGTCACCTTGGAACAGGGTGCGGTCGGTCATGACGAGGTCCAGGTTGATCCCTGAAATCCCGCCAGGTGTGCCGGTGACGCGCTCGACCAAGGTATCGGCCATGACCTGACCACGGGTCGGGACAACACCAGAGCCCGCATCACCGCTGGAACGGGCCGAATCAGCAGCCTGGCAAAGAGCAGCGTAAACAGCCACCCCTTGGGCCACAGGAAGCAGCGCGGTCAGGTACGTCATGGTGTCCGGCGCCGGGCGCAGGCTCACCATCCGCTCGGCGGCGGCACGGCTGGCACGCCCGACCACCGACCGCGGATCCCGCCGATACGCCGCAGCCTTCGCCGCCGCAACAATCGCCTTATCGCCCTTCCCCTCAAAAGTCCCGGTATCGGGAGCGAGCTCCTCATCCACCGCGCACCGGTCCTCAACAGACAAACACGCCGTCTCCTTCACCAGCAGCGTGGCCCGCCACTCATTCAACTGCCCCGCCTTCAGGGCCGCCAACGTCCGCGGCATCTCCAGCACAAGGGCCTTCGCCAAACCCAGCAACCGGGACCCACGATTCGGCGACTCCCGCCGGGCCAACGCCACCTGAGCACCCACACCACTGCCACGCTCCGAAACAGGAACACCGGCCTCGGCCTGCTCGGCACGCTGGGCAAGATCAAAAGCCACAGCAACCCGCGCCTGCAAAGCCGTAATGGCCGACTTCATCTCCTCCAAAACCCGCAACTGCTCAATCAGGTCCCCACTCACGGTGCCGGCCGAAACCGAACCGGCCGAAACCGAACCGGCCGAAACCGCGCCGGGTTGAGACACGCCTCGGGAAATGGCACGAAGAGGCGCAGCGGACACCGCTGTCTTCGTTTGCCTTTCCCGGATCTGCTCCATGTCCCTACTCTCGCAGGAGGCACTGACATTTTTAGACGCTTCGCCCGGGACTGAGATTGAACCATCCCGCCCTTGTCCGCGTCTTCACATCAGGGGAGGATAACTGCCATCTTCGGGAGGTTCACCATGACTCAGCTGGGCAAGTTCGAAAAGTACTTGATCGAAGAGTTCTACGACGACTTCCGGTCGGGGGACATGTCGCACAAGACGTTCACCAGACGGGTGGCGTTCATCATGGGAAGCATGACCGCGGCTGCGGCGGCCATGACTTTGGTGGGCTGTACACCGGACGAGGTTCCCCAAACCACCGACCCCATGCCCACGCCTTCACCGACATCCGAGGCGGCAAGAACAGGGACCGCGACCACTGCAGTTCCCAACGCCAAGAGTCCGTTATCTGTCCCGGAAGGTGCTGCGGGCCTGACGACGGCAACAGTGACGTTCCCCGCAAACGGGACGGAAATCAGCGCGTACCTGGCTAGGCCCGAGGGGAGCCAAAAGGGTCCCGGCGTCTTGATCTGCCATGAAAACCGAGGGCTCACGCCGCACATCCAGGACGTCGCCCGGCGCTTCGCCAAGGAAGGGTACGCGGCGCTGGCGCTGGATTTGCTGAGCAGGGAGGGCGGCACAGCGAGTATGGATCCGGATGCTGTCCCCGGCGCTCTGACGCAGGCGGGCGCCCAAAGGCACGTGGACGATTTCAAAGCCGCCTTCGAACACCTCAAGGGCCAGGACTTCGTCGAAGAGGGCCGGATCGCCATGGTGGGTTTCTGCTTCGGCGGCGGCATCACATGGCAGGCAAGCACCGAGGTCGAAGGACTGAAAGCAACATCCGCCTTCTACGGTCCCGCGCCGGACCTGGCCAAGGTCCCCTCCATCAAACCGGCGGTCTTTGGCGTCTACGCGGAGAACGATGCACGTATCACCGGCGCGATGCCCCAACTGCAGGCAGCCTTGGATGCCTCAACGGTCAAGCACCAGCTCAAGGTGTACCCCGGCGTGGACCACGCGTTCCACAATGACACAGGTGAGCGCTACGTGGAGGCCCAGGCAACTGCGGCTTGGAACGACACCCTGACATGGTTCAAGGACAACGTCTAAACACCCCTAGCCCTGCAACCGTGCAGCCTCGCTCGCCAGCTCGGCCTCCAAGGTCTCGATACTCGGCAGGCTCGCCACCAACTCATCAGGCAAGGAGTCAGCAAGGGAGGTTTTCCACTCCGCGATGCCCACAGGAGCGTTGAACCCACGCAAGGCGTACTCGGCCACCACGCTGTTCTTCTCTTTGCACAACAGCAGGCCGATGGTGGGCTTGTCGTCGGGATGCGCCATGAGGTCGTCCACGGCCGCCATATACATACCCAATTGACCGAGGAACCCAGGTTCGAACTTCACGGCCTTGAGTTCGATGACCATGTAGCAGCGCAACTTCAGATGATAGAAGAGCAGATCCGCGAAGAACTCGTCCCCGGCAATCTCCAGCCGCACCTGCTCACCAACGAAGGCGAAACCCTGGCCCAGCTCCAGCAGGAATTTCTCCACGTGTTTCACCAACTGCAGCTCCAGGTCCCGTTCGGTGTGCCGATCACTCATGGACAGAAAGTCAAAGACGTAGGGGTCCTTGGTCGCCTGCTGCGCGAGGTCCGAATCGGCAGGGATCATGGTGGTTTTGAAGTTGGTGATGGCCTGCCCTGAGCGTTCGTGCAGACGCGTTGAGATCTGGTGGGTCAGCACGTTGCGCGACCATCCGTGTTGGGCAGCCGCCGCGGCGTACCAAAGGCGCGTGGCGGCGTCGTCGAGCTTTTCAAGCAGTGCGATCTGGTGGTACCAGGGCAATGTTGCAAGCGGCGCTTGCAACATTTGAAAGTCCGGCCATGCCTGGGCGAAGCTCTTCATGTACCTCAGGTTCCTGGGGGAGAAGCCTTTTGCTTCCGGGAACCGTGTGCGGATGTCGGCGGACAAGCGGGTGACCACCTTGGCTCCCCAGCCTTGCTGGGATTCACGCTCGGCGAGCTGCCGGCCGATACTCCAGTAAGAATTCAACAACTCGCTATTGGCGGCTGCCAGCGCCCGGGTCCTGCCGACACGGACCTCTTGAGCCACGGTGTTGAGCAGTGTCGGGTACCAGTCGGGCATGGACGAAGCAGCGGGGACACCCGGAAAGGATGCCTCGGTGGCGAGCTCTTGGGACGGCATGTTGCTCCTGTCGATTGCTGTTGTCATCACGCTAGGGGGAGGCACTGACAAAATAGACAGGTGAGTGAAGCCGGTGAATTCGTGGACTACACCCTGCAGATGGAATCGACCTGGGAGAAGGCGGCAGAGGCCAGTGAGCGACTGGGCGGGAGCCTGAAGGTATACGGCGCGTCCGTGGGCGCGGTGCGTGGCACGGTCCGGGATGCGCTGAAGCGGTACAAGAACCTCAACCATGACGACATCACTGCCCTGAGCTCGGAACTTTGGGAGGAGCCGGTCTTCGAACGCCGCCTCGCAGCGGTGGTTCTGCTGCAAACCAAGGTCGGGCTTCTCGTCAACACGGACCTCACCCGTATCGAAGGCTTCATCAGGCGTGCAGGAACCCGGGAGCTGGTGGATCCCCTGGCTGCAGACGTTGTGAGGCCTCTCATTGCGCGGCTGGAGGGACTCGCGAAGGAACGCGCAGAACGCGTACTGGAACGTTGGGCGATTGATCCTGACCCCGAACTACGGCATGCAGCGGCTCTGGCGAGAGACACCGCCACCCCTTGATAAGCACCAGCGACCCGCCTAGCGTTTCCCTCAACACATGCCAGTGAGTTTGAGAGGCGGATTGTTCGATGAAATCGCTATGGCTAGACCGCAAATCTCACTTCACGTCTGACGCAATCCCCGCTGAGAAGCACTTTGACACGATTGTGGTGGGCGCCGGCCTCACCGGAATGGTCGCAGCGTTGCTCTTGTCCCGCTCCGGCCAGCGCGTGGTGGTTTTCGAGGCCCGAACACTAGGCGCTGTGACTACGGGAAATACCACTGGCAAGCTGAGCCTCCTGCAGGGCGGTGTGCTTTCCGCGTTGCGCAGTCAGTACTCGCTGAAGGTGGTCCAGGCCTATGTGGAAGCCAACAAGACCGGACAAGCCTGGCTTGCGCAGTACATGGAGCAGCAAGGCGTCCCCTTCCAGCGCAGGACCGCGGTCACCTTCGCAACCACCGACGAGGGCGGGCAGCGGCTCCGCAAGGAAGCTGCCGTTTCGCGGGACGCGGGTTTGGATGTCCATTTCAGCCGTGATCCCGGATTGCCGTTCCCTGTTGTGGAGGCGCTGGAGCTCGAAGACCAAGCGCAGATCCACCCCATGGATGTCCTTGAGACCCTCGCCAGCGATGTCCGGGAGCACGGCGGCCTGATCGTTGAGGGCGTGCAGGTCCAGAACGTGGGCTCAGATCTGCCGTTGGAAGTGGCCACCCGCAAAGGAACGTTCACTGCGGACACTGTGGTGGTTGCCACAGGAACGCCCATCCTGGACCGCGGCTTGTACTTCGCCAAGCTCGAACCGAACCGTTCCTACGCCGCCGCCCTTCGCGTGGCAGGGGACATTCCGAAGGGAATGTACCTGTCCATCGACGCGCCAACCCGATCCCAGCGGACCTATCCCACTCCCGAGGGCGAGTTGCTCTTGGTTGGCGGCTACGGGCATACCGGTGGCCGCGCCACTTCGCCGCAACAGCATCTGAATGACCTGCTGGGATGGGCCAATGAGCACTACCCCGGTGCCGAGGTGACCCACACCTGGTCGGCGCAGGACTATCAAGCCACTAACCTGATGCCGTTCTTCGGCAAACTTCCCCGTGGCCACGGACGGATCTTCTTTGGCACCGGCTACAACAAATGGGGGATGAGCAACGGGGTGGCTGCTGCCCTGTCCATCACCTCGGACATCCTGGGTGGCCAGTCCGACTGGGCCACGGCCATCCATCACCGGGTCACATCACCCCAAGGTGCCATCCAAGCCATTCGCCTCAATGCCAGCACCGCCAAACGGATGATCGAGGACAAAGCCAAGGTCAGGAGCAACCCTGAAATCACTGACGCAACGCGCCCACCGGAAGGCAGTGGCGTCGTCGGGCTCTACAAGGGCGAGCCGGCGGCGGTGTCCACCGTGGACGGGAAGGTCTGCATGGTGTCCGCCAGCTGCGCGCACTTGGGCGGATTATTGACCTGGAACGACGCTGAAAAATCGTGGGACTGCCCCTTGCACGGTTCGCGCTTCACCCCGGAAGGAAAGTACCTGGAAGGCCCGGCCACGCACCACCTGCAGAAGTCGCCGGCTAAGAAGAAGGACTAGCTCAGCCGCTCGACGCGCCGTTGGGCTTGGTCCGCGGCGCGTCGTTGCTGCGTTGCGGCCCGGACCGCACGCTTCTTGTCTGATTCCGCGGATTCCGCATCACGGGTAATCCCAATGAGTTCGGCTTCAAGAGTGGCCAGACGCTTCTTGATGTCTTCGATCTCGGATTTGAGGTCTGTTCGACGGCCGGCTAACTCTTTGACGGTGTCCCACGCCTCGGCTGCTGCCGCTTCTGCTTCCCTGGCGTCCTTGTCGGCGGCTTCGAATTCGCGGCGGGCCACTTCCAGTGCTGCTTGTTGTTTGGCGGCACGCCGATCGGCGAGGGACGTCGCTTCGTCTTTGGATGTTTTCTCTTTGGACGGCTTCTGTTTGGAGGTCGTGGCGGCCCTGGGAGTTGTCGCCGGTTCCGTCTTGGCCGCGCGCTTTGCAGGCGCCTTCGCAGATACGGGGCCAGCTTCGTCATCCGGCCCGGTCGCAGCGATGGCACCTGTAAGGTCCACTGCCTCAAAGCCGCTCCCGCTGAGCCCCCGCACCAGCCGCCCGGTTCCTACCGCGGCGGCGGCCCCGGCATCGGCCATGGCGGCCCTGAACGTTTGCTCAACGTCGGATGCCGCGGCAGCACTAAGAGGAGCGCCAAGCTCGGAGGCAAGATCCTTTGCCGCATGCACAGCAGATGTCAGTTGGCTTTGGCGCTGCTGTCCGAGTTCGCGGAACGCTTCTGCGTCGCCCTCCTCTTGGGCGGTTCGCAGCGAAACACCAAAGCGTACGACGCCGTCAATCACCTCGGGCTTGTGAACGGCCAGCATGTTGATGGCCCAGGCGCCGGCGGCCGGCTTTGGGAGGTTGCCAATCTCTTTAGCCAGGTCCTTCTGGCCGGCAACCTTCGCTTTGCGGACAAGCGCGGTTCGTTCCGCCGTGAAATCACGGGGTGTCACGGCGTACAGCTCCTGGGCGGCATCGCGGAGGTCCATCCACTCATCCTAGGGTTCGCACTGGTCCTACGGTTTGGCACGTCCAGAGTTTCCGCCGTGCAGTACATGAGCCCGGGTCTTCATTGACCCGCTGCTTAGGGTAGCCTAAGTCGAGTGGACCAGATCATGAGTTTGCCTTTCGGCGTCGCACTCGCGGCGCTCTTCGCGATCGTCATGATCCGCGTCAACGTCACCTACTGGATTGGGCGGGGAGCGGTGGCCGGACTCGCGCACACCCGCTTCGGTGATTCTTTGGAGCGGCCCAAAGCAGCGCGGGCCCAGGCCCTGATACAGCGCTGGGGACCATACGCCGTCGTACTCTCTTTCCTGACCATCGGCCTCCAGACGGCCATCAACCTTGCAGCGGGCGCTGCCCGCATGCCGCTCCGGCGGTACTTGCCCGCCGCCGTGACGGGTTCTGTCATCTGGGCACTGCTTTACGCGACCATTGGCCTTGCTGCATTGGAGGCGTGGCTGGCGGTAGCGGCGGCGTCGCCAGTTGGTGCTGCGGTGGGAATCGCAGCCTTGGCGGCCATCGTCGTCTGGGTTGTCGTGTTCCGTCGGCGTCGGGCGAGGACCAAATCAGCGGATACAGTGGTCTGAGTTCTACAGCTGGATCGGCGAAAGGCCTGGGTTGACTACTGCATTACCGGAACTGGCGGACGGCGATTTTTACTACGAATCATTGGGCGAGGGCCGCTACCGGTCCACCATCCATGCCCAAGGTGCGTGGAATCCCCATGAACAACACATGGCCCCCGCCTCGGGCATCATTGCCGATGCCCTGGTGCGCCATGAACCCCGGGACGACGTCCGCCTGGCGCGGATCAGCTACGAAATCCTCGGGCTGATTCCCGGCGGCGAGTTCCAGGTGACCACATCGACGTTGAGGCCGGGACGGACCATCGAACTTATCCAGGCAGAGCTTTCCGCGGGAGGCCGTGTGGCTATCCGTGCTGCCGCGTGGCGTATGGTCACCAGCGACACCAGTGCTGTAGCCGCAGTGGAAGACGAGTCCATGCCGGCCCCCGACGAATGCAAGCCATGGGATGGCGCCAGCGTGTGGCCCGGGGGATACATCCGGTCCTTGGAGATGCGCATTGCCGAAGGACACCGTCCAGGATCAGGGAAGGTGTGGATCCGGACATCCCACCCGCTGACCGACCAACACGACAGCACCGATCTCGCCCGCCTCATGGGCTTGGTGGACACCGCGAACGGCATCGCGGCCCGAGTTCCGCCGGGCGAAAACAGCTACATTTTTCCCAATGTTGATCTTCAGATTCACATGTATCGTGCTCCGTCTGGTGAATGGTTGGGGCTGGACAACAAGGTCTCTTTCGGGGCTGACGGCATCGGCCTGACATCCACTGTGCTCCATGATGCCAACGGACCTTTTGGGCGGGCTGAACAGATCCTGACGTTGAGGAAGAGTTGATGGGCGGCTCGGAAGCAGGGACCCGCCAGCTTACGGTTTATCGCCAGAAGGATTCGATGGGGGCGGCGGGAGACCTCGATTTCGCCTTGGAGCTGCTTCAGCGTGCCCGCAACGGCAAGCTCGGTCCGTCCCTCCGCCTGTATCGTCCGCAACCTACCGTGGCTTTCGGCCAGCGCGATGCAAACCTTCCTGGTTTTCACGCAGCGGAGGAGGCATGCCGGGAACTCGGTTTTGAGCCCCTGATACGCAAAGCCGGGGGCCGCGCCGCCGCGTATCACCAAGGGACCTTGGTCATAGATCATATTGAGCCGCATCCCGACGCGATCGTGCGTGCCAAAGCCCGTTTCTCGGAGTTTGGTGAGCTGCTGGCCGGTGCGCTTCGCAGCGTCGGCGTCCATGCCGCCGTCGGCGAAATTCCGGGGGAGTACTGTCCGGGGGAGTTCAGCGTCCACGGTGAGGACCCCGATTTTCCTGCTCACCGCATCAAGCTCATCGGCACTGCCCAACGCGTCGTCTCCGGAGGTTGGCTGTTCAGCTCCGTGATCGTGGTGGAGGACTCCAAACCCATTCGCGAGGTACTGGCCGCGAGTTATGCTGCGCTCGGCCTCGAATGGGACACCGCCACTGCCGGGGCTGCGAATGACCTGCTGCCGCATCTGGACGTAGCAACGGTGGAGGACGCCGTGATTGAGGCTTACCGCGGTTACGCAGACATCATCGACGGCGACTTCCAGACTTTGCTGGCCTAGTCGCCGCAGGTCCGTTGAGCGTGTTGGTGCCCGGGTCTAGTCTGAATTAGACAGGGTTTCCCAAGCACGCGGATCGCGGTGGAACAATGGGCCGGAAGAAGCACCCTATTGAGGATTCTGACGTAGGCATCAGCGTCAGCCCGCCCAAGAGATCCGCCGCGGGATTGCCCAGTCTGAGCGAAACACTCCCGCACGCCATGGCCGATATGGGGCCGTCCCGGGCGTGGAAGACACTACGGGCCGTCAACCAAAAGGACGGTTTCGATTGCATGAGTTGCGCCTGGCCTGACCCGCCGGAACGTAAGGCGGCTGAATTTTGCGAGAACGGCGCCAAGGCAATCGGGTGGGAGGCGGAGCCACTCAGGATTCCCACGCAGTTCTGGGCGGACAACACCTTGGGTGCCTTGGAGTCCAAATCCGAGTACTGGCTGGGACAGCAAGGAAGGTTGGTGGAACCGGTCTATAAGGCTGCGGGCTCTGATCATTATGAACCTGTGAGTTGGGACCGGGCGTTTGAGGTCATCGCCCAGGAGCTGAACGGGCTTGGGACCCCTGACCAGGCGACGTTCTATACCAGCGGACGCACGAGCAACGAGGCAGCGTTCCTCTATCAACTTTTCGTTCGGGCATTCGGAACCAATAATCTCCCCGACTGCTCCAACATGTGCCACGAATCCACAGGGGTCGCGATGGGGGAAACCATCGGGGTGGGGAAGTCTGCCATCACCTATGCGGACTTTGCCAAGGCTGACCTGATCATCATCATGGGCCAGAACCCGGGAACCTGCCATCCGCGGATGCTTACGGCCCTGGAGGAAGCGAAAGAAGCGGGCGCGGAGATTGTGGCCGTGAATCCGTTGCCCGAGGCTGGTCTGATCAACTTCCGGAACCCGCAACGGCCTCGGGGATTAGTAGGCAAGGGCACAGATCTGGCAGGCCAGTTCCTGCAAATCCGCATTGCCGGGGATATGGCATTGTTGCAGGCACTTTCGAAGCGTGTCCTCGATGCCGAGAGGGCTGCTCCCGGAAGGGTGCTGGACCGCACGTTCATAGATGAGCATTGCCAGGGCTTCGTCGGTTTGGCAGCTCACCTCGCCACATTAAATGAACGCGATGTCCTCATTGCCACTGGGCTTGGCAGCGCCGATATTGATGAACTGGCCGCAAGGTACGTCCGTGCCGAAAAGGTCATCATCACGTGGGCCATGGGTATTACGCAGCACAAGAAGGCCGTGCCCACCATCAAGGAGATCATCAACCTGCTCCTGTTACGCGGCAACATCGGAAAGCCCGGCGCAGGGCCGTGCCCGATCCGTGGACACAGCAACGTCCAGGGTGACCGGACCATGGGCATTTGGGAGAAGATGCCGTCATGGTTCCTGGAGGCAATCAAGCGGGAGTTCGGCTTTGCCCCGCCACAGAATCCCGGCGTCGATGCAGTGGACAGCATTAGGGGCATGCGGGATGGCAGGATCAAAGTCCTGATCGCGTTGGGAGGTAACCTGGTCCACGCAATTTCAGACACCAAGGTTGCTGAAGCGGCGGTGCGGAAAACGCGTCTGTCGGTACAAATCTCAACCAAGCTCAACCGCTCCCATGTGGTGGTAGGTGAGCAGGCCCTGATCTTGCCGACGTTGGGTCGGACAGAGATCGACAGGCAGGGCGGCGTGGCGCAGTTTGTCACCGTGGAGGACACGGTCTGCGCGGTACATCGCTCGGTGGGTCCGCTTGAGCCAATAGCCCCGAATGTGTTGTCCGAGGTGGCCATCGTCAGCGGCATGGCCCAAGCTGTCCTGGGCGATAAAGTGCCGGTTGACTGGGTCGGGCTGGGACGCGACTATGACGCCATCCGGGATCACATATCCCGCGTCGTGCCGGGGTTTGAGGATTTCAATGCCCGCATCCGTGAGGAGGATGGCTTCGTCTTGCCGCACGGGCCAAGGGACAGCAGGACATTCCCCACAGCAACGGGCAAGGCCATGTTCTCCGTCAACGAGCTTGAGACAATGACGATTCCCAAGGGCCGCCTGCTCCTGCAAACAATCCGGTCACATGATCAGTTCAACACCACCACGTATGCCATGAACGATCGGTACCGGGGCATAAAGAAAGGCCGCATGGTCCTCTTGGTCAACCCCTCGGACCTGGCCGAATTGGGTTTCGAGGACGGGGGCTACGTGGATGTACACAGCGAGGCCGACGACGGCGTTGACCGTGTCCTGCCTCAGTTGCGTTTGGTCGCGTACCCCAGTGCGCGGGGATGCGCAGCTGCTTACTATCCGGAGGCGAACGTCCTGGTGCCGTTGGATTCGACGGCGGAGGAGAGTAATACTCCGGCCTCGAAGTCGGTGATTATCAGGCTTGAGCCGGCCGCCGCCCCGGTATACGGGTCGGCAGCCGGCTGACGCGAACGAAACCGTGAAGCTGGCTCGCGCTGGAGCTAGTGACCCCTGGCGATCCACTCATCCAGGTGCGGCTTTTCCGCGCCGATGGTGGTGGAATCGCCGTGTCCGGTGCGGACCACGGTTGCCTCGGGCAGGGGGAGGAGCTTGGTCCGGATGGACTCGATGATGGTGGGGAAGTCGCTGTATGAGCGTCCCGTCGCACCGGGTCCGCCTTGGAAGAGTGTGTCTCCGCTGAAGAGTGTTTCTTCGCTGGGCAGGTGGAACGAGACAGACCCGGGCGAGTGTCCGGGAGTGTGGATCGCTTTCAGTGTTGCACCGGCAATGGTGAACTCGTCGCCGTCCACGATTGCCACATCGGGATCAATTTCGGGGAACACTGCCCGCCATAGCATCCAGTCGTCCTGGTGCAGGTGGATGGGAGCTTTGACGAGCTCCCAAAACGCGCCGGCGGAACTGATGTGGTCGTCATGGCCGTGGGTCAGCAAAATAGCTTTGACGGTGCGGCCGCCCACGGCCTCGCGAATCGCTTCGGGGTTGTGGGCGGGGTCGATGACGATGCATTCGGAGTCGTCGCCGATGATCCAGACGTTGTTGTCAACGTCCCAGGTTCCGCCGTCCAGGGAGAATGTCCCGGAAGTAACGACGTGATCGATTGAGAGGTTGCCGGCGCTCACAGCTCAACCACCGATCGCAGGACGGCGCCTTGATGCATCTTGTCGAACGCTTCTTCGACCTGGTTGATGGTGATGCGCTCGGTCACGAATGCGTCCAGGTCCAGCTTGCCCTGCTTGTAGAGGTCCACGAGCATGGGGAAGTCCCTGGAGGGCAGGCAGTCGCCGTACCAGGATGACTTGAGTGATCCGCCTCGGCCGAAGACGTCAAGAAGTGGTAGTTCCAGTGTCATCTCCGGAGTGGGGACACCAACCAGGACCACGGTGCCTGCGAGGTCGCGGGCGTAGAACGCCTGCTTGTAGGTTTCGGGACGTCCGACGGCGTCAATCACCACGTCTGCGCCGAAGCCGCCTGTCAGGGCGCGGATTTCTTCGACAGGGTCTCCCGTGGATGAATCCACGGTGTGTGTCGCGCCGAGTTCTTTGGCGCGCTCGAGCTTCTTTGCGTCGATGTCGACGGCGATGATGGTGGTGGCGCCTGCGAGCGCGGCACCGGCGATGGCTGCTACGCCCACGCCGCCGCAACCAATGACGGCCACCGAGTCGCCACGCTTGACGCCGCCGGTGTTCAGTGCCGCACCCAAGCCTGCCATGACGCCGCAGCCGAGCAGCCCGACAGCGGCGGCATCGGCGTCGGGGTCTACCTTGGTGCATTGTCCGGCGGCGACCAGGGTCTTTTCGGTGAACGCGCCGATGCCCAGGGCGGGCGAGAGTTCCGTGCCGTCCTCGAGGGTCATTTTTTGGGTGGCGTTGTGGGTGTTGAAGCAGTACTGGGCTTGGCCGCGGTTGCAAGCACGACAGTTACCGCAGACTGCCCGCCAGTTGAGGACGACGCGGTCGCCGGGGGCTACATCGGTGACATCGGGGCCCACCGCGCTGACAACGCCGGTGGCTTCGTGGCCGAGCAGGAACGGAAAATCGTCGCTGATGCCGCCCAGTTTGTAGTGGAGGTCTGTGTGGCAGACGCCGCTGGTGAGGATGTCTACCAGTGCTTCTCCCGGTCCGGGTTCGGGAACCAGGATGGTTTCTAGGGTTGCGGGTGCGCCTTTGGATCGGACGACGACACCTTTGACTGCGTGGACCATGGAGATGTTCCCTTCGGGCTCTCGGAGGGCAGGCCCCTTAATGCAGCAGGGCCCGCTACGGATTCCCATTCTGTCTATCACAGGTGACAGACAGTATGTGGATTGTTCCGTGCGGGCCCAGGCAGTAGCCGAGTGGGCAGCTTATGCGGCCAAGCGGTTTTCGACTTCGGAGGCTGAGGGGTTGGTGGCCGCGGTTCCGTCGGGGAAGAGGACGGTGGGGACCGTACGGTTGCCTCCGTTGAGCTGCTCGACGAGTTCGGCAGTGCCATCCACTTCTTCGATGTTGATCTCGGTGTAGCCGATGCCTTTGGCGTCCAGCTGCTTCTTCAGGCGGTTGCAGTAGCCGCACCAGGTGGTCGAGAACATGGTGATGGTGCCGGAGTCGGGAGTGAAGTCCACAGAGCTCTCCTCAGTATTGATCGTTTGCACGGGATGGTTCGTTGTTATCAACGGTAACCCGCGTCCGAATAATTCCCGTTCGGTGGCGAAGCCGGGTTACGTCACATGCCTGCGCTGGTGCGTTCGGCGGGGAGGGGGCAGACTGTTGCCATGTGTGGACGTTATGTGATGGCCCGTGCGGTGGGGGACCTGCTTGCCGATTTCGACGCCGAGCTTGAGAACGAGATTGCCCTCGGGAAATCGTGGAATGTGGCTCCTACGGATGCTGTTCCCATTGTGTTGGAGAGACTGATTGACGACGACGTTAAGCGACAGCTCCACGTCGCGAAGTGGGGGCTGGTGCCCTCATGGGCGAAGGACCCCAAGGGCGGCGCGAGGCTTATCAACGCCCGCAGCGAAACGTTGTTGGAGAAGCCGCCCTTCAAGAAAGCTGCGGTGTCCAGGCGTTGTGCGGTTCCCGCGGATGGCTACTACGAGTGGAAGAAGGGCGAGGGCAAGAACAAGCAACCGTACTATGTGCATCCGGCGGACGGCCACGGTCTGGTCTTTGCGGGCTTGTACGAGTGGTGGCGGGACCAGTCAGCTTCCCCTGATGATCCGGGCCGCTGGTTGCTGTCCATGTCCATCCTGACCGCCGACACCCCAACGGTGGAGGAGGCGCGAACCCGGCGCAGTGCTTCGGTGTTTGACGAACTGACTGCCCTCCATGACAGGGTTCCGTTGCCCATGAGCACTGAGACGATGGAAGCGTGGTTGGATCCGCGCGGGAAAGACGCCCAGGGGTTGGTGGACATGGTCCGGTCCAGGGCACACGACGCCGCCGCTGCTTGGACGCTGGACCCGGTGGGGGCCGCAGTGGGCAATGTCCGTAACAACTCACCGGAACTCATCGAACCGGTAGAGGGTCTCTTCTAGGAGTCAGAGGGCTTCGTTCACCGGCACGCCGGATTGGAACTCCCGGCCATCGGCTTCGCTGAAGCCCGTCATGACGTGGCCTTTGCTGAGGCCGTGGATGGCCGACATCGGGAAGTTCCCCGTGATGACGTTGCCGGAGTGCTCCACGCCCTTGATGTCGTAGTTCTCCTCGGCACTGAGGGAATGGTTGAAGGAGTAGAACGAGATTGCCTCGCCGTTCATGAACTCGATTCCGAGCCTGCGCTGTGAGGAATAGTCCTCGCTGGCAGCAACAAGGCCCACGACGTAAGCGCCGGAGCCTGGTATGTTGCCATCGATTTCGAACCGTGCCACGAGGTTGTCGTCTTCGGCGGAGATGTTGACCTGCTTCAGGAGTGCGTCATTGGTGCTCATGCCACAATCCTGCTCTGTGGACCGGCTGCCGTCCACCCCTTGACTTTCAACCTTCCAGCAAGCGCCGGACGTTCCGTGCCACCGTAGCGCTGTCCGTGTGCTGCCCTTTGCGGGCGGTCAGCAGGTGCATGGCCAGGCCGTCGCTGTAGTCGGATACTGCTTCCGCCCGGGCCCTGGCTTCTGGTATTCCCATGGCTTCGAGCAGTTGCGCCAAGGCCGATACCAGCCGCTCGTGCCCGGCAGCCACAACATCGGGCTGGTCAAGGGCAAAGGCGAAACGGGCCCGGGTCAGTTCCGCGTTCTCATGCGCGAGTCCCATGACCGCTCCGGCGATCTGCTCCGCCAAGGTGGCTACCGACGTCGGGATTTCCCTTCCACCCTGCTGGAGCAGGAGGCGGTCCCGTTCTTCAACGCGGTCGACGGCGGCCCCTATCAGCGCTGCACGGCTGCGGAAATAGTTCGAGGTAGTTCCGACGGCGACGCCTGCTTGGGCGTCGACGGCCCGGTGGGTGAGTCCCTTGAGGCCTTTGGCAGCAACGACTGCGAGCGCTGCGTCGGCAAGTTCGGTTCGGCGGTCCGGCATGGCGAAAGTCTAGCTTCAAACCCTATCGGTACTACAAATGTAGTAGTACAGTGTGGCCATGGAAAAAGTGGACATCATTGGTGGAGGAATCGCCGGGCTTGCGCTCGCAGGAATGCTCAACCCCGGCAGGTTCGACGTCACTGTCCATGAACAGCGGACCGAACTCCCAGCAGTCGGAACAACCCTGGCCATGTGGCCGGAAGCCCAGCAGGCGTTATCCAGGCTGGGGATACTCGGGGCCGTACGGAATCATGGAGCCATTATCAAAGCCGGCGCACTTCGACGGCCCTCCGGAGAAGCCCTGCTGTCCATGGAGGGAGAGGGTTTGTTGGGAGTATCCCGACCCGAACTGCTGAGGCTGCTGGACACCGCGGTGCCCGTCTCCGTACGCCGGGTAGCGGGGAGGGTGGATCAACCTTCTGGCGCAGCCACGTTGACCGTGGGAGCCGATGGAGTCAACAGCATTGTTCGGAGGGATTCGTGGGGCAAACGAAGTGCGGCAAAGCCCACGCCCTTCCTGGCAGTCCGGGGAGTCGTTCCCGGAACCCCGTCCCCACGCGACGTTGGAGAATACTGGGGACGCGGTGAAATTTTCGGCTTGGCCCCTGCCATAGGGGGAAGCAACTGGTACGCCTCCTTCCGCTCCGAGCTGGGCCCGGACAAGGTAGACGTCGCAGAGGCACTCGAAGTGACACGTCAACGCTATGCCAACTACTCGTCCGCAGTGCGGGGTGTACTCTCCCAGGCAAATCCGGAGACGTCACTGGCGCAACGCATCTGGACCACTCCACCCATGGGCCGATACACGCGAGGGAGCGTTGCGCTGGTAGGGGATGCCGCGCACGCCATGACCCCAAACCTGGGGCGTGGCGCCTGCGAAGCCCTCATCGATGCTGTGACCCTGGGCAAACTGCTGAACGACCAACCCATTGACCAGGCACTCGCCACCTACAACAGCAGGCGGGTCATACGAACCCAGCTACTCCGCTCGGCTTCTTCCGCTATGGGGAGCATTGCTCTTGCCCAGGGCGCACAACCATGGCGTGACGCCTTGCTGAGGCAGGTGGGAAAACGTGTGGCCGGAGCCCGGGAGAAGGCTGAAACTTCGAAGTAGGTTTTGTCGGTACGTCGGCGTAAACTTGATTTATTCGAACATACTTTCGAATATGGTTTCCTGGCGTAAAGAGGTGAGGGCATGGGGCTGTTCAGTGAATCTGTCGGAGTTAGCTGCACTGACGCAGGCCAGCCGCGGGAAGTCCAATGGAAAGGAACGCAATACACGGTCACCAACGAACCTGTTCGATGGTACGAACGGCGCCAATGGTGGCTTGAAGAAAGCCGCGCCCCCCTTGGCAGCGGAGCTGGCCTGGTTGACCACGAGATCTGGCGTGTCCAACTCCTGCCAACCTCATCTGACGCAGAAACCAGCCACCCCATCACCCTCGACCTGGTCCGGCACATAGGAAGCGGACGCTGGAGACTCCTGCGCATCCACGACGCCGCACCAGCACGCACCGTAGAACCCGAAGAAGCGGCGTAAACGTTGAGCTTCACCCACCTGCACGCCTCCACGGCATTCAGCGCACACTACGGCGTCTCCTGGCCGGATGAGCTAGCCCAAACAGCCGCAGCAGACAGAGCCACAGCGCTCGCCTGCACAGACCGGGACGGCCTGTACGGCACCATCAAACACCTCAAAGCATGCATGGACGCAGGCATCGACCCCATCGTAGGGGTGGACCTGGCGGTATTCGACGACGACGGCGACCACTGCACCCAAGTCGCGGGCCGCGTCGTCGTACTCGCCCACGGAAACAACAACGGCGCCGGGTACAGGGCACTGTGCCGCCTTATATCCGACGCCCACGCACGCACTTCAGGCAAAGCCGGGGGAGCGGTCCCCGCTGCAGTCACCCGCGGCGAACTCGCCTCAAGGACCCTCGACCCCAAAACCCTCAAACCAGTCCTGACCGTGCTGATAGGACCCGACTCAGACGTCGGCCAAGCCATGGGAGGCCGCAAATACCTCAGGCCCAGAACCCTCTTCAAGCAATGGATCGACGCCATGCCACCCGGCACCATGGTCGCTGAAGTCGTATCCCACCTCAGCGCCCCCGGAGAACCACTAAGCACAGCTCATGCCGTGCGCATGCTCAAGCTCGCACTCGAATACAACATTCCCGCAATCCTCAGCAACGCCGTCCGCTACTGTGCCCAGGACGGCGCCGCCACCGCAGACGTCCTCGACTCCGCACGAACCCTCAAATCCCTCCCTGAACTCTCAACGGCACCCCTGCTCCAACCAACAGGGAAGCTCCAACCAACAGGGCAGGGCTGGCTTAAGACGCCGCACCAAATGCTCCAACTCGGCAAAGAAATCATGAGCGCAGCTGGCCTGGGGAAAGCCGACCTCACCAAACTCCTCGCAAACACTGAAGCGCTCGCGGACAAATGCCGCATCAATCCTGTCCTTGATATGGGATGGAAGAAGCCGGTAGTTCCCGAGGCCTCCATCATCGGCATCGACGCTGACCCCATGATTGAACTCACCCAACGCTGCGAAGCCGGAATCATCCGGCGGTTCCCGGGCATCAATGGAGATGCAGAAGAACATCTGCGCTCGCGGTTGGAGCACGAGCTGGGAATCATCGGCAGGCTCGGCTTTGCCTCGTACTTCCTTACAGTGGCAGAAGTTTCAAGGATGATCCTCGATATGGGGGTCAGGGTAGCTGCGAGGGGATCCGGTGCCTCAAGCCTGGTCAATTACTTGATCGATATCAGCCAGGTTGACCCGATCCGCCATGACCTCATCTTCGAGCGCTTCCTCTCCGGCCGCAGGTCCACGCTTCCTGACATTGATATTGATGTGGAAAGTGCTGAAAGGCATAACGTTTACCGAAAGATTTTTGACCGCTTCGGCGCCGAACGCGTCACCCTGATGAGCATGCAAAACGGCTATAGGGCACGTGGTGCCGTTCGGGATGCAGGCATGGCCTTGGGAATGCCTGACGAAGAAGTGGGTGAGATTGCCAAGCAACTGTGGAGATTCTCTGCACGTAAATTCCGCGAAGCCTTGGTGGAGAAGCCCGAGTTGCGCGATTTTGCCGGGCGCGTGGAGCGGGGTGCCATGGAGGAGAACCAGCAGTTGGATTTGTTGGTGGATCTCACCGAAAGGCTGGATCGGCTGCCCCGGCACATCTCCATGCATCCCTGTGGAGTGATTTTGGGAGATGCAACACTCCTGGACCGAACTCCCATTCAGCCCAGCGGTTTGGGCCTGCCCATGAGCCAGTTCGACAAACACGACATGGACCCCATGGGCATGCTCAAACTGGATGTCCTGGGAGTGCGCATGCAGAGCGCCATGGCATTCGCGGTTCGGGAAGTAATCAGGCTGCATCCTTCCAAGGCTGAAGTTGTCGCAGCCGGGCGGCATTCAGTGGAGCCAGGTGGCGCAGGTCCCGACTACATCGCCCCTGACGGCAGGATTGACCTCAACGCCGTACCCTTCGACGATGAGCCAACATATGAGTTGATCCGGAGCACCCACACACTCGGTTGCTTCCAGATCGAATCACCGGGACAGCGTGAGCTCATTGGAAAGATGGCGCCCCGGGAATTCAACGACCTCATCATCGACATCTCACTTTTCAGGCCCGGACCCATGAAATCCGACATGGTGCGACCCTTCCTGGAACATCGGCATGGCTTTGCTCCTGAGATTTATCCCCACCAGGACCTGAAGCCCGTGCTGGAAGAGACCCATGGCGTTACCGTGTTCCATGAACAGATCCTGAAGACCTTCCACGTCATGACTGGCTGCGGTTTGGACAGGGCTGATGAGTTTCGCAGAGCCCTGGGCGACGAAGTGCATGAGCCGGGTGTGGAGAAGTACTTCCGCAGGGAAGCAATCAAGAACTACTCTCCCGAAGTGGTGGACAAGGTCTGGGGAACCTTGAAAGCCTTCGGCAGTTTTGGTTTCTGCAAAGCCCACGGTGCTGCCTTTGCGGTGCCCACTTATCAGTCAGCCTGGCTCAAGGCCCATCATCCCGAGGCTTTTCTTGCCGGTCTGTGGGAACATGACCCCGGGATGTATCCCAAACGCCTTCTGGTAGCGGAAGCCCGCCGACTCGGCATTCCCATCCTGCCTTTGGACATCAACAGGAGCCAGGCTGAATATCGAGTGGAGAAAATCCAACAGGGCCCCGACCAGGGCAAGCTCGGAATCCGCTTGAGCCTCACGGGAATCTACGGACTTTCAGGCGCAGAGCTGAAACGCATCGCGGCCGGGCAACCTTATGATTCCTTGGCGGACCTGCGCGCGCGGGCAAGGGTGAGCAAACCGAACATCAAAAGACTTGCCCAACTTGGCGCCTTCGATGCTTTGCATAAAGACTCTGGCGGAAAGGCTAACCGGGCCGATCTTGTGCACCATTTGCAGGCACTCCAAAGCAGCCCCTCGAAAAAAGCTGCAGACGTCATCGAAGGTCAACTGTCATTTGCCTTGGGCGATATTGAATTGAGGAACCTGGCTCCTGAACTTCCCGAACCTTCCATGGTGGACAACGTCAGGGCGGAACTTGATCTCATGGCTGTGGATGTCAGCGAGCATCTGATGGATAGCCACAGGCCACTGTTGGACAAACTGGGAGTTACAACGGCAGACAAACTCCTGGGCTTGCGCAACGGGACCGAAGTCCTGGTGGCAGGGGTCCGAATAGCGACCCAGACCCCACCCATGCGAGGCGGGCGGCGCGTCGTCTTCATCAGCATCGACGACGGTACCGGCTGTGTGGATTCGGTCTTCTTCCATGAAGCGCAGGAAGAATCCGGGCCACTGCTGTTTGGTACCCGCCTGCTGCTGATCCGTGGAACCACCAGAAGGACAGGCCCCAAGGGAATCAGCCTGAGCGCCAGCAAAGCCTGGGACCTCAGCCGGCCCGAAGCGCTGCCATTTGCCGAGCTCCTACCTGCCGAAACCGGGCTACCGGAGGAATACACCCAGCATGGGCCGCTCCACGGCATCTCCAGGAACCTTGCCATCACCGGCCTGGGTAGCTGAACCCGGCAGAATCATGCCTCGGTTAGCCAGATTCGGCCACGGCGCGCTGCTTTGGCCGCCTTCGCTGAAGCGGATACGATTGACGGTGGCTGGCTGTGGTCCCCGTACGCCACAAGCTATGAAGCCTTAACTATGAATAGGAGACACCCGTGTCAGATGCCCAACAGATCACCCTCATCGTCGATGGCGAAGAGACCAAGGTGACGGAAGGGACTACCGGCGCGGAACTCTTCTTCGAGCGCCGCGACGTCGTTGTAGCCCGTGTGGATGGTGTGCTGAAGGACCTTGATCAGGTCCTCACCGAAGGCGCAGACGTCCAGGGCGTCACCATCGATTCCCCCGATGGGCTCAACGTTCTCCGCCACTCAACAGCCCACGTTATGGCACAGGCCGTTCAGCAGTTGCGCCCCGACGCCAAGCTCGGAATCGGCCCGTACATCACTGACGGCTTCTACTTCGACTTCGACGTCGCTGATCCCTTCACCCCGGAAGACCTCCGCACGCTGGAAAAGATGATGCAAAAGATCATCAACCAGAACCAGAAATTCGTTCGCCGTGTGGTTACCGAAGAAGAAGCCCGCGAAGCGATGGCCAACGAGCCCTACAAGCTGGAGCTGCTGGGCAAGAAGAACGACGCAGGCGATGCGGTGGAAGGCGTCAATGTCGAGGTAGGTGCGGGCGACATCACGATCTACGACAATGTGGATCGAAAGAGCGGCGAGAGCATCTGGTGCGATCTTTGCCGCGGTCCCCACCTGCAGAACACCAAAATCATCTCCAACGCCTTCGCGTTGACCCGTTCTTCCGCCGCGTACTGGCTCGGCAACCAGAACAACCAGCAGTTGCAGCGCATCTACGGCACCGCGTGGCCCACCAAGGAAGCCCTCAAGGCTTACCAGGAGCGCATTGCTGAAGCTGAGCGACGGGACCACCGCAAGCTCGGCGTCGAACTTGACCTCTTCTCCTTCCCGGATGAGCTGGGCTCAGGCCTCCCTGTGTTTCACCCCAAGGGTGGCATCATCCGCAAGGCAATGGAGGACTACTCCCGTCAACGCCACGTGGATGCAGGTTATGAGTTCGTCTACACCCCGCACATCACCAAGGGACACCTCTACGAGGTCTCCGGCCACCTTGACTGGTACAAGGACGGCATGTTTCCGGCGATGCAGGTAGACGCTGAATTCAACGAAGACGGCACCGTTCGAAAGCCGGCGCAGGATTACTACCTGAAGCCGATGAACTGCCCCATGCACAACCTGATCTTCCGCTCCCGGGGCCGGTCCTACCGCGAACTTCCGCTGCGCCTCTTCGAATTCGGCTCTGTGTACCGCTACGAAAAGTCCGGGGTTGTGCACGGTCTGACCCGCGTCCGTGGCATGACACAGGACGACGCCCACATCTACTGCACCCGCGAACAGATGAAGGACGAGCTCACCACTACGCTGAACTTCGTCCTGGGCCTGCTCAAGGATTACGGCCTGGACGACTTCTACCTGGAACTCTCTACCAAGAACGAGGAGAAGTTCGTTGGTGACGATGCCGCTTGGGAGGAAGCCACCCGCACTCTTTCCGAGGTTGCTGCGGCTTCCGGTTTGGAGCTGGTACCGGACCCGGGTGGAGCAGCATTCTACGGACCTAAAATCTCCGTACAGGCAAAGGACGCACTCGGCAGGACCTGGCAGATGTCCACCATCCAGCTGGACTTCAACCTGCCTGAGCGTTTCGAACTGGAGTACCAGGCAGCCGACGGCACACGCCAGCGGCCGGTCATGATCCACCGAGCCCTTTTCGGTTCCGTAGAACGCTTCATGGGTGTACTCACCGAGCACTACGCCGGGGCGTTCCCGGCCTGGCTGGCTCCTGTCCAGGTGGTGGGAATCCCCGTGGCGGAAACTTTCAACGACTACATGTTCGACGTCGTTGGCCAGCTCAAAGCTGCAGGAATCCGTGCCGAGGTTGATATCTCCTCGGACCGGTTCCCGAAGAAGATCCGCACGGCCAGCAAAGACAAGATCCCCTTCGTCCTGATTGCCGGAGGTGAGGACGCAGAAGCCGGTGCGGTGTCGTTCCGCTTCCGGGACGGCAGCCAGGATAACGGGGTTCCCGTGGCCGAGGCGGTCCGCAGGATCGTTGACGCCGTCAAGAACCGCGAGAGCTGACGGAACGGACACATAGACGGTGCAGGAGAACACAGGCGCGGCAGCTGACCTTCCAGGCGACGCAGACGTAACCGATGACTTCGGATTGGCGGGCGTACCGGACGCGTTTCAGCGCCTGTGGACTCCGCACCGTATGGCCTACATCAAGGGCGGGCAGGATCAATTCAAAAACAAGGATGACTGCCCGTTCTGTGTAGGACCCACGCGCTCGGATGAGGAATCCCTCATCGTCCATAGGGGAAGGACCTGCTATGTGGTCCTGAATTTGTTCCCGTACAACCCCGGCCATCTGTTGATCTGTCCCTACCGGCACGTTCCCGACTACACGGACATCACGGCGGAGGAAACGGCAGAGTTCGCCGATCTTACCCAGACGGCAATGCGGGTGCTGCGGAAGGTTTCGAATCCCAGCGGCTTCAATCTGGGCATGAACCAAGGTGTTACCGGCGGTGCAGGCATCGCCGCGCATCTCCATCAGCACGTGGTTCCGCGCTGGGGCGGGGATGGAAACTTTTTCCCGATCATCGCCCAGACCAAGGCCATTACGCAGACCCTTGATGAGGTCCGCAAGCTTGTGGCCGAAGCCTGGCCGGGGGAGTCGAATGCTCAATAGGCATGCGCGCGGCTTTTTCACTTCACTTTTTACACCTCTAGCGCGTTGGCTCCTCAGGATCGGTGTGTCTCCGGACGCAGTGACCATTGCAGGGACCGCCGGCGTCATCCTGGGAGGACTCGTCCTCTACCCGCTGGGCTTCTTATGGTGGGGTTCAGTCGTGGTCGCCTTTTTTGCGTTCTCGGATGTCGTAGACGGAATCATGGCAAGGCTGCAGGGGCGGAGCGGTGGTTGGGGTAATTTCCTGGACTCTACCTTGGACCGTCTCGCCGATGGCGCGATTTTTGCCGGCCTCACCATCTGGTTTTTCACCGGCGGTGAGGATCCGGCAATAGGCACCGCCGCCGTCGTCTGCCTGGTTCTTGGCATGGTTGTTTCCTATGCCCGGGCCAAAGCGGAGTCCTTGGGCTACCAAGCCAGTGTGGGGATCGCAGAGCGCGCAGAACGCTTGGCTTCCGTGCTGCTCATCACGGGGCTCACGGGATTGGGGCTCCCGCCGGTTGTGTTGTTCGGGACCCTGATTCTTCTTGCCCTGGCCAGCCTGGTGACGATCGTCCAGCGAATGTCGGCAGTGCGGCGGCAGGCTACGGCTGAAGCCGATGGAACCGCTGCAGCGTAAAGGACCAGCAGGCAATGCTTGCCAAAGGAACTGGCAAGCGACCAATGTGGCTCCTCCGAAGTTGTGCACCTGCCCTACTGGAGCCCGCTTTGTTGCCCGCTCAGGCAGTAATGAATGTACTGCCACCATGCAAGGTGCGACTACTATTACTAGTACTTGGTCACCTTGACCTGAAACCCGGTGTGCGCTGATAGCGGTCGTGTGGCTGCGTGCGCCCCCGGCAAGAAGGTCGTTTATCTACCCATAGGGGTTTTTGTGTCTACACCAGATGTAAGCAACGAAGCCGGTTCGTCCGCGAACAGCGTCACGGGCAGCAGCCGCGTCAAGCGGGGCATGGCGGAGATGCTCAAGGGCGGCGTCATCATGGACGTCGTTAACGTCGAGCAGGCCCGCATCGCCGAGGATGCCGGTGCCGTCGCTGTCATGGCGCTCGAGCGTGTCCCGGCCGATATCCGCGCCCAGGGCGGCGTGTCCCGCATGTCCGACCCGGACATGATCGATGCGATCATCGCCGCCGTGTCCATCCCGGTCATGGCCAAGGCCCGCATCGGCCACTTCGTCGAAGCCCAGGTCCTGCAGTCCCTCGGTGTTGACTACATCGACGAGTCCGAGGTCCTGACCCCGGCCGACTACATCAACCACATCGACAAGTGGAACTTCACCGTCCCCTTCGTTTGCGGTGCCACCAACCTCGGTGAGGCTTTGCGCCGCATCAATGAGGGCGCGGCGATGATCCGTTCCAAGGGCGAAGCCGGCACCGGCGATGTTTCCAACGCGACCGGCCACATGCGCAAGATCCGTTCGGAGATCGCCAAGCTCGCAGCACTGCCCGAGGACGAGCTCTACGTTGCGGCCAAGGAATTGCAGGCCCCGTACGAGCTGGTCAAGGAAGTTGCCGCCACCGGCAAGCTCCCCGTGGTGCTGTTCACCGCCGGTGGCATCGCTACCCCGGCTGACGCTGCGATGATGATGCAGCTCGGCGCCGACGGCGTGTTCGTTGGTTCGGGGATCTTCAAGTCCGGCAACCCCGCAGAGCGTGCCGCCGCCGTCGTGAAGGCCACTACGTTCCACGACGACCCCGATGTCATCGCCAAGGTCTCCCGCGGCCTCGGCGAAGCCATGGTCGGCATCAACGTGGACGACATCCCGCAGCCCCACCGCCTCGCAGAGCGCGGCTGGTAGGTCTCATTGCGCCCGGTGGGCGCTGATCCTCTGTGTGCTATTCCCCGCTCCCGCTGCCGCCACTTTGGCGGTGGCTGGGGCGGGGGCCCTTTTACGCACACTGCCGGATCAGCGCCCACCGTTTCGTTTTTTTGGGGTGTGTGAGTTAGTTGAGGCCGCGGCGCTTTAGCAGGGGGTCCAGCTCGGCGTCACGGCCTCGGAATGAGCGGAAGGATTCCAGCGGATCGCGGCTGTTACCCCTCGATAGCAGCTCGGATCTGAACCGGTCCCCGTTGGATCGGGTAAGGCCGCCGTTTTCCTTGAACCACTCCACGGTGTCCGCGTCCAGCACCTCACTCCAGATGTAGGAGTAATAGCCGGCTGCGTAGCCCGCGCCGGCGAAGATGTGCTGGAAGTAGCCGGTGCGATACCGCGGCGGGATCAGTGGGTGCGCGACTCCCGCGTCGGCCAAAGCCTTGGCTTCGAAGGCGGGAATGTCGTCCGGAACTTCGGACTCGGACAGCACGTGCCACGCCAGGTCAAGGAGGGCCGCGCCGAGGTATTCGGTGGTTGCGAAACCTTCTCCCCACAACAACGACTCATTGAGTTTGTCCACCGTGTCCTGGGGGAGAGCTTCCCCGGTGGAGTAGTGACGTGCGTAGTTGGCCAGTACCTCCGGCCACATGATCCACATTTCGTTGACCTGGGACGGGTACTCCACGAAGTCGCGCGGCACGGACGTGCCGGAGAACCGCGGATAGGTGACATCGGAAAAGAGGCCGTGCAGGGCGTGGCCGAATTCATGGAAAACGGTACGGACCTCGTCCAAGGACAACAGTGTAGGCTCGCCGGGCGCCGGCTTGGTGATGTTGAGGTTGTTAATGACCACGGAGCGCGTTCCCAGGAGGCTGGACTGTTCGACCAGGGAATTCATCCAGGCACCTCCGCGCTTTGATTCCCGCGTGTAGTAGTCGCCCAGGAAGAGGCCGAGGCCGCTGCCGTCTTCATTCCGGACCTCCCAGATTCGGACGTCGGGGTGATAGCCGTCCAAGTCTTCGCGCTCATGGAAAGTGACCCCGTAAAGCTGCGTTGCCGCATGGAAGACACCGTCGTTGAGCACGGTTTCAAGGCTGAAGTAGGGCAGGAGTGCCTGCTCGTCCACCTCGAACTTTTCCTTTCGGACAAGTGCAGAGTAGTACGCCCAATCCCACGGCTCGAGTTGGTGTCCGGCGGATTCCGCTAAGGCGTCTGCCTCCTTCCGGGCGTTACGCACAGCAGCAGGTGCCAACTGGCCCAGCATCGCCGCCACCTCGCTGAAACCGGGAGCAGTCTGTTGGTCCACCACCAACTCAGCGAAGTTGGCAAACCCCAGGAGCGTTGCTTTCTCTGCCCGCAAACGCGCGGTAGCCTTCACAAGTTCACGGACATCCAAGTCGCCGCTATCGGTGCCGCGTGCCAGGGACGCTTCGAATAGACGACGGCGGATGGTCCGGTTCTCCAAAGACGCCATGGCGGGTTGGTTGCTGGGTTGGATCAAGGTCAGTAGGTACTTGCCGTCATGCCCGGCAAGCTTGGCTGCTTCCGCGGCGCCGGTGACCACTTCGGGCTGCAGCCCGGCAAGATCATCGGCGTCGTCAAGAAGCAGGGCGGCAGACTTCATGGCTTCCTTGACGCGCTGGCCAAACTCGGTGCCCAATCGGGACAGTTCGGAGTTAACTTCACGCAAGCGTTGTTGCCCGGTGTCATCCAGTTGAATTCCGGACTGCCGGAACTCCTTGAGGTACTCCTGTACCAGCCGGGACGATTCTGCTTCCAAGTCTGTTGTATCGATGGCTGCGAACCTGTGGTGGAGCGCGCGGTTCATGTAAACAGCATCCTGGTGTGCCGAGAACTTAGGTGACAGCTCTGTCTCCAGCGCCTTGATGGCGTCGGAAGCATCCGCAGAAACCAAGGTGAAGAATGCCGCAGCCGCCCTGTTGAGGAGAAGCCCTGACCGCTCCATGGCCAGTGCCGTGTTTTCCAAGGTAGCTGGCTCCTGATTGGCCACGATCCGGGAAATCTCCTGGAGGTGCGATGCCAATCCTGCCTCTATAGCCTCCGCATAGTGCTCTGCTGAGATGCCGGCAAAAGGCGGCAGCCCATAGGGCAGGGGGCTGGGGCTCAAGAGTGGATTAGTCATGAAGTGACTCTTTCACGTAAGAATCGTGTCCTCAAGGGCGGCACGCCCGCTTCCGCAAAGCTCCCGCCGTAGGATGAAAGCCATGGGCAAAATCACATATTCCGGGGGATGGTTCGGTCCTCGCAAGGCGGTACTCGTGCTGAGTGCCGTGGTCATGTCCCTATCGGTGAATGCCTGCGGTGTCATCGCGGAAAATGATGACGCGAACCGCAGCAGCGCAACTTCTGCCCCGGCCATGGAAAGCCCAAGCCCGACCCGCACCCCCGCACCGAACCCCACCCCAGGTAAGGGGCCCGCCTGCCCGGAGTTACGCTGCACCTCCATCACGGTGACAGGCGACATGTTGGTCCATACGCAGCTCTGGCAACAAGCGAGAGCTGACGCTGCGGCAGCTGGTCAGCCCGGCTATACGTTCGTTCCGCTTCTCGAGGGGCAGCGTCGCTACATTCGTAACAGCGATCTCGCCATTTGCCACCAGGAAACTCCCGTTGCAACCCCGGAAGGGCCGTTCTCTGCCTATCCATCCTTCAACGTGCCACCGCAGATCATCACAGCATCCAAGGATGTCGGCTACCAGGCCTGCACCACGGCCAGCAACCACACCATTGATCGCGGTACTGAAGGTTTGCTTCGGACACTGGACGCGTTGGACGCGGCGGCCCTCAAGCACACGGGGTCCTACCGGACGGAAGCGGAGTCCAAGGAGATACTCATGCTCCAAACGGACGCTGCCAAGGTGGCGGTCATCATTGGAACGTATGGCCACAACGGGCAAATCCCTGAATACCCGTGGTTGGTTGACGAGCTGGACCCAGTGGCCATGATCGCTAAGGCGAAACAGGCAAAGGCGTTGGGAGCCGACATTGTCCTGGGCGTCATGCACGCCGGTGACGAGTACGCCAGCGAAGCCAATGCCCAGCAGCAGGAAGTTGCGCACGCGTTGGTGGACAGCGGCCAGTTCACCATGATCTACGGGCACCACACCCACTCGGTGCTGCCGATCGAGAATTACAAAGGCACCTGGATCGTCTATGGGCTGGGCAACGGCGTCACCGAACTGTCCCCGTGGTATGTCCTGAACAATGAGGGGCTTCTCGTCCGGGCGCAGTTCAGCCAGAACGCAGCAGGTGTTTGGACTGCGTCGGATCTCGCCTGGGCCCCGTCAGTGATCGTTCGCGATCCCTATCGTTGGTGCTCCGTGGCCAGCGATGCACCACAGGGAGTCTGCGCTACACCCGCGGCCGATGCTGAGACCTACCAGCGAACCAAAGCGGTGGTTGAGTCCATGGGCGCAGCAACAGCAGGCGCGCACGAACTGCTGATCACCAAGGAAAAGTAGCGCCTACCGCGGCCGGCGTGCGGCGTGTTCGCGCGCAAGGCGGGCGTAACCGTCGTCGGGCGTTCCCGGCACGAACGTTCCGAACTTGCGTTCGGCTGCCGTTCGGATCAGGAAGTCCGCAATGGCCGGATTCTTCGGCAGCAGTGAACCGTGCAGGTAGCTCGCTACGACGTTGTTGTAGCGGGCGCCTTCATGTCCGTCCTTGCTGTTGTTGCCGGCGCCTTTCGTGACAGTGCCGAGGGGCTCGACGCCGGGACCCAAAGTTGTCTGCCCGCTGTGGTTCTCGTAGCCCAGAATGTCGCCGAACTCGGCAGATTTCATGGTTACGTTGCCGATGAGTCGTTCGTCAGTACCGTGGGTTTCGACGTCAAGAATGCCGATGCCGGGAATGACGGGCCCGGTGCTGGTCTTGAAGAACTTGCCGAAAAGCTGGTACAGCCCACAAATCACCAACATGGGGGCGCCTTCATCCGCGAGCTGCTTCAACTGCGTGGCACGCGCCTGCAGGTCGTCCTGGATGACCAGTTGTCCACTGTCCTGCCCGCCTCCGCCCACAATAATGTCGACGTCGTCCGGGAACTCGTCACCCACGTTGTATTCGAGCAACTCGGGCGTATAACCGTGCCACTTGATCCGTTGCTTCAGTACCAGGGCGTTGCCCCAGTCGCCGTAGATGTTCATTTCCCGCGGGTAGAGCTGGAGGACGCGGATTGTTCCCTTGCTGGGCTGTGCGTCTGAGTGGGGCTGTGTTTCCGAGGTCATGAGACCACCTCAACTATGGTGATTTTGGCCAGTTCACGGCGAATGGCGAGCATGGAGGTGTAAGTGCAGAAGACGCGCTTGGGCTTGCCTCGCGAGCCGTCTATGAAAGTCCGCAGGGCAGCGGTGATGTCCGGTTCCACTGTTCCGAACGGCACATCGTCGTACTGGAGGCGGAGGGCCATGTCGTAGGCGCGGACGCCGGTGAGGACTTCCACGCCGTCTTCCCGCAGGGATTCGAACTCGACGTCCCAGAGCCAGGACATGTCCCTGCCGTCGGCGTAGTTGTCGTTGATGGCAATCATGGTGGCGTATCCGCCGGCGGGGAAGGACTTCAGTCCGAGTCGGAAACCGCTCGGGTTCTTCACAAGCACCAGCTCCAGGGGCTGGCCGTCCACCGTGAGGCTTTCGCCGCGGCCGAACGCGGGAGCAACTTCCCCCAGGGCCTTGACGAGTTTGGGCGTGTCCACCGGCCCGGTTCCCAGGATGGCGCGCGCCAGCGACAAAGCTGCCGCCGCATTGAAGATGTTGTAGACGCCACGCAGTTTCATCGATGTGGTGACGGTTTCGTCGTCGAACTCAAAGTCAGCGTCCTGGGCGCCCACCCGGCGGAGTACGACGTCGGCAGCCGGCAGTTCTACATCGTCACCGGTTTCCGCAGCAACAGAGGTGCCTGACGGGGATGGACCAATGCCTGTGGTGCGCATTTCGTCGTCGTTGGGGAAAGTGCTGCGCAACGATTCGTCGAGTCCGAAGTACCGGATTTCGGGGTGGTGAACAGCGTCTAGGGTGTTGAGGGCGGCGGCAATCCGGGCAACGCGCGGATCTTCCCGGTTGAGGACCACGGTGTCCGTTGTCTTGGAGGCGATGTGCTCCAGTAAGCGGGCGGTCTTGTCGATTTCTCCGAAGCGGTCCAGTTGGTCGCGCAGGACATTCAGCAGGAGGCTGAAGCGTGGCTCCACTTTGTTGACGAAGTGCACGGCGTGGGCTTCGTCGAGTTCCAGGATGGCGATGTCCGCATCGAGTCGTCCACGCCAATCCACATCGCCCAGGAGCGAAGCGGCCACACCTCGGGTGAAGTTGCTGCCGCTGCGGTTGGTGAAGACCTTTAAGCCCTGGCTTTCAAGGAGTTCCACCACCATTTTGGTGGTGGTGGTTTTACCGTTGGTACCACTGACCACGGCTACACCAAGGGGGAGCGACGCGAGCGTTCGCTGCATGAAGCCGGGGTCGATCTTCTCGACCACCAAGCCGGGAAAAGCTGAGCCTCCGCCCCGGAGCCGGGACAGTGTGCGGACCAGCTTGCCGAGGGGAACGCTGAAGGAAAGCATGCTCTGTAATATATCCCAGTCGGGGCATGGAACCCTGCCTGACGGCGGCGCCCGACGGCCGGACACAAGGTTACTGAGGGCTTGGACCACTATGATGGACCAATGACCAACCCCCTTTCCGACGCTTCGTCACGCGTGGGTGCAGGACTCCGAATAGGCGTGCTGGCTCTCCAGGGCGACTTCCGCGAGCATATCCACGCTGTTGAGGCCGCTGGAGCCACCGGCGTGGGTATTCGCCGCCCGTCAGAGCTCGACGACATCGACGGCCTGATTATCCCCGGCGGCGAGTCCACCACCATAGACAAGCTTTCCCGGATCTTCGAAGTCCGTGACCCCCTTCAAAAGCGCATCGCAGAGGGCCTTCCCGTCTACGGTTCCTGCGCCGGCATGATCCTGCTGGCCAATGAAATTGCAGACCCGGCCACGGACCTTGACGGAAATCCCCAGCAGACTTTCGGCGGTCTGGATATTACGGTCCGCCGCAACGCCTTCGGACGACAACGCGAATCCTTCGAAACCGACCTCGATTTCAAGGGCTTGGATTTCAGTGCCGGTGAATCCGGTGTGGATCCCGTTCACGCGGTATTCATCCGCGGCCCCTGGGTGGAACGTGTTGGTCCGGGCGTGGAAGTCCTTGCCCAGGTTGATCCCGACCACGCCAGCCACACGGCTACTTTGCATGGAGTGGCTAGAATTGTTGCAGTGCGTTCCGGCCAACTGCTGGCCACCTCCTTCCACCCGGAAGTGACGGGAGAGAAACGCGTGCATGAACTCTTTATTCGAATGATCAGAGGAGAAGCGTAAAGCATGTCAGGCCACTCCAAATGGGCGACCACCAAGCACAAGAAAGCCATCATTGACGGCAGGCGTGCAAAGTCGTTCGCGAAACTGATCAAGAACATCGAAGTTGCTGCCCGCATGGGTGGACCGGACCTTGCCGGCAACCCGGGCCTTGAGCTCGCAGTCACGAAGGCAAAGAAGACTTCGGTACCCAACGACAACATCGACCGCGCCATCAAGCGTGGTGCGGGCCTCACCGGTGAAGTGGTGGACTACACCGAGATCATGTACGAAGCCCGCGGTCCCCAGGGTTCGGCGTTGTTGATTGAATGTCTGACTGACAACAAGAACCGTGCCGCTTCCGAGGTGCGACTGGCGATTTCGCGCAACGGCGGGACCATCGCCGATCCCGGTTCCGTGAGCTACCTCTTCGCCCGCAAGGGTGTTGTTGTCCTGCCCAAGAACGGCCTTAGCGAAGACGACATCCTGATGGCTGTCCTTGATGCCGGAGCCGAGGAAGTCAAGGACAGCGGTGAAAACTGGGAAATCCACTCCGAGCCCTCCGATCTCCAGGCCATCCGTGACGCCTTGAAGGAAGCCGGCATCGACTACGAAACTGACGAAGCCGAATTCGTTCCGTCCATGCAGGTTGACTTGGACGTTGACGGCGCCAAGAAGTTCATGAAGCTCGTGGATGCGCTGGAAGACCTGGACGATGTCCAAAACGTGTACAGCAATGCGGACCTCAGCGAGGAAGTGCAGGCTGCCCTCGACGCCGAGTAATCGGGTGGGCGCAGCGCATCAATTTTGACAACCAGCAGGCTTAAAGCCATCAGGAAGGCCCGGACTTGACTCTTCGCGTATTGGGAGTCGATCCGGGCCTCACCCGTTGCGGCATCGGTGTGGTGGACATTGAGCGGAACCGCCGGGCAACCATGGTGGCCGTCGGAGTGGTGGGCACGTCCGCCGAGCTGACCTTGGACAAGCGTTTACTGGTCATCGCCCAGGCAATCGACGAATGGTTGGATCTGCACAAGCCGGATGTCGTCGCCGTCGAACGTGTTTTCTCGCAAATGAACGTGAGCACGGTGATGGGCGTAGCCCAGGCTTCGGGCGTCGTCATCGTGGCGGCAGCACGCCGGGGTATCCCGGTCGCCATGCATACACCCTCCGAGGTGAAAGCCGCAGTTACCGGCAGCGGCACTGCCAACAAGGACGCGGTCACCAAATTGGTGACCAAGATTCTGCGCCTGGATGCTCCACCCAAGCCGGCTGATGCTGCCGACGCCCTGGCCCTGGCCCTCACCCACGCGTGGCGCGCAGGCAGTGGCATGGGCTCAGCCGGTGGCGCCAACGGCAAGGCCGGACTCACTCCCGCGCAGAAAGCGTGGGCCGAAGCCGAAGCAAAAGCGCGCCGCAAACGGTGATTGTCGGCCGCTCTTGCTAGGGTATTCGTAGATATGTTCGGATAGTCCGCTTTGGCCGCAGTTTTCACGGTAACGGAGCAGGCAGTATTTCAGGAGCCGGGTCTTGATCAGTTTTCTCCGTGGAACCGTAGCCCACGTTGGTTTGTCCACCGCTGTTATCGACCTCAACGGTGCGGGAATGAGTGTCTTCGCCACACCGCAGACCTTGAGCCACCTCAAAACAGGAACCGAAGCCAAGCTCTTCACTTCCATGATCGTCCGTGAAGATTCACTCACGCTGTTCGGATTTGCCGACGACGACGAACGCGAAGTTTTCGACGTCCTGCTCAGCGTCAGCGGGGTTGGGCCCCGTTTGGCCTTGGCCGTCCTCGCCGTGCACGAACCGGAAGCCATCCGGGTGGCGGCTCACACTGGTGACAACAAGGCATTCACCAAGGTGCCGGGCATCGGCCCTAAGGTGGCCGGCCGTATTGTCCTCGAGCTGGCCGGGAAGTTGGTTCCGCATGGAACCGGCACTGGTGCTGCTCCCGCCGCGGCCCCGAACGCAGAATGGAAGCCGCAGGTAGTCGCAGCCATGACCAGTTTGGGATGGTCCGAGAAAGACGCCAACGGCAGTATCGACAAAGCGATGGCCGATTCGCCGGAACTCGTAGACGCAGGAAACGTGGCCCAAATACTTCGGGCTACGTTGCGCTGGCTTGGCCAGGACGGGGCTCGCGCCGGCAATCGTGTAGGCAGCCGTGGTTGAGCAGTCACTCGTCAGCGGGGGAGAGGAACCGGAAGAGAGGGTCATTGAGGCTGCTCTCCGCCCCAAGAACCTGCACGACTTCGTAGGACAGCATCGGGTCCGCAAGCAACTTGCCCTGGTGCTTGAGGCTTCGAAGATGCGTGGCCGCAGCGCCGACCACGTGCTGATGTCCGGACCTCCCGGACTCGGTAAGACCACACTTGCCATGATCATTGCAGCGGAGATGAACGCGCCGTTGCGGATCAGCAGCGGACCGGCCATCCAGCATGCCGGGGATCTCGCTGCCATCCTTTCCTCGCTCTCGGAGGGCGAGGTCCTGTTCCTTGACGAAATACACCGCATGTCCAGGCCTGCAGAAGAAATGCTGTACATGGCCATGGAGGACTTCCGCGTGGACATCGTGGTGGGCAAGGGAGCAGGCGCAACTGCAATTCCCCTGGAGCTTCCGCCTTTCACCCTGGTAGGTGCCACCACCCGCGCGGGACTCCTTCCGGGGCCCTTGAGGGACCGATTCGGTTTCACCGGGCACCTCGAGTTTTATTCGGTGGCCGAACTCGAACTCGTCCTCCGCCGTTCTGCCGGGCTTCTGGACCTGAAGGTAAACTCCGCGGGTTTCACCGAGATCGCCGGTCGGTCGCGAGGAACGCCGCGTATAGCCAACCGGCTGCTGCGCCGTGTCCGTGACTGGGCGCTTGTTCATGGCATCGAGCAAATCGATGCCCGTTCGGCGTCAGCTGCCTTGGATATGTACGAAGTAGACGAGCGTGGCTTGGACAGGCTGGACAGATCCGTTCTGGAAGCCCTCATAACCAAGTTCAACGGTGGCCCTGTTGGCTTGTCCACATTGGCCATTGCCGTCGGTGAAGAACCCGAAACGGTTGAGACCGTGGCTGAACCGTTCCTTGTACGCGAGGGACTTCTGGGACGTACTCCGCGGGGTCGAATCGCGATGGCGTCGGCTTGGACCCACCTCGGCTACGCCGTACCGGCCGGAGTCTTTGGTCAAGAGACCCTCGCCTTGTTCGGTGAGGACGAAAACCACGCCGAAAGCATAGATACGGTCGGTTAACACGCTCTGTTCAGCTTTTCCCACTAGACTGGTATGACGCTCGGCACGTTCGAGTCCTTGATCAATGCCCGCTATGCGGATCTGCCAGGGACGTTGCCGTGAACCAAAACGTAAGTACAGAACGGAACTTCCCTGTGGATCCAATGACCATATTGCTGTTCGTCATGCTTGGACTCTTTGTCTTCATGATGTTCCGCCGCAACAAGAAGACCCAGCAGCAGCAGGCTGAAATGCAGTCCAAGTTCGCTCCTGGTGTTGACGTCATGACCAGCTTCGGTCTCTTTGGCCGCATCGTGTCCATCGACGAAGCCGAGAACAAGGTTGTCATCGAACTTTCCCCGGGTAACCAGGCAACGGTTCACCGCCAGGCAGTCACCAAGGTGGTCGAATCCACCCCCGAGGAAGCACCGGTTGTCCCGGATGACGCTTCTTCCCTGACCGCCGCGGAGGCTGAGGCTCCTGCCGCCGTCGAGACACCGGACGAAACCATCGCGCGCCTCAACAAAGAGGACAAGAAGGACAACTAGCACCGTCAGTCGCGGCGACACCGCGCAAGGCAACTTCTACGGCAGCGGAGAGCCGCCGGCAGACGCTCACCAGCGTCGGCCGGCGGCTGTCCGGCGATAACAGGAAGATCGATAATGGCACGGACCGGCCCCAAAAACTCAGCCCGCAGGGTGCTGACCTGGCTTGGAGCAATTTTCGTTGTATTAACCGCTGTCCTTGCTGGCGGAGTGGTGACTGGCAATGCCAGTTGGGCTCCCAAGCTTGCTCTGGACCTTGAAGGCGGAACCCAGATGATCCTGGCACCCCGCGTGGAGGGTTCCAGCGAGATCAATGAGCAGCAACTCAACCAGGCAGTCGCCATCATCCGGCAGCGAGTGGATGGCTCCGGTGTTGCTGAAGCCGAAATCAGCACGCAGTCCGGCCGCAACGTGGTGGTCAGCCTTCCGGGAACACCATCGAAGGAAACCCGTGACCTGATCCAGGCTTCGGCCGACATGAACTTCCGTCCGGTCATCACCTATGGCGACCCGGCAGCTATACCGGCCGAGCAGCGCACTCCTGAGGACCAGCTGAACAAGCCGACGGCGGAGCCGGCCAACGCCAGTGATGTCAACTGGATCACCCCGGAAGTCCAGAAGGAATTTGAAGCGCTCGACTGTGTTAATCCGTCACCGGAAAAGCGCGACCGGTCGGATCCTGCCAAACCGCTGGTAACCTGCGAGGCGGCCACTGCGACGACTCCGGCAATCAAGTACATCCTCGGGCCCGTTGAGGTCAAGGGCCAGGACATCAGCGATTCCACCTTTACCCAGGTGCAGGGTGCCCAGGGCTCCGTGACGAATTCCTGGGGCGTCAACATTGTCTTCAACTCGGATGCAACGGCAAAGTTCAAAGCCGTAACCGAACGCCTCAACCAGTTCTATGCTGCAGCGCAGACCCAGGGTACTGACGATCCCAAGTCACAGTTCGCTATTGTCCTGGACGACAAGGTACTTTCAGCCCCGCGAGCCCTGGCTGTCATCACCGATGGCAAGCCGCAGATCACGGGTAACTTCACCCAGGCGTCAGCGAAGGCTTTGTCTGACCAGTTGCGCTACGGCGCGCTGCCCATCAGCTTCGAGATCCAATCACAAGAGCAGATTTCGGCCACCCTCGGTGGCGACCAACTTCGCCTCGGCTTGCTGGCAGGCATGATCGGTCTGTTGCTGGTGGTTGTGTACTCCCTGTTCCAGTACCGCGCTTTGGGCCTTGTCACCATCGCGTCCCTTGTGGTGGCTGGTGTGCTGACCTATCTCGCCATTGCCATCCTTGGGTGGACGGAAAACTACCGTCTCTCCCTGGCAGGTGTGGCGGGCCTGATCGTGGCCATTGGCCAGACTGCTGACTCGTTTATCGTCTACTTCGAACGCATCAGGGATGAGCTGCGCGAGGGCCGTGGCCTGGTGTCCGCCGTCGAGAATGGTTGGAAGCGGGCCAAGCGCACCGTACTGGCTTCCAAGGCCGTCAACCTCCTTGCCGCTCTGGTCCTCTATTTCGTAGCTGTCGGCAACGTACGTGGCTTTGCCTTCACCCTCGGCCTGACGGCCCTGGCTGACCTCCTGGTGGTGTTCATGTTTACGCACCCCATGCTGCAGGTCCTTGCCCGCACCAAGTTCTTTGGCGAAGGCCACCGTTTCTCAGGGCTTTCCCCGGACCGTCTCGGCGCAGTTCCCCTTTACCGGGGCGCGGGCCGCCTCCGTACGCCTGAGGAAAAGCCTGCCGTGGTTCGCGCACGCAACACCGGTGCGGCTGCCGAAGCCGAACGACGCATGACCATCGCCGAGAGGCGCCTTGCCGAGAAGGGCCAGCTCACTGGTACTTCCAACGGCACCAAGGAGGAGAAGTAATGACCACGAGCTTCGCAACCTTCGGCCACGAGCTATACACGGGCAAGCGCTCGTACAACTTCGTCAATTCCAAGAAAATCTGGTTCATCATTGCGGCGGTCGCCGTGGCACTCTCCATCCTGATTCCGGTGGTCAAGGGCGGTTTCAACCTTGGAATCGAATTCCGTGGCGGCTCCGAGTTCACTGTTTCAAATGTCAGCACCGCTGATGCAAGCCTGGGCGAAAAGGCCGTCCACGACATCGTGCCCGATGCCATTCCCCGCGTTGCCAACGTGGCAGGCAACACCATGCGGATCCAAACGGATCAGCTGACCGATGACGAGACGAACCGGATCAAGGATGGCCTCACCAGCGCCTACGGCGTGACGGAAAACGAAGTGACATCCAACTTCGTGGGCCCAACCTGGGGTCAGGATGTCACTCGCCAGGCCCTCATCGGTCTGGTGGTCTTCGTTGCCTTGGCCGCTGTCCTGATGGCGCTGTACTTCAGGACCTGGAAGATGTCCTTGTCGGCACTCGTCGGCATGCTGGTCACCATGTTCACCACGGCGGGCGTCTACGCCCTGAGCGACTTTGAAGTGACGCCTTCGGCCATCATCGGCTTCCTGACGGTCCTCAGCTACTCGTTGTATGACACCGTGGTGGTCTTCGACAAGATCCGTGAAAACACCTCGGACATCTCCACCTCCACCCGCCGCACGTTCAGTGAAGAGGTCAACCTCGCCGTCAACCAAACCTTGGTCCGCTCCATCAACACCATGATGGTGGCCGTCCTCCCGGTGGCGGCAATCCTCTTCATTGGTGCCGGGCTTCTGGGCGCGGGCACCCTTCGCGATCTTTCCCTGGCGTTGTTCGTGGGTATCCTCATTGGTACCGCGGCCACGATCTTCATTGCGGCACCGCTGTACGCGTGGCTCCGCCAGAGCGAGCCCGACCTCGTCAAGCAAGCCAAGAAGGTTGCCCACCGCAGGACTGAGGCCACAGTCTAGGGGTTTTCAGTACCGTTGTTTGGCCGGGAGCCGGCCTCCGCACGACTGCGGAGGCCGGCTCTTTGACTTGCCTGCGTCATCGTCATGTGCTGCCCGGTTGCAGAAGCATTCACCTGCGGGAATAGACTGGGAGAATTAAATCGGTTGTGAGGGGTACTTCTGTGGAAGAACGTGCGACGTCGGCACCACCGGCGGGCGGGGATGACGGCCGCGAGACTGTGGCAGTTCCGGCAACGAGTGTGCCCGGACGGACTGCAGCTGCGGTTCCGGTCGATGCTCCCGGCGCGCGTCCCACCTTCCCGGGACGGCGGGAGCGTACGCGTTCCCGGCTTGCCCGCCTGACGGGACGGGGAATCGCTCCGTACTCGCCGATCCTGGAGCCACTGCTGCGGACGGTCCGGGCGAACAATCCCAAAGAGGACTTCGACCTGATCCAGCGCGCCTTCGCAGTGGCAGAGCAGAGCCACCAGGGTCAGAAGCGCAAGAGCGGTGATCCGTACATCACCCATCCGGTGGCCGTGGCCACCATCCTGGCTGAACTCGGCATGACCGGGACTACTCTGGCAGCAGCGTTGCTCCACGACACAGTAGAGGACACCCCCTACACACTGGCTGACCTTACGCGGGACTTCGGACCCGAAGTTGCCATGTTGGTGGATGGCGTCACCAAGCTGGATAAAGTCAGTTTTGGCGAGGCTGCGCAGTCGGAAACCGTTCGCAAGATGGTGGTCGCGATGGCCAAGGACATCCGTGTCCTGATGATCAAGCTTGCAGACCGCCTCCACAATGCGCGCACTTGGCGGTTCGTTTCCGCGGAGTCTTCATCGCGCAAAGCCCGTGAAACCCTGGAGATCTTCGCACCCCTGGCTCATCGCCTCGGTATGAACACCATCAAGTGGGAACTGGAAGATCTCTCCTTCGCTGCGCTGTATCCCAAGGTGTACGAGGAAATCGTGCGCATGGTGGGCGACCGCACACCGGAGCGGGAAAAGAGCCTCAGCGTCATCCGCAACCAGATAGCGGATGACCTTCGAACGGCACGAATCAAAGCGACCATCACTGGCCGGCCCAAGCACTACTACTCGATTTATCAGAAGATGATCGTCCGGGACAAAGACTTCGACGACATCAACGACCTCATGGGCGTGCGTGTCCTGGTTGATTCGGTTCGTGATTGCTACGCCGCCTTGGGGACGCTGCATTCGCGGTGGAACCCCCTCCCGGGCCGGTTCAAGGACTACATCGCGATGCCCAAGTTCAACATGTACCAATCACTGCATACAACGGTGATTGGCCCGGGCGGCAAGCCTGTGGAGATCCAGATCCGCACCCACGAGATGCACCGCCGTGCCGAATACGGTGTGGCAGCCCACTGGAAGTACAAGGACCAGCCCAACCGCACCGCGCAAGGCCCGGGCAGCCCTCGTGACGGTGACATGGGCTGGCTGCGGTCGCTGGTGGACTGGCAGCAGGAGACGTCGGATCCGGGAGAATTCCTGGATTCACTCCGCTACGAGATCAACGCCCGGGAAGTATTTGTTTTCACTCCAAAGGGTGAGGTCATGGCCCTTCCGGCCGGATCAACCCCTGTGGACTTCGCGTACGCCGTGCACACCGAGGTGGGCCACCGAACCATTGGTGCCCGCGTCAATGGCAAATTGGTTCCGCTCAACAGCGAGCTGAACCATGGCGACTGGGTAGAGATCTTCACCTCCAAGGCGGAAGGCGCCGGGCCCAGCCAGGACTGGCAGCATTTCGTCAAGTCGGCGCGGGCACGCAATAAGATCCGCCAATGGTTCACCAAGGAACGCCGCGAAGAAGCCATTGAACGCGGCAAGGACATGCTGACGCGGGCGATGCGGAAGCAGAACCTGCCCTTGCAACGCCTGATGACGCACGACGCTTTGTCCGCGGTGGCGGAGGACTTCCACTATGTAGACATCTCCGGGCTGTATGCGGGCGTTGGCGACGGGCACACCTCGGCCCAGTCCGTCATGGAAAAGCTCGTGGAGCACTTGGGTGGTCATGAAACACCCGACGAAGACCTCGATGAAGTCAGTATTCCTACCCAGGTTGCGAAGTCGAAGTTCTCGGATTCGGGCGTCATCGTGCGCGGCGTCGGTGATGTGTGGGTCAAGCTGGCCCGGTGTTGCACCCCGGTACCACCGGACCCCATCCTGGGCTTCGTCACGCGTGGATCAGGAGTTTCTGTCCACCGGACTGACTGCACCAATGTCTCGGGTCTTCGTGACCAGCCGGACAGAATTGTTGAAGTTGAGTGGGCACCCACCCAGTCGAGCGTGTTCCTGGTGGAGATTCAGGTGGAAGCTTTGGACAGGAAGTCCCTGCTGTCCGACGTGACCCGTATCTTGTCCGAGAACCACGTGAACATCCTGGCCGCGTCGGTTCATACGTCGAGTGACAGGGTGGCGATCTCGAAGTTTGCCTTCGAAATGGGCGATCCGAAGTACCTGCATCACGTCTTGAACGCGGTTCGCCGCATTGATGGCGTTTTTGACGTGTATCGCACTACGGGAAACCGCCGTCGCAGCTAGCCCGGATCTGAGGAAGCCAGCTGGCCCAGTGTTGCCAAGGCACGCTTCTTATGTGGCACTCGGGGAGCCGTCTCGACGGCCAGGGTGAGCAGCCGCAGCCTGATGCCAAGCTCCTCGCGTTCAAGAAGGCGCTTCAACGCCGGCAGCGCGCGATCGGGCTCGACATGGAGGGCGATGTCCGCCGCGGTACGTAGTGGGCTGCTGACCAGCATTCCTCCGAGACTGACCACGTCCATCTGACCCAGCCGAACCTCATGGAGACTACATTGTGTGGTTCCCCGCAGGCTGGATATGCGATGTTTTGCATCGACCAGTAGTGACAGGTGCTCGGGCGGATTGGCGCAACCGTAGATCCATGCTGCCGTTAGCCGGCCGGCCACAACCTTGGTTCGGATTCTTTCCGGGACTGTGAGCGCCGCTGCACGGGCTCTGAGGCGGTGAGTGACAGCAACACCAGGGGAGGCGTAACTCTTCCCGTACAGGGGCAGCAGGATGCCATCGAACGCCATACTTTGCAGTTCGTTCCACGTAAAGATTCGGCTGGGGGAGTAGAGCTCGGAGATGACCGGCTCCAGTAGATGCGGGGCGTTGACAGCGGGGACCATTCATCGATCATTCCGTGCGGCCACCCTACGAGTACAGGCTCCGTCCCGGTTATGTGGATAACCGGAACGGAGCCTGTAGGAAAGATCTTGGCCCGGAGTCCTCTAGGCGAGGTCGCTTGCCGAGCGCTGGATCTGGTCAAGCCATGCCTGGCGAGCTTCCAGAGCCTCTCGGGCGGCCTTGATACGGCGCTGGTCGCCGGCCTTCTCGGCCTTCTCCAGATCGTCCTTGAGGCCTGCAATAGCCGATTCAAGCTGTGACAAGGCGCTGTTGGTGCGGGCCTTGGTTTCCGGGTTGCTCCGGCGCCACTTGTCTTCCTCGGCTTCACGGACCGCATCTTCGACCTTGCGAAGCCCGGCCTCAATCCGACCCATGTCGGCGCGGGGAACCTTGCCGGCATCTTCCCAACGGTCCCTGATGGACTGTAGGGCCTTCTTGGCGGCGTTGAGATCGTTGATGGGCAGGAGCGCCTGCGCCTCAGCCACCAACTGTTCCTTGACGGCCAGGTTCGCAGTGTATTCCTGGTCGATTTGCTCGTTGGCGGCCTGGCGGTTGCTGAAGAAGACGTCCTGGGCGGCGCGGAACCGGCCCCAGAGAGCGTCATCGTCCTTGCGGCTTGCACGCGGAGTGGTCTTCCACTGGTCCATCAGCCTGCGGTACTCGCCGGCCGCGAATCCCCAGTCGGTAGACGTGGAAAGCGCCTCGGCCTCCGCGATCAAGGCCTCCTTGGCTGACTTTGCAGCGGAGTTGTTGCTGTCAAGCTGCGAGAAGTATGCGCGGCGGTGACGATCAAATACAGTGCGTGCCGAGCGGAAGCGCTTCCACAGTGCGTCTTCGTTACTGCGGCCAAGCCTGACCCCGCTCTTCTGTGCGGCCTTCCACGTTTCAAACAACTCGTTCATGCGTGCGCTTGAAGTCTTCCACTGAATCTGCGCAGGGTCCTGGCCGGCAATGGTCTCAGCTTCAGCAACAATTGCTTCGCGCGCTGCGAGTTCGTTGGCGCGCACCGCCTCGTGGGCAGCCTTCTCGGACTTCTCGAGTTCTACGATCTGGGCTGACAGGGCGTCCAAGCGGGCCTCAGCAGCACGGATGTCACCCACCATGTTGCGTTCCGCGAGTTGCTCGCGCAAATGAGTAACCGTCTTCTGCATGTCCGTGGCAGGAGCCTTGGACTCCACACGGTGTTCCAGGAGAACCACCTGCGCGATGATGTCGTCGAACTTACGGGCAAAGTAGCCAAGTGCTTCGTCGGCGCTGACACCCGGGTACTGACCGACAGGGATTTCCTCACCATCCAGCGTCAGGAAGACGTGGCCATCACCTTCAGCCCGTCCCCATTTGGCTGCCTCGGCCAGTGAGGCAGCGGAGACCGCGGGGGCGGCAGGTACGACGGCGGCAGGAGCCTTGGGCCGGGCCGCGAAGGCCGCGGGGGACGGCGCCGCGGAAGGCGTCGGTCGTGGAGCGGCAGGGGCTGCGGGTTCTGCGACCGGCGCCTCTTCCGGTGTTTCCGCGGCAGCCGGAGCAGTTTCCGCGGCTGGGGCGGCCTCCACCGGAGCTGATTCGGCAGCCGGAGTTGCTTCGTTGGCTGGAGTGGGCTCCGCCGGAGCTGGTGCCTCGGTACCGTTGGTGCCGGTTGCCTCGACTGTGTCTTGGTTGGCCACTACTGCTGTTTCGTCGGATTTCTGACTGTCTGTCACCGCTAAAAGTCTTTCGCTTGGAGGGAACTGCTCAGGTAATGCACCGCAGGCCGGGCCTGGAGCTGGTTACTTCAGAGAAAACGAGTCTATCGTGACAGGTGCCACAGGGGCGCCGTCGGTGGCGTTTTCACCGGGCTTAAGGCCTGCTGCGGCGATCTTGGTGACCACGTCCAGGCCGCTGGTGACCTTGCCGACCACGGTGTATCCGCCTGCAGTATCCGCCGGAATGGTGGTGTCCTTGTAGACGATGAAGAATTGGTGTCCGTTTCCATAGGCATCGTTGCCGGTGCGGGCAACGGCAATCGTCCCTGCAGGGTACTTGTTGTCTGCGGGGGTATTTTCCAGTGGCCCCCACCGATAATTTGCGTCGTCTGCGCCGTCTTCGGATTTGGCTCCGCATTGGAGGAGGCCAAACGTTTCGGACGTTGTCAGCCGGTGGCAGAACGCTCCGTTGTAGTAGCTGGCGTCGCTCAGGGACTTGAACACGGCAGCAGCTTGCGGAGCTGCGGTTCCGTTGAGTTCCAAGCCGACAACACCGCTGTTCAATGCCAGCTCGCCGGTGAAGGTCTTTCCGGCAGCCGTGTCCGGGCTGGGAATGTCGGCACTGTTGGAAGCGGACGGGGAAGCGGAGGGCGAAGTGAGCCCAGCCTCCGCGGCGGCGAACTCTGCCTCGGTGGGGTTGGAACTGAAGACGGTCAGTTGCAGCACTACGGCCAGAACCACTGCAACGCCAGCTGCACTCACGGCGATGGTGTTGTCGCGTTTGCGTCGTTTGCCCTGTTCCTGCCGCAGGGCACGCTTCGCTTCCATCTGCCTGATGCGCCGTTTCGCTTCGCGGTCATCCCGCGACCTTGTTGCCAAGAGTCCTCCTGATTGTGTCCACTTTCGATGGCTGCCGACAGGAACCGGGCATGCTGCATTAGATGTGCACGCGCGGAAAGCATAAACTGGCTGCCGCACATAGTTTATGCATGACCGGCTGGACGCCCGCCCTGTAAACGCCGAAAGGGCGTTTAAAGCTGCGGTGCAAAGCCAGTTTCAGCTTTCTTCGAGGAGACTTTTCCACCATGGCACGTACCGCCTCCCTGTCCGGATTCCCCGAGTGGCTTCCCCAGGAGCGGTTGGTGGAGCTCCATGTGCTGGATACGCTCCGGAAGACGTTTGAACTACACGGTTTTTCTTCCATTGAGACCCGCGCTGTTGAGACCGTGGGCCAGTTGCTTCGCAAAGGCGAGATCGACAAAGAGGTCTATGGCCTGAGCAGGCTCCAGGACGATGAGGGTGAGGCTGCGAAGCAGACCCAACCCGACAAGGCTGACCCGAACGCCTTGGCCCTCCACTTCGACCTGACCGTTCCCTTTGCCCGCTACGTGGTGGAGAACGCCGGGTACCTGGCATTTCCCTTCCGCCGGTACCAGATCCAGAAGGTCTGGCGGGGCGAGCGGCCGCAGGAAGGCCGGGCACGCGAGTTCACCCAGGCAGACATCGATGTTGTGGGCGACGGCGAACTGCCGTTCCGCTACGACGTCGAAATCGCGCTGGTCATCGCTGAGGCCCTTAGCGCCCTGCCGATCCCGGACTTCAGGCTCCGGATCAACAACCGCAAGCTGGCCGAAGGCTTCTATCGCGGCATTGGGTTGACGGACACGGCCGGTGTACTGCGTAGCATCGACAAACTGGAAAAGATCGGTGCCGCGAAGGTGGCGGAGCTGTTGAAGAGCGAGCTTGGTGCTACTGATGAACAGGCCGGTCTTGCCCTCGAATTGGCCACGATCCGTACGGAGGACACCTCATTCGTGGACAAGGTCCGCGCGCTGGGAGTGAAAGACGATCTCCTTGAAGAGGGCCTCAATGAACTTGAGCAGGTCATCCAGGCGGCAGTCCAGCGCGCTCCCGGCAAGGTAGTGGCAGACCTCAGCATCGCCCGCGGCCTGGATTACTACACGGGGACTGTGGTTGAGACGGTGCTTGTGGGCCACGAGCAGCTGGGTTCAATTTGCTCCGGAGGCCGCTATGACGCACTTGCCAGCAAGGGCAACCGCAAGTTCCCCGGCGTCGGACTTTCCATCGGCGTGACGCGGCTTGTTTCCCGTATCCTCAGCCAGGAACTGGCCACAGCGTCGCGTTCTGTGCCCACGGCGGTACTGGTCGCCCTGAACTCGGACGACAGCTGGTCAGCTGCGCAGGACATTGCGGCCCAGTTGCGGGGCCGGGGGATTGCCACGGAAGTGGCAGCCAAGGCCGAGAAGTTCGGAAAGCAAATTAAGTTCGCTGATCGCCGGGGCATCCCTTTTGTGTGGTTCACCGACGACGACGGCAGCCACCAGGTCAAGGACATCCGTTCCGGGGAACAGGTTGACGCCGACCCCGCCAGCTGGACGCCCTCTGAAGAGGATTTGTACGTCCGCGTTACCACCGCGGGCTAGGCAACATCCATTGTTCCGTCCTCGTGGCATGAGCTGTGGCGGGGGCGGGTAAACTCGGACGGGATCGTCTTTGCAACGATCCCCCTATATTTCATGCTGAAAGGAATGCTGTGCTGCGCACACATGACCTCGGATCTCTTCGCTCCGAGCACATTGGACAAACCGTTACCTTGGCCGGCTGGGTGGGGCGCCGCCGTGATCACGGTGGCGTTGCATTCGTTGACCTGCGTGATGCGTCCGGTGTAGCCCAGGTGGTTGTCCGTGAGGAAGAGGTCTTCCACGGCTTGCGGAATGAGTACGTCCTGCAGGTGACGGGTACTGTCAACAAGCGTCCTGAAGGCAATGAGAACCCTGCGTTGGCTACGGGTGAGATCGAGGTCATCGCGGACAAGGTTGTCATCCTCAACACCTCCGAACCCCTGCCGTTCCAGATCGACGAACACGTGGAGGTCGGAGAGGAAGCCCGTCTCAAGCACCGCTACCTTGACCTCCGCCGCCCCGGCCCCGCCCGCAACATGCGTCTGCGTTCCGAGGCGAACCGTGTGGCACGTGAACTCCTCCACCAGCGGGGCTACGTCGAAATTGAGACCCCGACGCTGACGCGTTCGACGCCGGAAGGCGCCCGTGACTTCGTGGTCCCGGCACGTCTGGCGCCGGGTTCCTGGTACGCCCTCCCGCAGTCGCCTCAGCTTTTCAAGCAGCTCCTCCAAGTGGGCGGCTTCGAGAAGTACTACCAGATTGCCCGCTGCTACCGTGATGAGGATTTCCGCGCGGACCGCCAGCCGGAATTCACGCAGCTGGACATCGAAGCCAGCTTCGTGGACCAGGACGACGTCATTGAGCTCGGCGAGGCAATCGTCAAGGCCTTGTGGCAGCTGATCGACGTCGAGATCCCCACCCCGATCCGCCGCATGACGTACTTGGACGCCATGGCCAAGTACGGCTCGGACAAGCCGGACCTGCGTTTCGGTGTTGAACTGACTGAGCTCACCGAGTTCTTCAAGGACACCAACTTCGGTGTCTTCAAGGCGCCGTACGTGGGCGCCGTCGTGATGCCCGGTGGCGCTTCCCAGCCGCGCCGTACCCTGGACGGTTGGCAGGAATTCGCCAAGCAGCGCGGGCACAAGGGCCTGGCCTATGTCCTGTTCAAGGAAGACGGCGAGTTGGCTGGTCCGGTGGCCAAGAACCTGACCGAGGCCGAGCGCGAAGGTCTGGCGGACGCTGTTGGCGCCAAGCCCGGCGACTGCATCTTCTTCGCGGCAGGCGAAAAGTCCGCAGCCCGCGCCCTGCTGGGTGCTGCCCGCGTTGAAATCGGTCACCGCACCGGCCTGATCGACCCCAAGGACTGGGCTTTCGTCTGGATCGTGGACGCTCCCATGTTCGAACCCGCGGCCGCGGCTGTCGCGTCCGGTGACGTTGCAGTGGGCGGTGGCCAGTGGACGGCTGTGCACCACGCCTTCACCTCGCCGAAGCCCGAGTTCCTGGACACCTTCGACAAGGACCCGGAATCGGCGCTCTCCTACGCCTACGACATCGTCTGCAACGGCAACGAGATCGGCGGCGGTTCCATCCGTATCCATGAGCGCGAAGTACAGGAACGCGTCTTCCAGCTCATGGGCCTGGACAAGGAAGACGCCGAAACCAAGTTCGGCTTCCTGCTCGAAGGTTTCAAGTACGGTGCACCTCCGCACGGCGGAATGGCACTGGGCTGGGACCGTGTGGTTGCTTTGCTGGCCGGCGTCGAGTCGATCCGCGACGTCATTGCCTTCCCGAAGTCGGGCAACGGCTACGACCCCCTGACCGCGGCACCGGCACCGATCACGCCGCAGCAGCGCAAGGAAGCCGGCGTCGACTTCAAGCCGGAGGTCAAGTCGGAGTCCAAGCCCGCAGCCAAGCCGGAAACGAAGTCCGAGTAAGTTTCTGCCCAAAAGGCTCCTCACTGATGTGGGGAGCTTTTTGCGTTCCAGCCACAAGGAGACCCGCATGATGGAGCAAGCAGTCCTGGAAACACTTATGGACAAGGCCTGGCCCGCCCTTGAGCGTGAAAAATCGGGGGAGTGGGTCCTCCGTGCTTCGGGCGGAGTGACTCAGAGGGCTAACTCCGTGTGGCCAAGCACCTCGGGCGGCGGCCCGAACGGCAAGCCGGGCATCACAAGAGCCGTGCGTGCAGCAGCGGAGTGGTATCGGCATCGTCGCCTTCCCTTGATCTTCCAGGTGTTCGACGACTCCCGCAGTGCCGGACTCAATGCTGTCCTGGATGAGCAACGCTTCACCAGGCAATCCGCAACAAGGATCATGGTCCGCGGCATGGATGAGCTGCCGGTCAGCAGTTCGGGACGGAACGTTGAACTGGCTGATGAGCCCTCCGAAGAATGGCTGCGCGTCTGGTGGTCCGTGGACGGCCGTGGCGGTAGTGCAGAACTGTCCGTCGCCCACAGGATTCTCACCGGCTGTCCGGCGCTGTTCGCAACGGTGAGGGACGACGACGGCGTCCCCGCCGCCGTCGGGCGTCTCGCCCTGGTGGATGGTTGGGGCGGAATTTACAGCATGGCGACGGCGGCCGGGCACCGCAGGCGCGGCTATGGGACGGACGTGCTGACTGCGTTGTTGCACGCCGGGACCCGGCAGGATCTTAAGGGATTCTGGCTCCTTGTCACCGAGGCCAATCGTGGAGCGCAGATACTGTACTCGCAAACAGGTTTCGCCCACTCCGGCAGCTACCTGTACCGGCAGGCGCCGCTGAGGCGTGCGTCCAGCGGCTGCTAGGGTTGCGGGTCGGTGACCGTAATGCGCACAGAGCAGGCGTCGGCAGCCGCTTTCGCCAGCACGGCAGTCTTTGGCCCTTGAAAGTCCAGGAAGGCTAAGCGAGTCCGTCCTGCTAGGGCTTTGAGCAAGGGCTGGGAGAGAAGCTGATCCACCAGGACGCGGTCGCCGCCCGGGACGATGTACTCAATGCGGTGTTCGTTGAAGATGCGGGAGGCCTGTTCTGCCGTGGCTTTGGCTTCGAGGAAACGACTGCCGCTCTTCGAAGCCAGGATCGTGGAGCCGCTGGCAGCAGCTATGGCGTAGCCGCCCCTGCGAATAAGGAGCAGTCCAAGCCCCCGTTCCTGGTTCGCAAGCGCAGCCAGGCGTTCCAGCTCAGTACCGCCCCGTCCCGGACGTCCGTCAGCCGGCCAAGGGGCCTTCAACATTGCAGTCGCACCGTCGGCTGCCCGCAGGAGCAGCCCACCGTCGTCGAGGTCTTCAGCAACGGCGCCGTGGCTCGCCGCGAACCGGTCGGCCCAACCCTGCAACCTGGCCGCGGGCACCAAAGCGGTCCGCCTGCCGGAAGGCTGGTGCGGGGCAGATGCTCGGCGATCCACGTCGATGTCTCCTTTGCTGGAACTATGAGTAGCCTATCCATGTGGAAGATCTCTTTGGTGCCGGTGCAGTTGACGACGACGAGTCGGAGGATCTGCCTGCGTCAGGGGGTCCCTCCGATGCTCATTGGATGGCTTCCCAACGCAGTCCACTGGCGGTAAGAATGCGTCCCCGGTCGCTGGACGAGGTGGTAGGGCAGCAGCACCTCCTGGGGCAAGGTTCGCCTTTGCGGCAACTGGCAGCGGGTGCTGAGGCTGCCGGCCCGGCGGGTCCGAGCTCGGTGATCCTTTGGGGGCCTCCCGGAACAGGGAAGACCACGCTCGCCCACGTGATCGCGCGCGGACCCGGACGTAAGTTCGTTGAGTTGTCGGCAATCACCGCCGGAGTCAAGGACGTCCGGCGCGTCATGGACGAGGCCCTGACGGCCCGGGATCTGTACAAGAAAACCACGGTTCTCTTCCTCGACGAGATTCATCGCTTTAACAAGGCCCAACAGGATGCACTGCTGCCCGGTGTCGAGAACCGCTGGGTTGTGCTGGTAGCTGCAACGACGGAAAATCCTTCCTTCTCCGTGGTGTCGCCGCTCCTGTCACGCTCACTCCTGCTCACCCTGAAGCCGCTCACCGATGACGACATTTCGGGTCTCCTGCAGAGGGCTGTGGCCGACGCCCGCGGCCTTGCCGGCCGTGTGGAGCTTAGCCCTGAGGCATTGGACCACCTGGTCCGGCTATCCGGCGGTGATGCCCGACGGGCGCTGACAGCACTGGAAGCAGCTGCCGGCGTCGCCTTCGGTGACTCTACCGCCGTCGATATTTCGGACGACGCCCCAATAGTGGCCGAAGGGGAGGGCGACCCTGACGGCGGCGAATCCGGACTAGCCAACGACGGCCTGCCTGACGCTCCGGTATTGGTGGAACTCCGGCATACTGAACGCGCTTTGGATGCGGCGGCCGTTCGCTACGACCGCGCCGGCGACCAGCACTACGATGTGGCCAGTGCGTTCATCAAGTCCATCCGGGGCTCGGACGTGGACGCGGCCTTGCACTATTTGGCACGCATGCTTGAAGCCGGGGAGGACCCAAGGTTCGTGGCGAGACGGATCGTGATCTCGGCGGCCGAGGATATTGGCATGGCCGACCCCACGGCGTTGCAGACTGCAGTCGCGGCGGCGCAGGCAGTGCAGTTGATCGGTATGCCGGAGGGCCGCATCGTGTTGGCCGAAGCCGTGGTCCACCTGGCCACTGCGCCCAAGTCCAATGCCGCCTATATGGGTTTGAACAAAGCGGTGGCCGACGTTCGTGCCGGTTTTGGTGGCGGCATTCCCCTGCATTTGCGTGACGCGCACTACCCCGGGGCCAAACAGTTGGGCCATGGCAAGAGCTACAAGTACGCGCACGACGAACCACACGGTGTGGCAACCCAGCAGTATCCGCCGGATGACCTGGTGGGTAAGGACTATTACCAGCCCACCAATAACGGAGCTGAACGGGATATTGCCGCCAGGCTGGAACGGCTCCGCAAGATCGTACGCGGGGAGTAGCCGGCAGGATCAGGCCAACTGCGGGTGGCGGCCCTGCGCGTGATAGGATAATTGCTTGTCTGGCATGGCCCGACGCACAACCCCTTTGAAGATTTCTTCAATAGTGCTGTGCGCCCGGGCTAGTAGCAAGAGGCAGCGGTTGGCCGATGCTCTCCCTGATGGAGGCCAGTAACACTGACACACCGCAGTAATTGGAAGGACACAAGTGGCTAACAACACTCGTGCTCGCCGTACCGCACGCCTTTCGCGTGCACTCGGCATTGCTCTGACCCCCAAGGCCGCCAAGTACATGGAGCGCCGTCCGTACGGCCCCGGCGAGCATGGCCGTGCCCGCAAGAAGCAGGACTCCGACTACGCCGTACGTCTGCGCGAAAAGCAGCGTCTGCGCGCCCAGTACGGCATCCGCGAAGCCCAGATGACCCGTGCCTTCGAAGAAGCACGCCGCACCAAGGGCCTCACCGGTGAAAACCTGGTTGAGCTGCTCGAAATGCGTTTGGACGCCCTCGTGCTCCGTGCAGGCTTCGCCCGCACCATCGCACAGGCCCGCCAGCTGGTTGTGCACCGCCACATCATGGTTGACGGCATCCGCGTGGACCGCCCGTCCTTCCGCGTTGGCGAAGGCCAGCTCATCCACGTTCACAGCCGCTCCGAGGTTATGCCCCCGTTCCAGGTGGCAGCCGCTGGCGCACACGTGCTCAACAACGTGCCGGCATACCTGGACGTCAAGATTGACGCCCTTCAGGCCCGCCTGGTTCGTCGCCCGAAGCGCTCCGAGGTCCCCGTGATCTGCGAAGAGCAGCTCGTCGTCGAATTCTACGCTCGCTAAATTCAAGCAGCGCATACAAAGAAGCCCGTGGCACACGCCGCGGGCTTCTTTGTATGTAAGGTACCGGTCCAAATAGGTAAGGTACTTGGGGAGGCTTCGGCCAAAGCCGTGAACCGGCTGGTGCGAGGCAGCGAAACGATCCAAGGAGAGAAATTCTATGTCTGGTGGCGACATCGCCGGCCTCATCGCAGCAGGAGTCTTCGCGCTCCTCGTCTTGCTTTTGGCCGTGCCCATTTTGAAGCTGGGCGGCGTCTTTGACGAGGTGCGGACCTCCATCCGTTCCATCAGCGACGGCGCCACGCCCCTGATGGATGAAGTGACTGCAACGGTCACCACCACCAACCAGCAGTTGAAGAAGGTTGACGGCATCGCCTCCAACGTCTCCGATGCATCGGCCAACATCTCCGCGTTGTCCTCGCTCGTTGCAGCCACGGTAGGCTCACCGCTGATCAAGGTGGCTGCCTTCAGCTATGGCGTTCGTTCTGCCTTCGCCGGACGCCGGACGCCTTCCTCCGGCCGTCGCAGCCGCTGAACAAGTCAGCCGCCGAACAAGCCAACTGCTGAATTACAGGGAGACTGAAACCTCATGAAGAGAATTGTCTGGATGGGCATCGGCGTCGCCATCGGCGTCATTGCCTTCCGTAAGATCACCGAAGCGCAAGCGAACCTTGGGCCGGAGGGCCTTAATCGTGCCGTCGGCCGGATGGCTGACGGACTGTTCGACTTTGCCGACGCCGTGCGTACAGGGATGCATCAACGCGAAGAGGATTTGCGGGCAGCGTTGGGGATCGACGACGCCGGAGCCGCTCGGCGCTAGTGGGAGCGGTTCGCCCCCACGCCCTCAACAGGGCAGAATGGAAAGCTGCGGAACGGCACCAGCCGGTTCCGCGCACATCGTGTGCAGTGAATTGAGAAGGGTAAGTAATCAGCTAATGAAGTCGCAGGAGATCACCAAGCGCTGGGTGGACTTTTTTGTCAACAAGGGCCACACCGCCGTTCCCTCCGCGTCGCTCGTTTCCAGCGACCCGTCACTTCTCTTCACTGTGGCCGGAATGGTGCCTTTCATTCCTTACCTGACCGCGCGCGAAGAGCCTCCCTACAGCCGTGCAACGAGCGTCCAGAAGTGCATCCGCACCGGAGACATCGAGGAAGTGGGCAAGACCGCCCGCCACGGCACGTTCTTCCAAATGTGTGGCAACTTTTCCTTTGGCGATTACTTCAAGGAAGACGCCATCAAGTTCGCTTTCGAGCTGCTCACCACCAGTGTTGACGACGGCGGTTACGGGCTTCCGGCCGAACGTCTTTGGGTGACTGTCTACGAAGAGGACGACGAAGCCAAGGAGCTGTGGCTCAAGAACACCGGAATTCCGGCAGAGCGCATCCAGCGGATGGGCAAGGCTGACAACTACTGGTCGACTGGCCAGCCAGGCCCGGCCGGCCCCTGCTCGGAGATCTATTACGACCGCGGCCCTGCCTACGGAATCGAAGGCGGCCCCCTGGCCGACGAGACCCGTTACATCGAAATCTGGAACCTCGTGTTCATGCAGTACCAGATCGAGAACGTCCGCTCCAAGGTGGACTTTGACATCGTTGGTGAACTGCCGCAGAAGAACATTGACACCGGCTTGGGCATGGAACGTCTCGCGATGATCCTCCAGGGTGTCGAAAACATGTATGAGACCGATCAGGTCCGTCCGGTCATCGACAAAGCTGCTGAATTGTCCGGCCGCGAGTACACCTCGGCTGAATCTCCGGAAGACCCGCACCACACGGACGATGTCCGCATGCGCGTCGTTGGCGACCACATTCGTTCTGCGTTGATGCTCATCGCTGACGGCGTCGCACCGTCCAATGAGGGCCGTGGCTACGTGCTGCGCCGGCTCATCCGCCGCGCTGTACGCGCCATGCGCCTGCTCGGCGTCGAAAAAGCTTGCCTGCCTGACCTCCTTCCCGCCTCCCGCGACGCCATGAAGGGCGTCTACCCGGTGGTGGAGACTGATTTTGCCCGCATCAGCCGTATTGCCTACGCCGAAGAAAAGGCGTTCCTGCGCACTATTGCTTCCGGTACGGCCCGCTTGGAGGATGCAGTAGCCGAATCGAAGGCTGCCGGCGTTCCCCTGTCCGGCGCGGACGCTTTCGCCTTGCACGACACTTACGGCTTCCCGATTGACCTGACCTTGGAAATGGCGGAAGAGGCCGGGCTCAAGGTGGACGAGGCAGGCTTCCGTGCGCTCATGCTCGAGCAGCGCCAGCGTGCCCAGGCCGATGCCAAGGGCAAGAAGGGCGGCCACGCCGACCTCAGCGCCTACCAGGAGCTCCTCGGCAAGGGTGAGACCGTCTTCACGGGATACGACGAACTTGAGGGCGAGGCAAAGGTCCGCGGCATCGTCAGCGGTGGCCGTGCCGTAGCGCACGCCTCCACAGGCGATGAGATTGAGTTGGTCCTCAACGAAACCCCGTTCTATGCAGAAGCCGGTGGCCAGTCGGCTGACACCGGCCTCATCACCGGCGATGGTTTCGTGGTGGAGGTCCTGGACGTGCAGCGTCCCATCAAGGGCCTGAGCGTGCACAAAGCAATTGTCCGTGAAGGTGAGATCGGTTCCGACGCGCTGGTGCGCGCCGCCGTCGACCGTGAACGCCGCCATGCTGCCGAGCAGGCCCACACCGGCACGCACATTGTGCATGCGGCACTGCACCAGATCCTGGGCCCGGAAGCTACTCAGCGCGGTTCCTACAACAAGGCCGGGTACCTTCGCTTCGACTTCGCCTGGGGCGAGGGTTTGAGCACCGCCACACGGTCTGAAATCGAAGAGGTCTCCAACATCGCCATCCGGAACAACTACCGGGTGGACACCAAAGTCATGGGGCTCCCTGAAGCCAAAGCACTGGGCGCCATGGCTCTGTTCGGTGAGAACTACGGCAGCGAAGTCCGCGTAGTGGAGATCGACGGCGCCTGGTCCCGCGAATTGTGCGGTGGCACCCACGTTTCCAACACTTCCCTGATCGGCAGCCTTTCCTTGCTGGGCGAACAGTCTGTTGGGTCCGGAAACCGTCGTGTCGAGGCTTTTGTTGGCTTGGACGCATTCCGTCACTTGGCAGCCGAGCGTGCTCTGGTTTCCGAGCTCACGGAACTCTTGAAAGTTCCGTCCGGACAACTTGCTGACCGCATCTCCAGCACCCTGAACAAGCTCAAGGCCACGGAGAAGGAGCTTGACCGTCTCCGCAAGGAACAGCTTGCAGCAGCGGCCGCTAACCTGGTGGGTACCGCCAAGGATGCCGCTGGTGTTCGGGTGGTAACTCACGACGCCGGTCAGGTGGGCGGAGCTGACGATCTGCGCAACCTCGCCCTCGATCTGCGTAATCGCCTGGGTTCGGAGGCCTCCACCGTGGCTGTTGCGGGTGTAAGCAATGACCGGCCCGTCATTCTAATCGCCACCAACGAGGCTGCCCGGGAAGCAGGCGTAAAGGCCGGCGTGCTTGTCCGCCTTGCCGCAGGGATCCTCGGTGGCGGCGGCGGCGGCAAGGACGATGTCGCCCAAGGCGGCGGCACCGACGCTGGGAAGGTCTCCGAGGCCCTCACAGCGGTGGTGGATGCGATAGCCAAGCGCTGACGGTGAATTCCAGTACTGACAGCGGCGTCTACCCCCACGGCATCAAGCTGGGGGTAGACGTCGGTACCGTCCGGGTGGGTCTGGCCATTTGTGATCCCGAGGGGATATTGGCCACCCCGTTCAAGACGGTAGGGCGGGACAGCAAGAAAAACTCCGATGTTCGCGTAGTGGTCAAGCACGCGGCGGAGTTGCCGGCGGTCCAGATTTTTGTGGGTCTACCACGAACCATGAAGGGCGAGGAACGCGCGTCTGCCCAAATGGCCATGGACTACGCGGACCTTCTTACCAGTGAGCTTTCGCGCGCCGGTTTGAACGTTCCCGTAAACCTCGTCGATGAGCGACTTTCCACTGTGACGGCACACCGCAACCTGCACGAAGCTGGCATGAGCAGCAAGAACCACCGTAAAGTGGTTGATCAGGTTGCCGCTGCTGGAATACTTCAGCACGCAATCGACATGCAAAAAGCCCGAGGAACGGACGTTGGCCGCCGAGTGCAGGCACCGGCGCAGTCCGAGAAACCCAGCAGTGCCCCAACGCTGCGGGCTGCCTCAGGCCGTGAATCCGATTCTTCTAAGAGGGGACTGCAACTGTGAGCCCGGTCAACAACGACCCCTCCAGCGGAACCGCCGGCGGCGGTATGTCGCTAACCCGCAAAGAGCTGCGGGCGCGTGAACGATTCCTCGCCACGCAGAACCACAATGTGGTGCCCGTTCCTGAAGCGACTCCGGGAGAGGCGGTTCCCTCGGCGGAAGTTGAGCCGGAATTGCCCCGACCAGTCCCGGCCGTGCAATCTGCGCCCGTGACGCCGCCCCCCACACCCGTCGCGCCCCCAACACCTGTAGCACCGCCGACTCCTGTGGCACCCCCAACGCCCGCGCCGCCTGTCGATGAGGCCGGCGACGCCGAGGTGCACGCAGCACAGGTGCTTGGTGAGCAGGGAAGTCATCACGCGGACCTGCACGAGGCAGACGTCCATGTCCACGAGGATGAAGTCCACGCCCAAGAGGCCAGTGAACACGAGGTCAGTGGACACGAGGTCAGAGAACACGACCTCAGTGAACACGCCGCCGTTGATCACGGTGATATTCACGACGGTCATGACCAGCACGAGTTCGCTGCGCATGACGGCCACTATGAGCTGGACATCCACGAAGAACTTCACGATGACGTTCATCTCCATGATGAGCACCACCATGACCTTATTGCCCCTGCTGCCAGTCCGGCGTCCAAGGCTGCCGCGAAGAAGGCCCGCCGCCGTCGTCGTGTCCTGGCTCTCCTGATCACGCTGGGTGTCTTCGTCGCCGCCATCGCCATTGGTGCACAGTTCCTGAAGCCCCTGCTGGGCATGGATAGGGTCACCGATTACCCGGGTCCCGGAACGGGATCGGTGACCATCACCGTACCCGAGGGATCCGGTCCCAAGGCCGTAGCCAACGAGCTCGTTCAAAACCGCGTGGTTGCAGACCCCGATGCCTTTGTTGAGGCGTTCCTGAGTGAAGGCGGGGAACTGTCTCCGGGTGACTTCACGTTCCGTACCGAAATGAAGAACTCCGACGCCGTGGCTGTCCTCGTCAACAAGGACGCCGGCAAAGTGATGTATTTCGCTCTGAGTGCCGGCTTGCGCATCAATGAGTCACTGGAGGCCATTTCCAAGGGTTCCGGCATTCCCATGCAGCAGCTCAACGCCTTGAACCAGGCCCCGGCGCAGTTCGGAGTTCCTGCCAAGGCTAAAAACCTGGAAGGCTTCCTTGCCCCGGGCGAATACCGGTTTGAGCTGGGGACGCCCGCGAAGGACATCATCCAGAAGTTGGTGACCACCACCCTTGATGAACTCAAAGCCCAGGGCGTTACGGACCCCGCCAAGCAGTACGACACCGTAACCATCGCCAGCATCGTGCAGGCCGAAGGTGGTCAGGCAGATTACGGGAACGTGGCCGGAGCCATTTACAACAGGCTCAAGCCCAACAACGTAGAGACCAGCGGCCTGATCCAGTCCGATGCCACTGTGACGTACGGCTTGGGCAAGAAGTCGTTCCACCTCACTGAGGAAGAAAAGGCCGACAAGTCCAACGCCTACAACACGTACGCCAACGTCGGGCTACCGGTAGGACCTATTGGCTCGCCTGGAAAGACAGCGATTGATGCTGCAGCCAAGCCAACGCAGAATGAATACCTCTACTGGGTGACCATCAACCTGGACAGCAAGGAAACCAAGTTCTCCAAGACGTTGGCTGAGCACAACACCTACGTTGAGCAGTACAACGCGTGGTGCCAGGCCAACGCGGGACGGTGTGTGTGAGTCGTCGCGCCGCGGTACTGGGGCACCCGATCTCACACTCGAAATCTCCGGCACTGCACTCAGCTGCCTACGCCAAGTTGGGTGTGGATATCGAGTACTCGGCCATCGACGTCACTGTGGAACGGCTTCCTTCTTTCATGGACTCGCTCCGCGGAGATGACGCTTGGTGCGGCCTCTCGGTCACCATGCCGCTGAAGTCAGCCATGGTCAAGGAAGTGGACGAAGTCCGTGGCGCCGGCGCCCATCTGGGCGTTATCAACACGGTGGTTTTCGAGCACGACGCCGGACAGGTCCGTCGGGTGGGTTACAACACTGATGTTGCCGGCATAGTGGAAGCGGTCCGCTACGCGGGCGTCGCAGCCGCACCCCACGCGGCCATCCTTGGTGGCGGTGGCACCTCAGCTGCGGCTGTAGCCGCTGTGCAGGAACTTGGGGCCCGTCACGTCGACGTTTTCGTTCGCGACGCGGGACGTGCCGGCGATGCGCAAGCGGCCGCAGCCGCCGTCGGAATTTCCCTGGCCATCCGGCCCCTGACGGAAGCGGCAACTGCTGTGGCCGGCACGGATCTGGTGATCTCCACGTTCCCGCCTCGCGCTGCCGATTCGTTGGCTGAGGAGCTTGCGGAGTTGCCCGGCACCGGGGCTGGAGTCCTGCTGGATGTTGCCTACGATCCTTGGCCCAGTCGCCTCGCGGAAGTGTGGCATGGTCACGGGGGAGCGGTAGTCCCGGGCCTGGAGATGCTGATGTATCAGGCGGCCGAGCAGATCAGGCGTTTCAGCGGCTGTGACGTGGATGCCGCCGTCATAGATGTGATGTGCGACTCAGTCGGGCTTCCCCGGCGAGTGTTCTAGAAGCCTTACATGGCAGGATTGGTTATATGTTGCGTTGGTTGACTGCCGGTGAATCCCATGGTCCGGCCCTGATCGGAATTGTTGAAGGCGTGCCTGCCGGTGTTGAACTCACCAGCGGGCAGATTCGTGACGCGTTGGCGCGTCGACGCTTGGGCTATGGACGTGGTGCCCGCATGAAGTTTGAACAGGACGAGGTCACCATCATGGGTGGCGTCCGGCATGGACTTACCCAGGGTGGCCCTGTTGCCATCCAGGTTGGCAACACCGAGTGGCCTAAATGGGAGCAGATCATGTCTGCTGATCCCGTGGACCCCAAGGTCCTCGCCGACCAAGCCCGCAATGCACCTTTGACCCGTCCGCGCCCGGGGCACGCCGATTTCACGGGCATGCAGAAGTATGGCTTCGACGAAGCCCGTCCGGTCCTTGAGCGTGCCAGCGCACGCGAGACCGCCACGCGAGTGGCTCTTGGTACCGTCGCTGCACAGTTCCTGAAGCAACTGGGCATCGAGTTGGTAAGCCACACCGTTTCCATTGCCAGCGTGACAGTGCCCGAAGGCCGGCCTTTGCCGTTGCCGCAGGACGTCATAGCCCTCGACGCCGACCCCCTGCGTTGTTTCGACCGCGAGACGTCCAACGCGATGGTGGCTGAGGTTGATGCTGCCCACAAGGAAGGCGAAACCCTGGGTGGCGTGGTAGAGGTCCTGGCATACGGGCTTCCCCCGGGACTCGGCAGTTACGTCCACTGGGATCGTCGCCTCGACTCCCGCCTCGCGGCCGCACTCATGGGCATCCAAGCCATTAAGGGTGTAGAAGTGGGCGACGGCTTCCTCACGGCTGCACGCCGTGGATCTGCTGCCCACGATGAGATCCTCAAGGACGGAAATGGCAAGATCGTTCGCCAGACCAACCGGGCCGGTGGCATCGAAGGCGGCATGAGCATCGGTGAGGTTCTTCGTGTTCGGGCGGCCATGAAACCAATTGCCACGGTCCCTCGCGCACTTCGCACCATCGATGTCAGCACGGGTGAGCCTGCCAAGGCACACCACCAGCGTTCAGATGTTTGTGCGGTTCCCGCAGCCGGCGTTGTGGCGGAGGCGATGGTGGCTTTGGTTCTGGCCGAGGCTGTCGCCGAGAAGTTCGGTGGCGACTCCGTCGCGGAGACCCAGCGGAATCTGCAGAGCTACCTTGAGAGCATCCCGGCCACCCTGGACTCGGTCGGCCGGTAGTGGTTGGCGCTATCCCGGATGGCCGCCCCGTTGTTCTCGTGGGCCCCATGGCCGTCGGAAAATCGGCGATCGGCCAGCAACTGGCCCACCAGCTCCGTGTACCGTTCGTGGACACTGACGCGGTGGTGGTAGCTGCCCACGGCAGCATTGCAGACATCTTCGCCGGCAGGGGAGAGCATGCGTTCCGCGAGATTGAAGCGCGGGCAGTGGCGAAGGCCATTGAGTCTGCCAAAGTAGATCCGGCCATCATTTCCCTGGGCGGCGGGGCGGTTCTTGACTCCGGGACCCAGCAGTTGCTGGGGGAGTGCACCGTTGTCTATCTGGAATGCGATGCGGAAACGGTCGCAGACAGGATTGCCCGGAACACCGGACGGCCACTGCTGCAGGGTGACGCCATGACCCGCTGGGAAGCATTGTTTGCCACCCGGCGTCCCGTCTATGAGCGTCTCGCGGACATTGTCGTGGATGTCCGTTCCGGATCCGTGGCAGAAATCGGCCTCCATTTGGAGGAGCGGCTGCTCCAGCATGCAGCCTTGAAAGAGGAAGTTGAAAAGTGAGCAACGAAGCAACTGTCATCAAGGTGACCGGCCAGTCGGTTAATGAGAACTACGACGTCGTGGTGGGCCGCGGGCTGTTGGACACCCTGCCCGCCAAGCTTGGCGAACGCGTACGACGAGTTCTGGTGATCCACCCGCGGGCCTTGCGCCTGACCGGCGATACCGTCCGGGACGAACTTGAGGCTGCAGGGTTCACGGCACTCACAGCCGAAATCCCGGATGCTGAAGAGGGCAAGCACATCCAGGTTGCGGCGTTCTGTTGGCAAGTGCTGGGCCAGAACGATTTCACGCGGTCCGACGCCATCGTGGCAGTTGGTGGCGGCGCTGTAACGGACCTCGCAGGCTTCGTGGCAGCCACGTGGCTCCGTGGCGTCAAAGTCATCCACATGCCCACGAGCTTGCTGGGCATGGTGGATGCCTCGGTGGGAGGCAAGACAGGCATCAACACTGCCGAGGGCAAGAACCTTGTGGGCTCCTTCCACCCCCCGGCCGCAGTCCTGGCTGACTTGGACACGCTCCAGACCCTGCCGAAGAACGAGCTTATTTCAGGGATGGCCGAGGTCATCAAGTGTGGCTTCATCGCTGACCCTGCAATCCTCGACCTCGTGGAAAAGAACACCGACGCAGTAATGGATCCGGGATCCGATGTAGTTCGGGAGCTCATTGAACGCGCGATTTCCGTGAAGGCTGAAGTCGTTTCCCAGGACCTCAAGGAGTCCGGCCTCCGCGAAATCCTGAACTACGGTCACACGCTGGGCCACGCCATCGAGCTCGTGGAACGCTACTCATGGCGTCACGGCGCCGCCGTTTCCGTGGGAATGATGTTCGCTGCCGAGTTGTCGCGAAGTGTCGGGCGTTTGTCCGATGCTGACGCAGACCGACACCGCACCATCCTGGAGAGCCTTGGCCTGCCCATCACGTACCGCAGGGACCGCTGGCAGGGTCTTCTGGATGGAATGCGCCGGGACAAGAAGTCCCGTGGCGATCTCCTCCGGTTCGTTGTCCTTGACGGCGTTGCCAAGCCGGGCATCCTGGAGGTCCCTGACACGTCACTCCTGTTTGCCGCCTACCAGGAGATCGCATCATGACCGTCACTCTTCGGGAAGGCATCAGCGACTGGCCTACTGCCGGTTTCCCCGGAGTCCGGATGAACCCGGATACCTTGCTTCCCGTGGTAGTCAATGAGGAAGTCATGGAGTCCGCCCTCGCGGCGTCGGAAGACCCCGCGGACCGCATCATGGCCCTACTGCTGGACAACCAGCCCAACGAGGCGGCTGAGCTGTTGGCCGAGGCGCGCTACAAAGATCCGGAGTCGTTCCGGTTGAGGATTTTTGAAGCGGAAGTCCACCGGGCAACCAACCGGCTGGACCGTGCGGTGCAGTTGTTCAGGCACCTGTTGCAGGACGTCCAGGGCAGCTCCAAGGAAGCGATCGTGCACCAGTATCTGGGCAGGGCATACTTTGTCAGCGGCAATGCACTGGCCGCATCCGAGGAATTCGCCAAGGCCTTGGATCTCCGCGTCGCCATGGCCGCCGATGCGGCGCTGATCTACTCTTCCGCTGTTGCCCTGCAAAGGGCCCGGAATGTACTTGAACTGGCTTCCTGAAGCAGCGGGAAAAGCAGCTCGCAAGCCGTGGCAGTATTTGCCGGTAGAATGGTTCTTGGATTTTTGATAAATACGCGCTGGCGGGCCGTTTGGCATGCCTGCTTGGCATAGACAAACTGGCAGCTTGAACCAGTGAGAGAAACCAGAGGATACGAGTGGCAACCACAAACGACATCAAGAACGGGACCGTACTGAAGCTCGAGGGCCAGCTCTGGAACATCATTGAGTTCCAGCACGTCAAGCCGGGCAAGGGCGGCGCCTTTGTTCGCACCAAGATGCGCAACGTCATGTCCGGCAAGGTGGTCGATAAGACCTTCAACGCCGGCCTGAAGATCGAAACCGCAACGGTTGACCGCCGCGACTACCAGTACCTGTACCAGGACGGCGAAGATTTCGTCTTCATGGACACTCAGGACTACGACCAGATCACCGTTTCCGGTGCCACTGTAGGCGACGCCACCAACTTCATGCTCGAGAACCAGATGGTCAACATTGCCATCCACGAGGGCACGCCGCTGTACATCGAATTGCCCCCGAGCGTTGTCCTCGAGATCACCTATACGGAGCCGGGCCTTCAGGGCGACCGCTCCTCGGCAGGCACCAAGCCCGCAACTGTGGAGACGGGCTACGAAATCCAGGTTCCGCTGTTCGTCGAGCAGGGCACCAAGGTCAAGGTAGACACCCGCGATGGCGGCTACTTGGGCCGGGTCAACGACTAGTGAGCGCACGCGGTAAAGCCCGTAGCAGGGCGCTCGAAGTACTTTTCGAGGCGGAGCAGCGTTCCGTTTCGGCTTTCGACGCGATGACAGCGCGCCGGGAGAAGACCGACCTTGTCATCAACCCTTACACGGTGGAAATCGTGGAGGGCGTTGTTTCCATGCAGGCGACCATCGATGAATTCCTGGAGACCTACGCCCAGGGCTGGACATTGGAGCGTATGCCGTCCGTAGACCGCATCATCCTTCGTATCGGCGCTTGGGAACTTCTCTACAATGACGAAGTTCCTGACGGCGTAGCTGTCAGCGAAGCTGTGGCCCTTGCCAAGACGATGTCCACCGACGAGTCACCAGCCTTCATCAACGGGCTGCTTGGCCGCTTGCAGAAGCTCAAGCCGTCACTTCTCGCTTAGGCATTCATGAGGAAAAGGACCCGCATCCACAGGATGCGGGTCCTTTTTGCATTACCAGCATTCGTATTACCAGCAGGTCCGGTGCGCTACTGAAGCACGGCCGCCCTGAGGGAGGGGATGCTGCGCAGGTGCTCCAGTTCATCGTGCTGGTGAACGTGGACGTCCCGGCCACTGAGGATCCGCTGCCGGGTAAACGCCAGTGCCGTGGCCCCTTTGATGAATGACTTCATCTGGTTGCCGCGACCGCGCGACGACGCCCAACGAACAGCCTGCCGCCGGCCTCGTGACGTGGCCAGCATCTCCACTTCTGCTGGCGTGAACCAGCCTGCCCGGGCATACTCGAGAAGCCGCTGGCGGGTGATTTTTCCTTCGGCAACGCGGAGAAGGATGATGCCTGCAGCAGCGATCAGGAAGATCGGCACCTGGACCACGAAGTACTCCACCAGGAAGTTCTGCCCCATGCTGTTCCAGCGGTTGTGCAGGAACATCGCGGGCAGCAAACCGACGAAGAACGCCAGGACGGCATAGCCCGAGTGCCATTTCCGGGCTGCGAAGCCCATGATCAGTCCGGTGGTCCCCGTGAACACCGCGTGGGCGAACGGCGACATGACTCCACGGAGGATGAAAATTCGGACCAAGTCGGTGCCCGGGTCGGTGGATGAGGCTATTTCGCGGCCAAAGTAGAGGATGTTCTCCGTGAAGGCGAAGCCTGCGGCAATGGTGAAGGCGAAGACGACACCGTCCACAGGTCCGTCAAAGTACTTGTGGGCAGCCAGGATCAGGACCAGCAACCCAAGAGACTTGGTGAACTCTTCCACGATGGGGGCCTGGACCGTGGCCATGAAGTAGGTGAATGCTTCTTCGCTGGAGGTTGGTGCGGCGAGTGCGAACACCGGCTGGATGAGCAGTGTCCCGGCAATGGAAACCGCGGCACCCCAAGTGAAAGCGAACCACAGGAGCCTCTTTGGCTCGGGCTCCCAGCGATCGATCAGGCGTACTGTCAACAGCACCACGGACAGTGGAACAAGGGAGGCGATGAAGCCGACCACGAAACCGGTAATGCCGGTATTACCCAGCAGGAACGGCACCACCAGCAGCAGGCTGCCGAAGACCAGAACGGTTCCCACAATGAGTAACGGAAGCATGCCCCAGGACCTGCGACCTGGCGGCGCCGGCGGCATTGCCCAGGTTTGGCGGGGGAGGGACGTCGGATTACCCGGAGCCGGTTGATAGTTCCCCGGCTGGACGCGGCCGATCCAGGTGGGATTGGCGCCAGGTTCCAGATAAGGCCGCGGATACGGTTGGCCGTGGTGGTTCATGGTCATGGGCACGAGCCTATTCCACACTGCGAAGTGTGAGCTTAAACTCACGCTTCACTACCGTCCCCGGTGAGGTGGGAAAGGGGCGCCGTGGTAGCTTTGAAAAGCAAATATTCCTTTTTTAATTCCGTCCCGTGAGGCGGGGAAAGGGGAGACGAGCGATGACTGAAGTCACTTCAGCGCACGTGCCGTCGCGGGTTGTTCTCAATCAGGCGGACATTGACCGTGCGCTCACTCGTATCGCCCACGAGATCCTCGAAGCCAATAAGGGTTCCAAGGACCTGGTCCTGTTGGGCATTCCCAGCCGCGGCTATCCTTTGGCAGTGCGGCTTGCCAACAAGATTGCAGCGGCCGACCCCGCGGTGAACGCCGAGACGATGGTCGGCCAGCTGGATGTCACCATGTTCCGTGACGACCTCTCCCACCAGCCCACGCGGCCCCCACGCCACACACGGCTTCCGTTGTCCGGGATCGACAACAAGGTTGTTGTCCTGATCGACGACGTCCTTTATTCGGGCCGGACCATTCGCGCCGCGCTGGACGCTTTGGTTGACCTCGGCCGTCCGCGGATAGTGCGCTTGGCTGTGTTGGTGGACCGGGGCCACCGCGAGCTTCCCATCCGTGCAGACCACGTGGGCAAGAACCTGCCCACTTCCTCATCTGAAAAGGTCCGGGTCCACCTCGAGGAGATCGACTCCGTGGACGGCGTGCCCGTCAACGAGGTAGTTATTGAGGCCGGCAAGTGAAACACCTCCTTTCCACCGAAAACCTCAGTCTTTTCGACGCCATTCGTGTTCTGGACACGGCTGAGGAAATGTCCGCAGTCGGCGAGCGTGAAGTAAAGAAACTACCGGCGCTGCGCGGCCGTACCGTAGTCAACCTCTTCTTCGAGGACTCCACCCGTACCCGTATATCCTTCGAGGCCGCGGCCAAACGCCTGTCAGCCGATGTCATCAACTTCGCCGCCAAGGGGTCCTCGGTTTCCAAAGGGGAGTCTCTCAAGGACACGGCGCAGACACTCGCAGCCATGGGTGCGGATGCCGTCGTCATCCGCCACTGGGCTTCCGGGGCGCCACACCGGCTCGCTGCCACTGACTGGATTGACGCAGCTGTTATCAATGCCGGCGATGGCACCCACGAGCATCCAACCCAGGCGCTGCTGGACGCGTTCACCATGCGTCGGCACTGGTCGCAGGTCAACGGCACCGAGTCCACGGGAGCAGACCTGAAGGGCATGCGGGTAGCAATCGCCGGGGATGTCCTGCACTCCCGGGTCGCCAGGTCCAACGTCTGGCTGCTGAAGACCCTTGGCGCTGAGGTCACCCTGGTGGCACCGCCCACGCTGCTGCCCATCGGCGTCGAGCACTGGCCTTGCAAGGTCAGCTACAACCTGGACGAGACGCTGGAGGCCGGCATCGACGCCATGATGATGCTGCGTGTGCAGGGCGAGCGCATGAACGCGTCGTTCTTCCCCTCGACCCGCGAGTACTCGCGCCGCTGGGGTTTCGACGACGCCAGGCTCCGGGCACTGGACGATCTCGGCATGAAGGACACCATCATCATGCATCCCGGCCCCATGAACCGGGGGCTGGAAATATCTTCGGCAGCCGCGGATTCGCCGCGTTCCACTGTGCTCGCGCAGGTACGGAACGGTGTCTCAGTCCGTATGGCCGCCCTTTACCTGCTGCTCTCCGGGGACTCCCGTGAAGCCGCCCCGAACGTAAGCCAGTCCAGCAAGGAGACCAACTGATGGCCGAGAACACCTACCTGATTCGTGGGGCCGCCATCCTCGGCGGCGAAGCTGAAGATCTCTTGATCCGTGACGGCGTCATTGAAGCACGCGGCAAGGACTTGTCAGCTGACGACGCAACAGTCATCGACGCCCAAGGCCTCATTGCCTTGCCTGGCATGGTGGACGTTCACACCCACTTGCGCGAACCCGGCCGCGAAGACGCCGAAACGGTGGAAACCGGCACCCGGGCCGCCGCGCTTGGTGGCTTCACCGCGGTCCACGCCATGGCCAACAGCAACCCCGTGGCAGACACCGCGGGCGTCGTGGAGCAGGTTCACAGCCTGGGCCGGGCGTCCGGCTGGGTGGATGTGCGTCCTGTCGGTGCCGTGACCGTGGGCTTGGCGGGGGAGCAGCTCGCCGAGCTGGGGGCCATGGCGGATTCCCGTGCCCAGGTCAGGATGTTCTCCGACGACGGCATCTGCGTCCACGATCCCGTCCTCATGCGCCGGGCCTTGGAATACGTCAAAGCGTTCGACGGCGTGGTGGCCCAGCATGCGCAGGAGCCGCGCCTTACCGCTGGCGCACAGATGAACGAAGGTGCTGTTTCCGCGGTGCTGGGACTCACCGGCTGGCCGGCTGTCGCCGAGGAAAGCATCATTGCCCGCGATGTCCTGCTTGCCCAGCATGTTGGTTCCCGTCTCCACGTATGCCACGTCTCCACGGCAGGTTCCGTGGAAATCGTGCGCTGGGCGAAGGCGCGTGGAATCAATGTCACTGCCGAGGTCACCCCTCACCACCTGCTCCTCACCGATGAGCTGGTCCGTAGCTACGACCCCGTCTACAAGGTCAACCCGCCGCTGCGTACCGACGCCGACGTTCAAGCCCTCCGTGAGGGCTTGGCGGACGGCACCATCGACGTCGTGGGAACCGATCACGCCCCGCACCCCAGCGAGCACAAGGAATGCGAATGGGCGCAGGCAGCAATGGGAATGACCGGCCTTGAAACCGCTTTGTCCGTGGTCCAGGAGACCATGATCCAAACCGGCCTGATGACCTGGGCCGACTTCGCCAGGGTTACCTCGTTCGCGCCGGCAGTCATCGGCCGGGTGGTTGATCAGGGCCGACCGTTGGAGGTTGGCGAGCCCGCCAATGTCATCCTGGTGGACCCTGCTGCGCGTTGGACCGTTGACCCCCATAAAATGGCAACCATGGGCCGCAATTCACCGTTCAAGGGCAAAGAGCTGCCCGGATCCGTGGTGGCTACTTTCTTCAAGGGTCACCCAACCGTCCTCGACGGCCAGCTCAACACGCCGTACAGGTACCCGGCAGTCAGCAGCAACTAATGGACAACCAAACACTGACCGTGCTCATCACGGTGCCGCTGATCGTCGTCGTCCTGGCGATGATCTGGCTGGGATGGAGGAACCGGCTGAGGCGACAAACCGACGTCGAACGCCTTCCCGGGGTGCCGGAGCAGCTGACGCCGGCAACGGTGGTCGCGGACGGCCAATACGTTGCCACCACCACCGCGGGCGACTGGCTGGACCGGATCGCAGTGCAGGGCCTGGGTATCCGGACAAATGCGGAACTGAGCATCCACGCAGAAGGCGTGCTGTTCGACCGATCCGGTGCCGCCCCTGTGTTCATCCCGCGAGCCGCCCTGGTGGACAGCCGCGAAGCCAACGGTATGGCCGGGAAATTCGTCGAAAAGGACGGGCTCCTGGTCGTCAACTGGAAGCTTGGTGACCGGGAACTCGACACCGGATTCCGTTCCAGGCACGCAACCGACAAGCAGCTCCTCCTCGAAGCCCTCCAAGAATTGATCTCCGCAGCCCCTCAGGCAGATGCCGATAGTGGAAAGTAATAAAGTGACGGATAGTAAAGCAGCCACCACACCCACCCCCTCAGCAGCAGTACTCGTGCTCGAAGACGGCCGCATGTTCCGCGGCCGCAGCTACGGAGCCCAGGGAACCGCTCTTGGTGAGGCCGTCTTCGCCACCGGCATGACCGGCTACCAGGAGACCATCACCGACCCCTCCTATGCGCGTCAGCTGGTGGTCCAGACTGCGCCGCACATCGGCAACACCGGCGTCAACAGCGAAGACGCTGAGTCACGCCGCATCTGGGTGGCAGGGTACATTGTGCGCGACGCCGCCCGCCGCCCCTCAAACTGGCGGTCCGAACGAAGCCTCGATGATGAACTGGTGGAGCAGGGGATCGTTGGCATCCAGGGCGTAGACACCCGCGCCATCACCCGCCACCTCCGCGAGCACAAGACCATGCGCGCAGGTATTTTCTCCGGCGAGGCCGCGCAGGCCACCGACAAGGAACTGCTGGACGCTGTCCTGGCCAGTGCGCCCATGGAAGGCGCAGCGCTGGCTGAGGAAGTCTCCATTGACGAGGCCTACGTCGTGGAGCCCAAGGACCACGGCTGGGAAGGCGAGCCGCGCTTCTCCATCGCTGCCGTTGACCTTGGTATCAAGGCAATGACTCCGGTGCGCTTCGCTGAGCGCGGCGTGCGCGTGCACGTCTTGCCGGCCACGTCCACCCTGGAGGACGTCAACGCGGTCAACCCTGACGGCTTCTTCATGTCCAACGGACCCGGCGACCCCGCTACGGCCGACCACCAGGTTTCCCTGCTGCGCTCGGTGCTGGATGAGAAACTCCCGTACTTCGGCATCTGCTTCGGTAACCAGATCCTGGGCCGTGCCCTGGGCTTCGGCACCTACAAGCTCCGTTACGGCCACCGGGGCATCAACCAGCCTGTGATGGACCGCCGGACCGGCAAGGTGGAAATCACGTCGCAGAACCACGGCTTTGCTGTTGACGCGCCGCTGAACGGCTCCACCGTAGCGCCGGAAGAGCGCTTCGGTCGCGTTGAAGTCAGCCACGTTTCGTTGAACGACGACGTCGTTGAAGGACTCGCCTGCCTCGACATCCCTGCGTTCTCGGTCCAGTACCACCCCGAAGCGGCGGCCGGACCGCACGATGCTGCCTACCTCTTCGACCGCTTCATCGACCTCATGGCCGATACCAAGTCCAAGGCCACAGGCGCCAACTCCACCGACTCCAAGACTGAGGACAAGAAGTAATGCCCAAGCGTACAGATCTCAAGAGCGTCCTTGTCATCGGTTCCGGCCCCATCGTCATTGGCCAGGCGGCCGAGTTCGACTACTCCGGTACCCAGGCACTTCGCGTCCTCAAGGAGGAGGGCCTGCGGGTCATCCTCGTAAACTCCAACCCGGCCACCATCATGACGGACCCCGAGTTCGCCGATGCCACCTACGTTGAGCCCATCACCCCCGAGGTGGTGGAGAAGATCATCGCCAAGGAGCGTCCGGACGCCATCCTGCCTACCTTGGGTGGCCAGACGGCCCTGAACACTGCCATCGCATTGGACAAGAACGGTGTGCTGGAGAAGTACAACGTGGAACTCATTGGCGCGAACATTGCTGCCATTGAGCTCGGGGAAGACCGTGAGAAGTTCAAGGGTGTTGTGGAGCGTTGTGGCGCGGAGTCCGCACGCAGCCACATCATCCACACCATGGAAGAGGCCTTCGCCGCTGCCGAGGATCTCGGGTACCCCATGGTGGTCCGGCCGTCCTTCACCATGGGTGGCCTGGGCTCAGGCTTGGCTTACAACGAGGACGACCTCCGCCGCATCGTCGGCCAGGGCCTCCAGTACAGCCCCACCACCGAGGTCCTGCTCGAAGAGAGCATTCTCGGCTGGAAAGAGTACGAGCTTGAAATGATGCGCGACAAGAACGATAACGTCGTTGTTGTCTGCTCCATCGAGAACTTCGACCCCGTGGGCGTCCACACCGGTGACTCCATCACGGTTGCACCGGCGCTGACCCTCACAGACCGCGAGTACCAGAAGCTCCGCGACGTCTCCATCGCCGTCATCCGCGAAGTTGGCGTGGACACCGGTGGCTGCAACATCCAGTTCGCCATCGACCCCGCCACGGGCCGCGTAGTGGTCATCGAAATGAACCCGCGCGTATCCCGCTCCTCCGCGCTGGCCTCCAAGGCAACGGGCTTCGCAATTGCCAAGATCGCAACCAAGCTCTCCCTCGGTTACACACTGGACGAGATCCCGAACGACATCACCCAGAAGACGCCGGCCTCCTTTGAGCCCACGTTGGACTACGTAGTGGTCAAGGTTCCGCGTTTCGCCTTCGAGAAGTTCCCGGCAGCCGACAACACGCTGACCACCACCATGAAGTCTGTTGGCGAAGCCATGGCCATGGGCCGCAACTTCACCGAAGCCCTGCAGAAGGCCCTTCGCTCCTTGGAGCAGAAGGGCTCGCAGCTGGACTTCAGCTCCGTGCCGGAGTACGAGGTTGCCGAGCTCATCGAGAAGGCCAAGCGTCCCACGACGGACCGCCTGCACCAGGTGCAGCGCGCCCTCCTGGGTGGCGCCACGGTGGAAGACCTTTTCGAAGCCACCAAGATCGACCCTTGGTTCCTGGACCAGCTGCAGCTTCTCAACGAGACTGCGCAGGAGATCCGCAAGGCCGGCGTGCTCACCGAGGAAATGCTGCGTAACGCCAAGCGCCACGGCTTCTCCGACGAGCAGATCGGTGCCTTGACGCACAACAACGAGGCAGTGGTCCGTGGCGTCCGCCAGGCTTTGGGCATTCGTCCGGTCTACAAGACGGTGGACACCTGTGCCGCTGAGTTTGCTGCTTACACCCCGTACCACTACTCGTCCTACGACGAGGAGGATGAGGTAGGCCTGCACGCGAAGCCCTCTGTCATCATCCTTGGCTCGGGGCCCAACCGCATCGGCCAGGGCATCGAGTTCGACTACTCCTGCGTCCACGCCTCCATGGCGCTGCGCAAGGCCGGCTACGAGACCGTCATGGTCAACTGCAACCCCGAGACCGTCTCCACCGACTACGACGTTTCCACGCGCCTTTATTTCGAGCCGCTGACCCTTGAGGACGTCCTCGAGGTCATCGCCGCTGAAGAGCGCACCGGTGGCGTCATGGGTGTCTTCGTGCAGCTCGGTGGCCAGACTCCGTTGAAGCTGGCACAGCAGCTCGCCGACGCTGGTGTTCCGATCCTTGGCACGTCGCCGGAAGCGATCGACCTCGCCGAGCACCGCGGTGCCTTTGCCCGCGTCCTTGACGAAGCCGGCTTGACTTCCCCGAAGAACGGCACCGCCGTTTCCTTCGAGGACGCCAAGAAGATCGCCGACGAAATCGGCTACCCGGTACTGGTCCGCCCGTCTTACGTCCTGGGCGGCCGTGGCATGGAGATCGTGTACGACGAAGCAAACCTCTCCCGCTACATCGCCAATGCCACGGAAATTACCCCGGACCACCCGGTGCTGATTGACCGGTTCCTCGAAGACGCGGTCGAAATCGACGTCGACGCGCTCTTTGACGGCACTGACATGTACCTCGGCGGCATCATGGAACACATCGAAGAAGCCGGCATCCACTCCGGTGACTCCGCTTGCGTGCTTCCTCCGATTACCCTGGGCAATAACGTGATCGAGCGCGTGCGCACGGCAACCCGTGCCATTGCCGAAGGCGTGGGTGTCCGCGGCCTCATCAACATCCAGTTCGCGTTGGCCTCCGACGTCCTGTACGTCCTTGAAGCCAATCCGCGCGCTTCCCGCACGGTTCCGTTCGTCTCCAAGGCAACGGGTGTGCAGATGGCCAAGGCGGCAGCCCTCATCGGCACGGGGGTGACCATCAACCAGCTCCGCGGCGCCTACAAGATGCTGCCGGAGTCCGGTGACGGCTCCACCCTGCCCCTGGACGCCCCGGTTGCCGTCAAGGAAGCGGTCCTTCCGTTCAGCCGCTTCCGTACACCTGAAGGCAAGGTCGTCGATTCCCTGCTGGGCCCGGAAATGCGCTCCACCGGTGAAGTCATGGGCATCGATAAGCACTTCGACACCGCCTTCGCCAAGAGCCAGGCCGCTGCCAACAACGCGTTGCCCACCGAAGGCAAGATCTTCGTCTCGGTAGCCAACCGTGACAAGCGTTCGGTCATCATGGGCGTCAAGCGCCTCTCGGACCTCGGCTTCGAGATCGTCTCCACCGGTGGCACGGCTGACGTCCTGCGTCGCAACGGCATCCAGGCGACTCCGGTCCGCAAGGTTGCCGAGGGCAGCAGCGCAGAAGGCGAAGGCACCATTGCGGACCTGGTTATTGCAGGCGAGATCGACATGGTCTTCAACACGCCCTCCGGTGGCGAAGCCCGCAGCGACGGATACGAACTTCGTGCCGCGGCAACGTCCATCGGCATTCCCTGCATCACCACCGTTGCCGAGTTCAACGCCGCAGTGCAGGCCATTGAGGCGCTGCGCACCTACGAATGGTCCGTGACCAGCCTGCAGGAGCACGCTGCCAACCTGGCAGCAGCAGTGGAAGCAGCCAATGCCTGAGTCTGCTTCACCAGAGCAAGGGCAGCAGCCGGTCCGGGAGTCTTTTGGCTCCCGGCTGGCTGCCGCCATGGCCTCGCGCGGTCCGCTGTGCGTTGGAATCGATCCGCACCCGCAGCTCTTGGCTGAATGGGGATTGAACGACGACGCCGCGGGACTGGAACGCTTTTCGCTGACAGTGGTGGAGGCCGTGGCTTCCCTCGCTGCCGCGGTCAAGCCGCAGGTGGCACTCTATGAGCGTCACGGCTCCGCCGGCATGGCAGTCCTGGAGCGCACCCTGGCTGCCTCCACGGAGGCAGGTGTGCTCAGCATCGCCGATGCCAAGCGCGGGGACATCGGCTCCACCATGGCGGCGTATGCGGATGCCTGGTTGCGGGATGGTTCGTCCTTGGCTGCGGACTCCGTGACACTGAGCCCCTACCTTGGCTTTGAGTCGCTGCGCCCCGCTTTGGACCTTGCTGCGCAGTACGGCAGGGGAGTGTTTGTACTTGCACTGACATCGAACCCTGAAGGCAAGTCTGTCCAGCATGTCGGCGGAGGCGACTCGGTGGCGCGCAGGATCGTGGCCGCGGCTGCGGCCGAGAACCAGCGGTACGCGGGCTCCCTTGGTTCTGTTGGCTTGGTTGTTGGAGCCACTATCGGTTCCGCGCTTGAGGATCTGGACATCCACCTCGGCCCTGTCCGCGGGCCGATCCTGGCTCCTGGTCTTGGTGCCCAGGGGGCCACTCCGGCCGATCTTCGAGCGACGTTCGGCGTTGCCTACCCCACTGTCCTGGCGACCTCCAGCCGGGGGATCCTGGCCGCTGGTCCGTCCCTGGCCGGCCTTCGTGCCGCAACGGAAGGGACGCTGGCCGGGCTTCGCTCAGAGTAAGTTTCCTACCCTCATTGCGCAACGCGGCCCCTGCCGGTAGGTTCAGGATCAGTCCGCGTGATCTGGATCACAATTGCGATCTGACAGGGGTTTGGCAGTGGGCCTTAAAGAACTGACACCGCAGGAGCGTTCCGATGCGCTTGAAAAGGCTGCCAAGGCGCGGGCCGTGCGTGCCGCTGCCAAGGAAAAGCTCAAGCGCGGCGAAGTGAGTGTCGCGGAGCTGATTTCTTCCGGTTCAACGGACGAAGCGATTGCGCGCATGCGGGTGGTGGAGTTGCTGGAGGCCCTGCCGGGCATTGGGCCCGTCAGGGCTGCCGGGATCATGGCGGAGATTGGTATCGCAGGATCCCGGCGCATCAAGGGCCTGGGAATTCATCAGGCCCGGGCGCTGGTAGATTTTATGGATACCCAGCAAAGCGTTTGACGCATCTCCCCGAAGGAATCCGTGAGCAAGAAACCCGGACTGACTGTCCTTGCAGGCCCCACTGCCGTTGGCAAGGGAACCGTATCCACCTATATCAGGGACAACTATCCAGAGGTTTGGCTCTCGGTGTCGGCAACCACCCGGGCTGCGCGTCCGGGCGAAAAGGACGGCGTTCACTACTTCTTCAAGTCCGCCGAGGAGTTCGACTCCCTGGTAGCTGAGGGTGAATTGCTGGAGTGGGCTGTGGTCCACGGGCAGAACCGCTACGGGACGCTTCGCAGTACCGTTGACGCCGCCATCGCCGACGGCAAATCAGTGTTGCTGGAGATCGACCTCCAGGGTGCGCGACAAGTCAAAGCTGCCGTCCCGGACGCGAATTTTGTGTTCCTGGCACCGCCCAGCTGGGACGAAATGGTCCGTCGCTTGGTGGGGCGCGGCACCGAAACTCCTGAGGAACAGCAGCGCAGGCTGGAAACCGCTAAACTGGAACTTGCTGCTGAACCGGAGTTTGACCACACCGTCATCAATGACGACGTTCGCCGGGCAGCGGACGAGCTTGTTTCACTCATGGGGCTTACCCCGCACCAGCGCTAAGCGCTTGCATTTGTTGGCCCGCTAAAATTTGGAGAATTCGTGTCCACGAACCTTGAAGGCATCATCAACCCGCCGATCGATTCGCTGCTTGAGGCTGCTGATTCCAAGTATGGCCTGGTCATCTTCGGCGCCAAGCGCGCCCGCCAGATCAATGCCTACTACGCACAGTTGCACGAGGGCCTGTTCGAGTACGTCGGCCCGCTGGTTGACACCAAGCTGAACGAGAAGTCGCTGTCCATCGCACTCCGCGAGATCAACGAAGGCCTTCTGGTTTCCACGCCGATCGAGCCCACCGAATAACAAAGACTGCCTGTTGACGGAGGTCACGTGCGCATAGTCCTCGGAGTCGGGGGAGGGATCGCAGCCTACAAGGTTGCATCGCTCCTCCGGCTTTTTACTGAAGCCGGTCACAAGGTGACGGTCATCCCCACCGAAGCCGCAACCCGATTCGTCGGAGTGGCCACGTGGGAAGCCCTCTCCGGCAACCCCGTAAGCAATAGCGTCTTCGACGACGTTGAGAAGGTCAACCATGTCCGTCTGGGGCATGAGGCTGACCTGATCGTGGTTGCTCCCGCTACGGCCGACCTCCTGGCCAAGGCAGCAACCGGACAAGCGGGGGACCTCCTCACCAACACGCTCCTTATGGCCCATGGGCCGGTTCTGTTTGCCCCTGCGATGCACACGGAAATGTGGCAGCATGCCGCAACTCAGGCAAACGTGGAGACCCTGCGCAGCCGTGGCGTCACAGTGCTCGAGCCTGCCTCGGGTCGCCTTACGGGTGCTGACTCGGGTCCCGGCCGTTTGCCCGAGCCCGAAGCGATCTTTGCTGCTGCCATGGCGCTGGCCGAGGCCTCGGTGGATGGTGCAGCGAAGGCCGAACCTGCCGCGCACGCATCCTTGGCAGGCCGTACCGTCACCGTTTCCGCAGGCGGGACCAGGGAAGCGTTGGATCCCGTCCGCTTCCTGGGTAACCGATCTTCTGGAAAACAGGGGGTTGCTCTGGCTGCTGCGGCCCTGGCTGCCGGTGCAACTGTGAGATTCCTCGCAGCGCACATGGACGTCGAGCCGCCTGCCGGCGTCGAGCTTGTCCGCGTCGAATCAGCCTTGGAGCTACGCGACGCGGCGCTGAAAGCGGCGGTGGACTCCGACGTCGTCATTATGGCCGCTGCCGTGGCTGACTTCCGTCCGGCAGAGGTTTCGGACACCAAGATCAAGAAGGTCGACGGCGAGGATGCCCCTGTTGTGCGGTTGATCCGCAATCCGGACATCCTGCATGAGCTCGTGGAACGCCGCAACGCCGGGGGCGGCCAGCAGCTGATTGTTGGTTTCGCGGCCGAAACGGGCGACGCCCAGGGCGATGTCCTGGAGCATGCAACGGCCAAGCTCAAGCGAAAGGGCTGCGACCTCCTGGTGGTTAATCAGGTGGGGATTGGCCGGGTGTTCGGCCAGGATGACAATTCCGTGGTGATCCTCTCCGGCCACGGAGCCGAACCTCAGTCGGCTGCCGGTTCCAAAGCCGACGTCGCCGCTGCCGTGATTGATCGGGTGGGCACCGAGCTCACACGGGTCTTCCCGGCGTTGTAATCGAGCCCACACCCGAATTCTTAGCAAAGGGACACACGGCAAAGACCGCCGTCCCACAACCCAGTAAGGTGGACGAGTGACTTTACCGCTGCACCATGAACACCATGGCACCCCGTCCAAGCTCCGGCTCTTCACCTCCGAGTCGGTCACTGAAGGGCACCCGGACAAGATCTGCGACCAAATCAGCGATGCCATCCTGGATGCGCTGCTCGCCGCTGATCCTGAATCCCGCGTGGCCGTTGAAACCATGGCCACCACCGGCCTGGTGCACGTGGCGGGTGAGGTCACTACCGACGCTTACGTGGAAATTCCGCAGATTGTCCGCGAGACGATCCTTGGGATTGGATACGACTCGTCCGCCAACGGCTTCGACGGTGCCCGCTGTGGTGTGTCCGTTTCAATAGGCCAGCAGTCCAACGACATCGCTGGTGGCGTGTTCAACTCACTCGAGGCCCGTGAAGGCCGCCAGGAGGACGACTACGACCTCCAGGGTGCAGGCGATCAGGGCATCATGTTCGGCTACGCCAGCGATGAGACGGCGTCCTATATGCCCACTCCCATCTGGCTGGCCCACCGTTTGTCTGAACGCCTCACCGAAGTCCGCAAGAACGGCGAGCTGGCTTACCTCCGCCCGGATGGCAAGACCCAGGTCACCGTAGGGTACGACGGCGACCGGCCGGTTTCGGTGGAAACTGTGGTCATCTCCAGTCAGCACGCAGAAGAAGCAAGCCTTGAGCAGCTTCGTGCAGACCTTGCCAGCTACGTGATCGACCCCGTGATGTCGGCGTCCAACCTGGACATTGCCCGCACGGCGAACATCCTTAATCCTGCAGGTGCCTTCGTCATCGGCGGCCCGGTAGGCGATGCAGGCCTCACAGGCCGCAAGATCATCGTGGACACCTACGGCGGATTCTCCCGCCACGGCGGTGGCGCCTTCTCCGGCAAGGATCCGTCCAAGGTGGACCGCTCCGCCGCCTACGCCATGCGCTGGGTTGCCAAGAATGTGGTAGCCGCTGGACTGGCCAAGCGCGCCGAGATTCAGATTGCCTACGCAATCGGCCAGGCACGCCCTGTTGGAACATACGTGGAGACCTTCGGCACCGAAACTGTTGATCCGGCGCGCATCAGCGAAGCAATCGACGAACTGTTCGACCTCCGTCCCCGCGCCATCATTGATGCCCTTGACCTCAAGCGGCCCATTTACACCAAGACGGCGGCCCACGGTCACTTCGGTCGCGACGAGCCCGACTTCACGTGGGAACGCCTGGACCGGGTGGCCGACCTGAAGGAATACTTCAACGCCTGACCTGTTTTGTCGTTGGCCTCTGTTTTTGTCGGTGGCCCGTGATTGGCTGGTGCCAGAGAGATGCCCGCAGCGGGTCGATCCCGCTGTGGGCATCCTGCGTTGAGGTGTGTAGAAGCGTTCCATGGGAATCAGCTTGTGCAATGACTGGGAGGTGACGAGCATGACGGGACACGAGGCCCAACAGTCCTTGCTTCAGCCTTCGCTGCTGCAGGGATTTCCGGATCGGGCACCGGTCAACGGACCGCCTCTGGCCGCGAAGGATCCGGTGGCCCGTGTGGTACTGGAGTCATCCGTGCCGCACCTCGACAGGCCCTTTGACTACAGTGTTCCCGCTGACCTCGCCGAAACGGCAGTCCCCGGCGTCCGCGTGAAAGTTAAGTTCAACGGCCAGGAACTGAATGGTTACATTGCTGAGCGCCGCGCGGATTCCGACGCGGCCCATCCGCTAACTCCGCTGCATAAGCTGGTTTCCCCCGTAGCGGTCCTGACTCCGGCCATTATGGGGCTTGCCGGGACTGTCGCCGCCCGTTATGCCGGAACGCTGAGCGATGTCCTTAGAACGGCTGTTCCTCCACGGGTGGCGAAGGTGGAGAAGGAACTGCTGGCCGGAGATTTTGAGTCTGACGTAGTGGACTTGAAGCCGGCCACGGATGCCCATGCCTGGGCTTCGTACGCGAACGGGGCCGCTTACCTGCAGCACCTGGCCAGCGGAGGTTCGCCCAAAGCTGTCCTCACGGCTCTTCAGGGCTTCGGCCCTGATGGTTGGCCGGCTCTCGTGGCGTCTGCCGTGGCTACTGTTCGGGCCTCCGGGCGCGGAGCAGTAGTGGTGGTGCCGGACTATCGGGATCTTGAGCAGTTGGAGGCTGCACTGGCCAAGGTCCTGCCGACGTCGGACGTTGCCCGACTAACGGCGGATGATGGCCAAACGCCCCGTTACAGGAATTTCCTGCGACTTCTGAGCGGCGCCGCGGGCGTTGCCATCGGCACACGTTCGGCGGCGTACGCTCCTGTTCGCGACCTCGGCTTGGTGGTGTGCTGGGACGACGGCGACGACCTCCACATCGAGCAAAGGGCTCCCTATGCACACAGCAGGGAAGTCCTTCTGCTTCGGGCCGAGCAGGAGAATGCCGCCTGCCTCATGGCGTCCCATGGCCGCAGCACCGAACTCCAGCGCCTTGTTGAAAGGCAATGGGCGGTGCCCATCGAAGCGCCGCGCACTACTGTCCGAGCCACCGTGCCCAGAGTCCTCAACACAGCTGACAGTTTCGAGCAAGAACGTGATCCGCTGGCCCGCATTGCCCGTTTGCCCGGCGCAGCGTGGCGGGCGGCCAAGGAAGGCCTGGAACGCGGGCCGGTCCTGGTTCAGGTGGCCAGAGCCGGGTACGCCCCGTCCTTGGTGTGCGAGACGTGCCGGGAACTAGCGCGCTGCAACGCCTGCCAGGGCCCCTTGGCCGTGTCCAGCAGTTCCGCGATGCCGGCATGCCGGTGGTGCTCCACCCCCGCTCCTCAATGGCGTTGCACCCACTGCAGCGGGACAAAGCTGCGCCGTGGAGCGGCTGGAGTCATGCGTACTGCCGAGGAACTGGGACGGGCCTTCCCCGGCAAGGCCGTGGTGACGTCCTCCGGCGAACACATCAAGGCAACAGTCCCGGATGCACCCGCACTGGTAGTCGCTACGGTGGGTGCCGAGCCGGTTGCACCAAACGGTTACGCGGCTGCCCTGCTGTTGGACGGCAACTCGCTGCTCCGGCGGGAGAACCTGCGGGCGGGGGAGGACACTGTTCGCCGGTGGTTCAATGCCGCCTCCCTCGTGAAGCCGGCCAGCCAAGGTGGGCTGGTGGTGATTACTGCGGACGACACCGCGGCGACGGGAGCACTGTTGCGGTGGGATGCTTCCGGCTACGCATCACGCGAACTGACGCTTCGGAAGGAACTGCAGCTGCCCCCGGCGGTCAGGGTGGCTTCCGTGACCGGCGCAAGGGCCGACGTCGTGCATTTCAGTGACGCGCTGGAAGCCAACGCCGAGCTGGCGTCGGCACCGAAACTTCGCAAAGCCGGACCTGCGCCGGTGCAGCTATTCGGAGGAGCCCAGTCGTCAGCCGATGAGAGCGATGCGGAGGTCAGGACGCTCTACTTCATTCCCTACGCTGACGCTGCGACCGCCACCCGTGCCATGCGGGCCGTGAAGGTAGCAAATGCCGCCAAGCGTACCGCTGGCCCTGTGCAATTGCGCTTGGACGGCGTAGACGTCCTCTAGGTCCCTGGTTCGTTCACCGGATCAGACGTTCCGGGGTTCTCTATATCCTCAAGTATCTGCAGGCCGCGCTTCGCCCACGCGATTTCCTGCTCGGCATGGGCAAGCTGACCTTCATAGGCGAAGACTTTAAAGCGGACAATATGCTCTCGTTCCTCTTCGGAATACAGGGCGAGGCGCCGGGCAAGCGTGGGATGGGTACGCTGCTCGAGAGCTTCGATCATGTACAGAGTTTGGATGCGTTGTTCGTCGTAATGGGCTATGTGGGCTCGCAGCTGCGCAGCCGCCACGCCGGACGGTGCCCACTCGAAGTAAGCGGCCCTGAGGCGGGCAGGGTCCCGGTCCCGGACGTAAGTGAGCGGCTGATTCTGCCACTCGATCAGAGCCGCCTCGCCTGCCGGCGCGAGGGCATATTCCGTTTTCGTCGCTCCGCGGGTGCCCCACGGCACAGGCCTGCTGGAGAGTAAGCCCTCGGCGTGCATCCTACGCAGCTCCGGGTAGATCTGGGAGTCGGGGGCGTGCCAGACGTGGCCCACGGAGGAGCTGAACTGCTTGACCAAGTCGTAGCCCGTCAGCGGGCCTGAGGACAGCAGTGCCAGCAGAGCTGAGCGAAGGGTCACACGCGCTCCTTTCAGGACGGCAATTACAGCTTAGCTCCAGAAGAGCTTTGCAAACCACTATCGAGATAGATAGTATGTGTCTCACGTCACCAAATAGCTATGTTGATAGTTATTTTCTGCCCCCCGGCCCGCTCAAAGATGAGGACCGCTTCATGACTGTCTCTGCAACAAAGACCACATCCACCGCCAAGCTCCTGCCCTCTCCGCTCAACGCATGGTTCGTGGCGGGGTGGGATCATGAGATTTCCGCCAAGGGGATTCTGGCCCGCACCATTGCGGGCCGCTCGCTGGCCCTCTACCGAACCGAGGACGGCCGCGCTGTCGCATTGGCCGACGCCTGCTGGCACCGTCTTGCCCCGCTGTCCCAGGGTAAACTCGTGGGCCGCGACGAGATCCAGTGCCCGTACCACGGGCTGCGTTACAACGCTGCTGGCCGTTGCACCTCGATGCCCGCGCAGGAAACCCTCAATCCTTCAGCCACGGTGCCCTCTTTCCCTGTGGTGGAGCGGTACCGCTATGTGTGGGTCTGGCTCGGTGACCCTACGAAGGCCGACCCGGGCCTGTTGCCGGACATGCACCAGTTGGAGAGCTCCGAGTGGGCGGGAGATGGCGAGACCATCCACGCCCCGTGCAACTACCAGCTGGTCCTCGACAACCTTATGGACCTCACCCACGAGGAGTTCGTGCACAGCTCCTCGATCGGGCAAGAGGAACTGTCCGAGTCCGAGTTCGAGGTGACCCACGACGAGACATCCGTCACTGTCACCCGCTGGATGCGCAACATTGATGCGCCGCCGTTTTGGCTGAAGAACATGCGCGACAAGTTCCCGGACTTCGAGGGAAAGGTGGACCGCTGGCAGATCATCCATTACTACTTCCCGTCCACCATCTGCATCGACGTCGGGGTCGCCGCGGCCGGGACCGGAGCTCCCGAGGGCGATCGCTCCCGCGGGGTGAACGGCTACGTGATGAACACCATCACGCCGGAGACTGAACGTTCCTGCCACTACTTCTGGGCGTTCATGCGCAACTACCGGTTGGAGAGCCAGCTCATCACCACACAGCTGCGCAACGGCGTGCACGGGGTCTTCGGCGAAGACGAGGCTATGCTTCTTGCGCAGCAGGCGGCCATCGACGCCAACCCCGACTACGAGTTCTACAACCTCAACATCGACATGGGCGGGATGTGGGTGCGCCGGCTCCTCGAGCGTGCGCTCGAAGCCGAGGGTCGCCTCGCAACCCTGCCGGGCAGCTGAGCAGGGGGAGAAACCATGGCCGATTCCCACCACATCCTCTGGCAGCGGGCCGTCGTCGACGCCGTCTCCGACGTGGCAGAGAACATCCGCCGCATCGTCCTGCGTCCGGAGCGTCCCTGCCCCATTCGTCCCGGCGAGCACGTGGATGTCCGCACGACCATCGACGGCGAGCAGCATGTCCGCTCATACTCCGTGGTCAACGCCGCCGACGATGGCACGCACCTCGCCCTCAGCGTCTACCGGACTCCCAATTCCCGGGGAGGATCCGTGTTCATGCACTCACTCCAGCCGGGGCAGCGCCTGGAGATCACCCAGCCGTTGCAGAACTTCCCGCTGCGGATCGGAGCCCCCTCCTATGTCTTGCTTGCCGGCGGCATCGGCATAACCGCAATCGCCGGGATGGCCGCGTTGCTGCGCCGCCTCGGCGCCGACTACCGCCTGGTCTATGTGGCCCGTTCCCGGGATGCGATGGCCTACCTGGATGACCTCGCCGCCATGCACGGGGACCGTTTCGAGGCGCACGTCGACGCGGAGGGCGCTCCCCTTGACGTCCGGGCTCTCGTGGGCTCAGCCCCCGAGGACGCAGAGTTTTACATGTGCGGGCCTATCCGGCTCATGGACGCTGTCCGCCGTGCATGGACCGAACGGGAGCTCGAACCCACGAACCTGCGCTACGAGACTTTCGGCAACAGCGGCTGGTACGAGGCAGAACCGTTCACCGTACGGATACCGCGGCTGGGGGTAGAGACAATTGTCGGTTCCGACGAGTCCGTGCTGGAGGCCCTCGAACGTGATGGCGTGGACATGATGTCGGACTGCCGCAAGGGCGAGTGCGGCCTGTGCCAGGTCAAGGTCCTTGAGCTCGCCGGACGGATCGACCACCGCGACGTTTTCTATTCGGACCGCCAGAAGGAACCCAACACCAAAATGTGTTGCTGCGTCTCGCGGGTGGCCGCCGCCGAACCGGGCACAGACCCGACGCCCCGTCCCACCATCCTCACCATCGACGTCCCCTGAGAGGCATCAGCACCATGGATATCAGACACCAGATCGACGCATCCAAGATGTCGTCCTACCAGTGGCTCATCATCGCCGTGACCACTTTCCTCAACGCCCTCGACGGCTACGACGTGCTGGCCATGGCCTTTACAGCCACGTCCGTGACCAAGGAGTTCGGACTCTCCGGTTCCCAGCTTGGCTGGCTGCTCAGTGCGGGCCTCATCGGTATGGCCGTGGGTTCGCTCGTCCTCGGGCCCTTCGCGGACCGCTACGGCCGACGCAAGATCCTCATCGTGGCACTGGCGATCAACGCCGTCGGACTGTTCCTGTCCACAACAGCGAACTCCGCGCTTGAGCTCGGCCTGTGGCGCGTCGTCACAGGACTGGGTGTGGGCGGCATCCTCGCCTCCGCGACTGTGATCACGAGTGAGTACGCCAATGCCCGCCGTCGCGGTATGGCCGTCAGCATCTTCACCGCGGGCTATGGAGTAGGGGCCACGCTCGGTGGGATGGGAGCGACCCAGCTCATCCCCGCCTTTGGGTGGCGCTCCGTGTTCCTTGTTGGTGGCCTCCTGACTCTCCTGGCGATCGCTCTGGTGGTTGTCCTCATGCCCGAGTCCGTCGACTACCTCCGCGCCCGGCGACCGGAGGGCGCGGCCGCGAAGCTCCAGCGCATCGCCGGCCGTCTGGGTCTCGAGGGTGACGTCAATCCCGGTCCTGCCCCTGTGAGCGCCGGTAAGCAGCAGGGCAGCGTGGCCGTGCTCCTGAGCCCGCGGTACCGCACGGCCAGCATCCTGCTTTGGATCTCCTTCTTCGTCATCATGTTCGGCTTCTACTTCGCCAACTCATGGACGCCCCGGCTGCTCGTGGAATCAGGGATGACGGAGCAGCAGGGCATCATCGGGGGACTCATGCTCACCATGGGTGGAACCTTCGGTTCGCTGCTCTATGGGGTGCTCACCACCCGGTGGGACGCGCGGTTGACCCTCATGGTCTTCACCGTGCTCTCGGCCGTGACCCTCGTCCTGTTCATCACCACAAGCCCCCTGCCGCTGCTGGCGTTCTCGTCCGGCGTGGTCGTCGGCATGCTCGTCAACGGTTGCATCGCTGGTCTCTACACCGTGGCTCCCATGACCTACGAGCCTGGTGTCCGCACCACGGGTGTGGGCTGGGGGATTGGTATTGGCCGGGCCGGTGCCATCCTCGCTCCCATTGCGGTCGGCGCGCTGCTTGACAACGGATGGAACCCCCACCAGCTCTACATCGGAGTGGCCGTGGTGGTCCTCCTCGCGGCAGTCGCCCTGTTCCGACTGCGGCCCTACGAAGAGATTGCATCCTCCGCAACCAACCAGCCTGCGTCAAGAGCGACTACTGGATGACAGGGTGCCGCCCCTGGACCTGGGAGTGCGCTAAGCGCGTTCCCGGGTCTTGCGTGCGCGCCGGGCCACAACTTCTTCCGCCGCAGCCACGAGCTGCCGCGCCGACTCGTCCCAGTTGAATTCTGCAGCGCGTTCCACTGACTTGCGGGAGCTTTGCTGCCAAAGTACGTCGTCGGCAAGGGCCGTCACAGCTGCCGCGAATTCCGTCGGCGATTCGGGGTGGACATAGCTGACGGCGTCACCACCCACTTCACGGAAAATCGGAATATCGCTTGCGATAACGGGGGTGCCCAAGGCCATCGCCTCCACCAACGGCAAACCGTACCCTTCGGCCCGTGACAGGCTGATCAATGCGGTGGCCCGCAGCAGGAGTTCGTCGTACTCGGCGTCAGTGACACCGTTATGGAACAGCACCTTTGCTCCATCGGGGATCAACGCCTCCAACTCGGCTTTGCGCTCGGGGGTGATCCGGCTGAGCAAATGCAACGTGTAATCGTGCAGTCCGGACATGCCCCGGATCATGGTTTCCACGTTCTTGTAAGGCATGAACGAACCCATGTAGAGGAGGGATTTGTCTGCGCCTCCTTCAGGGTCGCGGGGCGTTTGACCGGGTTGGGGTGCGTTGCCCACGATGCGCACGGGACGCTTGGTCAGTTTGTACTTGGCCATGAGGGCTTCAGTGGTGCGGCTGATGGTGGCCACGATGTCCGCGCGGTCGAGCAGGAGCCTCTGCGGCCAGAACGCCTTGTGGTAGAGCCTCCAGAGAAGGCGCACGGGGGCTGGCAGGAAGCCCGGGGGAGTCGGGTGCTCATAGTAAATGAGGTCGTGAAGGGTAAGCACCAGTCCGTAACGGCGGCCCACGGTGCCCATGGTCTGCATAGGACACACAACCACGTCAGCACCAAGGGGGTTGACCTTGCGGGCGACGAACAATTCCATAGGTGACAGGGGGCTGTTGAGCATCACGTACGGGACGTCGGGCAGAAGTGCCAGTTGGCGCTTGTCGCTGATGAGCATGGTGACATCGGCGATTTTGGACGTTGCGGCTATGAGGCTGGAACCGTAGCGGCTGATGCCATCGTGATGGTCCGTTCGGGTAAAGCGGGCGTCGATGACAATTTTCACGCGGGATGTTCCTCCAGGAAGGTACGGATTGCTTCAGCGGCCGGAACCGGCGTCTCATAGTGGATAAGATGCCCGACGTCGGGAATCACTTCCAGCTTGGCGTCAGGTAGTCGCTTCATGAGTTTGTGCTGGTTGGGAAGAGTGGCGATCTCATCTTTTTCGCCGGCGATCAGGAGTACGGGAAGTGTTAGTTTCCCGGCGACCTCGGCCACGTTGCCCGAGACGGAGGCCTTGAACGATTCGAGCAGGCTCTTCCTGTCTGCGAAGGCACTGAAATATGCGTCGTGCTGGCCGTGGATGAAACGACGAAGGACTCTGTCCTTGGTTTTGGCCATGGTGATGCTCATGATGCGAACGATCACCCGATTCCGAAGGACCGCTAGTCCGAGCTGGCGGGGAAGCTTGGCGGACGCCTGGTAGTACAGCACCGCTAGTTTGGTCATGATGCCCTTGGGACCCTCCAACGCGGGTGCGGCAATGGGGTTGATCAGGATCAGCGGATAGACGGTTCCGGGATTCGCGGCGGCGAAGTGGCTGGCCACGATTGAGCCGAAGGAGTGGCCCAGCAGGACAGTCTCGTCATTCAGATCGAGCGCGGCCATGAAACCGGAGATGAACTTTCCATAGCGCTCAACGCTGTGTTCATCGTGGACGAAAGGCTCCGAGCTTCCGAAGGCCGGCAAGTCCGGCATGATGATCCTCATCCCGGGAAGTTGGTCGGCTACGCGCAGCAATCCGTGGTGGTCACCCCGGAAACCGTGGATGACCAGGATGGTGCGCGTCAGGGGAGTGACGGTGACCGGTTCGTAGGTCCAGTAAGCTACCTTGCTGCCATCCACCTCAACCTCCGAGGCATGCGTCCGCCCCTGCAAGGATTCGCTGAAGAATTCGCTGGGGGCCTGCGCACCCTTTGGGGAGTGCGCGGTGTCCACGTTGTCCATTCGTCTATTCCTAGTTCACGTTGTCCGGGTGGGACCCGGTCCGATGGTGGCGTTCCAATGCGGCTATGCCGTCCATATCCCCGGCGTCCAATTCAAAATCGAAGACGGCGATGTTTTCCTTGATCCGTCCGGCCGAGCTTGCCTTGGGAATGACCAGGTTCCCCAGCTGAAGATGCCACCGCAGAATGACCTGGGCCGGAGTCCGGCCGTACTTTTCTGATAGCGAGACAATAGCGGGGTCAGCCAGGACTTGCCCGCGACCAAGGGGGCTCCACGCCTCGGTACGGATTCCGAGTTGCTCGTGCAACGTCCGCAATCTGGTCTGCTGCAACCAGGGGTGCAGTTCTATCTGGTTCACTGCCGGAACAACCTCTGCCTTTTGCATGAGCTCATCGAGGTGTCCGGGCTGGAAATTGGAAACACCTATGGCCCGGATTTTGCCTTCCCTGTAAAGGGTTTCCATGGCTTTGTAGCTTTCCACGAACAACCCCCGGCCGGCGCACGGCCAGTGGATGAGGTAGAGGTCCACGTAATCAAGTCCAAGGTTCGCCATGGACGTGTCGAACGCCCGTAGTGTCGCGTCGTAGCCCTGGTCATCGTTCCAGACCTTGGTGGTAACGAAGAGGTCCTCGCGTGCCAGCGCGTGTACCGACTCGCCGGAGCCACCGGTACCTCTGTTGGCTTCCGCGGCGTCACCGATCGCACCGCCGAGAGCGCGGCCCACCCCGACTTCGTTGCCGTACATCGCGGCAGTATCAAACCGGCGGTAGCCCTCACCCAAAGCCGTGGCAACCAAGGCCTCTGCGTCTTTGGCTGGAACTTTATAGAGCCCGTATCCCATGCGATCCATCTGAACGCCGTTGTTTAGTGCCAGCCTGTTCGATGTCAGCTTGGATGGGGATCTCATAGCAACGACTCTACCCATTCCTTGCACGATTGCTTCAGGAATGGGCATTGAAACTCACCAGGCGTCGGGCTGAGGCTTCGTCCAGAATGAGGTCCGTCGCGAGTCCCGCAGCCAGGGCTCCTTGGAGGCCATTGATCTTGGATGCCCCGGAGACCACGCAGATCCGTCGCCTGACTTGCCGCAATTGTTCATGGCTGGGACCGGTTGACCTCTCATTCAAGGTGATGCCGTCAGAGGAACCATCACTCCGGAAGAAGACCGTGGCTACATCGCCCACAACATCGTCTGCGGCCAGCATGGTGAGGTCGTGTTCATCGAGGTAACCGCCGGCATAGACATGGCTCGGGTAGTCCGAGTCCACAGATCCGACGCCGAAGATAGCGATGCTCATCCGGGCCTGCAGGTCCAGGATGCGTTGAACGCTGCGCTCATTCCACATGGCGGTCTTGGTGGAGGCATGATCAAAAAAAGCCGGAACAGGGAACTGTTCCACGCGGGCGCCGTACGCGCTGCCGAAGCGGCGCATGATGTCACTGGCATACGTAATGCCGGTGGTTTGCATGTTGCCGGCGCCATTGAGCTGGACCACGATGCTGTCGTGGGTCACCTTGCGCGTGAGGTGCCTGCTGACCGCGCTGAGCGTCGCACCCCAGGCCACTCCGATGATGGCATTCGAGTCCACCAAGGGTCCGATTGTCCGTGCAGCCTGCATGGCTACGCGGTCCAGGGTCTCTGCTTCGTTGAGCGTGTCCAGTACCGGAACCACGTGGACATCCACGCCGTATTGGTTCCGGATCTGGCTTTCCAGCTCAGGTCCGGTATCGAAAGGGCTTCGAATCTGGACCTGCACGAGGCCCGTTTCCCTCGCCGAAGACAACAGCCTGGAGACCGTGGACCTGGATGTCCTCAGCTCCCGGGCGATCGCATCCATGGTGAGGTCCTGCAGGTAGTACATCTGTGCAGCCCGGAGTGCATCCGAGTGACGTGATCGTCCCATCTCATTTCCTTACTGCACGTTTGTGCAAATAGCTTGACTCCATTTTCCACCTTCGCCAGATTAGTGGTGAACGGTGCAGCAGCGAGTGGCGCGGCGCACGAACCAAGCCCAAGGGAGCAGTTTTGGGACACAACAGGATTTCCGGTACCTCACAGCACACACAGCGCGACTCCGTCGTTGCACTGCAGGAGCGGCCCTCGGCCAAGGTACTCATCATCGGCGGTGGCATCAATGGTGTCGGAACGTTCCGCGATCTCGCCCTCCAGGGTGTCGACGTTGCGCTTGCTGAACGTGGTGACTACTGCCAAGGTGCCAGCGGCGCCTCCTCCCACATGATCCACGGCGGCATCCGGTACCTGGAAAACGGCGAGTTCCGCTTGGTCCAGGAGTCCGTGGTCGAGCGCAACAGGCTCCTGCGGATCGCGCCCCATTACGTTAAGCCACTGCAGACCACCATCCCGATCTTCAGCACGTTCTCCGGCATCCTGTCTGCACCCATGCGCTTCCTCACCCACAAGCAAGGCAAGCCCAAGGAACGCGGCGCTTTCCTGATCAAGGTTGGCCTGAGCATGTACGACTTCTTCTCCCGCGACGGCGGCAGCGTGCCGCGCCACCAGTTCCGTGGGCGGACCAAGGCCTTGGCTGAACTTCCCAAACTTCATTCCGGTATCAAGTACGCCGCTACCTACTTTGATGCTTCGGTCCATAACCCGGAGCGTCTGACCCTTGACGTCCTGCAGGATGGCGAGAAAGCAGGCCGCGGCGGGGGACTCCCGGGAGGAAGCGCCCGCGCCAGCAACTACGTTTCTCTCGTGTCCATGGGCTCGGACGGAGTCCGGCTCCGTGACGAATTGACCGGCAAGGAATTCGACTTCCAGGCGGACGTCATCGTCAACACCACGGGGGCCTGGGTGGACCTCACCAACCAGGCCATGGGCGCCGTCAGCAAGTTCATGGGCGGCACCAAGGGATCGCACATCGTCCTGGACCACCCGGAACTGCTGGCAGCGTGCAACGGCCGCGAAATCTTCTTCGAGCACACTGATGGCCGTATCGTCCTGATCTACCCCATGGGGGACCGCGTGCTGGTAGGCACCACGGATGTGGACGCTGATATGTCCCAGGACGCCGTGTGCACTGAAGAAGAAATCGACTACTTCTTCGACCTCGTCGGCCACGTGTTTCCCACCATCAAGGTGGAGCGCGAACAGATCGTCTACAGCTTCGCCGGCGTCCGGCCCCTGCCGCGCCACGACGAAACCCAGCCGGGATTCGTCTCACGCGACTACCGCATCGAACGCAGCGTCCGCACTGGCAGCGACTCCGTCGCTACGCCAGGCGGTAAGGCCGCCGTCGTACTCAGCCTGGTGGGCGGCAAGTGGACCACCTTCCGCGCCTTGGCCGAACACATGACCAACGACGTCCTCCGCGAACTGGGCATGGAGCGCAAGGTCTCGACGGCGAAACTCGCTATCGGAGGCGGCGCCGGCTTCCCTGCCACTGAACAAGGCGAGCAGGAATGGATCAAGAAGCACATGGGACCGGGGCTGGATGCTGACCGCGTAGCCGTCCTGTTGACCCGGTACGGAACGCGCGCAGACGCCGTCATCGACTACCTGAATGCCGGACACGACACTCCGCTGCGTTCCACCCGCGAACTGAGCGTCCGGGAGCTGGCGTTCATGGCCGAGCACGAGCAGATCGGGCACCTGGTGGATGTACTCATCCGCAGGACGTCGCTGGCCTTCCGTGGGCTTGTCACCGGGGAGTTGCTCAATGAAATAGCAGCAGCGTTGGCCGAGCCTCTTGGTTGGGATGCTGCTGCCCGTGAAGCAGAAATCCGCCACGCCCAGGAAGTACTGCAGCGGTTCCACAAGGTCGACGTGCACAGTCTCGTAGCCTGACACCAAGCAGCGGAAACAGCTTGACCGTCCCAATGTGCGGCAGGGGCGGAATGGGGTAGGTGGGCCCGCCAGGGGACCACCACACCGGGACGGTTCCGGAGACAACGGAACCGTCCCAACAGCCTCTTCACCCGCGAGGAGGCTGACAACAGAAAAATGAGGAGTCAAAGATGTCTCTTGGAATTGTTTTCCTTTCCGAAGTATTCGGAACCATGATGCTGACCCTGCTGGGTTGCGGCGTCGTGGCAAACGTTGCGCTCAAAGGCACCAAGGGCAACAGCGGTGGATTCTTGATGGTGACGTGGGGCTGGGGTATTGCGGTCTTCGCGGGCGTTTTCGTGGCCGCAAAGTCCGGTGCGCACCTTAACCCGGCCGTCACCTTGGGCCTGCTTGTCAACGGCAAAGCAGAATACGCCCCCGGTGTTGCCGTGGATTTCGCATCCACCCTGACGTACTTCGGCGCTGAACTGCTCGGCGCTTTCCTGGGTGCCGTTGTTTGCTGGCTCGCCTACAAGCAGCACTTCGATGAAGAGCCCCTCGCAGCGAACAAGCTCGGCACTTTCTCCACCGGGCCGGCCATTCGCTCCACCCCGTGGAACCTCATCACCGAAATCATTGGCACGTTCGTTCTGGTCTTCGTCATCCTGACCTTCGGCGGCACCCCTTCGGGCCTCGGTCCGCTGGCTGTGGCATTGCTGGTTGTTGGTATCGGTGTTTCCCTCGGTGGCCCCACCGGTTACGCCATCAACCCTGCACGTGACCTGGGCCCCCGCATCGCCCACGCTCTCCTCCCCATCAAGGGCAAGGGCACCAGCGACTGGGCCTACTCCTGGATCCCTGTCGTCGGACCGCTGGTTGGCGGCGCCCTTGCAGGCATCGTTGCCCTCTGGGTACCGGACATCATGCCTGCAATCGCAGGCTAGTCCTGCACGTACGCGCACTTCGCTTCACCGCACGTTGTAGATAAAACACTTGAGAAGCTAACAAACAAAGACAAGGACGTCACCATGAATCAATACGTCATCGCCATCGATCAGGGCACCACCAGCTCCCGCGCCATCGTTTTTGACCACACGGGCAACATCGTGTCCACCGGCCAGATGGAGCATGAGCAGATCTTCCCGCAGGCAGGCTGGGTGGAGCACAACCCCGCCGAAATCTGGAACAACACCCGCGAAGTCATCGCCTCCGCCCTATCCAAGGCGAACCTGACACGGCACGACATTGCCGCCGTCGGCATTACCAACCAGCGCGAAACCGCCGTCGTTTGGGACAAGAACACCGGCGAGGCCGTTTACAACGCCATCGTCTGGCAGGACACCCGAACCCAGCCCATCGTGGATGAACTGGCCCAAGACGGGGGAGTGGAGCGCTTTAAACAGAAGGTCGGCCTGCCTTTGGCCACGTACTTCTCGGGAACCAAGATCAAATGGATCCTGGACAACGTGGATGGCGCCCGCGAACGTGCCGAAGCTGGCGACCTCCTGTTCGGCAACACCGATGCCTGGGTTCTCTGGAACCTGACCGGCGGTGTTGACGGCGGCGTGCACGTCACCGACGTCACCAACGCTTCCCGAACCCTGTTCATGGACCTCGAAACGCTGCAGTGGGACCAGGAGATTCTGGACGTCTTCGGCGTCCCGGCCTCCATGATGCCTGCCATCAAGTCCTCCTCCGAGGTATATGGGCACGTCCACACCTCGCAGTTGCTCCGCGAAACGCCGGTCGCCGGCATTCTCGGAGACCAGCAAGCGGCAACCTTCGGGCAGGCTGCATTCCAGCCCGGCGAAGCCAAAAACACCTACGGCACCGGCTGCTTCCTGATATTTAACACGGGCGAAGAGATCGTTCACTCAAAGAACGGCCTGCTCACCACCCTTGGATACAAACTGGGCGACGCCAAGCCGCACTACGCCCTTGAAGGCTCCATTGCCGTCACCGGGTCCCTGATCCAGTGGCTCCGCGACAACCTCGGCCTGATCAGCTCCGCACCTGAGGTAGAAGATCTGGCCGCCGGCGTTAAGGACAATGGCGGCGTCTACATCGTGCCGGCCTTCTCCGGCCTGTTCGCACCGTATTGGCGTGCAGACGCACGCGGCGCGATCGTCGGACTCACGCGCTTCGCCAACAAGGGCCACATTGCCCGCGCCGCACTCGAAGCAACTGCATTCCAGACGCGTGAAGTACTCGACGCCGTCAACGCCGACTCGGGCGTTCCGCTCACCGAGTTGAAGGTCGACGGCGGCATGGTCGCCAACGAGGCACTCATGCAGTTCCAGGCCGACATCCTTGGCGTGCCCGTCGTCCGCCCGAAGGTCGTGGAAACCACGGCCCTCGGTGCTGCCTACGCGGCCGGCCTCGCCGTCGGCTTCTGGAAAGACCTCGGCGAGCTCAGCGCAAACTGGAACGAAGACAAGCGCTGGGAGCCACAGCTTCCGGCGGAGGAGCAGGAGCGTCAGCTGCGGCTCTGGAAGAAGGCCGTGACCAAATCCATGGATTGGGTCGACGAAGACGTGAAGTAGTTCAAAAAGGGGCCGATGACTCCCGCCCGCCCGCTTCGCGGTGCCCACCACACCATGGCGGGGAGTCATCGGCCCCTTTTTCGACGCTGTGCGCCGCGCGCCCACCATGATTTGCCGGTGAGTGGAACGTTGATCGTGCGCTATTGTAGATCTATGCGTGCGATCCTTCTGCTTAGCTAGCCGCTCGGCTTTCAATAGCCGTGCGGCCGCCCCTCCATTGTTGAGGGGCTTTTGTGTGTCCGGGACTTTCCGGTGCCATAGCAGGAGTCAAAACCGCCATCGAAGAACAGAAGAGGGCAGCAGTGAGCGTTCAGCCGGAGACAGAGACCGGAACAGCACAAACAGCCGCAGCCGAAGCGCCCGAAGAAGGCGTCTACAGCTTCGCTGCGATGGAAGCCAAGTGGCCGCAGGTCTGGGAGGACCTCAAAGTCTTCACGCCTGCCGACGACGGTTCGCGGGAACGCCGCTACGTGCTGGACATGTTCCCGTACCCCTCCGGCGACCTCCACATGGGCCACGCCGAAGCCTTCGCCATGGGTGACGTCGTGGCGCGTTACCTGCGCCAGAAGGGCTTCGATGTCCTGCACCCCATCGGCTGGGACTCCTTCGGCCTGCCCGCTGAGAACGCTGCAATCAAGCGCAACGCCCACCCCAGTGAGTGGACCTACGCCAACATCGACACCCAGGCGGCGTCCTTCAAGCGCTACGCAATCTCCGCCGACTGGTCCCGCCGCCTCCACACCTCCGACCCCGAGTACTACCGGTGGACTCAGTGGCTGTTCAAACGCTTCTACGAGCGTGGCCTGGCCTACCGCAAGGACTCGCCCGTCAACTGGTGCCCCAAGGACCTGACTGTGCTCGCCAACGAGCAGGTAGTCAACGGCGCTTGTGAGCGTTGCGGCACGCTTGTCACCAAGAAGTCCCTGAACCAGTGGTACTTCAAGATCACGGACTACGCTGATCGTCTTCTTGAAGACATGGACCAGCTGCAGGGTCACTGGCCCGAGCGCGTTCTGGCCATGCAACGCAACTGGATTGGCCGCTCCGAAGGCGCCCACGTGCGTTTTGTCATCGAAGCCACGGATGATCGTGCCGAACGCGAAGTCACCGTTTTCACCACCCGGCCGGACACCCTCTACGGTGCAACGTTCTTCGTCGTTGCAGCGGATGCTCACCTGGCGCTGGATTTGGTGACGCCTGAACAGCACGATGAACTCATGGCCTACCGCGAAAAGGTCAAGGCACTCTCGGAAATCGAGCGCCAGTCCACCGAACGCGAGAAGACCGGTGTCTTCACCGGCCGCTACGCCGTCAACCCGCTCAATGGAGAAAAGCTCCCGGTGTGGGCCGCTGACTACGTCCTGGCCGACTACGGCACGGGCGCCATCATGGCCGTCCCGGCACACGACCAGCGCGACCTCGACTTCGCCAAGACTTTCGGGCTGCCCGTCCGCGCGGTACTGGATACCGGTGACGAAGATCCCGCAGAGACCGGCGTCGCCACTGCAGGTGAAGGCACGCTCAAGAACTCCGGTGTGTTGGACGGCCTTTCCAAGTCCGACGGCATTCCCGCGGCGATCGAGATTCTCGAGAAGCTCGGGACCGGCGAAAAGTTCGTCAACTTCCGTTTGCGTGACTGGCTGCTGAGCCGCCAGCGCTTCTGGGGTACCCCGATCCCCATCATCCACTGTGGTGAATGTGGCGAAGTGCCAGTTCCAGATGACCAGCTCCCCGTCAGGTTGCCCGACAACCTGCGCGGTGAGGCGTTGTCGCCGAAGGGGACCTCCCCGCTGGCCGCCGCCGTCGAGTGGGTCAACGTTGAGTGCCCCAACTGTGGCCGGGCAGCGCAGCGTGATACTGACACCATGGATACGTTCGTGGACTCGTCCTGGTACTTCCTGCGATTCGTATCGCCGGACTACACCGAAGGCCCGTTCGATCCCGAAAAGATCAACAACTGGATGCCGGTCGGGCAGTACGTGGGCGGCGTAGAACACGCCATCCTGCACCTGCTGTACGCACGTTTCTTCACCAAAGTCATCAAGGACATCGGCCTGATCGAAGCCAACGAACCGTTCTCTGCGCTGCTCAACCAGGGCCAAGTACTCAACGGCGGAAAGGCCATGAGCAAGTCCCTCGGCAACGGCGTGGATTTGGGCGAGCAGTTGGACAAGTTCGGTGTCGATGCCGTTCGCCTCACCATGGTCTTCGCCTCCCCACCTGAGGACGACGTCGACTGGGCGGACGTTTCGCCGTCGGGTTCGGCCAAGTTCCTGGCCCGTGCGTGGCGCCTGGGCCAGGACGTCAGCAGTGAACCGGGCGTTGATCCGGCCACTGGTGACCGTGCCTTGCGCACCGTGACGCACAAGACCATCGCAGATGCCGCTGAACTGCTGGACAATAACAAGTTCAATGTCGTGGTTGCCCGCCTCATGGAGTTGGTCAACGCCACGCGCAAGACCATCGATTCGGGTGCAGGTGCCGCAGATCCAGCTGTTCGTGAAGCGGTGGAAGCCGTAGCCGTAATCCTGAGCCTCTTTGCGCCCTACACGGCCGAGGACCTTTGGAACACGCTCGGTCACCCGGCTTCGGTTGCGAATGCAGGCTGGCCGAAGCACGACGATGCACTGCTGGTGCAGGACACCGTCACCGCCGTTGTCCAGGTGCAGGGCAAGGTTCGCGACCGTCTTGAAGTGTCGCCGGACATCACCGAGGACGCGCTGCGTGAGCTCGCCTTGGCCTCGGAAAACGTCCAGCGTGCCTTGGACGGCCGTGGCATCCGCACCGTCATCGTGCGTGCACCTAAACTGGTGAACATCGTTCCTGCCTAGCAGGGATAGTGCGGCCGCCGGCGTTCTGCCGGCGGCCAGCCATCATCTTTGGAGGTTGCGTGCCTGAGCGAGAACCACCCGCATGGATATGGCTCAAGGAAAGAGTGGCGCGCCTCCGGCAGCCCACGGCACCGGTTCCTGTCGCTGACGTGCCGCTGGCCGCCGTCGTCAAAACTGCGGTTGTCACCGATTCGGCCGCTGCCCTGCCGCCGGACTGGGTATCTGCCTTTACCTCAGACGGCCGCCTTGCGGTTGTTCCCATGCCAGTCATGGTGGGAAGCGAAATCTACGGCGAGGGCGAAGACGACATCACACAAACCCTTTCCTTGGCTCTTGCCTCCGGCGCCTCGGTGAAAACTTCACGGCCGTCGCCTGGACAGTTCGAACAGGCGTACCTCGCTGCGGAGCGCTACGGTTTCGAGGCTGTAGTGTCCATCCACATTTCGTCCGAGCTCTCAGGAACCGCTGATGCCGCAAGGTTGGCTGCCGCACGCGTCCGCATCCCGGTTGAAGTAGTGGACTCGCGCACTGTGGGGATGGCTCAAGGAATGGGTGTCCAGAGTGCAGTGGTGGCGGCAGCCGATGGCCAAGGAGCGGCAGAAGTCCGCGACTTTGCTGAGAAGCGCATGCAGCGAACCAAGGTCTACTTCTACGTGCCCAGCCTCGAACAATTGAGACGGGGTGGGCGCATCGGGGCGGCAGCGTCTCTGTTCGGTACCGTCTTGGCTATTAAACCCATCCTGGCGGTCGACGGCGGCAGGATCGTGCCGCTGGAAAAGGTCCGTTCCGCTGTGCGAGCCGTGGCCCGTTTGGAGGAGATCGTTGCCGCTGACGTCGCCTCCCGCCCGGCCGGCCAGCAACGATTGGCAGTTCACCACTTTGGCAATCAGTTGGAGGCCGAAGCCTTGGCAGCCCGCCTGAACGAAAAATGCCCTGACTGCCCGGCACCCCAAATCAGTGCGCTTCCGGCTGTGTTGGCAGCACATGCAGGATTAGGCGTTCTCGCGGTCATCGTGGGGGAGAGCAGTACGCCAACGGATTGATCCTTTGCTGCTCTTATCCACATAGGACACCTCGTCCCCGCTGTGACAGTGGTGGCAGCCATAGGCTCGTTTTATGCCACGCCGGAACCGGGATGCCTCCCCAGATGCCGCAGCGCAGGCAGTCCGGCAGCGTTTTGCATCCCGTCTGGGTACGGACACCCAGACCATTCCGCTATTACAGTTGCCCACCGAGCCCGAGCCGACGCCCGAAGATTCGGACCCGGAATCCGGGACGCGTTATCTGCGGACCCGCTGGCGAACCCCATGGCGGGTTGCTGCCCTCCTTGCCGTTGTAGGAGTTGCCATTATTGCCTGGCACTTGTGGCAATCGGCCGTGGGGCAGCCAACAACGGAACCCCTCACGTCATCCTCGTCTGCGGGGCCCGGCATGCCGGGTACTTCCGAATCCCCTCAGTCAGAGGCCACGGAGGCTGGGGGGAGCGTGCTCGTGCACGTGGCCGGTGCGGTGCAGAAACCCGGTGTTGTTTCCTTGCCGATGGGCAGCCGGGTTTTCCAAGCGATTGAGGCTGCGGGCGGAGCTGTTTCCAACGCGGAACTCAACGGCCTCAACCTTGCTGAGGTGGTGAGCGACGGGGCCAAGATTCAGGTCCCGGTGGTCGGGGAGGTGCCGCAGCCTGCTCCAGTTGCTGGAAGTTCTGGCGGTTCTGCAGGGGCCGCGGGCCCTGCGGCCGCAGAGGCCAAGGTCAACATCAACACGGCGTCGCTGGAAGAACTGGGAACGTTGCCGAGAGTCGGGCCGGTGACTGCGCAAGGAATTATTGATTGGCGGAAAGAGCACGGACCTTTTGCCTCGGTTGATGAACTTGACGCGGTTGACGGCATAGGACCCAAGCTCATGGAATCACTCAAAGACCTTGTCACGGTGCAGGATGGCTAATTCGGCTGAGGTGACAAGGCTTGCCGGAGTCTCTGCGTTACCGCGGCGTACGGATCTGAGGCTGGTTCCCGCTGTGCTGGTGACGTGGTCCGTTGCCCTGGCGGGGGCTTTTATTGATGCAACCTGGTCCGCAGCCCTGGCGGGGGTTTTTGCCTTGGCTGGGGGTCTGCTGTTGGTGGGGGCGCGGCGTCATCGGCCAGCCCTGCACCGTGCCAGAACGGTCCCCGCCACCATTGCCCTTGCATGCATCCTGGGTGCTGTAGTGGCTGTTGATTGTGCTGTCATGGCCAATACGCGCGAAGAGGGGCCGCTCGCTGAGGCGGTAGCAGGGGGGAGTGGTGTCCTTATCCACGTGCTCATCACAGGAGTTCCTACCGAGGTCCGCGTGCCGGGCCATGCGAGTGGAAACAGGTGGTCGGTAGATGCAGCCTTGGTTGAGGTCACCTCCAAGGGTTCGGTCATTCAAGGTTCCGCTGACCTGGTGATAGTGGGTGGGAACGGCTGGCAAGACGTGCGGCCCGGGCAGCGGGTCAGAACTTCGGGAACGATAAAGGCTGTGCGGGAGGGACAAACGCAGGCTGCTCTTTTGGCGGCGTCCTCCGCTCCCGTTGTCGTCGCGTCGACTCTTGATATCCGGCAATCCGTCGCCGACGTGCGGAGGCACTTCGTCGCAGCTTCGGGTTGGTTGCCGCCGGACCCGGCCGGGCTCATGCCGGGCATGGTCACAGGAGACACCAGCGCTCTTCCGGAAAGTCTGGAGGCGGATATGAAGACAACCGGAATGACACACCTGACCGCGGTCAGCGGTGCTAATTGCAGCTTGGTGCTGGGAGGCTTCATTCTGTTGGCGCGATGCCTGAGGCTGACACGCCCCGTAGCCGGCACTTTTGCTGCGTGTGGTCTGGCGGCTTTTGTTGTGATGGTGGGTCCGGAACCAAGTGTGCTCCGGGCTGCTGTGATGGGGACTGTGGGGCTGGCGGCCTTAATTGGGGGCCTGCGGGGTCGATCCTTGACGTTCCTCTGCTTAGCCACCATTGTTCTCTTGCTGCTTGATCCGAGTATGGCGGCGAATGTCGGGTTCCTGCTGTCCGTGCTGGCGACCTTGGGCATTGTCCTGCTGGCCACTCGCGTTGCGTCATGGATCCCTGTATGGGTGCCACGGTGGTTGGCCTCGGGGGTTGCCGTTCCGTTGTCTGCGCAGCTGCTGTGCGGCCCGGTGATTGTGGCCCTTCAACCGCAGTTCACTCCCTACGCGTTCATCGCCAATGTGGTGGCTGGCATTTTGGTGGCCCCGGTGACGGTGTTCGGGACCCTCGCCGTTCCGCTGGCAGTTGGTCTGCCATGGCTGGCACCAGTTCCCATAGCCGTCGCCGGGACCTGTGCGGGCGTGGTGGCCGGCGTGGCCAGGTTCTTCGCGCACTTGCCCGGGGCAGCCCTGCCATGGGCCGAAGGACCGGCCGGGATTGTGTCCATGGTGGCCTTCTCGATGATGACTTTATTGCTTGTCTGGGGAGCGTTCCACCCTACGCAAGCCATGGCAGGCATCGTTGGGCTGCATGATGCCGTGGTGGTGCTCCTCGGTCGCTGGCCGGGGAAACGCGTGGGCGGATGCGGAGCAGCCAAGGAAACGCAACGAGGGCTCCATAAGCCGCGGCGATCAACCAAACGTCCTAGGCCGAAAGGCCCCCCGCAGAGGTGATCTGTGTTCGGACCGCACCGAACTGCATGGCTGCGCGACGCCCGGTCCGCTATAGGCAGGCTTGAAAGAAACACCGGTCTGGGTTCGCGGTCCATGGGCAAGATTCGGGCGCATCTGGACAACTGCACGAAGTGCACGGCCCTTTTGCTGGACCTCAATGACATGCAGTCTGCAATGCGTGCTGTGATCTTCCCCATGGTTGCCGGCATAGCTTTCACAGGGGCGATACCTACCCTGTCGGCAGGGGTGGGCGGGACCGCTATCAGCGCAGTTGGGTCTCACAGTGCCCATGGGGCTTTGCCTCTGTTGTTGAAAGTGGGTACTGGCGTGCTGGCGGCGTCAGTTGTCGCTGTTGGAACTGCGGTAGCACTGGGAGGGACCGGTGCGCCGACCGCCGATGTTCCTGTCGCGGAGGCATCACTGGTACCCGGGCCCACCATTGCGCCGAGCCAAACGACGGCGCCTGCCGAGCAAACGCCGATGGTCCCGGCCGCGGAGGGGACTGTCGGGCGGCAGGAACAGTTGCATCCAACGGTTCCAGCCTTGGTCAGGCCGTCGAGTCCTGGGTCGGCTAGTCCTGGTGCGGTCCTGTCACCGCGGCAAACATCTCAGGCGTGGGGCAGCTCGCCCGTGGTGTCAGTACCGCCGCTGTTCCCGGGGTTTCCTGTTCCTGTCGACCCGATCCAGACTTAACTTCCAACGGTGTTACCGACGCCGGGCGCTACGCCTACCGTTGCAGGTACACCTTCACCAAGGCCGCAGGTTGCTGCGTCATTTCGCGTAGACCAGGGCGCGAGCGCCGCGGAATTGAACATCGTTGTCATCTTTAGCCTTCGAGAAGAAACAGCACCTGCCACAGCCGAGGCAGTGTTCACTATCTCCGGCGGGCTCAGATGATCTCCGGAAAGCTGATTGAGCCGGCCGGATGGACATGTAGAGCCGACAACACAGTCAGTGATCCAACGGCCGGGGGCCATGTGGCGCCATATTTTCAGTCTCTGCAGCAACGGACTTGTTGCCCGAATAATGGTGGTGGTCGGCTGGTTTCCGGTAGGCCGCCGGAACCGGGTGGCTGTGGGCGCCACGGTTATTGGCGCAGCTGCAGCTGCGACCATGATGGTGCTTGGCGAGCTGGGGCGCTGGTTTCGGTACGGCAGCTATGGTCCTGACGTCGCGCTCTTCGGCCCCTTCACGTCGGCGGCCAGCCTGATCCATCTGCTGTGGTTGGTGGCCTTCGGCGCGACAGTGCTCCGGCTCCGCGGCCTTCGAGCAATATGTCATTGGTTGGTCATCGCGACAGCAATCCTCGTGCCGGTAATCACGGCTTTTACCGGCATTTCTGTGGCTCCAGCTTGGTATGTTCCTGCTTTCTTTGCCCTTGCCTCCTCGCTGGGGCTTCTCGGTGACCCAGCCCGGATGAACAAGGTGACGCCAATAATGCTGTGGTCCGCGCCTGTCCTGGCTGCCGGCATTACCTTCGCTGCATATCGGCTCGGTGCCGGTTCCCGGATGACTTTCTATGGTTACAAGGGTCATTCCTGGGACCAGTTCCCGGTCAGTGCGACTTTCATAATCTTGATCGTTTCTATGGCTGCATTGACGCTCAGTAGCGGGCAAGCCCTGCCTTGGATGACATACTTGGTGGTCTTCGCCCTACCGTTGTTGGCTGGGTTTGCCGGAATCCCGATAACCAGTGGTCCGTCCCCACTGCCTGCGTTTCTGGTATCCAGCGTTCTTGCTGCTGGCGCAGCTTGGTTAGTTGCGAGAGGTAAGCCGTTGGAACGGACCAGCCGAGCGTCATAAGGATAAAGACAGCCCCCCAGCGCTTCATGCCGTTGCGGGTCTGCAGGTCCGCGGGTCTGCGGGTCCGGCAAGGCCGGCATGCCGTAGCCTGCTTGGGTACATGCCAACCACGGGGATGCGCACCTGCGGTAGTGGCTCATAAAGATATTCGAGGTGGGGACATCCGTCGTGCGCAAACCAGCAGCGTTAGTAACAGGACATCGCGACGCTGAACGGGGCAAAACCCGGCTGCGGATCGGTATGGGATCATGCTGGCGTTCCTGGTAGTTATTGCCGGCCGCGTGATTGTTGTTCAGGGCTTTGATCCGACGGGTCTCGCCAATGCAGCAAATGATCTACGAACGCAGTCTTCCGTGCCGGGTGCCTCCCGTGGCAAAATCGTCGATGCCTCGGGGGTCGTCCTGGCTGAGAGCATCATCCGTTACGACATAGTTGGCTCTCCGCGGGAGAACAATGCGGCTGAGACATTTCCACGGCGTGCTTCCGACGGCACAATCCGTGACGTTACCCGCGAAGATGGACTGATTGAATTGGCTCATGCGCTCGGCCAGCCAGTCGAGGATATTAGAACTGCGCTCAGTGGCGACAGCCAGTTCACGTATCTGGCACGTTCTGTTTCACCGGCGGTCGAGTCCACCATTGCCGAGCTGCGGGTCCCCGGGATTACATCCCGGCCCGTCCAGGAACGCACATATCCTCTTGGCCAGGTTGCCGGCAGTATTGTCGGATATGTCAACGACGGCGGTCATATGCTCCGCCTCATTGCTGGATTTATCGGAAGTGACTATGGGAATGCGCTTTCCGCTCGCAGCCAAGAATAGGCCTGGTCCGGATTGCAAGTCAAGCATGTCTTCCGACAGGGCTGATTATTTCGGCACTAAAAAAATCAGAGCACTTTTATCCGAAGGTTGCGTCACGTTATAGCATTTACAACCTCTTAAAAAGGATAAGAATCGAGTCTGTGTACCTCTCGTAGGGGGGTATCATGTGATTCGTTCGCAGACCAGCACTTCGGCGGGCTTTCTGATTGTGATATGCCGTCTCCTGGTTCTGCCGACGCTGCCGTCGGTCATTGAGCCGTTGGATTGCCGGGCCGCGGCTTCACGAGTGCTAGCGTCGAGGCATGCCGAAGTCGCAGCACATGCGAGATCACTACCGATATCGGTTTGAAGCGTCCGTGTCGCCAAGGATCATCGTTTCTGAAACAGTCTTTGCGATCATAATCAGCGGCATCTTCGGCTCGATCCTGGTCGCTTTGTCGTGTACCTGGTCCTCAAGCTCGTCCTGATGATTGCGTTTCACAATTTGCCCAACTACTCGATAATCCACCACCGGAGGGAGTCAAGCCATGAGCGCGGAACCATCAGGAACTCGGATGCCACGCATCAGGAAATCTCCGACGCAGATCCGGGTCCGAACGTACCTCATATGTGTGGGGGTGCTTGTAGCGTTGTCCTTTGGTGCCCCGGCAGTGGAGAAGGTTCTGCGGCCCACATCAGAAAAGGTCTGCACCACCAAGAGCGTGGTCATTTCCCATGAGAACCGAAGTCGCACGTCCTATAAGCTCGACACCTCTTGCGGGCAATTCGTGGTGGACGACTCCATCGCCGAAGAAGCCGACAGAACCATCAAAACTGACACGACATACCGCATGGTCATCGCTTCAGGGCTCCTTGCCGAGTACCTGATCATGTTGCCAGTGGAAGTCGGACCCTAAACAGGCCAGCGCCACGTCGTGAATTTCCTGACCGGACGATGACCCACTGCATGCGGAAATCCGATTTACTGAGTCCGAGCTCGTCATCGAACGGCTCCGGAAAGTAAAAGCAGAGCGTGCCCCAAGGGCTGTTTCCGCAGCAACTTTCAATGTGATTTCCTCCAAGAGGAATCCTGAACTTCACCGATAGTTGCCATGATTCACGTCACGACTGCGAGAGAACCTTCACATATTGGATAACGGCGCAAGTTGTCAGGTTATGCGTCGGAGTGGCCAGGGACGTCTTGTCCCTGAGCGTTTCCTCTCGACCTGTGTGGCTGATCCTAAGAGTTGATCTGTCAGCCCCAGGGACGGGGATTGTGTCTCGGCGGCCGGCCGGGACAAGCCAATAGGAGAAACATCGTGGGACTAGAAGACATGGCCAAAGACTTCCTGGGTACCAGCGAAGGGCAGGACATAAAGAACAATGCACTTGACCAGGCTGGCGCAGCGGCCAACAAGCTGACCGGCAGCCGGTTCGAGGAGCAGATCAAGCAGGGGCGGGATGCCTTGAGCGACGCGCTCGGCGGCCAGACGAGTGACCAGCAGCCGTCTGACCCCGGGGGTCTTGACAGGTTCTGAAAGAACCTGTCAATGAAACCCATTGCTAATATCCAGTCCAACGGCATTAGCTTGGACGGGCGTTGGCAAGCATGACACCTTCGAGTCCCTCACCGGTTGCACTTTTCAGCTGGCTACTTCCGCTATAGCCGCGGCGGGACGACGTGCTCGCGGGGTAGGGGAACACCACGACAGAATGCGCAAACTCGCATGCGGAACAGCCTAGAGCAGTATGGGGGATCCAATTCGATCGTCCTTGCCGGGTCACATTGTGAGTAGCGGATGGCGGCGTATTGCTGAGCCAGGCTTTCTTCCATGCCCCTGTCAATGCGTTGTAAGGCAATTCCTAAAGCTTCACCTAATCGCGACACAAACACAGCGCCGCGGCTACTCCTTTAACATGGGGGCCTTCAATCACATCAACCAGTTTTGGGAGAAGAATGCGCATAAATCTCGTAGTAAAGTCAGGCAGCCTTGCGCTGGCGGGTCTGCTGGCCCTGACCGCTTGTGGCAGTTCCGCGGCCGGTAGTTCAAAACCTTCGGAGTCCTCGTCCTCGTCTGCGTTCAACTCGCCTTCAGCGTCTGCTTCCCCGTTGGCCTCTACTTCGTCCGAGGGCGCCGGCACCTCCTCGGGTTCTTACAAGGTAGCGGCCTGGGCGCTGCCCATCTCGGAGGCAGGGGACAAGTTGGGCAGCCTCAAGGGCGACAGCTTCAGCGTCGACATCTACCAGGTGGCCACCGATGTCGCGTCCAAGGACAGCATGTTCGTGGACAAGGAAACCAAGGAAAACCTACTCAAGAAGGGCGATCCGGTGGTTTACCTGAACTACGTGGTCACCAACACCTCGTCCGCGGACATTCCCCTGAGCCACTCGCTGATCACTCCCAGCGCAAAGTACACGGACTGGAAGTACATGGGCGGAATGCCTTCGGACTCCAGCAGCGACGGGTACAAGAAGCATGGGCTCAGCAGCTCCGGCGTGAAGCTCAAGGAAGAGGCCCCGTTCGTGCTGAAGCCGGGCGAGTCCTTCAACATTGCGGAGAACTTTGCCTACACCGCGGGCAAGGAGACCGAGATCGAGGCGACTATGACTCCTGCTGCAGCTGACGGCAAGCTGGACCACGACAAGAAGGAAAAGGCCGAAACCACGGTCACGCTGAAGTAGTACCCATCGGGTCGTAACCTATGCTGTCGCCTGCATGAACGAATGCTCAAGGCCAGTCCTCTAGACGACTGTCCGTCCCGACGACGCAAAGCTAGTCGGTTGTCGGGACGGACCTTTTACTAGGGGTCGCCCTCGACCCGGTATCCGCTCGCCTGACGCCGGAGCCGTCACTAGCATTTCTTTGTGGTGATGGCACCTCGATTATGTTCGCGATCAGAGGTCGCATGTGAGGCCCACCCAAAGTGTGCGCTATCTCTGGCGTCGCGTTTGTGCGCGGAAGGTCATCCAGCGAACTTCGTGCCGTCTTCGAGGGTATAGATGACCCGGCCCTTTTCGTCTACGGGGAAGTCCTCAATGACCTTCCCTGTGGATGTGTCAATGATGACGATCGAGCTGGCTGGCCAAGTCGGATCCGGGACGACGTTGTAGGTGGCATCTGCGGCCGTCAGCACTTGTCCGGCCGCGTTCTTCGCCCAGTTGGAGTAGTCGACGATCTTTCCGGTGTTCGTGTTTACGGCCACGGTCTCCTCGGGGCCTGCCGGGGTCCCGTCCAAGTGCGATGAGTTCCACCATCCTTCATATCCGCCGATGGGTCGGTCTGCCACCGGTCCCTTGAATGAAAAGGCGTCATCCTGTGGCGCTGTTGCGTTAGCTTGGACGCTTACTGCGACTGCACCAGCCAGCACCACTGCCGTGCCCAAAGCACCTAGTACGAGCTTCACGTTTTCCCCCTTGGTAATGTGCTACAGGACGATCCCGCCGCGATGTTTGAGGTCGTAAAACCTCGACGCCGCTGATGAGCATGCAGCGCCAAACAGCAAAGTGGCGGGAGATATGCCCATTCCTGGACCGTCCAGTAGGTCAGCTTTCCACTGTTCTTCCCGGATTGGCCGAAGCCCTGCAGGCGTCAAAGCGAGACATACAGCTAGGACTGCCTCTTGTGGCTTCATACAGCCCTCCATGCACTATCGCCGAAAGCGGGCGACGGGGGCGTAGCAGAGGAAGTTCGTGATTTTTGCGCTCTCACAAACTCCTGCGCCAGTGGACGGGCGTCGGCAAGGAGACGGTAGTAACGCCGTCGTGGTCCTTTGCGTTCTAACGAAGTTTCCCATTCCCCCTGCACCCAGCCAGCGGCTTCGAGGCGCTCCAGGATGGGATAAACCGTACCGGGCTTTTTGCCCGTATCTTTGACGATCTGCAGCCCCCACACGCTCTCTGCCGACAACAGCGCTTCGAGGACAAGTGCAGTGGCCGGGGTGATCCGTCCCATGTTCTCCATGCGCCTAATCTAGCTATATAGATTTAGAAGTCAAGTCAACGCTCCTTGCGGGGTGGTCGACATTTGGCTGATGTACAACACGGACCTGACGCCCGTGCGGGCTCGGATCGGGCACCTGCATCGGCGTTTCCACTCGGGCTACATGGTGTTTTGGGACTCGAGAGGCGGTTCCTGGTGTCATGCCCAGAGGATCGGCCGTTGGCGGGCTGCCGGGTGAGCTGGACTCTAGCTCGTTAGCCAGCGCCGCGATTTTCTTACGGAACACCAGTGTTGCCAGCGGTACTGTCAGCAGGAAGACGCAGACGACGAGGAAGGTCGCCAGAGCAGTCGCCAGGACAATCAAGCACATCAAGGCAATGTGGATTTCGGTTGAGCTGATATCGCCGATGTCATCAACCGCTTGGACGCGCAGTAACTGGGTGCTGGCAAATCGGAAGGCCATCTTTCGCTCCTGTGGATTCTGATTTATGAGTCAGAAGTAAGTACGGAGCAGGTTCATCCTGTGGCGCCAGTCGGGGAGAAGGTTATGCTCTTGTGATCCGCCGCATGCGCCGTGGGAATGGAGATGGTTCTACGGTGGCAATGATTGGGCTTCCCGGAGTCCGAGCAGGTATGGATCATTAGCCTTGGGGGAAAGTGATGAAGCGTAGACATCCGGCCGGCATCGCAATAGCGATTTCTCTTCTCGGGCCCTCGCTCGCGGGATGCGCGGGGCAGCAAGCGGCCAGCAATGAACTGCAGTCTTTCAGCTCCATGGATGAGGCGTACGCTGCCGTCGATGAGATCCTGGGATGCGATTCTGAAGCCATTGGCAACCCGGTTGTTCCTATGGGCGATGGCGGCCGACTCGCTTCCGCGCAGAGAGTCTGTTCAGAGAATGTGCAGATAGACCTGTACCCGAATCAGGGCGCCCTTGATGAGAGCTATCAAACGTGGGCTGACTCAAGTCAGGGCAAAATCCCCCTGGTTCGCGGCGCCAACTGGATGGTTGTCGATCTCAGCAGAATCGCGGGCGGCCGGTCGTCAACAACGGACCTCCAAGGCCTGGCCGACAAACTGAAAGGCGAGTACGCCGTCGTCGGCACTTAGCTCAAGGCGGCAGCACAATCACTAAACGCAGCACGGTCACCAAACATGGCAGACTTGAAGCCTGCAAAATAAACGTCCGGAAGGAACTACCAGTGGCTGCTGCCCAAAACACCCGGGCCAAGAGCGTCGCGGCGAACACTGTCAGCTGGCGTGACGCCGCGCCGGCCGCCGTAGTCCTGATCATTGGCCCGGAGGAGTACCTCGGAATTCGCGCCACCGATGGGATTCGTACCCAAGTTCGAACCAGCACTCCGGACGTTGAGCTCAGCCGGCTGAACGCTGGCGCCTACGAGGCCGGGTCCTTGGCGATGACCGTCACCCCGTCGCTCTTTGGCGAGGGCAAACTCATTGAGGTCGAGGGCCTCGAAGCTATGAATGACGCCTTTCTGGCAGACGGGTTGGCCTATCTCCAGCATCCGGACCAGGACGTTGTCCTTGTCTTGCGCCATGCCGGGGGAGTACGTGGCAAGAAGCTGCTCGACGCCGTGAAGTCTGCCGGCTGGCCAGTCATTGATTGCCAGCCCCTGAAGAAGGACTCGGACAAAACGGCGTTTGTCGTCTCCGAGTTCAGGGCTGCGGGACGCCGCATTGAAGGCGAAGCCGTCCAGGCTTTGGTGAATGCCGTGGGTGCCAATCTCTCGGAGCTCGCGGCGGCATGCAGCCAGTTGATTGCCGACGCCACCACAGCTGTTACAGCCGAAACCGTGGAGCGTTACTACGGTGGCCGCGTGGAAGCTACGGCGTTCAAAGTGGCCGATGCTGCCATGGCTGGCAACGGACCGGTGGCATTGTCCACTCTGAGGCACGCCTTGGCCACCGGCGTGGATCCCGTTCCTTTGGTTGCGGCACTGGCGGCCAAGCTGCGCACTCTGGCAAAAGTTGCGGGAGCCAATGGTTCACCGGCCACCATCGCCAAGAACTTGGGAATGCAGCCCTGGCTCGTAGAGCAGGCCCAACGCGATGTCCGCCGCTGGACCCCTGAGGGCCTGATTCGCTCTATCCAAGTCATCGCCGAGGCGGATGCCCAGGTGAAGGGCGAATCGCGTGACCCTGTCTATGCGGTGGAGCACGCGGTCACGGTTATTGCCACGTCGGCCAGCCGCCGCTGAAGCTGGCGCGTTCACCGCGGCTTCCGTTTAAACCCAAAGGCCGGCACCCAATGGGCGCCGGCCTTTTGATCAGCTCAGTCGAACTGGAAAACCTTAGAGTGCGTTGACCTTCTTGGAGATCGCCGACTTGCGGTTTGCAGCGTTGTTCTTGTGAATAACGCCCTTGCTGACAGCCTTGTCCAGCTTGCGGCTGGCAGCAACAAGTGCAGTTCCAGCAGCATCCTTGTCGGCAGACTCAACGGCGGTGGTGACGGCGCGGATGGCCGTCTTCAGCTCAGACTTGACGGCGTTGTTACGCAGGCGAGCCTTCTCGTTGGTGAGGATGCGCTTCTTCTGGGACTTGATATTAGCCACGTATGAACTCTCTTTTTAATGCGGAAATGGTCTAGAGGGTTTTCAGGTTGGCCATCGACTGAGCGGCGTGGGGATGCCTATGGCAGCCAACCATGTATGGCCGTCGACCTGCACGGACACACAGCTATAAAGGATAGCAGAAACTCAGGCGTCACGCAGAACCTGGCGCATAGTCCGGCTAGTTCCGGGCTTGGAGAGCCCGGGCAACCTCGTGGAACTGCGACTTTCCCAGAACAGCGCCTTCCCGCCGGATCGCGTTGGGATTCAGCCGGATGACGCGACCCACGTTGATCTCACTGGGCCTGCCTTGCCGATCCCAGGCGCCGGTTCCGATATCGACATACTCGCCCGCCCGCGCGTCGTTGTCGTGGTCCTTGGACGTCAGCATGAGACCCAACAGCCACTCGCGGTCCCGACCAACAAGAAGTACGGGGCGGTCTTTGCCTTTCGTGTGGTCCTCTTCATAAGGAACCCAGCTCCACACAATCTCGCCAGGGTCCGGTTGGCCATCGGGCTTGGGGGAGTAATTGACCTTAACTGAACCGCTGAAGTCGCCGGGGTAGGGGCCTGGCTGATGTTCGACGTCGGATCGCCGGGACTGCGTCCTTCGGGCGCGTGCAGGGGTGGCCGTCTTGGTGCTGGTGCCTCCCAATGACTTGAGGGACCGCAGGATGAGTTTGCCCAGAGGGCGCAAGTCGAAAGCCATGTGACAACGCTACAGCTGGCTCCTGCTGATGCCCGGCACACAATGTACGGCGAAGCGCCTGTTCATGGGAGACTAGAGGATCAGATGCGCGGCGTGTTCCGGCTGGTCTATGCCCAGTGACGGGAATTACCGCGCGAGTGTCGACAGTAAGGATCCTGCGTGTCTCCCATGGCCCGCACCGCACCGGTGCCCGCCGCAACAGATCCGGCCATCATCCGGAACTTCTGCATCATCGCCCACATCGACCACGGTAAATCCACCCTGGCCGACCGCATGCTGCAGTACACCGGCGTCGTTAAGCAACGCGACATGAAGGCCCAGTATCTGGACCGTATGGATATCGAACGTGAGCGCGGCATCACCATCAAATCCCAGGCTGTTCGTATGCCGTGGGAGCTCGATGGCAACAGCTACGCCCTGAATATGATCGATACTCCTGGCCACGTCGACTTCACCTATGAGGTGTCCCGTTCCCTGGCGGCCTGTGAAGGTGCAGTGCTGCTGGTGGATGCTGCCCAAGGCATCGAGGCCCAGACCCTTGCCAACCTGTACTTGGCGATGGAAAACAACCTCACCATCATTCCTGTCTTGAACAAGATCGATCTCCCGGCCGCGCAGCCCGAGAAGTACGCGGCTGAGCTTGCCAACCTGATTGGCGGCGACCCGGATGATGTGCTCAAGGTTTCCGGTAAGACCGGCGTAGGCGTAGAAGCGCTGCTGGACAAAATTGTCCGCGACCTCCCTGCGCCCGTGGGCGATCCCAATGCTCCGGCCCGCGCCATGATCTTCGACTCCGTCTATGACACCTACCGCGGCGTGGTCACCTATGTCCGTGTGGTTGACGGCATGCTCCACCCCCGGGAACGCATCCAGATGATGTCCACCCGTGCCACGCACGAGCTCCTGGAAATTGGTGTCAGCTCCCCGGAGCCCACACCGTCCAAGGGCTTGGGCGTCGGTGAGGTGGGATACCTGATCACCGGTGTGAAGGACGTCCGCCAGTCCAAGGTCGGCGATACCGTCACCAACCTGGCCAAGCCGGCATCGGAGTCGCTCAGCGGTTACGCGGACGCCAAGCCTATGGTCTTTTCGGGTCTCTACCCGCTGGACGGAACGGATTACCCGGTACTTCGCGACGCCCTCGAAAAGCTGATGCTCAACGACGCCGCGCTGGTTTACGAGCCCGAGACGTCGGCAGCGCTGGGCTTCGGTTTCCGTGTTGGGTTCCTGGGGTTGCTTCACCTCGAGATCACGCGTGAACGCCTCGAGCGTGAATACAACCTGGACCTTATCTCCACGGCTCCCAACGTGGAGTACGAGGTGACACTGGAGGACAAGAAGGTCATCCACGTCACCAACCCCAGCGAGTACCCCACGGGCAAGATCTCCGAGGTCCGCGAACCCATGGTGTCCGCCACCATCCTGGCACCCAACGAGTTTGTTGGTTCCATCATGGAACTCTGCCAAAGCCGCCGCGGCCAAATGCGCGGCATGGACTACTTGTCCGAGGATCGCGTGGAGCTCCGCTACTGGATCCCGCTGGCCGAAATCGTGTTCGATTTCTTCGACCTCCTGAAGTCCAAGACGCGCGGCTACGCCTCCCTGGACTGGAAGGCCGACGGCGAGCAGGTGGCCGACCTCGTCAAGGTGGACATCCTGCTCCAAGGTGAACAAGTGGACGCATTCAGCGCCATCACCCACCGCGACAAGGCCTACGCCTACGGTGTGATGATGACGGGGAAGCTCCGTGAGCTTATTCCCAGGCAGCAGTTCGAGGTGCCCATTCAGGCCGCCATCGGATCACGCATCATTGCCCGCGAAAGCATCCGGGCCATCCGCAAGGACGTTCTTGCCAAGTGCTACGGCGGTGACATCACCCGTAAGCGCAAACTTCTGGAAAAGCAGAAGGAAGGCAAGAAGCGCATGAAGATGGTGGGGCGCGTGGAGGTGCCCCAAGAGGCATTCATCGCTGCCCTGACCACTGACGAGTCCAAGGACAAGGCCAAGAAGTAAATGCCCAGCGTCCTACCTCTGGGCGACCCTGCACCTGCGGATGGCATATTGCCTCCGCAGGTGTTGGCCGGCGTCGAGCATCGTAAATTCGGGCTTTACGTCCACATCCCGTTTTGCGCCGTTCGCTGCGGCTACTGTGACTTCAATACCTATACGGCCACCGAGCTTGGCGGTGGGGCCTCGCAGGATGCCTACGCTACGACGGCGGTATCTGAGCTCGACTTCGCGGCGTTGGCCTTGGACGCTTCCGGTTTGCCTCGGCGTCCCCTCAGCACTGTTTTCTTTGGTGGTGGCACTCCCACGCTCCTCCCGGCGGAAGACCTGGCGCGGATCCTGCGCGCCGCCGTCGACCAGTGGGGCTTGGAGCCCGGGGCCGAGGTGACAACGGAGGCCAATCCCGATTCGGTGACGCCTGAATCCCTGAGGGTGCTGGCTGACGCCGGATTCACCCGGGTCTCGTTCGGCATGCAATCCGCAGTCCCACACGTTCTGAAAGTACTGGACCGCACCCATACGCCAAGCCGCGTGCCACTAGTGGTGCAGTGGGCACGTGAAGCCGGCCTTGCAGTGAGCCTGGACCTCATCTACGGCACGCCCGGGGAATCCATGGCGGACTGGCAGCTGTCACTTGAAACTGCACTCTCGTACCAGCCTGATCACATCAGCGCCTACGCATTGATCGTCGAAGACGGCACGAAACTTGCCGCCCAGATCCGTCGCGGCGAAGTCCCCGGAATCGATGACGACGACCACGCCGCTAAATACGAGCTGGCAGACAAGATGATCTCCCAGGCAGGCCTGAACTGGTACGAGGTCAGCAATTGGTCCCGAACGCCGGAACAGGCCTGCCGGCACAATCTTGCCTACTGGCGCGGGGATGACTGGTGGGGCATCGGACCCGGAGCCCACTCCCACATGGGAGGTGTCCGGTGGTGGAACGTCAAGCACCCCACTGCCTATGCGGGACGGCTGGCCGCAGGAAGCTCGCCGGCTGCCGGCCGGGAAACCCTCGACGCCGAAACCCGTGAGGTTGAGCGCATCATGCTCGAAGCGCGGCTCGGAACGGGGCTGTCCGTGGATGCCTTGGACGCGATCGGGCGCCATGCGATGGCCGGGCTGATTGCGGACGAGCTGGTGGACCCCGTCCAGGCTTTCAAGGGCCGGCTTGTCCTCACGCTGAAGGGGCGGCTGTTGGCCGACGCCGTAGTCCGCAGGATTCTTCCGGACTAACCGCAGTGCCCGCCCGAAAGGGCAGGCGGGGCTACTTAATCCAACGCAGGTTGACCTTGTAACGGTGGGGTTGCCCGTGGTTTACGCGGATTCCCGCCGAGACGGAGAAGCACGTGAGGGCCACCCAGATAGCGGTGGCAATCACGGCGAAGATGTTGCCCACAACCGGCAGCAGCACCAGAATGTTGGCCAGCACTGCGGCGATGGTGGGAGGCAACGTGAAGTTCAGCGCCTCTTTGGATTCCTGTGCGGTGAACGGCCCGCGATCCCGGAAAATCAAGTAGATCAGAAGGGATGGCAGGCATCCCAGGATGCCGCCAAAGTGGGCCAAGGTAGCCCACTGCCTGTCCTCGCTGGCCGTCAACGGGAGTGCGTTGGCAGGCGCGCCATGGTACTGGGGCCGGCCTGCGGCGCTGCCCGGTTCTTCAGGAGCGTTATCTGCCACGGTGTCTTCCCTTTGCTGTAAAGATGCTGCGGTATTGCTGTCCCAGAATACCGGCCCCAAGGTACTTCCCGGGACCAACGCCCCGTTGACACGGTAGTTGCTGATAGCTCATGGACCGTGGCTCAAGGAACCGTCAGGAAATCGATGACTTCTTCAACGCGGCCCAGAAGAGATGCTTCAAGGTCGGCATAGGTGCGAACTGCCCCGAGTAGCCGCTGCCAGCCCAAGCCTATGTCCTCAGCGGTCTCGTGGGGCCAGCCGAAGGCCGTGAGGATTCCTGTCTTCCAATCGATCCCCCGGGGTACGGCAGGCCAAGCCTCGATGCCCAGGACCTTTGGCCGGATGGCCTGCCAGACGTCCACGTAGGGGTGGCCGACAATCAAAACGTTTCCTGCCGCTCCGGGCACCGTCATTGCCTCGGCTGCGATGCGCGACTCTTTGGACCCGGGGACAAGGTGGTCCACCAAGATGCCAAGGCGGCGACCCGGCCCGGGGTTGAAGGCAGCGATGGCCGACTTCAGGTCGTCAACGCCATGCAATGGCTCCACGACGATGCCTTCCACGCGGAGATCGTCGCCCCAGACCTTCTCGACGAGCTCGGCGTCGTGCTTTCCTTCCACCCAGACGCGGCTCGCCTTGGCCACCTGGGCACGTTGGCCCTGTACCCTCACGGATCCGGACGCTGTCCGGGTGGAAGGGGCGGCAGAGGCGGCAGGGCGGGCAGCAGGAGGCATCAGCCGGATTGCCTGCCCTTCCAGTAGGAACCCGAATCCCAACTGGAACGACTTGGTCTTTCCGCGCCTGTCTTCAAGGGAGACGACGTGCATTCCGCCTGATTTCTCAACACGGGTGACTTCGCCCACCCAGCCCGACTGCACGTCTTCGAGGACCATTCCCCGCTGTACGGCCACTTCCGGCAGCTGTTTTTTGCCAGGAGCGGACAGATCCTGCGGGCCCCAATTGTCGAAAGCCAAGGGATTCCTACCTTTTGTGCTGGTTTATGGCGCGGGCCGAAGGCGGTCGCGGGAGGTTTCAATGCTAGCAACGGGGTGGCTCATACTAGACTTGTTAGCACTTGGGCATGTTGAGTGCTAAGTGTGGTGGTCCGATTGAGATCCCGCGTTGACCGGTCGCAGGGACCAAGGCAGTCGTCAGGAGGTGGAGCAATGAGTGAGCCGCGCAAGCTTGAGGTGCTGCGTGCCATCGTTGAGGATTACGTGCATTCCAGGGAACCTGTTGGATCTAAGGCCCTCGTGGAACGGCACCATCTTGGCGTTTCCAGTGCCACCATCAGGAATGACATGGCTGTCTTGGAAGAGGAAGGCCTCATCGCGGCACCCCACACTAGCGCAGGCCGAATCCCAACGGACAAGGGTTACCGCTTATTCGTTGACCGAATTTCCCAGGTCAAACCGCTTTCGGCCGCCGAGCGCAGGGCCATCCACTCGTTGCTTGAGGGCCCGGATGATGTTGATGACATCCTGGAGCGCACAGTACGGCTTCTGTCGCAGCTGACCAACCAGGTGGCCGTGGTGCAGTATCCCCATTCCAATCGCGCGCTGGTCCGGCACGTGGAATTCGTCCTGTTGGCCCCAAAGCAGGTGCTTGTGGTCCTCATTGCGGATACGGGCAGCGTTGGGCAGAAGGTCATCGACGCCGGCTCTGACGTGAGCAACGAGGCGCTGATGCTCCTGCGGTCCCGCTTCCTCGGCAGCATCGCAGCCACCCAGATGGCTCTTTTGCCGCAGGTGCTGCCATCGGTAGTCGCCCTGTGTCCGCCGGAGCTCCGCAGCCTGGCGCAGACGTTGGCTCAGGGGCTGCAATCACTCAGTGACACCAGCCGCGAAGAGCGCATCCTGATGGCAGGAACGGCCAACCTGGCCCGCTCCAATGTGGATTTCCCATTGAGCATCGGTCCCGTGTTGGAGGCACTCGAGGAACAAGTTGTCATGCTTCGGTTGTTGTCAGACATGGGGGATGATCCCCGTGGCGTCACCGTGAGCATTGGACGCGAAAATCCGTACGACGGCTTGGCTGAGGCGTCCGTCGTGGCTACCGGCTATGGCTCCGGGGCCAAGGTGGGGATTCTTGGTCCGACACGCATGGACTACCCCACCACCATGGCAGCCGTACGCGCCGTGGCCCGTTACCTTTCCCGCATTCTCGGCGGCTGAAAACCGGTCCGAGGAAACATCCGCAGTACAACAAGGAAGAGATACCGACTTTGAGCAGCCACTATGACGTTTTGGGAGTCTCGCCGGAAGCCACCGGGGAAGAGATCAAAAAGGCGTACCGCAAGTTGGCGCGGAAACTGCACCCCGACGTAAACCCCGGTGAAGATGTCGCGGAACAGTTCAAGGCCGTGACCCACGCTTACGAAGTGTTGTCCGACCCCCAGAAGCGCCGGGTCTACGATGCCACCGGCAATGAGAACGGCACCGACAACGGTTTCGGTGGCGGCTACTCCGGCCAGGGTTTCGCGTTCCAGGACATCTTCGACACCTTCTTTGGTGGCGGTGGCGGCCACGGTGGACCAGCCTCGCGTGTCCGTCGCGGCCAGGACGCACTCATCAGCGTCCGCATCGACCTGAAGGACGCCGTGTTCGGCGTCAACAAGAAGCTTGAAGTGGACACTGCCGTGGTTTGCCCCACCTGTGACGGCAGCTGCTGCCGCCCGGGCACCCACCCGGAACGCTGCGACATTTGCGGTGGCAGCGGCCAGGTACAGCGGGCTGTCCGATCCATTCTCGGTCAGGTCATGACCACCGCGCCTTGTGGTTCCTGCGAAGGTTTCGGCACGGTCATCAAGGACCCCTGCAACGAGTGCAATGGACAGGGCCGAATCCGCAGCCGCCGTTCCCTCACCATCAAGGTACCGGCAGGCGTCGCAACCGGGACGCGCATCCAGTTGTCCGGGCAGGGCGAAGCAGGTCCCGCAGGTGGTCCTGCCGGTGATCTCTATGTAGAAATCCGGGTCAACAACGATTCCATGTTCATGCGCGAAGGCGACGACCTTCATGCCACACTGAGCGTCCCCATGACGGCGGCGGCACTTGGCACCGAGCTGCAGCTGGACACCTTCGACGGCGCACAGGATATCGACGTGAAGGCCGGCACGCAGTCGGGCGAAATCATTACCCTCCGCGGCCTGGGCGTCACGCACCTCCGTGGTTACGGACGAGGCGACCTCAAGGTTCACCTGCACGTAGAGACGCCAAGCAAGCTCGACCCAGCCCAGGAAGAACTCTTGCAGCAGCTCGCCAAGCTGCGCAATGAGCAATTCACCGAAGGAAAGCTTGTGGCAAGCGGGGGCATGTTCGCGAAGCTGCGGGACAAGCTCGGTAACCTGTAGCGGTGAGCAACCCCGTTTTCTTCACAGCCGCGGGCAGCCTCGGCCAGGTGATCCCCGGTTCCACATTCGTGCTCGAGGGTCCCGAGGCCCGGCATGCTGTAACGGTCAAACGCCTGGCCGCGGGCGAGCCCGTTGATATAGCGGATGGTTCAGGTGCGCGGCTGATAGGCACGGTGGTGGATGCCGGATCCAGCAGTTTGACCGTGAAGGCGTCTGAGGTGCTTTTCGAGGAGCAGCCGGAGGTCCGGTTGGTGCTGGTTCAGGCCCTGGCTAAAGGTGACCGCGATGAACTTGCCATCGAGACCGCCACGGAACTAGGAATTGATGCTGTCATTCCATGGCAGTCTGAGCGCGCAATCGTGCGTTGGAAGGGCGAAAGGGCTGCCAAAGCCCACGCGAAGTGGCAGTCGGTGGTCACTGCGGCCGCCAAGCAGGCGCGGCGAGCCTGGATTCCTGAGGTCCGGTCCATCGTCGATACCGCTAATTTGGCGAAGGCGGTCGAGGCCGCTGACTTGGCCATCATCCTGCATGAAGACGCCAAAAATCCCTTGCGGACTGTCCTCGAAGAGTCGGCTGCGTTGCCCAGTGACGCTGCGGGGTCACAGCGGGAGGTTCTTTTGATCGTTGGACCGGAGGGCGGAATCTCACCGCGTGAAGTAACACGGCTCAGCGACGCAGGCGCCGTAACGGCCCTGTTGGGTCACCATGTCTTGCGGTCGTCGACGGCGGGACCCGCCGCCGTCGTTCTTGCCAGTGACGTTCTGGGCCGCTGGTAACCAGCCTCGCAGGCTATCCAGCCCCGCACGCTATCCGACGTTGAACAGGCGGGTATCGGTGCTCGTTTCGATGGTGGCGCCTGCTTCATCGACTTGTGAAACCCGCAACTCATACTTTCCGGTCTTCAACGTGGCGCTGAAGGTAAAAAGTCCGTACTGACCTGGTTCACCGGTCGCCTTGGTTTGACCGGTGAGCAGGCCGGTCTTTTCGCCCTTGCCGTTCTCTTGGAGGATCTGCCAGCTGACGGGCCTGGAGCTGTCGGTGCTGCGGCCGTTGAACTTGACGACGCCTGCCGGCAAGGACGTTTCTTCCTGCGGATCGATAATCCAAAGCGGCGCAACCAGGGAGGCATTCCGTTCCATGGGTTGGCCGAGCTGTACCTGCCCGAACGCCATGTAGTCCTTGTGTCCGTCAACCAAAATGACAACCTGGATTTGCTGGCCTGAGTTTATGAGTCCGGAGGACGAAGCTGCTGCTGTAGCCGTGTAGACCAATTGCTGGACGGCGCGATGCGCCATCCCGGCGTCGAGGTTTGAGTTGAAGGCGTCCCGCGAAATATCAACGGTGATCACATTCTTGCCCGAGATGGACGTAGCAAGACTCTCGGGGTCCTGCCACGGCGTGAAGAAGTCGTGGTCCAAGGGTTTTTCGGCCATCATGATCCGCAGCGCTGTGGTCACAGGATTTTCGTCGCTCGAAATGTCCCTGAACTCGCGGTAGAGGTAAACCTCCTCCTTGCTGCGTCCGATCCAGTACACCGGGATTTTGGTGGAAGCCTGCGTGGTCTCCAGCGGGGCGTGGCTGGCAGGGGCGTCCTGGACGGTGACTGGTGGCGAACTAACGCTTGCTTGGCTACTGCCGCCGTTGGCGATGCAACCGGTCAGCAAAAGGACAGCAAACATCGCTGGCACGGCGATGACGGACCTCGTCCGACTGCGCGAGCCATTCCCGATGATTGCTGGCTTCGTGATGGGCTTCCTGCCTTAACGTGTCTCTCTTGGCGGCCGCAGCCACCGGGCCGGACCGCAGGGTGCTGATCCCACCCGCTATGCCAGCTTGGCACATCGTCGACGGCGGTCGGCCAGGATCGGGCTGCCAGGCGCCAACTGAAACATGATTGATACCGGCTTGATGCAGAGTTGAGACAAAATGTATGACATCGCAGGGCGGGCCCCGATGATGCCGTCCGTTGAGGCTCAACGTGGGCCGGGCTGGCGTAGGATTGAAGACATTCCGGCATCCGGGCGGTCGCCTTTAAGTGGCCACGAATGTCGAATCGATGGCGTTAATACGACCAACCGGAGGAGAAAAGGCCCTAAGGCCAGCACTATGAGTGAATCTTTGAACGGGCGGCTCAGGACCGGAAACGGCAACCAGCCGCCCACCGAGTTCCCGCACACACTACCGGGTACGCGCACGGAAGTTGTCACGTTCGACAACTCCGACCAAATGGTTCACTCGTTGGGCAGCCACGACGAAGCCTTGCGATACATCGAGGAACAGTTCCAGGACGTTAATTTCCACGTCCGTGGCAACGAACTTTCCATGACCGGGCCTTCCGCAGTCATTCCACGCATCATGCGGCTCTTGGAGGAAGTCCGGGGGCTCGTGGCGAAGGGGACGGTGGTCACTCCGGACATCCTGCAGCAGCTCGTGTCCCTGCTGAGGACGCAGTCCGTGCAGAATCCGGCGGATGTCCTGACGCACAACATCCTGTCCAGCAGGGGTAAAACCATACGGCCGAAGACGCTGAACCAGAAAAACTATGTTGACGCCATTGACGACAACACCGTGATTTTTGGAATTGGCCCGGCTGGTACTGGAAAGACGTACCTGGCAATGGCCAAAGCAGTGCAGGCCCTGCAGACGAAGGAAGTCAGCCGGATCATCCTGACCCGGCCCGCTGTGGAAGCGGGGGAGAGGCTGGGCTTCCTCCCCGGCACGCTGAGCGACAAGATCGACCCCTATCTTCGCCCGCTGTATGACGCTTTGCACGACATGATGGATCCTGAATCCATCCCGCGTTTGATGGCTGCGGGGACCATCGAGGTCGCTCCTTTGGCCTACATGCGAGGACGGACACTGAACGACGCCTTCATCATCCTCGACGAAGCGCAGAACACCACTCCGGAGCAGATGAAGATGTTCCTGACCCGCCTCGGTTTCGGATCGAAAATGGTGGTCACGGGCGATGTCACCCAGATTGACCTGCCTTCCGGTTCAACATCGGGCCTGCGGATCGTCAGGGAGATCCTGAAGGGGATTGACGACGTCAATTTCTCCATTCTGGAGGCTGCTGACGTCGTGCGGCACCGCTTGGTTGCCGACATCGTCTCCGCCTACAGCACATGGGACGACGCACACCGCACAGACGCCACTGGCGCACAGTACCAACGTGGAGAACGTAAATGAGCATTGAAGTAAACAACGAGTCCGGTGTAGCGGTGGACGAAGCGCAACTGGTGACGTTGTCCCGCTTCATCTTTGAGCGTCTGTACATCCACCCCCAGGCCGAACTGTCCATTCTCCTTGTCGATGAACCGGCCATGGAAAAGCTGCACATCGAACTTATGGACGAGCCCGGAGCTACGGACGTCTTGTCCGTACCCATGGACGAATTGACGCCGGGCACTCCGGACAAGCCCACGCCGCAGGGCATGCTGGGTGATATCGCCATCTGCCCGCAGGTTGCCGAGGTTCAGGCGCGCAACGCCGGGCATCCCACGCAGGATGAGATGCTTCTCCTGACCACCCACGGCATCCTCCACCTGCTTGGTTTTGACCATGCGGAGCCGGAGGAAAAGGAAGAGATGTTCGGCTTGCAGCGGGAACTGCTGTCTGAATTCCTGGGCAAGGATGCCCCCATGGAGACCATGCAGTGACCTCGATCATCCTGGTCGGCATGGCGCTGGTTTTCCTCAGCTTCGTTGCACTGCTGACCGCAGCCGAGGCTGCGTTCAACTTCCTGCCCCGGCATGAGGCCGAACAATCAATAGTGCGCAGCAAGGGCAAAGCACTGGGGGGCATTCTCAAGAACCCGATCGCACATATGCGGGCGCTGCGCTTTTGGCGCGTGTGGTTCGAAATGGCGGCAGCAGTTGCCGTCGCCGTGGTCCTGCACAGTTTGCTGGACAACGTATGGCTCGCCGGGCTCGCAGCTACGGGCATCATGGCGGTGATTGGCTTCGTACTTGTGGGTGTCTCGCCCAGGCAGTTGGGCAGGGCCCACTCCGGACCCGTCGTTCGTTTCACTGCTCCGCTGATCAGGTTCCTGTGCTGGATATTGGGACCAATCCCCGGCTGGTTGGTTGCCCTGGGGCAGGCAGTTGCACCTGGCGCCCCGAGCGGGGACGACGCGTTCGTCAGCGAAGAAGAGTTCCGTGAGTTCGTGGATCGTGCCGCGGAGTCGGACATGATTGAAGACAATGAGGCTGAACTTATCCATTCAGTCTTCGACTTCGGTGACACTTTGGTGCGTTCCGTGATGGTTCCCCGCACGGACATTGTCAGCATCGGTACGGGCTCGGACCTCGAAACTGCAATGGGCCTTTTCCTGCGTTCTGGTTACTCAAGAATCCCGGTCATCGGTGAGAACACGGATCAGATCCGTGGAATTCTTTACCTCAAGGACGTGGCTGCAGCCATGCATCGCAGCGAACCGGGACTACAAGCCCATGACGTTGACTCACTTGCAAGGGATGTTCGTTATGTCCCGGAATCCAAGCCAGTGAGCGACCTCCTGAGGGAACTCCAAAAGGAGTCCACACACGTAGCGATCGTGATCGACGAGTACGGCGGCACCGCTGGACTGGTCACCCTTGAGGACCTCATTGAGGAAATCGTGGGCGAGATTGTGGATGAATACGACGCCGCAGCCGAGGAGGCGGTCGACCTCGGCGATGGCACGTACCGCGTGAGTGCCCGCATGAGCATCGATGACCTGGGCGAGTTGTTCGATATCGACCTCGACGACGACGAAGTGGATACCGTAGGTGGCCTCCTCGCGAAAGCCCTTGGTCAGGTTCCCATTGTTGGGAGCTCCGTCGAAGTGAACGGTATTTCACTTCGGGCAGATAGGCTGGAGGGTCGCCGAAACAGGGTCAGCCACATCATTGCGGCAGCCATGCCAAAGGAAGACACTGACTTTGAAGACCTACTCGATGACGCCGACTCAACGCAACAGGGAGTTCCACGTGAGCAAGCAAAATAAGAAATTCGATGCCGATGCCGATTTCGGTGGCTTCCACGCTGGCTTCTCGGTGCTTGTCGGCCGACCCAACGCGGGAAAGTCGACTCTGACCAATGCCTTGGTTGGCCAGAAGGTTGCCATCACCTCGGCCAAGCCGCAGACTACACGGCACACCATTCGAGGTATCGTTCACCGCGATGATGCGCAACTTATCCTCGTGGACACGCCGGGCCTTCACCGTCCACGGACCCTCCTGGGGAAGCGTCTTAACGAACTGGTGGCAGACACCCTGGCGGAAGTCGATGCCATTGGTTTCTGCCTTCCCGCGAACGAAAAGATCGGCCCCGGGGACAAATACATCGCAGCCCAATTGGCCGCCGTCGGACGCAAGCCGATCGTGGCGCTGGTGACTAAAACGGACCTTGTGGACCGTCAGGCGTTGACGGAGCAACTGCTCGCAGTCGCCGCATTGGGACGCGACGTTCTTGGTGAGCAGGGCTGGGCTGACATTGTGCCTGTTTCTGCTGCCGATGGTTTCCAGGTCTCAACAGTGGCGGATGTGCTGATCAGCCACATGCCGTCGTCGCCGCCGCTTTATCCTGATGGCGAGCTGACTGACGAGCCCGAGGCCGTCATGATCGCTGAGCTTATCCGCGAAGCGGCCCTCGAGGGAGTCCGTGATGAACTTCCGCACTCACTGGCAGTGGTGGTGGAGGAAATCGTTCCCCGCGAAGGCCGGACCGAGGACAACCCGCTGTTGGATGTTCGAGTGAATCTCTATGTCGAGCGGCCTTCGCAGAAGGCCATCATTATCGGCAAGGGCGGAAGCCGGTTGCGCGAGGTGGGAACCAACGCCCGCAAGGGGATTGAAACGCTGCTCGGAACCCGGATTTACCTTGATCTCCACGTAAAAGTAGCTAAAGACTGGCAGCGCGATCCCAAGCAACTGGTCAAACTCGGGTTCTAATTGGCACCACTGGATCCGGCGTGGCTTCGGGCGCGATAAGGAACTTCCCAGAAACGGCAACTATGATTGCGGGGATCCAGCTGTTTGATGAAAGGTAAACCAAATAGTGCGACGTCGTGACGCCCGCCCGCAGGGCACCGGCACCGCTGTCCCCGGTGGGGCACGCCATGGAGAGGATGCCGACGGTACCCCTCGCCACATGAAGGCGCCAAAAGGCCTGCCGCTTTGGTTGAAAATTGTTACCGGCGTGGTCTCCGTTGCGCTGGTTGCAGGCGTTGCCTTTGCCGCTTTTTGGTTTATCCGGTTGCAGACCAACATCACCAAGGCCCCCTTGAGTGCCGGCGAGACACGCAATGCCGGTGATCCGCTGGTCGATGACAAGACGGATCGCCTGCAGATCCTGATCCTTGGCTCCGATACCCGTGATGGAAAGAACGCCGAATACGGCAGCACGGAAGACTCAACCGGCTATGGCCACTCCGATGTGATGATGCTCTTGGATATCTCCGCGGACAACAAACGGGTTAACGTCCTGAGTTTCCCGCGAGACCTGTTGGTGGACGTTCCGCAGTGCACGGACCGTACCAATAACCAGACGTTCCCTGCCCGCAGTGGGGTGATGATCAACGAGGCCATGGCTGAGGCTGGCATCGGCTGCGCTGTGGATACCGTCAACCAGTTGACCGGCTTGGAAATCGACCATTTCATGATGGCTGATTTCAACGCCGTCAAGGAGCTTTCCCACGCGGTGGGTGGCGTCAACGTTTGCGTCAGTGATCCGGTCTTTGATCCGGATTCCCGGCTCCGCCTGGTCAAGGGCGATTCCCTGGTGGAAGGCGAACAGGCTTTGGCATTCCTCCGAACCAGGCATGCTTTCGGTGACGGAGGCGACCTCGGCCGCATCAAGGGCCAGCAGGCCTTCCTCTCTTCCCTCACCCGGAAGCTCAAGGACGAGGGAACTTTGGGCAACCCGCAGCGGCTGTTGCAGATCGCGGATGTGGTCACGCAGAACCTGACAGTGGACGAGGGTCTCGCGTCAGTTCCGTCACTGTTGACCATTGGTGGGCGGCTCAAGGACATTGATGTTTCCAAGGTGGCGTTCGTGGCGGTGCCCACGCAGCAGGCGGCGGCCGACCTTAACCGGTTGGAGCTCGTGGAGCCTCAGTCATCACAGCTGTTCGCCGCACTTCGTGCCGACCTGGACCTCACAACACCCGGCGCGACGTCCACTCCGGCACCTAGCGAAAGCCCGGCTCCTCAGCCAACGGCCACCACGCCTGCCGCACCGGCGTATGACAAAGCGATCCAACCGGTGGCCGTTGCCAACGGCAGCGGCGTCGCTACACGGGCACAGGAGCTCCTGGCCGTGCTCACGGGGAACGGATTTGCCCAGACGGTGTCCTACTTGGCCAATCCTGTGGATCAAACTGTGCTTTACTACGGACCGGGTTTTGCGGATGTGGCCGCCGACGTGGCCACCCTGTTCGGCATCCCGGCCGCCCAAGTCCAGGAAGCCCCGGGTGTAGCGGGCGTGCAGCTGTACGTTGGCACGGACTTCGGCACCGGAACTGCGTACGGTGCAGCCTCAGTACCATCAGATGTTGTCAACCAAACGGCCAGCGATGCCGTTTGCCAACAGGTGAATCCCCTCTACATCGACGAGTAAGAGATTCCCTGCTTTTAGCCGAACACAACAACGGCCGGCCAGTTCTTCAACTGGCCGGCCGTTGCGCTTCCGGGTACTACCAGATGCTGACGCGTTCCCCGGGTTCCATCCACATGCCATCGGCTTCCGACACGTCGAAGGCTTCATGGAAGGCATCGAGGTTGCGGGCTATGGCGTTGGTGCGGAACTCGTTGGGGGAGTGGGGGTCCGTAGCCAGTCTCCGGATCGCTTCTTCGGTGCGGATCACCTGGCGCCAACCGGCAGCCCACGACATGAAGAACCGCTGGAAGCCCGTGAAGCCGTCCAGGACCTCCGGCTCGGCTCCGTTCAGACTCAGGAGATAGGCCTTGTAGGCAATAGTGAGGCCTCCGAGGTCGCCTATGTTCTCGCCCAGAGTCAGCTTGCCGTTGACCTTATGGTCGGGCGCAGCGTAGGGGGACAGGGCGTCGTACTGGGCAACCAATTTCGCCGTCAGGGCTTCGAAGGCTGTACGGTCGTCTTCCGTCCACCAATTGCGGAGTGCGCCGCTGCCATCAAACTGGGACCCTTGGTCGTCGAAACCGTGGCCGATTTCGTGACCGATCACCGCGCCGATTCCGCCGTAGTTCACAGCGTCATCCGCATCTGCGTTAAAGAAGGGTGGCTGAAGGATAGCCGCGGGAAAAACGATCTCGTTGAGCATCGGATGGTAGTAGGCATTTACGGTCTGCGGCGTCATGAGCCATTTCGTCAGATCAACCGGCTTACCGATCTCGTCCAGGTGCCGGTCCACATCCGCGTCATGGGCGCGCTCCACGTTGCCGAGGAGATCCGTCGGATCGATTTCCACGGCGGAGTAATCGATCCATTTGTCCGGGAAACCGATCTTTGGACGGAACGCGTCCAGCTTCTTCAGTGCCTCTTTCTTGGTCTCCTCGCCCATCCATCCTAGGGAAGAAATACTCTCCCGATAAGCTTCGATCAGGTTTGAGACCAGGGTCTCCATCCTTGCTTTGTGTCCGGCAGGGAAGTGCCGGTCAACGTAGATCTGGCCGGCTGCCTCGCCGAGGGCCGCCTCAACGACGGCCACTCCGCGCTTCCACCGTTCCCTGTTCTGCGGCGTACCGCTGAGCGTGGTGCCGTAGAAGTCGAAGTTCGTGGAAACGAACGCGGACGAAAGATAGGGCGCAGCCGAACTGAGAACCCGGAGGGTCAGCCACTCCTTCCAGGTTTCCAGGGGCTGGGATTCCAGCAAAGCTGCCGCGCCCGCAAAGAAGTCCGGCGTGCTCACCACGATTTCACTTCGCTTGGCTGGTTCCACCCTTGCCGCCTGGAACCAGGTGTCGAGCAGGGGGAACAGTTCCACGGCTTCAGCCGCGGTCTTGAGGTTGTAGGTCTTCTGGGGATCCCGCAGCGTGACATTGTCCCAGTGGTGGGATGCCAGAGCGGTTTCGAGTGCGACGATGCGCTGGGAGGCAGCTTGCGCGTCGGGGATGCCTGCGAGGTTGAACAGCTTGGCAATGTAGTCGCCATAGGCCGCGACGATGGCCGCGAACTTTTCTTCTCGGTAGTAGGACTCGTCCGGCAATCCCAGGCCCCCTTGTCCGATATAAAGGAGAATGCGCTCCGGGTTGCCAGCGTCCGGTGCGGGGTAGATCGAAAAGAGCCCGGAGACGTCCGAGCGGAACAATCGTCCGATCAGGGCAGCCAGTTCCGCTGGGGAGCCCACCTCGCGAACCTCATCAAGACGGCCTCGCACGGGCTCCATCCCCTTCGCCTCGGCTGCTTCTTCGTCCATGAAGCTCGCGTAGAGTCCGCCAACTTTCTGTTCGACGCCGGTGGCTGACCCGCCTTTGGCGGCCGCCTCTTCGATAATCGCCTTCACGGCCAGCTCCGCGCCATCGCGCAAAGCCGTGAAAGTACCTTCAAGCGGCCTGTCGTCCGGAATCGTTGTGCTGTTGAGCCACGCACCATTGACGTGCTGATAGAGGTCGTCCTGGGGCCGGACGCTGTGATCGATGTTGGAAAGAGAGATCCCCGACTGTGGCACTGTGGCTCCTTGTGTGGACGCTGCAGTCGGCGTTTCCACCGTCGCGGCGTCTGCATAGTGGACGTTGCATGAGGTGTTGCACTGTCATCATACGCATCGTGTTAGTGTGAATTTGTGCGTACGGCGATGCTTCTTCTTAGCTGCCGCGGCGGGGCCTGAAAGCTATCTGAAGCTGGGCCATCCTCGCCGCGGAGTTCCGTTGTGTCCGGCTAAGCTTTCATTTAGTTCTTAGAGAAAAGGCCACACGTCATGCGTAATGCACAAAAGCCCTCCGGTATGCCGATTCACCGCTACCTGCCGTTCCAGGACCAGATCAGCGTCGAGGTTCCGGACCGCACCTGGCCGGACAAGGTCATCACCAAGGCTCCGCGTTGGTGCGCAGTTGACCTGCGCGATGGCAATCAGGCACTGATCGACCCCATGAGCCCGGCACGCAAGCTGAAGATGTTCCAGCTGCTCGTCAAGATGGGCTACAAGGAAATCGAGGTTGGTTTCCCCTCAGCATCGCAGACTGACTTCGACTTTGTTCGCCAGCTCATCGAGGGCGGTCATATTCCGGACGACGTCAGCATCCAGGTTCTGACGCAGGCGCGTGAACACTTGATTGAACGCACCTACGAATCCCTGGTCGGCGCCAAGCAGGCTATCGTCCACCTGTACAACTCCACGTCCGTATTGCAGCGTCGCGTTGTATTCAACCAGGACGAAGACGGCATTCTGGATATTGCGCTGCAGGGTGCGCGTCTGTGCAAGAAGTATGAAGAGACCCTGACAGACACGCACATCACGTATGAGTACTCACCGGAGTCATTCACGGGAACCGAACTCGAGTATGCCGCCCGCGTGTGCAACGCCATTGCTGATGTCTTTGAGGCTTCTGCCGACAAGCAGGTCATCATCAACCTGCCGGCCACGGTGGAAATGGCAACCCCCAACGTCTATGCAGACTCCATCGAGTGGATGCACAGGAACCTGCACCCCCGCGAGGGAATCATCATCTCCCTCCACCCGCACAACGACCGCGGCACCGGCGTCGCTGCAGCTGAGCTGGGTTACCTGGCAGGCGCCGACCGCATTGAAGGTTGCTTGTTCGGCAACGGCGAACGTACCGGCAACGTCGACTTGGTGACGCTGGGGCTCAACATGTTCGTGCAGGGTGTAGACCCCATGATTGATTTCTCAGATATCGATGAGATACGCCGCACTGTGGAGTACTGCAACCAGTTGCCGGTCCCGGAGCGTTCGCCCTACGGTGGCGACCTCGTCTTTACGGCCTTCTCCGGTTCGCACCAGGATGCCATCAAGAAGGGCTTTGAGGCGCTCGAGAAGGACGCTGCTGCTGCCGGGAAGTCGGTTGACGACTTCACCTGGCAGGTTCCCTACCTGCCCATCGACCCCAAGGACCTCGGCCGCAGCTATGAAGCTGTTATCCGGGTTAACTCGCAGTCCGGCAAGGGCGGCGTGGCCTACCTGCTGAAGAACGAGCACAACCTGGATTTGCCCCGCCGGGCACAGATCGAGTTCTCCGGAGTCATCCAGCGTCGTACCGATGCCGTGGGCGGCGAGGTCAGCGGTGCCCAGCTGTGGCAGATCTTCCAGGATGAGTACTTGCCCTCCGAAGAAGAGCAGGCTCAGTGGGGTCGCTATGGGCTGGGTAGCGTGAGCACCGAGACGGATGAATCGGGCGCCATGACCATGAACGCAAACCTGCGGATCGACGGCGTCGAAGTCCGCCGCACCGGCCATGGCAATGGTCCCATTGCAGCCCTGTTGGACATACTCCACCACGATGGCGTTGACGTGCGGGTGCTCGATTACAGCGAGCACGCCCTGTCCGAAGGCGGCAGTGCCAGTGCTGCGGCCTACGTTGAATGTGCTGTCGGAGAACGCGTTTTGTGGGGTGTCGGAATTGACCCCAGCACCACCACGTCCTCCCTCAAGGCATTGATCTCGGCAGTGAACCGGGCCGTCCGGGACGCCCAGGCCTAAGCCCACCGTGTGGTGACGGGAAATACCGTCACCACACGGTCCGGCGAACACTGCCGGACCAGGCATAGTGGGAAGATTAGTTGTGGCCAATCCGTCGTTTGCAGCGCGGTCCTATCGGGACGATGCCGTGGTGCTTCGTACCCACAAGCTGGGCGAGGCGGATCGAATCATCACTCTGCTGACCAAACACCATGGTCAGGTTCGTGCCGTTGCCAAGGGTGTTCGCAGGACCAGTAGCCGCTTCGGGGCGCGGCTGGAGCCCTTCATGGTGGCGGACCTGCAACTGGTCTCGGGCCGGACCCTGGACATTGTGACCCAGGCCGTGGCGAAGGGCGCGTACGGAAGTAGTATCGCGGCCGACTATGGGCGGTTCACTGTGGCTGCAGCCATGACGGAGACTGCCGAGAAGCTCACGGATGCTGATACCGAATCAGGGACCGCCCAATATAATCTGCTGGTTGGTGCGCTGGCTGCCTTGAGCCGTTCGGACCATCCACCCGAGCTCATTCTTGATTCTTATCTTTTGCGGGCGCTGGCCACCGGTGGGTGGGCACCAAGCTTCACTGATTGTGCACGGTGTGGCCGTCCCGGTCCTCACACAGCGTTTGCCGCCCCCGTTGGCGGCATGGTGTGCGGCGACTGCAGGCCCCCGGGCTCTCCGGCTCCGGCGCCGGAGACAGTACTGTTGCTGGGCGCCTTACTAACTGGCAATTGGAGCGTCGCTGATGCTTCGGATCCGCGGCACAGGCGGGAGGCTGCCGGCTTGGTTGCCAGTTACCTCCAGTGGCATCTTGAACGAGCCCTGAAATCACTCAAACACGTGGAGCGAAGCTGACAGTGGTACTTGGAAAGAAGAGTAAATCAACAGCGGCGAGGACTGCCCCGGTGATTGCCCCTTATGGACACCCTTCCGGAGCTCTGCCGCCGAGTATTCCGAGTGAGCTCATTCCGCAGCACGTGGCCATAGTCATGGACGGCAACGGGCGTTGGGCTAATCAGCGGGGCCTCCCTCGGATAGAGGGACATAAGGCCGGCGAGCCTGCGCTCTTGGACGTCATGGCAGGAGCGATCGAACTCGGGATCAAGTACGTCAGTGTGTACGCGTTCTCCACCGAGAACTGGCGCCGGTCACCGGAGGAAGTTCGATTCCTCATGGGATTTAACAAGGATGTACTACGCCGCCAACGCAACCAACTCGATGAATGGGGTGTCCGCATCCGTTGGGCTGGCCGCAGGCCCCGCCTGTGGGGATCGGTCATCAAGGAGCTGGAAGAGGCAGAGGACTACACCCGAGCCAACGACACCTGCACGCTGACCATGTGTGTTAATTACGGTGGGCGTGCAGAAATTGCCGACGCCGTTTCCGCAATCGCGCACGACGTCGCCGCTGGCCGGTTGAAGCCGGGGTCGGTGTCGGAGAAGACCATTCAAAAGTACTTGGACGAACCGGACCTTCCCGATGTGGATCTCTTCCTGCGCAGTTCGGGGGAGCAGAGGCTATCCAATTTCCTTCTTTGGCAGTCGGCTTATGCGGAGTTCGTCTTCATGGATACGTTGTGGCCGGATGTGGATCGGCGGACCCTTTGGGACGCCGTCGAAATTTATGCCAAACGCGACCGTCGCTACGGAGGGGCCGTGGACGCGGCGCCCGCTGTCAAATAGCACATACACGTTAACTCAGTACGGGTAGGCCGCCAGCCACACAGCAACGTCACGGTATGCCTGTTGGCGGACTGTGCGCCTTGACAGAAATACGTCGTGCAGGGCGCCGGGATAGCGGAAAACAGCGATCCTGCGGGCAAGACCAAGCGCCCGCCGCGACGTTTCTTCAACGTCGATGACGGCATCGGCACGCATGAGGTCGGCAGTCCATTCGGCCTGGATCCTGGTCCTCCCGGACAAAAGCACAAGCACCGGGGCGTCTATGTTGAGCTTGCGCCCTACCGCGGCGTGGCCCGCTAGAACTGCTTTTGTCCATCCGGCCCGGATAGGAAACGAAGCCCGCGGACGCCACACCAGATCCAGCATCCACTCGCCATGTGCCTCGTTGCTGACACTTTCCCAATATGCGGGCATTTCCGGGAACCTGAAAGGCCGTTTTGGATCGGTCCGGGCAAAGGGTTCCACCAGATGCATGGCGATACTTCGGACCAGGCTGCTTCCCTGCAGTTCCAGCCATGGAGAATTCAGGACCAACGTTCCCACTCGGCCGGGATTACGGTCGGCCCAAAGGGCCGCGATCAAGCCGCCCAAGGAGTGGGCGAGCAGGTGGATAGTGGGTGGCGTCGCGTTATTGGTCCTTGTGGCTACGTCCCGTTCGATCACACGTAAGGCTGCGGCGAGGTCTTCGTCGTATACGCCAAGATCGGATGTGTAGCCGGGTGTCTGTCCCGGTAGCAGGCTGCGGCCGAATTTCCGGAGGTCCAGGGCATAGAAGTGAAATCCTGACGCCGTGAGGTACTCGGCCAGCTCCGTCTGTAGAAAGTAGTCCGCCCATCCGTGCAGGTAGAGGACCACCGTCGGGGCTCCGCCGGGATCAGATGGGGCGGGGCGTCGTTTGCTCTTGGTAAAGGAAGCCAGGAAATCAAGCACGCCTTGCTGGGACGGATGGGCCACGGGCGGTGCATGCCTGATGAGGGTCGTCTTTACTGGCCCCTCCTCGTCGGCTTTCAAGGGCAAATCCATGCGCTCGTAGCCGTGGCCGAGGACGTCGGGCTGCCATAGTGAAACCGACTCCTCCGTGGTGGTCATGCGTCCCCTTCCCGCCGACGATCCGGCTCGTTGTTGTCCATAAATCCTTTGACCCACCGGGCAAGTCGTGAATAAGCGTCCTTCCTTACTGCCGGCGCTGAAAGGAAGACGTCATGGAGGGCTCCGTCGATGCGTTCCAAGGTAACTGTCCGGCCTAAGGCCATCGCCCGCAGTGCAATGACGCTAACGTCCAGGACGGCGTCCGATCGGCGCATCGTTTCCTGCCACACCATGCCATTGGCGCTGGTGGTGGACGTCAGCACAAGGACAGGCATCTCCAGCTTCAAGCCGCGGGCAACTTGCGAATGGCCTGCGAACACAGCGCTCAACCAACCTGCCCGGACAGGGAAAGCGAGCGGAGGCCTGTAGTTCTCATCCAGGGTCCATTCCCCCTCAGCAGTGCTGCTGATGCTCCGGAAGTAGAAGCCCCGCTCCGGCAACCTCAAAACCATCTCCGGGCGGATCCGTGCGATCGGGGACACCATGGCTTGCGCTGCGCGCCGCACCAATGAACTACCGTGCATCTCCAGCCATGGACTGTCGAGAATCAGGTATTGGATGTCGTCCGGGTGGCGGCTGGCCCAAAGCGCCGCAACCAGTCCTCCGGTTGAATGGCCCATCAGGGTCAGGCTTCCAGTTGAGGAGGCAGTGTGGTCGTGGCGAATGATTTCGATGGCCTTCTCAATCTCGCCATCGTAGTCGGCCAAGTCGGCCACGTAGCCGCCGGGCATATCGGCCTGCAGGCTCCGGCCGTGGTTGTGCATGTCCAGGGCGTAGAAGTCGTAGCCTTGCTGTGCCCAGAAGCGGGCCAGCTCGGTGTTGAAAAAGTAATCGCTCCAACCGTGCAGGAAAAGTACGGCACCGTAGCGCTTCGGCGCTGAGTAGGCGTCGCTGTCAGCTTGGTCTTTGGATTCCACCCTGTGCCGAATCAAGGTGGCGCGCCGGACCACGCCATCCGGCCCTGGGGCGTCAACCCTGCAGGATTGGAAGTCGGTTCCCAGGATGTCAGCCGTCCACTCCATGGCTTTAGCTTAGACACTGGCGGCGGCGTCCCGGCCCGCGGCTCTCCCCGTGAAGAGGCAACCGCCGAGGAATGTTCCTTCCAAAGCCCGATACCCGTGGATACCGCCTCCGCCGAATCCGGCAGCTTCTCCGGCCGCATAGAGGCCCGGGATATCGTTCCCCTCATCGTCCAGCACCCTTGAGCGCAGATCGGTTGTGAGACCGCCCAAGCTCTTACGTGTCAGTACGGACAGCCGAATGGCACTCAGGGGTCCGTGCGCAGGGTCAGTCAAACGATGCGGGCGAGCCACCCGCATGAGTTTGTCGGTTGCAAAGCGCCGTGCTGCCCTGATAGCTGACAACTGCGGATCCTTGCCTAGTCCGCTGGCTACTTGGCTGTCCCTGGCCCGGATCATTGAGTCGAGCCCGTCGCCGTCGATCAAGGACCTTCCTGTGAGGTGGTTCATGCGTGAAGCAAGCTCTATAGGCGTTGCCGCCTGGAGAAAGTCAACACCCTTGTCCATGAAACGCTGAATGGGCGCGTCGCTGTCAGGCCGGAGCCGCGTTGCGAGCAGCCGGAAATCTTTACCTGTGAGATCCGGGTTCTGCTCGGACCCGGAGAGGGCCAGTTCCTTGAGTGCGATGGTGCGGTTGAGGACAAACCATGAATACCCATGTCCCGACCCGACTATGTGCCGAAGCGCTCCCTGTGAGTCAAAGCCAGGAAAGAGCGGCGCCGGCAGCTGATGTCCTTCGGCGTCGAGCCAAAGTGAGGATGGGCCGGGCAGGATGCGGATTCCATGGTTGGGCCACACCGGATCATAGTTGTGGATTCCTTCGGGGTAGTGCCACATGCGGTCGCCGTTGACCAGGGCAGCTCCCGAGGATTCCACGGCGGACAGGAACTCGCCGTCAACTGAAGCTGGTACTCCACTGAGCATGTAGTCGGGAGCCGTGTCGTCCGGCCATTGCCGGCGCACTTTGGCGTGATTGCCGCCGATGCCGCCAGTGGTCACCACCACGGCTCCCGCCGTTGCCTCAAAGCTCCCGATGACGATGCGGCCGGATGCTTGTCCCCTGACCGCCGTCGACGGTTGCAGAACGTCGCCGGAAACGCCGGTGACCCTGCCCGCCGTCGTCGTCAGCGACAAAGCCCGATGCCTGAAGTGAAGGCCGACCCTCCCGGTATCAACGCCCTCCAGCACCTTGGCGAGGAACGGTTCAACCAGCGCGGGTCCCGTGCCCCATGTGACGTGGAACCGGGGCACGGTATTGCCGTGGCCCTGCGGCCCGTAGCCGCCGCGTTCAGCCCACTGCACCAAAGGAAAAAAGCCTACGCCCAGGCTCCGTAGCCATGTCCGCTTCTCACCTGAGGCGAAGTGGACATAAGCCTCGGCCCACTCCCGGGCCTTCTGGTCCACGGAGCGGTCAAAAGCGGCCGACGCCAGCCAGTCCGAAAGGGCGAGTTCTGTGCTGTCCCTGACACCCAGGCGCTGCTGTTCGGGCGTGTTGACCATGAAAAGGCCGCCAAAGGACCAGTGCGCCTGACCGCCCACGGATACCCCCGGTTCCTGGTCCAGGACAGCCACTGACTTGCCGGCAGCATAGGCCGTAGCCGCGGCAACCAGCCCGGACAACCCGGCTCCCACTACTACGACGTCGGCAGCGACCTTTTGGCTTCCATGATCTGCGTCACGATTTTCCGGCGGCATGCCTACATGCTAGCGGCAGGCCGGGTCACGGGTTTGGTGAGTTGTCTGTAAGCGGGAAAACTAGGACCATGCGTGTTTACCCCACATTCTTCAAGTTGGCCTTCTCCTGGATGGATGCCGAGAAAGCCCACAAGATCGGCTTCCAAGGCATCCGGGCGGCCCACCGTTCCGGAGCCGGCCGGATTTTGTCCAGGATTACAGCTCCTGATGCTTCCCTTCGGACGGAAGCGCTGGGGCTCACCTTTCCGTCTCCTTTCGGCTTGGCAGCAGGCTTCGACAAAGAGGGTCACGGCATTGAAGCCTTATCCGAGCTCGGCTTCGGACATGTGGAGGTGGGGACCATCACCGGCCAGGCGCAGCCAGGCAATGAAAAGCCCCGCCTGTTCCGTTTGATTGAGGACAAAGCGGTCATCAACCGCATGGGATTCAACAACGACGGCGCCGCAGCAGTCGCGCCGAGACTCAAGTCAGCACGAGCTGCTTTGCAGCGGCAATACCCCGACGTCCGGCCGGTTATTGGGGTGAACATCGGCAAGACCAAGCTGGTTGAGCTCGACGACGCTACCGAGGACTATTTGGTGAGTGCACGTAGCCTGGCGCCGGCAGCCGACTACCTGGTGGTTAATGTTAGTTCTCCGAATACGCCGGGGCTGCGCTTGCTGCAGAATGTGGAGACGCTGCGTCCCCTGTTGCGGGCTGTTGGCGACGCTGCGGACGAAGCTGCCGGCCGGCATGTACCCCTTCTGGTCAAGATCGCGCCGGACCTGTCCGATGATGATGTCGACGACGTCGCACGCCTTGCGCTGGACCTGAAGCTCGATGGGATTATTGCCACCAACACCACGATTTCGCGTGATGGGCTCGTCTCCGACGCCGCGAAGGTGGAGTCCCTGGGTGCGGGCGGCTTGTCGGGAGCACCCCTGAAGCAGCGCTCCCTGGATGTATTGCGCAGGCTCAAGAACGCTGTGGGGGACCAGCTCGTGCTCATTGCGGTGGGGGGCGTGGAGACGCCGCAGGATGTTCAGGACCGCTTGGACGCTGGAGCAACTCTGGTGCAGGGTTATACAGCGTTCCTCTATGAAGGACCTTTTTGGGCTTCGCGCATCAACAAGGGCCTCGTGAAACTTCGTCAGCGGGCAGCTCGCTGATACCAGCTACAAGAAGACCCCGGACCAGTGGTCCGGGGTCTTCTTGAATGCAAGGGTTGGGGTGCCTGGGTTTCCGGCGCCTAGGCGGGGTACTGCCCGCGCTTTACCTGGGGCTTGGGAAGGCGGAGTTTGCGGAACTGGAGGGCACGCATGCATCCATACCAGATGGAGCCCCGTTCCACTTCGCCGAACTTCTCGGTTAGCCGCTTGCGAAGCTTGCGCGACAGGATGAAGACGTCCACGAAGACAGCGAGGAACATGATCCAGAATCCAATAAGGACGTAGCTGATGCCGGCGCTGGTGGGCGGAATGATCAGGGAAATTACGACGAACAGCAAAGCGCCGAACATGAGGTACTCGCCCAAGCTGAACCGAGCGTCCACGTAGTCACGCGTGTAACGCTTTTGAGGCCCCTTGTCGCGAAGGGGGAGGAACCTCTCGTCACCTGTATCGAGGGCCTGCCGCATTTTCTGCCGCTGGTCCTGGATGGCTACCCTTTCCGCTGCCTTGGAGGCCTTACGGTCGTTGGGAACCAAAGGGCGCTTGCGGGCCGCTTCCTGGTCCTTCCGTTTGGGCGTTGGGGCGCCTTTTCCCGCACCGGACTCCGGTGCGGTGGCGTAGGCCTGATCTACTACTGATTGAGCGCTGGGCTCTTCCTTTTTGCGTCCGAACACCCATACAGAATACCCCTCAAGAAGGTGGCGCACGTTACGTGTCCGGTTGCTCGAGCCCTTTGCCCTGCATCAAGCCCCATGGCTTGGGCTGCGCCTGCTGCGGCGGGAGAATCCCCGGCGGTAAAGTGTGGCCCATGACTTCAGCACATGCGGAGATCCCGCAGAACAAGCAAGGGCACCCCGACTCCACTCCGGTCGAGGCACTGACCACGGCGGTCAACGACTCTTTCGAGAACACACTCGCGTCACTGGAAGAGCTGGTGGGTATTCCCGGGATTGCATGGCCAAGCTTCGATCCCAAGGAACTGGATCGAAGCGCTGACGCCGTGGCTTCCTTGGTTAAGGAAGCCGGCATGGAGGACGTCCGCATCCTTCGCTGCAACAAGGGTGACGGTACGCCCGGTGGTCCTGCCGTCGTCGCGCGCCGACCTGCCGCCGAAGGCAAGCCGACCATCCTGCTCTACGCGCACCATGACGTCCAGCCGCCCGGGGACCGGAGCCTCTGGAAGTCGGAACCGTTCGTCGCCCAACAACGTGATGGCCGGTTGTACGGCCGCGGCGCTGCCGACGACAAAGCAGGGATCATGGCGCACCTGGCCGCATACAGTGCTGTCACTAAGGTCCTGGGGGAAGATTTCGGGCTCGGCGTGACCTTGTTCTTCGAAGGTGAGGAAGAAGCGGGGTCGCCCACTTTCCGGACATTCCTCGAGGAGCACCAGGAACTTCTCCGGGCAGATGTGATTGTTGTTGCCGACTCCAGTAACTGGAAAGTGGGCGTTCCCGCCCTGACCACCAGCCTCCGGGGTTTGGTGGACGGCACGTTCGAAGTGCGCGTCCTCGAGCATGCCGTGCACTCAGGCATGTTCGGCGGCCCGGTGCTCGATGCTCCTACTCTCTTGTCCCGGCTCATTGCCACGCTTCACGACGATGATGGGAACGTTGCGGTAGCAGGACTTGTGGGCCGTGACGAGGCGGCCGTGGACCTCACCGAAGCGGACTATCGCGCCGATGCCTCAGTGCTCGACGGCGTGAGGCTCGCCGGGAGCGGAACCATCGCCTCCCGCCTGTGGACCAAGCCCGCACTGTCCATCATCGGTATGGACGTCCCGGCTGTCGATGTCGCTTCGAATACCCTCATACCGGCGGCCCGCGCAAAATTCAGCATGCGGTTGGCTCCGGGCCAGGATCCCGAAGCAGCAATGGCGGCCCTGAAGCAGCACGTTGAATCCAATGCGCCTTTTGGTGCAAAGGTGACGTTCACGCCGGGGGAGAGGGGTAATGCCTTCTCCACCGATACGACTTCCGCTGCGGCGCGGGTGGCACTGTGGGCGCTGGGTGAGTCATGGGGCGTCAAACCTGTGGAAATGGGCATCGGTGGCTCCATTCCGTTTATCTCCGACCTCTTGGAGATGTATCCGGACGTCCAGATCCTCGTGACAGGTGTGGAGGACCCCGATTCCCGCGCGCACAGTGCCAACGAATCGTTGCACATCGGAGACTTCCGGCACGCGGTGTTGGCCGAAGCCCTGATGCTGGCCCGCCTCAACGCCGAGGGCTTGGTGGAGTAAGCTCCCACGGCGCGCCGGGAACAACGGAATGCTGTCTGTGGTTACGTCAGGAGTTATAGCTAAGCGTCTGCGCGACGTAGCATTAGCTATAACCCGTACGTAATTGGGTAAGGGCAGGCAGCGTTCCGGCGCCGCCGCCAGGAGCTTCATAAGAAGGTAGGCCAATGAGCACTGCAACCAACGAAAACAGCACCGGAGCACAGCTCGTCACCAACGACGACGAACTGGCCACGCACGAGGTCAATCTGACCGACGTCGCCGCAGGCAAGGTCCGCAGCCTCCTCGAGCAGGAAGGGCGCACAGACCTTCGGCTGCGCGTTGCAGTCCAGCCCGGAGGATGCTCGGGGCTGATCTACCAGCTTTACTTCGATGAGCGCCTGCTCGACGGAGACGCTGTGCGCGACTACGACGGCGTTGAGGTCGTAGTGGACAAGATGAGCGTTCCTTACCTCAGCGGCGCAAGCATCGACTTCGAAGACACCATTTCGAAGCAGGGCTTCACCATCGACAACCCAAACGCCGGCGGGTCTTGCGCCTGCGGCGATTCATTCCACTGATGTGAGCCATCGCCGCATGTCGGCGCCTCTTCGCGCGGTTTGAAACCGTTCGGAGCCACGGCGCCGACATGTGCGCGAAAACCGCGTGATAGCGGTAAGCTCTACATCGGGTAGTAAAACTTTTAGTGTGCCCGGTGAGCCTTCGGCCTGCCGGGAGACAGCAACAAGAGGAAGGGCCGTCTGTGAGTTCGCAGAACCGAACCGGCAGCCGACGCATAAAGATCACATCGATCACTGGCTTGGCACTAGCCGGCGCGTTGGTTTTGACCGGATGTTCACCAGAGGTAGAGAAGGGTTGGCTGCCTACAGAGCGCGGCACGACCAACCACACTGACCGGATCATGGACCTCTGGGTCAACTCATGGATCGCCGCCTTGGCAGTCGGTATTATCACGTGGGGCCTTCTGGTCTGGTGCATCATCGCTTACCGTCGCCGCAAGGGCACCACGGGTTTCCCCAAGCAGCTCAGCTATAACCTGCCGCTCGAGGTCTTCTACTTGACCATCCCGCTGTTCATGGTGCTGGTGTTCTTCTACTTCACCGACCAGGACCAGCGTGCGATCGATGACCGCTCGCAGCCCGCCGACGTCGTTGTTGACGTCCGCGGCAAACAGTGGGCCTGGGACTTCAACTACAAAAAGGGTGAGGTCATCAACGAAGACCTCCACGAGGCCGGCGTTCAAGCCCACCTGACCGGTGCCGAGGTCAACAAGGAACTTCTCCCCACCCTGTACTTGCCGGTTGGCAAGTCAGTGGACCTGGAGCTGAACTCCCGCGATGTCATCCACTCCTTCTGGGTTCCCGCCTTCCTTCAGAAGCGCGACATGATTCCCGGCAAGACGAACTACATCAGGTTCACCCCCACCAAGGAGGGCACTTTCGATGGCAAGTGCGCCGAACTCTGCGGTGAATACCACTCCGAAATGCTCTTCCGCGTGAAGGTTGTCTCCGAGACTGAATTCCAGGCTCACATGGAGAAGCTGCGCCAGGATGGCAACACGGGCCTGCTCGGTGCGGAATATGACCGCAACCCGAACCTGAACGAAACCAAGTAAGGGGAGCGACGTGGCTACGTACACTCAATCCGCACCGGGGGTCCTAGAAGCCCCCGTAGTTCCTAAATCCAAGGGACGCATTGTCGTCAACTGGATCACCTCCACGGACCACAAGACCATCGGGTACATGTACCTGATTGCGTCGTTCGTGTTCTTCTGCCTCGGCGGCGTCATGGCGCTGCTGATCCGCGCTGAATTGTTCGAGCCTGGTATGCAGATTCTGCAGACCAAAGAGCAGTACAACCAGATGTTCACGATGCACGGCACCGTGATGCTCCTGATGTTCGCTACACCGCTGTTTGCTGGCTTCGCCAACGTGATCATGCCGCTTCAGATTGGCGCGCCCGACGTTGCCTTCCCGCGTCTGAACGCCTTGGCTTTCTGGTTCTTCCTCTTTGGTTCGACCATTGCCGTGTCCGGATTCATCACCCCCCAGGGTGCTGCATCATTCGGTTGGTTTGCTTACGCGCCTCTCTCGAACACAACGTTCAGTCCCGGTGTCGGTGGTGACCTGTGGGTCTTCGGCCTTGCTCTGTCAGGCTTCGGTACCATCCTTGGTGCTGTCAACTTCATCACCACCATCATCTGCATGCGTGCACCCGGCATGACCATGTGGCGCATGCCCATCTTCACGTGGAACACGCTTGTTACGGCCATCCTGGTACTGATGGCGTTCCCGCCGCTGGCTGCAGCGCTGTTCGCACTCGGTGCGGATCGCCGTTTCGGTGCCCACATCTTCGACCCCGAGAACGGCGGTGCGGTCCTCTGGCAGCACCTGTTCTGGTTCTTCGGCCACCCCGAGGTGTACATCATCGCGCTGCCGTTCTTCGGCATCGTGTCCGAGATCTTCCCGGTCTTCAGCCGCAAGCCGATCTTTGGCTACAAGGGTCTGGTCTACGCGACGATCGCCATCGCCGCACTATCCGTCACCGTGTGGGCCCACCACATGTACGTGACCGGATCCGTGCTGCTGCCGTTCTTCGCCTTCATGACGATGCTCATCGCAGTTCCAACCGGCGTGAAGTTCTTCAACTGGATCGGAACGCTGTGGCAGGGCTCCATTACGTTTGAAACGCCCATGCTCTGGAGCATCGGCTTCCTCGTGACCTTCCTCTTCGGTGGTCTCACCGGCATCATCCTGGCCTCGCCGCCGCTGGACTTCCACGTATCTGACTCGTACTTCGTTGTGGCGCACTTCCACTACGTTGTGTTCGGTACCGTCGTATTCGCCATGTTTGCAGGGTTCTACTTCTGGTGGCCCAAGTGGACAGGCAAGATGCTCAACGAGCGCCTCGGCAAGATCCACTTCTGGCTGCTGTTCCTCGGCTTCCACGGCACGTTCCTCATCCAGCACTGGTTGGGTGTTGAGGGTATGCCGCGTCGCTACGCCGACTACATGCCGCAGGATAACTTCACGTGGATGAACCAGTTCTCCACTATTTCTTCCTTCGTCCTGGGTGCTTCCCTCCTGCCGTTCTTCTGGAACGTCTACATCACCTGGCGTAGCAACAAAAAGGTAGAAGTGGATGACCCGTGGGGCTTCGGTGCCTCGCTGGAGTGGGCAACTTCCTGCCCGCCGCCGCGCCACAACTTCACTTCCTTGCCCCGTATCCGCTCCGAGCGCCCGGCCCTGGACCTTCACCACCCGGAGTTGGCCCAGGTTCACACCGCCGAGGCCCCGTCACCCGCAGCAGCCGTTTTGGGTAACGCCGACCAAAGGGACGTCAGCAAATGAAAATTGAATCGTGGCTCTTCGGAGCCGGAGTCTTCTTCTTCGTCCCCGTAGCCATCGCCTACGGTTTCCTGACGGAATGGAATGAATGGGTCGGTGTCCTGGGCATCCTCCTGGTCGGTGGCCTTGCCGGCATGATCGGTGCCTACCTCGGATTCACTGGTAAGCGCATCGGCCTTCGACCCGAAGACCGTCCCGACGCAGAGATCCACGAGGGAGCTGGCGAGCAGGGTCACTTCAGCCCCTGGAGCTGGTGGCCGCTGGTCCTTGGTTTGGCTTGCGCAGGAGGCTTCCTCGGTCTCGCCATTGGGTTCTGGGTGACGTACGTTGCCGGCGGACTTGCCTTGATTGCTTTGGTTGGCTGGGTCTTCGAGTACAGCCGTGGCGATCACGCCCACTAACTAGTTGGTATAACAATGATGGGCCCCACCGGAAGGTGGGGTCCATCGTCGTTAAGTCCTCGTTGTGCGGGAACGCAATCGCATCACAGTGGATCTTCACATGAAGCTGAGAGTGCTTTCAGTGGGCTTGTGCGCCCTCCAGGACGGCGGAAAGAGCTAGGAGGGCATTCTCGGCTTCCGGAAGGCTCTGATCGCCACTGAGTGCGTCTGGAGCTACTGCGAGGAAGACTTCGCACCCATGTCCGAAATCTTCGGTCATCACTTCCAGAAGGGAACGGGCGTCCACCGGGTCGCCGTCGGGCTTGCGAATCGTCACCGGCAGTCCTGTTTCGGTGACAGCACGAACAAATACTGCGGCTGCCCGTGCGTGCAGCCCGATTTCAGCGGCAACGAAGGTTCTCTGCTCCGGCAACCCAGCTCCTTTGATACGACGGAACTTCCGTCTGAAAATTGATCCATACCAGCGTAGCCGCCGGGGCGCCGCCCATTCCACATGGCACCTCGGTGGTCTAGACCTCCGGCCATGCTGAATTATCCTTGAAGCATGACTCAATTGCTGGAAGTCTGCCGTGGCTGAGGCAGCAAGCATTGCCGGCGAAATCGACCGTGCCAGCGGGACGCCCATCTACGTTCAACTCCGTGAAATTCTGCGCACGTTTATCGCCCAGTCCTGCCCACCAGGGTCTGCGCTCCCATCCGAGCGGGGCCTGTCGGAACGGTTCGGGCTGGCCAGGATGACAGTTCGTCAGGCTATTGATGCTCTGGTTGGCGAAGAGGTAATAGAGCGTGTAGTGGGCCTTGGAACCTTTGTCAGGAAGCCAAAGCTGGATTTGCAGGTGAAGTTAACCTCCTACAGCGAGGAAATGCAGCGTCGCGGAATGGTGCCCGCTGCAAAGGTACTGAGCTTCGAACAAATTGCGGCAAGTGCTTTCCTCGCCAGGGAGCTGCAACTGGACGAGGGCACGCCCCTGGTGCGGTTCAGGCGTCTGCTGTTGGCCGATAACGAACCCATGAGCGTGGATGAGAACTTCATTCCGGCCCATCGGGTGCCTGGACTGCTCGACGAGGCACCGCCAACGTCGCTGTACAACGTTCTGAGCGAACGCTTCGGCTTGGTGATGGAGTGGGGTGAGGACATGATTGAGGCCACTGCAGCGTCGCCGTCAACTGCCCGGCTTCTCAACGTCGACGTCGGCGCCCCGCTACTCAAGATTCAGCGGCACGCCTTCGTTGCCCGTGCAATGGTTGACTACTCCGTCTCGTACTACCGTGCGGACCGCTACAAACTGTGGGTTCCCTTGCAGCGCCCGGGAATTCGTCCCACGCGCAACTACTCGTCGGGGTACCGCACACAGTAGACCTTGAGCTGCCCGCACGCCCTGCAGGCTGCCGAAATAGAGCAGACATAAGGGAAGGACCCGGTCCATGTGGACCGGGTCCTTCCCTTATGTCGAGTGCTAAGCGCTAGTGGCTCAGGCTCTTCTGGTCTTCACCAGCTGCGATGGCCTCGTGGTGGCCATGTGCGTGTGCTGCTTCGAGTTCCGCAGGCGTTGCCGGGGCAACACGGTCTTCGAAGAACCAGCGGGAGAGTGCCGCGCGCTGCTTCTCCTTGCGGGTGACTACGCCGTGCTCGTTCGGCTGGGCCGGGATCGGAGCCGGTGATTCGAACCCGACGAGCTTGTAACGCTTGTACTCATCCAGCGGGGCATGAACCTCGATGAACTCGCCGTGGGGGAGTCGGACGATGCGGCCTGTCTCGCGACCATGAAGTGCAATTTCGCGGTCCTTGCGCTGGAGGGCCAGTGCTACTCGCTTGGTCACGATGAAGGCGATGACAGGGCCGATGAAGAACAGTGTCCGCAGCCAGTAAGTGACATCGTTCAACGACACGTGGAAGTGTGTTGCGATCAGGTCGGAGCCAGCAGCCGCCCACATCACGCAGTACCAAGTGAAGCCTGCAACACCGATGGCAGTACGGGTAGGAGCGTTGCGCGGGCGGTCCAGGACGTGGTGTTCGCGGTTGTCCTTGGTGACCCACCGCTCGATCCACGGGTACATGAACAGCACAGTGAAGATGATGCCGGCCGGTACGAGCGCGGGAAGCAGGACGTTGAGGGTCAGGGTGTATCCGAAGATGACCCACTCGAAGTGGAAGTCGTTGATGACACCCGGCATAAGACGCAGGGCTCCGTCAACGAAACCGATGTACCAGTCAGGCTGGGTACCGGCCGAAACCGGGGAGGGATCGTAGGGGCCGTAGTTCCAGATCGGGTTGATCGTGAACGCTGCCGCCATGAGCGCCAGGACTCCGAAGACGATGAAGAAGAATCCACCAGCCTTTGCGGCGTATACCGGGCCGAGGGGGTAGCCGACGACGTTGCCGTCATTGCGTCCCGGGCCGGGGTACTGGGTGTGCTTGTGCACGACCACCATGAAGAGGTGGATGACAATCATCAGGAGGATGAGCGCCGGCACCAGGAGGATGTGCAGGACGTACAGACGGCCGATGATGGCCGTACCCGGGAACTCTCCGCCGAAGAGGAAGAACGAGGTGTACGTTCCGATGACCGGAATGGACTTGATGACGCCGTCGATGATGCGCAGGCCGTTGCCGGACAGCAGGTCATCGGGGAGGGAGTAGCCGGTGAAGCCGGCAGCCATTGCCAGGATGAGCAGCACGCCGCCCACTACCCAGTTCATTTCGCGGGGCTTGCGGAAAGCGCCCGTGAAGAAGACGCGCAGCATGTGCACACCGAGGGACGCTACGAACAACAGCGCTGCCCAGTGGTGAACCTGGCGCATGAACAGACCGCCACGAACGTCAAACGAAATGTTCAGTGACGAGCTGTAGGCAACCGACATTTCGACGTTGTACAGCGGCGTGTAGGAACCCTGGTAATGGGTTTCCGCCATGGAGGGGTCGAAGAAAAAGGTCAGGAAGGTACCTGACATCAGCAAGATGACGAAGGAGTACAGCGCCACCTCACCGAACATGAACGACCAGTGGTCGGGGAAGACCTTCCGGCCGAACTCGCGCAGGATGCCGGAGCCGCCAACACGCTCGTCCACGAAGTTGGTGAAACTACCAACCTTGGTCTTCGGGACGAAGGGGGCTTCAGCTGTTGATGAGGCGCTCATGCTCGTCACGCTCCCAGTAACTCGGTCCTACAGGTTCTCTGAAGTCGCTGGTTGCGACGAGGTAGCCCTCTGCATCAACTGCGATGGGCAGCTGGGGGAGCGGACGGCTTGCCGGTCCGAAGATGACCTTGCATTCCTGCGTGAGGTCAAAGGTGGACTGGTGGCAGGGGCACAGGAGGTGGTGCGTCTGCTGCTCGTAGAGAGCAACCGGGCAACCGACGTGCGTGCAGATCTTGGAGTAAGCAACGATGCCGTTGTAGCTCCAGTCTTCGCGGCCCTCGGAGGGGTTCAACGAATCCGGGTCCAGGCGCATCAGGAGAACGACGGCTTTTGCCTTCTCGTTCAGCTTGCCTTCGTGGAGTTCGTTGAGGCCTTCGGGGATCACGTGGAAAGCCGAACCGATGGTGACATCCGAAGCCTTGATGGGGGTGCCATCAGGGTCGCGGGTCAGTCGCTTGAGCTTGTCGCCTTCAGGCGCCCACATGGTGTGTGCCAAAGCGTTGTCCGGCCGCGGACCCAGATCGCCGAAGATGGCGAGGGCAGGCAGGGGAGCAAGTGCAACGGCACCAAGAAGGGTGTTGCGGATCAGCGGGCGACGCTTGATGCCGGTCTCGTCGACGATGTCATCGACAATACGGACTGCTGCCTGGCGATCTTCTTCAGTACGGATAGCGTGGCGCTCTTCCGACACTTCGTGATCGGGCATCAGGGCCTTGGCCCAGTGCACGATTCCGGTGCCGATTCCCAGCATTGCGAACGCCGTACCGAGTCCCAGAAGAAGGTTCTGGGTGCGGATGGTTGCAATAGAGGTATCGTCGCCCAAGTCGATGGCAAAGTATGCCACCAGGAACACCAGCGTACCGATTACAGAGGTGCCAAACAGAATGGCTACCTGACGCTCGGCGCGCTTTGCGGCTACCGGGTCCGTGTCAGCCAGGCGCAAACGATGCGGAGGCAGTCCAGGATCCTGGAACTTCTCCACCTCATTCTGACCAGCCGTAGCTACGGTGCCCGAGTGGTTCGGACTGCCGTCACTATGGTTGCCCATAATTCGCCTCATCCTTCTCTCGTTGTCTCGGCCGGGGCCGAGTTATTTTCAGTTTCAAACTGCTGACCGTGCAGCAGAAGTTTTGTCGTGTCCGGGTTAGGACGTGCGGGACGTCAACCAGATCGTGAATGCGATGATGACACCCAAGCCGGCAACCCAAACAAACAGACCTTCAGATACCGGGCCAAGTGCGCCCAGGTCTGCGCCACCGGGGGACCCGTTGGCTTCGATGGTCTTCAGGAAGGTGATGATGTCGCGCTTGTCCTCAGGGGTGACGTTGGAGTCACTGAAGACGGGCATGTTCTGGGGACCGGTAACCATGGCTTCGTAAATGTGCTCAGCGCTTACACCTGCCAGGGCCGGGGCAAACTTGCCGCGGGTCAGGGCGCCACCGGCAGCAGCGGCGTTGTGGCACATGGCGCAGTTGACACGGAAGAGTTCGCCACCGTTGGCTGCGTCTCCCTTCCCGTCGAGGAGGTTCTGTTCGGGAATAGCTGGACCTGCACCGAGGGATGCAACGTAAGCAGAGAGCTGCTTGGTCTGTTCCGCATTGAACTGGGCGGGCTTCTGCTGGGCCTGCGGTCCGCTCATCTGCATGGGCATGCGGCCGGTGCCAACCTGGAAGTCAACTGCAGCAGCACCCACGCCGACCAGCGAGGGGCCGTCCTGGGTTCCGCTTGCACCCATGCCGTGGCAGGTGGCGCAGTTAGCGGCAAAGAGCTTGCCGCCTTCTTCTACGTCACTTGCGCTGAAGCTTGTGGTGCTGGCCTTGGCCTGGTTGACAGTTGTGGCAACGGCGTACAGCCCACCAGTGAGGAGGAGGCCCATCAGCAACAGCGCAATGGCTGCCAGTGGGTGACGTCGCTTCTGCGAGAGTGCCTTCACGTGGTGGTTCCTTTATTCGATCCTGCGTCGGCTCCGAGAGCCGCTTCTTGAAATTCTGCCTCTTGTAGAAAAAGAGTCAAAGCCGGGCTTACTTCAGAACGTAGATGACCAGGAAGAGGCCGATCCACACAACGTCAACGAAGTGCCAGTAGTACGAGGTGACGATCGCCGACGTCGCTTCAAAGTGTCCGAACTTCTTGGCTGCGAACGCGCGGCCGATGATGAACAGGAATGCGATCAGGCCGCCGATGACGTGGAGACCGTGGAAGCCCGTGGTCATGTAGAAGGCGGAGCCGTAAGCGTTGGACGACAGGGATACATGCTCGGAAACGAGCATGGCGTATTCCATGGTCTGGCCGGCTACGAAGAAGGCGCCCATGACGAACGTGAGGGAGAACCATTCGGTCATGCCCCAACGCGTGAACTGCAGGAGCCCACCGGTGCGGCGCGGCTCGAGCCGCTCGGCGGCAAAGACGCCCATCTGGCAAGTAAAGGAACTTGCCACAAGGACGATGGTGTTGACGAGCGCAAACGGGAAGTTGAGCTTGGCCGTCTCCTCGGCCCACATCGTTCCTGATGTGGAGCGCAGGGTGAAGTACATGGCAAAGAGGCCGGCGAAGAACATCAACTCACTGGACAGCCAAACAACGGTTCCAACAGAAACCAGGTTGGGGCGGTTCAGCGTCGGGTGCGCCGGGGTACTGGGGGCATGGGTCGCAGATGTCACAAGGACATTATGTCTGTAAAAGTCCAGACTTCCCAATGCAAACCACCGATTCGGGAGACTTTTTCTACAAAGACGCGAATTCGCGCGGAAAAGTTCCCGGCCTCGTTCACATTGGTCATCGGCGTGGCTGGCTCGATAGCATCAGGGAGTGACTTCTCCGGCATCGGCACCTGCAGCCAGTAATACCTGGCCAGGGCTCATCTCTGCACTGATCAACGGCGACGACCTTGCATTGGGCAACACAGAGTGGGCCATGAACACGATCATGTCCGGTGAAGCGACTCCCGCTCAGATCGCCGGCTTCCTTGTTGCGCTTCGTGCCAAGGGAGAGACGGTGGAAGAATTGGCCGGCTTGGTTGCGGCCATGGTCCAGCACGCCAATCCGATCGATATTTCCGGTGAGAAGCTGGACATCGTAGGAACCGGCGGGGACCGGTTGAACACCGTGAACATCTCCACCATGGCCGCGCTCGTGGCCGCTGGAGCCGGGGCCAAGGTGGTCAAGCACGGCAATCGGGCTGCGTCGTCCACATCAGGATCGGCCGACGTCCTGGAAGCCTTGGGCGTCCGCTTGGATCTTTCGATCGAGCAGGTGGCGCGGAACGCCGAAGAGGCGGGAATCACTTTTTGTTTTGCCCAGGTTTTCCACCCGTCGTTCCGGCATACAGCTGTTCCGCGCCGCGAGCTGGCCGTACCCACGGCCTTCAATTTCCTGGGGCCGATGACCAATCCTGCGCACGTGCAAGCCTCCGCCGTGGGCGTAGCGAATGCCCGCATGGCGCCGTTGGTGGCAGGAGTTCTGGCCCGCCGAGGCAGCCGGGGCCTGGTGTTCCGTGGTGACGATGGACTGGATGAATTGACCCCCACAGGCCCCTCCACCGTCTGGGAGATCAGGAAAGGAGCAGTCAGGGAACAGGTGTTTTCGCCTGAAGACCTGGGGATCCAACCCTCGACCGTCGCGGACCTTCGCGGTGGGGATGCTGCTGCCAATGCGGCAGTAGTGCGCGAAATCCTGGAAGGTAAGACGGGTCCGGTGCGTGACGCCGTTTTGCTGAACGCCGCGGCTGGGCTGGTGTCAATCGACCTCGACGCCGACGGGAGCCTCGAGGAGCGGATGCGCACCGCTTTTGCAAGAGCAGCAGAGTCCGTTGACTCCGGTAAGGCCGCCGAAGTACTCGCTAAGTGGATAGCCCTCAGCCAAAGCTGACGATGGGCGGCCCCGCCGTTATTCGGAGTTGTTACTCGAATCCGAGCGCGAAAGCTGCATCAAGGTCGTGCTGTGAGTAGGCCCGAAAAGCGATGTGGGTGGTGGTGTGGACCACTGAAGCAACCTTCGACAGGCGATCGGCGATCACGTCGGCTAGTTCGTCGTGCTTGGTCACCCTTGCCACCGCGATGAGATCCCATTCGCCGGTGACAGAGTAGACCTCACTGATGCCCTGAATGGCCGAGATCTGTTCGGCGGTCTCCGGTATGCGTGAGGCATCGGTTTTGATCAGGACGAAAGCGGTGATCACGTGGGGCCTTTCCGGAAATGCATCGTTGCGGACGGTTTCCAGCCTAGTGCATTCCCGCTGGGCGTGGCTTGATCACGCCCGGCGTTGCCGCTTACGCGGCGCCCGCAGTAGCAGCGTCGCAAGGACCCGGTACCCGAGAAGGAATACGCCGAGGCTGATCAGCGCCACGAGGACAAAAGGCAGTACGACGGTTTGGCCAGTGACAGCCCTCAACAACATTCCCACCAGCACCGCACCGATCCAGATGCTCACCCCGGATGGCCATACAGCCAAGGGTGCACGCCACGCGCGAGTGACCACCCACGCAATTGCCGCTCCGGCCAGGAACGGCCATGCTGTGGAGAAGGCTCCCGAAATGATGTCTCCGCGGGCGTGTGCGTCGCGGCCGATGGCGGCGAAGACAAGAATCAGCAGAAGGTCGGCAATAGCTGCGGTAATCCACAGTCGAGATGGTGAAGACATACTGCCGACACTATCCGGGCCTTCCTTCATGCGCGAAGCCGGCTCCTGGGCCACAGCCCTTGCGTGTGGTCCGATGGGCCGTCACCATGAGGGCAGGTGCCCACGTGGCAGCGCAGATTTGGAGGATGCCGTGCGATTTGTCCAGGTGGCCCAGCATGCCGAAGATCTTCAAAGGGCAGCGGCTTTCTATGCAGTGCTGTTGGACGCCGAACCGAGTGCCATCTTTGATCCGCCCGGCCTCCTGTTCTTTGATGTCGGCGGGGTTCGCCTCCTGTTGGAGAAAGGTGCACCGTCGGCGCTCGTTTACTTCGAGGTGGCAGATCTTGAAGGAACCGTGGCAGATCTTCGGCGCAGGGGAGTGCGCATCATCGCCGAGCCGCACGTGATCCATATGCATGAAGACAGCACTTTGGGACCCGCCGGCTCGGAAGAGTGGATGGCCTTCATCGAGGACAGTGAGGCCAACACTGTGGGCCTGGTGAGTCGGATACGCGTGTCGGGGGACTGACTGGCAGTGACCGCTCCATCACCACGGCGCCTGGTGCCGGGTCAGCAAAAGCCCTTTTCGCCGTCGGGCGTTGTGTGGGCGATCTCACGGTACTAGCCTCTGACGGGGGACAGGCTGTTCCCGACGCGTCCCTGGAGGAGCAGCAGATGCAGAAGATTTCCACTTGTTTATGGTTCGACGGGCAAGCGGCTGAAGCCGCCGGGTTTTACACATCGACTTTCGATCATTCATCCATGGGACAAACCATGCAGGGGCCCGATGGAGAGGCGCTCACTGTTGAGTTCGAGATCGAGGGCAGACAGTTCATGGGCCTCAACGGGGGACCGGCATTCTCGTTCAATGAGGCTGTGTCGCTGGTGGTCAATTGCGATTCTCAAGAGGAGGTGGACAAATACTGGGACGCCCTGCTTGTCGGCGGTCAGGAGAGTCAATGCGGATGGCTAAAAGACAAGTTCGGCCTGTCGTGGCAGATCGTTCCCACAGCGATGAACGGACTGTTGGCGGGCCCCGATCCCGAAGGTTCACAGCGTGCCCTCGAGGCCATGATGAAGATGCGAAAGCTTGACATCAATGTTCTGCAAAGGGCGTACGACGGCGACTAAACGCTATGGGGGACAGGCGCCGGTTGGCGCTGTTAGCATTGCCGCACGATGACGTGTGACTATCACAACAATGAGGAGAACTGACCAATGACGACCCGCCTCAACCCGTACATTTCATTTCGCGATAACGCGCGCGATGCAATCACTTTCTACGAATCCGTCTTTGGCGGCGAACTAAACATCAGCACCTTCGGCGACTACCAGGCCAGCGAAGATCCAGCGGAAGCCAACAAGGTCATGCATGCCATGCTGGAAACTCCAGGCGGATTGACGTTGATGGCTGCCGACACGCCCACCGGAATGGAGTACAACCCTGGTGACAACATTTCGGTCTCCTTGAGTGGAGACTCGGCGGATGAAGCGGAGCTCCGCGGGTACTGGGACAAGCTGATCGACGGCGGCACCGTGACAGTCCCGCTGGAGATGGCGCCTTGGGGTGACACCTTCGGAATGTGCGTAGACAAGTTCGGCATCGGCTGGCTGGTCAACATTGCAGGAGCACAGCAGGCCCAATAACTCTGCTCGTGGCCGGCCGGAAGCCCGGCGGCTTAGGACAACAACAGGGATGCCTATCCGGATTACCGGATGGGCATCCTTTTTGGTTCCCTCCCCGATTGAGCACACGGCTGGAGCTCGCCTGCTTGTCACAGAGCCTGTTGATCTTGTCACAAATACAGTATAAGAAATGAAGAAAGTGAGATAGTTGTGTCAATTGAACGGCTGGTTAAGGCTTTATAATCGTTCAATCCTGCCTTGTAGCGGCAACATCTGCGTGATAACGTTTCGCTTGCTATTGCATAGGGGGGTTCCACAAGTTATTTACGTAACGGTTAGGCCATCATTTACGTAGATTTACTCATTGATCTCAAGGGAAACAAATGAAAAAGACCATCACAACTCTTATGGTTGCGGGAACCGTCATGTTCGCGGGTATTGCACCAGCCGTAGCCAGCACCTACCCGGCACCAGGCAATGAGCAAGGAACCGTCTCAGACGGCACGATTGACCGCGGTGAAACCATCACCTTCTCCGCCAGCGGATACCTCCCAGGCGAAACCGTCAACATCACTTTCGAGAAGAGGGGTGGACCACGGGGGAGCGCTCCAGCGAACTTCAGCGTTATCGCCAACGGTGATGGCGCCATCACTACGAGCGTCACCTTCGAAGACGCCGGAAGCTTCATGATCACAGCCGTTGGTTCAGAGTCCGGAGTTACCCGCTCTGCGCGGGTGGCTGTAAACAACGGCAACCACGGACGCGGAAACAACGGCAACGGTCTGGGGGGTGGCAACCATGATTCCGATTTCGTTGCTGTCTCCAGCGTCACGGACGCTCGTGCAGCAGTAGGGCCGGAGAAGTTGGCTACTGATCCCGGCCTCATTGTTTGGGGGCTGGCTGGAGCAGGCGTCCTGGCAGCGGGCGCCGCATCGGTAGTGATTGCACGCCGACGCTCTGGCGCCACGCCGTCCGATTAGACATTATCCATAAAGGCAGGGTGGGTGTCCCTTTGAGGGAACACCCACCCTGTTTTGTTGCAACCCGCGAGTTTGGCTGGGTACTCAGAGGTGGCAGGGCGGTCGTCAATTCTTAGTTCTGAAAATTCCGTTGAATTCTCTGAATAATTGACTTGAATGGGTAGTCGATGTGATGTGACTCCGGCCAGTCGGTTATGGCCCAGAGTCGTGCCAGGTTCGCCTTGGGGAGTGTCGATCACTTCGTTACTTTACATAATGTAGATTATCGGCGTTATGGGAGTGTCCCTGGGAAGCGGGTGGGGCTGGTTGGTGTGGTCGCTATGAATGCCTTCCGAGCGACCACACCAATGGACGCGTTACACCGAGACGTAAGCAGCCAGGTGCTTGCCCGTTAGCGTTGGCTTATCCGTCACGAGCTCAGCCGGCGTTCCTGCGAAAACGATGTTGCCGCCGTCGTGTCCGGCGCCTGGTCCAAGATCAATGATCCAGTCAGCATGTGCCATGACAGCTTGGTGGTGTTCGATGACAATCACCGATTTTCCGGACTCAACAAGACGATCCAGCATGCCCAGCAGGTTTTGGACATCAGCCAGGTGCAAGCCGGTGGTCGGTTCGTCCAGGATGTAAATGTCTCCCTTTTCGGACATCTGCGTTGCCAGCTTGAGCCGCTGGCGCTCACCACCGGACAATGTGGTGAGTGGCTGCCCCAGCGTTAGGTAGCCAAGGCCGACATCGGTAAGGCGATCGAGAACCTTGTGGGCAGCCGGGGTCCGGGCTTCGCCCTCACTGAAGAACACTTCAGCCTCATCCACAGACATTGCAAGCACCTCTGCAATATTGCGTCCACCCAGCCGGTACTCCAGCACAGATGCCTGAAAGCGCTTTCCTTCACACTCTTCACAGGGTGACTCAACGGTGGCCATCACGCCCAAGTCCGTGTAAATCACACCCGCTCCGTTACACGTTGGGCACGCGCCCTCGGAGTTCGAACTAAACAGTGCCGGCTTGACACCGTTGGCCTTGGCAAAAGCCTTACGGATGGGTTCCAGCAGGCCTGTATACGTGGCGGGGTTGCTTCTGCGGGATCCGCGGATGGCGCCCTGATCAATCACCAGGACACCGTCTCGCTTGGCTACGGAGCCGTGAATCAGCGAACTCTTGCCGGACCCGGCCACCCCGGTGAGGACGCAGAGAACGCCAAGGGGGATGTCGACGTCGACGTTCTTGAGGTTGTTTGTTGAGGCGCCCCGGATTTCCAAATGACCTGAGGCGGAACGCACACTGTCCTTAATGGACGCCCGATCGTCCAAGTGGCGCCCGGTGATGGTGTCGCTCCCCCGTAAACCCTCAAGGTCGCCCTCGAAGCAAACCGTGCCGCCTCCGGTCCCGGCGCCGGGACCCAGGTCAACCACGTGATCAGCGATCGCGATGGTTTCCGGCTTGTGTTCCACCACCAGCACCGTGTTGCCCTTATCGCGAAGCTGCAGCAGCAACTGGTTCATTCGCTCGATGTCGTGTGGGTGCAGGCCAATGGTTGGTTCGTCAAAGACGTAAGTAATATCCGTGAGGGACGACCCCAAGTGCCGGATCATCTTTGTCCGCTGGGCCTCTCCCCCGGACAACGTTCCCGCGGGTCGGTCAAGGGATAGGTAACCCAATCCGATTCCGGCGAAAGAATCAAGGAGGTGCTGGAGGCCCTTGAGCAGAGGAGCTACGGAGGGCTCATCAAGTTCGCGAACCCAGTCTGCGAGGTCGCTGATTTGCATGGTGCACACGTCAGCGATGCTCTTGCCCTTGATTTTGGAGGACCTTGCCTCGGGGCTCAACCTTGTGCCTTCGCATTCGGGACATGTGGTGAAGGTTATGGCACGCTCCACGAAGGCGCGGATGTGCGGCTGCAAGGCGTCTACATCCTTGCTGAGCATCGACTTCTGGATCTTGGGAATCACGCCTTCGTAGGTGAGGTTTATCCCTTCCACTTTGATTTTGGTGGGCTCACGGTATAGGAGGTCGTGGAGTTCCTTCTTGGTGAACTTTGCGATGGGCTTGTCCATGTTGAAGAACCCTGAGCCGCTGAAGATGCGTCCATACCAGCCATCCATGGTGTAGCCGGGGATGGTGAGGGCGCCTTCGCTCAAGGATTTGGTGTCGTCGTAGAGAGCCGTGAGATCAAAGTCGTTGACCGAGCCCATGCCCTCACAGCGTGAACACATGCCTCCCAAGCGATTGAACGTGGCCTTCTCGGTCTTTGTTTTGCCTTCTCCGCGTTCCACTGTGATAGCGCCGCTGGCCTTTACCGTGGGCACGTTGAATGAGTAGGCGTTGGGCGAACCAATGTGGGGCTGGCCAAGGCGGCTGAACAAAATCCGCAGCATGGCATTGGCGTCCGTGGCGGTACCCACGGTCGAGCGCGGGTTGGAGCCCATTCGCTCCTGGTCCACGATGATCGCTGTCGTCAAGCCTTCAAGCACGTCGACGTCGGGCCGCGCCAGGGACGGCATGAAGCCCTGCACAAAGGCGCTGTAGGTTTCGTTGATCATGCGCTGCGACTCTGCGGCGATGGTCGCGAAGACCAGTGAACTCTTCCCGGAGCCGGAGACGCCCGTGAACACCGTGAGCCGGCGCTTCGGGATCTCGATGCTGATGTCCTTCAGGTTGTTTTCACGTGCACCCTGGACCCGGATCAAATCGTGGGTGTCCGCAACATGGGACCCGGGAGATTGCGTGTCCGTGCTCGTGGCAATAGTCATGATTTCTCCATCCGTTAGGCGGCGTTGCCCAACAGTCCCCCGTCGGCGTCGCCTGGCTCTCTCTGACCGGCAACGGTCAGTACGTTTGATTCTGCCATTGTCTTCCTCGGTTTACTCGCTAAGAATGAAGCATGCCGGTATACATGAGGTCCCTTGAAACCGCCGTTCCGCAAACCATCCTTGTCCAGCAGCAAGCCCGTGACGTTTTCGCATCCCAACCCGGGCTTACAAGGCTGGGAACGCGCCTCGTGAGCACTTGTTTCGACTCAGCAGCCATAGATACCCGGTACACCGCTGTAGCTGAGCTCAGCCTTGATGCACATCCTGAGAATCCGCAGTTTTTCGATCCCGAAACCAATCGGGTCCTGAGCCCCAGTACGAAAGTGCGGAATGAGATCTTTGCAACTGAAGCCACCAAACTGTTCGTGGAGGCCGGCAAAGCCGCAGTGGCTCAGGCGCCGGGGATCGACCTGGACGACATCACGCACGTCATTACCGTGTCCTGCACAGGATTCTTCAATCCCGGTCCGGACTACAAGGTGGTCAGGGCTCTGGGGCTCAACCCCGCCGTCCAGCGCTACCACCTTGGCTTCATGGGCTGCTATGCAGCTTTCCCCGCGCTCAAGGCAGCCAAGCAGTTCTGCCTTGCCGACCCCACTGCGGTTGTGCTGGTGATTTGTGTTGAACTCTGCTCGTTGCACGTGCGGACCTCAAACGACCCGGACACGATCATGGGGTCCGCGATATTCGGCGATGGTGCGGCGGCCGCCGTCGTAACTGCGCGGGAACTGCAGGGACCCGAGCCGGCCATCCGGCTGGACCACTTTGAGACGGTCCTGACGCCTGTGGGCGAGGAAGCGATGGCCTGGAACATCGGCGACGAAGGATTTGAAATGGTCCTGGGCTCGTACGTCCCCCACATTATCGAGGAACACATCACCGGTGCCCTGGCGCCGTTGCTCGCCAAGGATCCTTCAGTGGCGGGCCTCACCTACCGCGACATTACCCACTGGGCCATCCATCCCGGCGGCCGCAGCATCCTGGACAAGGTTGAGTCGAAGTTGGAACTCACCCAAGAGCAGTTGGTTCCGGCGCGGGAAACACTGAGGGAATACGGGAATATGAGCAGCGCTACTGTGTTGTTCGTCCTTAAGTACATGCTGGAGCAGCCGGTCAGTGAACGTGAGGAGCGTATCTGTTCAATGGCGTTCGGCCCCGGCCTGACGGTGGAGACGGGACTTTTTACGCTGGTCTCCCCTGCCCTGTGAGGCCTTGGGGATCCCTCCAGGAGAGGGACCTGCACGCCGTCGAGGAGATGGACAAAGCTGACTGCGATCCCAGGCGCCTTAATAGGACTTACGCTCGTTTTCCTGTGGTGAACAGGCTGTTATCGGGGTGGCGCGGGACGTATCGTCGACGACTCCGTCCGCTGTTGGTAGCCAACGGTTCGGCGTCCGTGCTGGACATCGGAGGTGGCAGCGGTGATGTGGCTCGGTGCCTTGCGCGGTGGGCCCGGCGGGATGGCTTCAGGCTCACCGTGACAGCGATTGACCCGGATGAGAGAGCCTTTGCCTTCGCCTCCAAAGCGCCTCGCGTGGAAGGTGTCAGCTACCGTAAGGCTCACAGCTCCCAGCTGGTCGCTGAAGGGCGGAAATTCGACGTCGTCATTTCCAACCACATCCTTCACCACCTGGATCCGGGGCAGCTTGCAGCGGTCCTCCACGATTCGGAGTTGCTAAGCCGGGGGCTTTGCCTCCATAACGACCTCACTCGCAGCAACATCGCGTACCTGTTGTTCCTGGCGGGCTTTTGGCCGTTGGGCGTCGGCTCCTATATTTGCGGGGATGGTTTGACGTCCATCAGGCGCAGTTACACCGCGGCGGAACTGAAAGCCGTTGTTCCATCCTCATGGTCAGTGGAACGAAACGGGCCGTGGCACCATCTCCTCTTTCATGAAGGTCCGGTTCGTGAATTTCCCCAAGCTGATGCCGGGCACCCATGGGAGGACCGTGCCTGACGTCGTGATTGTCGGTGCGGGGCCAGTAGGCCTGTTCATGGGGGTTCTGTTGCTCCAGCGGGGGCACCAGGTCCGCATACTGGAGCGCCGGAGCAACAGGAGTAACAGTTCGAGGGCCATCGGAATCCACCCTCCGGCATTGGCGGAGCTGGCACGCGCGGGAGTCGCCGACCCTTTGGTAACTGCCGGGATCCACATTAGGCGGGGAGTGGCGTACAGCCGGCGACGGCGGGTGGCCGAGCTCGCGTTCGACGGCGACGATGCCTTTCCCTTCATCCTTGCCGTTCCGCAGATGATCACCGAGGAAGTCCTGGAGTTGGCGGTAAAGGAACTGGATGCCGATGCGGTCGTCCGAGATGCCGACGTCCAGGAGATTGACGCCACCGGGAGTACCTTGCGAGTCCGCGCAGATTCGCCTTCCGGCAGTTTGGAGGTGGGAGCCCGTTTGGTGATAGCCGCCGACGGAGCGCATTCCACCATCCGTCGGCGCTACCTGCCCGGTGTGCCCTCCCGCAGCTATCCGGACTGCTACATCATGGGCGACTTCCCGGATGACACCGGGCATGGCTCCGACGCCGTCTTGTACCTGGAACCCGAAGGAATCGTGGAATCGTTTCCCCTGCCAGGAGGTGTCCGCAGATGGGTTGTCAGGCTGGGCGCACCGCACAAGAATCCGACGCCGGTGGGGCTGGCTGGGCTGATCGCAGCCAGGACCGGTGAGGTGCTGGACATAGCCGGCAACTCGATGCTGAGTGCTTTTGAAGTGCGGTCGCGGCTGGCCCAACGCATGGTTCACGGCAGGGTGGTGTTTCTTGGGGATGCCGCCCACGAAATCAGCCCCATCGGAGGGCAGGGCATGAACCTTGGCTGGTTGGATGCTGCAGCACTGGCCCCCATCATGGATGCATCCCTGCGGGGCGCCAACGTAGGACGCGATGTGGTGAATTTCGAGAAGTTACGAAGGAAAGCGGCGCTTCGCGCTTCACGTCAGGCAGGGCTAAATATGGCACTGGGCAGACCGCTGCCGGCTCCCGCCATGTCAGCAAGGAACATGCTCTTCGCAAGCGCCCTGGCTGTACCGGCAATTTCAGAACTGGTGGAGCGTCGCTTCACCATGCGTTAGGTATTTCCGGGTCGCTGGCTATTCCGGCGTCGTGTAATAGCAGTCGTACGTGTCCTGGCTGATGATCAGGCCATCCCGCAACTCGAAGACCGCAGTGCTCCTCGCCCGGATGGTATCGCCGCGGTCCCAGTGCGGCAGGTCAAGAAGCAGTGTGGCTGACCAGTTCATCTCCAGCACCACCCGGTTGTCCTGGCTTGTTGTGCGGACCACCTCAAAACGCTGATCGGAGACGATGTCCTTGCTATGGTCGGCGCCAGCCAACGTTTCTGCCAAGTTCCGCGTGGAGCCCGTTTTGGACAGGGCGTGCGGCCACTCCGTGAGCTTGAAATCGTCGGCCAGGAAAGGCCGCAGTTCAGCAGCCCCGCCACCGGCTTCAACCGTTCGAACAAACCCGAGTACACAATCCAAAGGGGTGGAATCGATCATTCGTCGAGCCTAGCCCACACTCGCGAATGCCCTCATCGCGTTAGGCTCACTGTATGACGCACCAACCTCATCCTGAGGCCACGAGCCCCGCCACGGACTACAACCCCACCCGGATACGTGACGCTGTCCGACGGTTGCTTGATGCAGACGGGCTCCCGACCATTGTGCAGGCCGGGCACCCCGTACTGCGGCAGTTGGCGGCCCCGTATGACGGCCAGGTTGATGATGCCGAGTTGGCCGCTTTCATCGAACGAATGAGGGACGTCATGCATGACGCCCCGGGCGTTGGACTGGCCGCCCCACAGCTGGGCATCCCCCTGCAGCTGGCCGTCCTTGAAGACAAATATGAGGTGGACCCGGAGTCTGCCGCAGTGCGTCACAGGGAACAGCTGGAATTTTTCGCGGTCATCAACCCGGAGTACCGTCCACTCGGTACTGAGACGGCCTCGTTTTATGAAGGGTGCCTCTCCGTCAGCGGGTATCAGGCTGTTGTGACACGACACCGGAACGTCGAGTTGCGCTACACAAGTCCCGCGGGCGAACCCGTGGAAGAGTGGTTCTCGGGGTGGCAGGCCCGCATTGTGCAACACGAAACGGACCATCTCCACGGCATCCTGTATCTGGACCGGGCCGAACTGCGCTCCCTTTCCAGCAATGCTGAACACTCGGCCCGGTGGTTCGCGCCGGAGATTGACGAGGCCCGCCGGGCTCTGGGATTCCTTCGCTGACGTAGAATCCGGCCAGTACGGCTACGGCTGGTCCTCCGGTTGGTTGGCATCCGTTGGAAGGTACTGCGCCCACCAACGGAGAATGTGGTCAAAGCGCTGCCTCCGGTGATGTGGCGTCCCGGACCGTGATAACTCGTGGTCTTCCCCAGGAAAGATCAGCAGGGAAGTGTCCACGCCCTGGGCCTTCAAATGTGCGTAGTACCGCTGCCCCTGTTCGATGGGGCACCGTAGATCGTTCTCGCTGTGAATCACCAAGGTAGGTGTATCGACACGCGAAACTACGGCCATGGGACTTTGGGCCGTCATCTGTTCCGATGTCCCTCCGGTGTATTCGGCCCCGAAGAACCAACCGATGTCAGCGGAACCCGAAAAGCTGACCGGGTCCAGGAAGCCGCGCTCCACAATCGCACCCTTGAACCTGTGATCGTGGGCGATGGTCCAGGCGGTCAGGTAGCCACCATAGGAACCCCCCATGATCCCCACCCGGTCTTTATCCAAGGCGTCAAAGGAGGCCAACGCTGAGTCGAGGAACGCAAGCACGTCCTGCATATCCAGCGTCCCCATACGTTCCTTGATGGCGCGCCCATGGGCTTGGCCGTAGCCGGCGGACCCTCTTGGATTGCACATGACAACTGCGTACCCTGCAGCGGCGTAAACCTGCGCTTCATCGAAGAATGCGCCTGCGTACTGGGAGAAGGGGCCGCCATGGATGGCGAGTAGGACCGGGTGTGGGCCTGGGCCATCAGGCAAGACGACCCAACCATGAAGGGGGTGTCCGTCGGTGGATTCGGCGTCGAAGTCCAGAGGTTCCGTTACACGGGAGTTGTTGCGCAGGATGGCGGAGAAGTCCGTGAGGAGGCGGATCTCTCCCCGTTCAAGTGACGCGACATCTCCCACGGTTGAGGAATCGGAGAAACTTACGGCAATTTCCCCGTTGGCAGCCACCGTCGCCCCAACAACTACCCGGGCACCGTGGACCAGGGGTGTGATCCCACCTTCCGCCGTGACGTCCAGCAGTTCGACACTTCCCAACGCTGTGTTCAGCACCAGCACACTGGCTGGTCCGCTGGGTTCCAGCGGACCGGACACGTCCAAATGTTCCTCGTCGGTCAGCGCCGCAGCCTCTCCCCCTGCGACGGGCATGACGTACAGAACAGAATTCCGAGCCACAAAGTCCTTGCCGGTGTGTCCTAAGTTCTGGGCTACGTAAAACAGCCAACGGCCGTCCGTGGAGGCACGGACAGCAGTGACAGTCTGCAACTTCTTGTTGGAAGGTTCGACGACGGTCGGCTGGCCGCCGCCGGCGCCGATCCGATAGACGGAGGTGACCAGGTCGTCGTCGTGCCCTTCATGGAGGGCGGCAACGAAGTACAGGTGGGAGCCGTCAGCTGAAAAGCACGGCGACTCGTGGTCCGAGTCGCCGAACGTGACCTGCTGTGCAGCAGGAACCCCCGTAACCGTCCGCGTCGGCTGTTCATGGGCGGCCCTCCCGCGCGGAACAACCACCGGTTCGCCGCCCAGCTCCGGGACTTCAACCACAAACAGCTGCTGACGCTGGTCTGCCGTATATCCGAGGCCATTCATCCTGTATTGGTTGGTGGTGATAAGGCGGGCATCTTCACCGCCGGATGGGACTCCATCCACCGTTCCGTAACGGCCTTGCTCGGGCACGCGGGCCTCGAACGCGATGCGGTGGGAATCCGGCGCCCACACGAAACCACCCACGCCGGCCTGCTGGTCCGTGATCCGTTGTGGCTCGCCGCCCGCGGCCTCCACGACGAATAGTTGCGGCTTGCCATCCGGGTCGCTCCTGAGGAACGCCAATACCAGGCCGTCGGGAGAGAAAGCCGGGGAACTGTCCCGGAAGCCGCGCGTGATGCGTCGCGGATACTTGGTGGTGTCCAAAGGAATGCTCCACAGCTGGCCGACATAGCTGTCAGCATCAAAGTCCGGCCTCACGACGGAAACCACCGCCTTGCTGCCGTCGGGGTGGATTGCCGGGGCGGACACGGTGTTCAGCAGATGCAATTGCTCGGGTTTCACGTTGGTGAGCCTAGCCCGGCGGTCCCACGCCCGGCACCAGACACTCCGTCCGCCGTAGGATTGAAGCCATGTTGTCCCACGCTGTTGCTGCCCTCCGCTGTCCTGTTTGCCAAGGGACGTTCCAGCTCAGGGAAGGCCAGCAGCGGACTCTCGCTTGTGAGTCCGGACACCTGTTCGACGCCGCTAAACAGGGCTACTTCAACCTGCTGACAGGCAAAGGCACGGTCTTCGAAGCCGATTCTGCGGACATGGTGGCAGCCCGTCACGGGTTCCTGGAGGCCGGACACTACTCCGGACTTGCCCGAGCCCTTGCCCAAGCCGCCGCCGGACCACTTCAACGTCCCGACGCGCTGGTTCTGGACGCCGGAACCGGGACCGGGCACTATCTGGCAGCGGTCCTTCAGATGTCCGGGGCGACGGGAATCGGTGTGGACATTTCCAAGTTCGCACTGAGGCGCGCCGCCCGGCTCAATCCGCAGGCCGCCAACCTTGTTTGGGACATTTGGCGTCCGTTGCCCATGGCGGATAACACTGCGGACGTGGTCACGGTGGTCTTTGCCCCGCGAAACCCCGCCGAGTTCGCCCGTGTGCTGCGCCCCGGGGGCTCGTTGATTGTTGTGACACCCAGGCCAGGCCACCTCGCTGAGATCGCAGCCCGGACAGGGATGCTTGGCATTGAAGAGGGCAAGGATGAGCGGCTGGCAGAATCCATGAAGGGCTATTTTGACTCTGGCACCAGCCAAAGCCTGGACCTTCCCTTGCTGCTGAGTGGCCAGGAGGTAGCTGACCTGGCCTATATGGGTCCGGCCGGGCACCATCTGAAGCGTGGGGAGTTGGCCGAATTGGCAACCTTGGAAGGTTCCGTGGCAACCACAGCGAAGTTCCGGATCAGCGAATTCGTCGTCTCCTGACGTGGGACGGAACGTCGGGCTAGGATGGAGGAACAGTGACTGTGATCCCGCTCGCGGGATCCGGGACCAAGGGGGAAATGATGTTTGAATGGCTCGGCGAGAATTGGTGGGCCCTCTGGCTCACGGTCTTCCTCGCGTTCGCAGTGGTGGAGATGCTTACCCTCGACCTCTTCTTCATCATGCTGGGCGGCGGTGCCCTTGCCGGGCTGATCGCAGACTTTGCGGGGGCCGATTTCTGGCTCCAAATCGTGATCTTCTCAGTGGTCTCCCTCCTGATGATTGTCTTTGTCCGGCCCGTAGCAATGAAGCACCTTCACAAGGGACCGGCGGAACAGCGCAGCAATATCGACCGGCTCATCGGTCAGTCCGCTCTGGTCATTGAAGCCGTGAGCGGAACCAGCGGACTGGTGAAGATCGGCGGAGACGTGTGGAGCGCCCGCAGCACGGCCGGTGTTCTCGACGCCGGTTCGACGGTCCAGGTCACCAGGATCGACGGCGCGACGGCGGTAGTAGCCTCGCGTGCCGAGAACAGCCCGCGCTAGGCGCGCCTTTGAATTTCAGCGGTTGCCGATCCGGGCAGCCTGCCCGGGTCCAGTCGCATCAAACCACGCAATTGGGGAATGAAGGAGATGTATGGACGGCTTAGGAGGAACAGCAGCGGCAATTGTGCTGATTGTTCTCGTCATTTTTGTCATCATCGTGTTGGTCCGTTCGGTAAGGATCATCCCGCAGGCACGTGCCGGCGTCGTTGAACGCCTCGGCAAGTATCAGAGGACGCTCAACCCGGGACTAACCATCCTGATCCCGTTCGTCGACCGGCTGCTGCCGTTGCTTGACCTGCGTGAACAGGTGGTGTCGTTCCCGCCTCAGCCGGTCATTACCGAGGACAACCTGGTGGTCTCGATCGACACCGTTGTCTACTTCCAAGTCACTGATCCCCGGGCGGCAACCTACGAGATCGCCAACTACATCCAGGCCGTGGAGCAGTTGACCACCACCACGCTTCGTAACGTGGTGGGCGGGCTCAACCTCGAAGAAGCCTTGACGTCCCGCGACCAGATCAATGGCCAGCTGCGTGGTGTCTTGGACGAAGCTACGGGCCGCTGGGGAATCCGCGTGTCCCGCGTCGAGCTGAAGGCGATTGATCCGCCCCACTCCATTCAGGACTCGATGGAGAAGCAGATGCGCGCGGAGCGGGACCGCCGCGCTGCGATCCTGACGGCTGAAGGCACCAAGCAGTCGCAGATTCTCACCGCCGAAGGGCAACGGCAGGCAGCCATCCTCGCGGCTGAAGGTGACGCGAAGGCGGCCATCCTCAGGGCAGACGGTGAAGCCCAAGCCATCCAGAAGGTCTTCGACGCCATTCACAAGGGCAACCCGGACCAGAAGCTCCTTGCGTACCAGTACTTGCAGACACTCCCCAAGATCGCCGAGGGAAGCTCGAACAAGCTCTGGATCATCCCGAGTGAAGTCGGTGAGGCGCTCAAGGGTATCGGCGGCGCCCTTGGTGGCAACAACGGTGACTCCCCCGTTGGCCTCTTTGGAAACAATGAACAGTCCGGGACTTCAGACCCGGCAGCGGCAGCCCCGCAGCCCCGGCCAGCTGAATAATCCACTGTCGCAGGGTCAACGAGCGGTCAGCCCTTCAGGCTGACCGCTCGTTGTCTGTTGGTTCCTTTTGAGTAGTGGGCGCTCATCCGCGTATAATGGGATATTTGTCCGGCTGGTTCAGCGTGGATGGAACATTAAAGCTTGGCCAGGCGTTGCAATTAGTGATGCAAGGTGTGCAGAAGTAGTCCGTAAGGATCGTGAAAACGGCTTACGGCTAGCGCGGAGTTCCTGCTCCGCGAACAGACAGAGGGAGTAATCATGAGCGATCGCAGCCTGCGGGGTATGCGTCTTGGCGCCCAAAGCATGGAAACAGAATCCGGCGTTGAACCGGCACCGCGCCAGCGGGTCGAGTACCGTTGCGAGGATGGCGAGCAGGTCTTCGTGACCTTCTCCTCCGAAGCCGAAATTCCCCCCGTATGGGTTTCCAAGACCGGCAAGGAAGCGCTGCTGGTTGATGGCGAGCGACCTGTGGACGCCAATGAGAAAGCCGTCCGCACCCACTGGGACATGCTCCTGGAACGCCGCAGCCTTCCCGAGCTCGAGCAGATCCTCGAGGACCGTCTGAACATCCTGCGTGAGCGCCGTGGAGAGCGCCGCTCCGCATAATATCGGTTGCTGATTTAAAGACAAAGGCCGGGTCCGGTTCCTCTTGGGAATCGGACCCGGCCTTTCTGCTTGGAAAGGTACGAGCTACTTTGCCACTGCGGGCGACTTGCGCGTGAGTTTTTCCCAACGTGCTGCCAGTCCCCATTTGGTGACGTTGATCATGGCTTCCACGACGATGTTGCCGCTCATCTTCGATGCCCCGAGCTCACGTTCGACGAAAGTGATGGGACGCTCCTCGATGCGCAGGCCAAGCTTGGCCACGCGCCATGCGAGGTCAACCTGGAAGCCGTAGCCAACCGACTCCACTTCGTCCAAGTTGAGCGCCTCCAGCGTGCTGCGGCGGAATGCCCGGTAGCCTCCTGTGACGTCCTTGATCTTGACGCCGAGCATGATGCGGGCGTAGGTGCTGCCGATGCGGGAGATTGCCTGGCGGTAGAGCGGCCAGTTAACCACGCTGCCACCGGGAACCCACCGGGACCCCATGGCGAGGTCTGCACCCTCCTTGACGGCGTCGAGCAGAAGCGGCAGTTGCTCCGGCTTATGCGAACCGTCGGCGTCCATTTCAACCAGGACGTCATAGCCTGCAGCCAGTCCCCACTTGAAGCCGGCGATGTAGGCGGCCCCAAGGCCTTCCTTGCCCTTGCGATGCAGGACATGCACCTGGCTGTCCTCTGCCGCGAAGCCGTCGGCAAGCTTTCCCGTGCCGTCAGGGCTGTTGTCGTCGACCACCAGCACATCGGAGTCGGGTACTGCTGCGCGCAGCCGTCCCAATGTCACGGGGAGCGATTCCAGCTCGTTGTAGGTGGGAATGATCGTCAGGACACGCAAGAAGAGGCCTTTCCTTGATGGAGCGGTCAGTGTGCCGGAGCAGCCTGGCGGCTGGCGTTCTGGCGCAACTCTCCATTATAGGACGACGGCAAGGATTCATTTGGCGGTTGTGGTCCCGGACACATGGTCCGGGTTCTGGCAGGACATTGATGGGCAGACCTGGCTTCGTCCATTGCCCGAGTTCAGGCGCCGCACGGCAGCGGCAAAATCCTGCCTCACACCCTCAGCGACTCGTGGGCGAACAACTCTCGACCCTCGCGCACTGTCTGAAGGCAACGGGGGTCGCTGCCGGTGTCCAGGGCCGGCAAAAGGGGCGTCCGTGCCCGTGGATCAGTGCTCCAGGACTGAACGCGGCTATCAGCCACCTGGACCATCAGTTCGTCCACTTCCCACACAGCGAAACTGGCCGGCGCGCCCGGGACCAATTGGCCCATCAGCGGGTTCCGGTGTTTGGTAGCCCGCCACCCCGCCCGTGTATGGCCTAAGAATGCGGCACGAGCCGAGATCCTTTGCTCCGGGTTGCTGTGCTCCAGGCAGGCTCGTACGCTCGACCACGGGCGGAGAGGGGTGACAGGGCTGTCACTGCCGAAAGCGATAGGGACGCCGCTTGCGTAGAAGGAAGCAAAGGGGTTCATCGTTTGGCTGCGGCCACCCAGGCGCTGTTCGTAGAGCCCGCCTGGTTGACCCCACGCAGCATCGAAACCGGGCTGCACGCTGACCGACACTGAGTACTTGGCCAGCCGGTCGATGGCGGACTGGTCCGCCATCTCCACGTGTTCCAGCCGATGGCCGGCTGCCCGGAGGCGCTGTTCGCCCACCTCGTCAGCCGCTGCGTCCAATGCTTCCAGCACTGCCCCCAGCCCGGCGTCACCTATGACATGAAACCCAGCCTGAACTCCCAGGAGGGACGTGGCCACAAGGTGTTTGGTGGCATCGGCCACTGACAGGTACAAACTGCCGCGTTGGCCCGGTGCATCGGAATAGTCATCCACGAGGGCCGCTGTGCGGGAGCCGATTGAACCGTCAATATTGAGGTCGCCGGCGAGGCCCAGGACCCTCGCGCCTAAACCGTCAAGAATAGCTTGGGCGTGCTCCTCCGAGGTAGCCAACTCGCCCCAATAGGCAAGCACCTCCGGCCGGTTCCCGTGTTCGTTCCAGGACATGGCCATCCTGAGGTCCTCGGCCCCGCAAATATGCGGTGCGGACATCTCGGCCAAGGCGACATATCCGTGCGAAGCGGCCTCCTGCAGGGCTGACTCCTGGTATCCGCGCCGTTCGTGTTCCGGGAACTTCCGTGCAGTCAGCCGGGCGGCCGTATGTGCCGCACGAACAACGCGGGCGGTGCCGGAGAAACCATCGAGGCCATCCAGCCCTGCGGCCGCGGCCAACGACGACGAAACCAGGGCGGAGTGGACGTCGATGCGTGACAGGTAGACAGCCCGCCCGGCAGACGCCCTGTCAATTTCCTCCGAGGTGGGGAGCGTGGAGTCGTGCCACGTCGTTTCATCCCAACCGTGGCCCAGGACTGTGCCCGAGCCGCTGGCGGAGGCAACGGCGTCGAGTAGTTCCTTGGCCGAACGTACGCCGGTGAGCTGCAGTCCGGACAGGGCAAGGCCTGACTCCGTCAGGTGTGCATGGGAGTCCACGAATCCCGGCGCCAGGAGGGCTCCGCGGAGGTCAATAACCTCCATGGATGAGTCAACTATGGAAGTGGCAGCCTGTTCGGAGCCGACCCAGGCAACGGTATCCCCGTCCACCACCAGCGCGGTGGCAAAAGGATCTGCGGCGGTATAGATCGAACCGTTGCGGTACATCGTGACCTTGCGGTCCTTCGCGGTGCGGTCCTGGCCGGCTGGCACGCCTGGCTGATTCATGCGTTGTGCTCCTCGAGCGTTGAAAACATTCAATGAGAGTAGGGGCGCTAAGCCACTGTTGAGTAGGCAACGACGCCGCGTCGCACCAAGTCGATGGACTCGCGGCAAATGCGGGCCAAGCGTGGGTCGAGTTGAGGGATCTTGGCCAGCTGGTCGAGGAGGTCCACCACTTGCTTGGCCCAGCGCACAAAGTCGCCGGCGGCGAGGTCGGTTCCGCTGAGCACGTCCTGAAGATGGCGTCCCTTGGCCCATTTGTACATGGGCCACATCAGGCCGAGTTCCGGTTCGCCGGTCAATGGCAGCCTGTTGCGTTCCTCGGTATCCTCCAGCTGGGACCATTCGCGGATGACGATGTCTATGGCTGATTCCAGGGCAACGCTGGGCATCCTGGGCCGAAGGCCACGGTCTTCCCGTTTGGCTTGGTAAACCAAGGTGCTGGCAAGCGAGGCCAGTTCGGCGGCGTCGAGGTCGTTGATGGCACCGCGCCGCACAGTCTGGGATATGAGCAGGTCCTTCTCACCGTAGATCCGCCGAAGCCGCTGCCCGTCGAGGCTGATGGTGACGTGTCCGGCGTCGTTGCTTTCCAGGTAACCGTAGACAGACAGGACATCGCAGACGCGGTCGAAAGTCTTGGCGATGGTATTCGTCCTGCCTTGGATCTGCCTGACCAACCCATCGGTCTCCCTGCGCAACTTCCACCAACGCTCCGACCACCGTGCATGGTCTTCGCGTTCGCTGCAGCCATGGCACGGATGAGCCCGCAGGGCCCGCCGAAGGTCCGCGATCTTCTTCTCCTGATCCGGCAGGCGCGCCCCGAGGCCAAAATCTTCGTGCCTGCTGTTGCGACGGCTGTGGGGTGCGTCCTCACTGATGGCATGCCGCATCGACGAAGCGAGGTCCCGGCGGGATTTGGGGACCTTGGCATTGAAGGACTTGGGAATCCGGATACGCGTCACCGGCGATACCGGACCGTCGAGGTCGTGGACACCGATGCGCCGCAGCTGGTTATCAGAGGTAAGAACGGAGGGCCTTGGTTCCCTGGCGTTGCGGTCCACCTCCAGCACAACGGCATGTCCTGCCAGCCGGCCGCTGTAGATGCTGATGACGTCACCGGGGATCAGGCGCGCGAGGGAATCCGCTACATGGGATTTACGGGCCCGCTGATGGTCGCGGGCGGCGAAATTCTCGGCGTCGCTGAGTTCGCGCCGGAGCTTTGAGTACTCGGTGAAGTCTCCCAGGTGGCACTGCATGGACTTGGCATAGCCCGCCAGCGATTCTTCGCGCCCCCGCACCTGCCGGGCAAGGCCTACTACGGAGCGGTCAGCTTGGAATTGGGCAAACGAGGATTCCAGGATTTCACGGGCCCGGACGCGTCCGAACTGGGCAATCAGATTGATGCTCATGTTGTACGTAGGCCTGAAACTGGAGTTCAGGGGGTAGGTGCGTCGGGAGGCAAGGCCGGCTACGGCAGCCGGATCAGTTCCCGGCTGCCACAGCACAACGGCATGGCCTTCGACGTCGATGCCACGACGTCCGGCTCGACCAGTAAGTTGGGTGTACTCCCCCGCCGTAATGTTGACGTGCGCTTCGCCGTTGAACTTCTCCAGTTTTTCAAGCACGACGCAGCGTGCGGGCATATTGACGCCAAGAGCCAGCGTTTCGGTGGCGAAGACTGCCTTGACAAGGCCGTCGGCAAAGAGCTTTTCCACCACTTCCTTGAACGTGGGAAGCATGCCTGCGTGGTGGGCAGCAAAGCCCCTGATGAGACCGTCGCGCCAACCCCAGAATCCGAGGACGTCGAGGTCGTCCGCCGGAATTTCGTGGCTCGCCTCGTCCACCCGCTGGGCAATGATCTGCTGTTCGCGTTCGGTGGTCAGCCAAAGTCCCGATGCTGCGCACTGAGCGACGGCAGCGTCACAGCCGGCCCTGGAGAAGATGAAGGTGATGGCAGGCAGGAGATCCTGACGCCTGAGGCTCTCAATGACTTGGGGACGGCTGGCTTTCCGCACGGGACTGCGCTGCTCGGATTGTTGCCGCTCATCGCGATAACGGTCCTGACGACGCCGACTCCGGCCACCGTGGCCGAACCGGCCGTTCATGTTCATCCGGCTCTCGGAGCGGGCCATGGCCAACAGGTCCGGATTGACTTCGAACTCGGGGCCGGTGACTGCTTGGCGGACTGTCTCTGCAGACGAGCGCTTGGCTGAGGCGCGCCGGTGGTCAGCGGTGACAGGCTCGGCCACCACCTCATGGGCCTCGGAAAGGTCCGGTGCTTCGGTTTCCTGCATTCCCGGGGCTTGGGGCGCAATTTCGTCGAACGTTGTGTCGCCGGCAAAGAGATCCACTATTTCACGGCCCACCATGACGTGCTGCCAAAGCGGTACTGGACGGTGTTCGGAGACAATGACGTCGGTATCGCCCCTCACGGTATCCAGCCAGGCGCCGAACTCTTCCGCGTTGGAAACCGTGGCACTCAGCGAGGCAACCTGCACTTCGCTGGGCAAGTGGATGATGACTTCTTCCCACACGGCACCACGGAAGCGATCGGCCAGGTAATGAACTTCGTCCATCACCACAAACCCAAGATCGCCAAGGGTTTCGGAGTCGGCGTAAAGCATGTTCCTAAGAACTTCGGTGGTCATGACCACTACGGGAGCTTCGCCGTTGATGGTGGTGTCACCGGTCAGCAAGCCGACGTTCGCCGACCCGTATTTTGCCGCCAGTTCAGAGTACTTCTGGTTGCTCAAGGCCTTGATGGGAGTGGTGTAAAAAGCCTTGAGTCCGCGTTCCAAAGCCAGGTAGATGGCGAATTCGCCAACGATCGTCTTACCAGCACCGGTGGGGGCCGCCACGAGAACGCCGCGACCCTCCTGGAGGGACCTGCACGCCTCACGTTGGAAGTCGTCCAGTTCAAAGTCCAGGGAACGTGCGAAGGCGCCCAGATAAGTTTTCGACTCAGCCGCACGCTGGGCTGCCGCCTGGTAACGGTCTGATGGAGATGAAGACCCGGAAATGGAGGACATGCATCAAGCCTAGTGGCCCAAGGTCTAGAGATTCTCCAGATCCGTGGCCGGGGTTGCGATGTCTGCAGTGGCTTCAGTCTCAGCCGCCCGCTTGATGGCACGGCGCTCACGGCGGCGGTCATTCAGGACGCAGACACCGATCGCCGCGAAGAACAGGAGCAGCATGGGCGCTGCGAGGTAGAACATGCTCATGGCGTCAGCGCCGGGAGCGGCCATCGCAGCGAACAGGCACACCAGGAAAATGGTGATTCGCCAACTCTTGATGAGCTGCTTGCCCTTTATGAGTCCGGCCAGGTTCAATCCCACCAGCACCACGGGGACGAGGAAGGCGATTCCGAAGGCCAAGAGGAGCCGAAGGACGAAGGCCAGATAGATTTCGGCGCTGATGAAGTTTGAGCCGCCCACCGGAGTGAAGTCGGTCAGGACGCGAACAGCGTTGGGCAACACCAGCCAGGCAAGCAGGACACCGCCGATGAAGAGCGGTACGGCTGCTGCCACGAAGGACAATGCCAAGCGCCGTTCCTTCTTGTGGAGGCCCGGAACGATGAAGGCCCACAGCTGGTAAATCCAGACCGGGCTTGACAGGATCACGCCAAGAAAGACCGACACTTGAACCATGAGGTCGAACGAACTGGCGACGCCATCAAAGTTCAGCGTGGCAGCGCGTCCCTCTTTTTCGTTGAGGTCCTTGATCGGCTTGATCAGCGCCTCCAGGAGAGGCTGGTAGACGATGAAGCCCACCACTGTTCCCAGGATGACGCCGATTGCAGCCTTGAAGAGCCGGTTTCGCAGCTCCTTGAGGTGATCCAGGAGCGCCATCCGGGCTTCGGGGTTGGCCTTGCGCCCCTTCGTCTCTACCACTTCTCTTTAGACGCGGTTGGAGGGCGGTACGTCAGTCTCGCCGTTGTTCTTGGCCTTGACGTCCGGGTGGCCCACTACTTTGCCTTCCACGGCGTCGGAAGCGTCCTGCGAGTCCTTGGCTTCGGAAGAACCATCCTTCTTCATTTCGCGGACCTCAGACTTGAAAATGCGCATCGACTGCCCAATGCTGCGCGCCATGGACGGCAGCTTCGGCGCTGCAAAGAGCACCAGAGCCAGGACGATGATGATGATGAGATGCCAGCCTTCGAGCCTCATGTGGGGAGGTCCTTTCCTTTTGGATACATCCTACGTCTATCTGAATTCAATGTCGTGCAGGGATTGGGGTTGACCCCGCTCGGCTTTGCGCTTGACGCGTCGTTGACGACGAACTTCCTGACGGAAGGCTTTGGCCGTCAGGTAATCATGACGCATCTGTTCCGGTGAGGCAAAAATTGCGGACCCCGGCGCGGACCGTGGTTCGGCGGTTTCAACATCGGAGGTTTCCTGGGAAGGAGCAAGGTTGCTGAAACGTTTACCCGCGGCACCTAAATCATGAACAGTTGACATGAATTTCTTGTACAGGCGATAGCCCAAAGTCAGGTGAAAGAGCAACGACAGGGCTATAAGCGCGATCCACAACAGGATCCAGAACCACCAAGGCATCTGAGTAGTCTAGCCAGCCTTCGTGGTGGAAGGTGAGTTGTACTGCGCGAGGGCCGCGTCGACCCACGCGCGGCTTTCCTGCTGAAGGTGCCCGGGTTCGAGGATCCGAACGCTGCCTCCATGCTGCGAAACGAACATCGGAAGCCACTCGGCGTTGCCGAACCGAACTTCGGCGACCAGACCGCCGTCGGGCAGTTGAGCGGTGCGTTCGGCGTAGTAGTCGTCAGCCAATCCGGCTCCCTGACGGGTCACCTGGAGGACCACCAGCACGTCATCGTCGCTGGGCGTGAACAGCCGGGCCGGAAAATCCTGCCCGGCCGTTGCCGGCATGGACACGGCGCGGCCGTTGGCCTCCAACGCTTCTACCCGGTCCAGACGGAAGTTCCTGATTCCGGCCTTGCTGTGGCAGTACGCCTCGAAGTACCACGTATTGTCCAGCGAGTAGAGCCGCAGCGGGTCCACGTCACGCTCGGTCACTTCGTCGCGTTGCAGTGAGAAGTACTTGAGTCGCAGTTGCTGCCCTTCACGGATCGCGCGGGTTATTGCGGCGAAAGCTTGTGACTGTTCCGGTGCCACCGACTGTCCGGAGACTGAGCCGGCCAATCGTGCGGCCTGCCCGGCAGCGCCTGTCAGCTTGATGGTCACGGATTCCAGGGCGCTCCCCGACTCATCCTCAAGCATTCCTGCCAGTGCCGGCAGATCGCCCAGCATGGCCAGGCCGGTCAGCAACGCAGCCGCTTCGTCTTCACTGAAACGCACTGGACGGTTCAAATCGAGGTGCTCGGAGATGTAGACGTGATCGTTTTCCCATTGGATGTCGAGGAGGTCGTCAGGGTATCCCTCGGGCAGCCCCGAACAGATCAGGATCTTCAGGTCATCGATCAGTGCCTTGCGGCTGATGCCAAAGTGATCGGCCACCTGCTGGATATGCAGGCCTTGGTGGTGAACCAGGAAAGGAACCAGTTGCAGCATCCTGGCGAGTTGGTCTTCAGAGGTGCGTTTGCGCGCCCGCGGAGCACGGCCCGCTTCGGGAAATTCAATGAGTATTGGCGGAGAGTCATCAAAGTCAGCGGCAGCCTTGAGGCGGCGTACGACGGCGGTGCGCAGCTCTGTGGGTCCAGCCACCTTGGTATGGGGGCCGTAAGAGGCCAGCTCTTCGGCCAGCTGCTCAGGATCCCGGAAATCCACGGTGATGCGGTCACGACTGCTTGCATCCGGGGCTGCCTCGACGGACACGGCCCTTTTGCGCAAGGCAAGCAGCCTGTCCTTATCGACGTCCAGAATGGCTTGTTGGACGGGCAGCTCCTTGAGTGCGTCCAACTCGGCCCGGGCGCTGAAGCCTTCCGGTGGTTGGAAACTGCTCGTGGTTACAACGCTCACTGCGGTAGTCATCCGTGAGAGCCTGAAGAGCCTTTTGGCCCCTCTCCCCCGATCCCAGCCAGCGAGGTACCACTGACCAAAGCGGCTGCCCAACCCCCATGGCTCGACTTCGCGGACTTCTTCCCGGCCGGTACTGACCGCGAGGTAGCCGAAGCGGACAGGATGCTTGCCGTGCATGGCCGCAACGACGTCGTCGAAGGCTTGTCCGGCAGGTTTGATCCTGGGTTGGACGCCCGCAGGCAGGTCAACATCCGTGAAGCCTCCTGCGGCCTGCAGCTTGCGAACAGCGTTGGCAGCCGCTGTTCCCAGGGCAGCGCGTTCCCACAGCTGAGCCGCCAGCAGAAGCACGGTGCTCTCCGCAGTCGTCAAGCTCACATCAGGAAGCCGGTTGGAGTCCTTGCCGATCCGGTAGCGTGTCGAGGCGGGGTCGTCCGCACCGAAGTTGCGCGGGTCCATCAGGGTCTCGATCTCGAAGCCAAACTGCTTCAGATCCACTTTGTCGCGCTCGAACATCCGTCCAAAAGCGACATCATTGTCCGCTGAATCGTGGTAGACCTTTTCGCGCAGCACGGCACGTGGAAGGCCCACTTTGGTATTGAGCAAAGCCAGGAGAAGGTTCAGGAGACGTTCAGTGCGGGATGCGGACACGGTTGCTACGTTACTAAAAACCAGCGGGAAAGCAGCAAGGCGCGTCACCGACCGGCAAAACCGGAGGGTAACGCGCCTTGCGGATGCCAGAGTCCTAGCGGACAGCCACGAGGTCGACCACGAAGATCAAGGCCTCGTTGGGCTTGATTGCTCCACCAGCGCCACGTGAGCCGTAGGCGAGCTCCGAAGGGATCTCCAGGCGACGGCGGCCGCCCACCTTCATGCCCAGAAGGCCCTGGTCCCATCCCTGGATGACCTGGCCGACGCCCACACGGAAGTCCAGCGGAGCGCCACGGCCCCAGGAAGCGTCGAATTCTTCGCCGGTGGACCAGGCGACGCCGACGTAGTGGGTGGACACAGTGTCGCCGGCCTTGGCCTCGGGGCCGGTGCCCTCAATGAGGTCCGTGATAACGAGGTCCGTGGGGACGTCGCCTTCAGGGAAGTCGATTTCGGGCTTGGTGCGGTCGAAGTCACGCTGACCAAATGACATGGTTGCTCCTAAGTTCAAGGGACGGAGAAGTTCTCAGGAACCAGCTTAGCCAGAACCTGGTTGGGATCTACTTTTTGCCGGTGATCTCTACGACAAAGACCAGCGGGCCGGCAGGTTTGCCCTGGGCAGCGGCGTTCGGACCATACGCGAGATCCGTAGGAATCGTCAGAAGAACCTTGGAACCCACCTTTTGGCCTGTGAGGCCAAGCGTCCAGCCCTTGATGACCTGGTTCAGGCCAAAGGTAGCGGCCTCCCCGCGGTCATAGCTGGAATCGAACTTGGTGCTGTCTTCCCAGCGCCAGCCACTGTAGTTGGCATCGATCGTGTCAGAGCTTGTCAACTCCTCGCCGGTGCCCTCGGACAGGACCTTGACTGAAAGACCGGCAGGCACATCAGTCTTGGGGATGTCCACGGAAGGTACGCCCTTGTCGTCAAAGGTCACCTTGGGAAGCTTGCCGTCTTTGTCCAGCTGCTCAGTTTCTTCCTTGCTCAACAGGCCGGGGGCGTCCTTGGCGGAGGCGATCTTGAATACCACCAGTTGTGTGGACGCAGGTGCCGTGGCAGACGAGTTGCCCGGAGCGGCGATAGCTACATGGCTGCCAACTTTGGCGCCGATGATGGCGTCGAAGATCAGCTCATTGCCGGTTTTCATCTGCTCGGAGAGCTCGATCGGCTGGGGTCCTTTGGTGTAACCGTCCTCCAGCGTCTTGCCATCAGTGCCGTCCACTGCGACGAACACCAGTTCGGCGATTTGACCCATCTTGACGGGCTCTCCATCACCTTCGCTGACGACCTTGACGGTGGGTCCCGTCACCGCCAGCGGCTTGGAGAAATCAAGGGCGGGCGCTTTGTCATTGCCGTTGTCCGTCACCTTCAGGGAGTCAAGCTTGGAGACGTCCCCAACAGACTTGCTGGTGGGCTCAGCGGCCGGAGTGCTTTCCCCACCGCAGGCGGTAATGAGCAGGAGGGCGGGAAGAAGTATTGCTAGGAGTCGGCGCACAAAAAGACACTTTCGTCGGGGCAAAGGGACACTCGGAAAGGCGCGTAGCGCATCCAAGCAAGGTGTATCTCGGGAAGAGACCACTATCCAGAATAGCCCGTGAAGCTGGGAGCCAGCTTAAAGAGCGCGTCAGCCCATTGAGTCCAGGAGTGCATCCACTCGTTCGTCCACGCTCCGGAAAGGATCCTTGCACAGGATCGTTTGGTGGGCGCGATCGTTGAGTTTCAGGTGTACCCAGTCCACTGTGTAATCGCGGCCAAGCTCCTGCGCCCTCCGCACAAAGTCTCCGCGGAGCTTTGCGCGAGTCGTCTGGGGTGGTGCGTCCACGGCATCCTTGACGTCGGTTTCCGTAACCAGCCTGCGTGCTGCGCCGCGCGCCTGCAGGAGGAAAAAGATGCCGCGTTGCCGCGAAATGTCATGGTACGTGAGGTCCAATTGGGCAATACGGGGTGAATCCAGGCTGAGGTCATGGCGGCGCATGTAGCCGTCCATGAGCTTTTTCTTGATAGCCCAATCCACTTCGGTGTCGATGGTGCTGGTGTCACCGCTCTCGATGGCATTCAAGGTCCGCTCCCACAAGTCCAGGATGAGCGGTACGTGGGCGTTGTGCGCGCCGTTGGTGGCCACGAAGTCTGTCACCTTGTTGAGGTACTCCCGCTGAATATCAAGGGCAGTGAGTTGCCGTCCATTGGCCAACCGAACCAGTGCGCGACCCGTAAGGTCGTGGGAAATTTCGCGGATGCTGCGGATCGGGTTCTCCATGCGCATGTCCCGCATGATGACGCCCGCCTCAATCATGCGGAGGATGAGGTCCACAGTGCCTACCTTGAGCAGCGCGGACGTCTCAGACATGTTGGAGTCGCCCACGATCACGTGGAGGCGGCGGTAGAACTCCGCGTCCGCATGCGGCTCATCGCGTGTGTTGATAATGGGCCTGGACCGGGTGGTGGCCGAAGACACGCCTTCCCAGATATGGTCAGCGCGCTGGGAGAAAGCGAACGTGGCGCCATGCGGGGTCTTCAATACCTTGCCGGCCCCGGCGATCAACTGCCGGGTAACCAGGAAGGGAATCAGGATCTCGGCCAGGCGGGAGAATTCCCCGCGCCTCGGTATGAGGTAGTTCTCGTGGCTGCCGTAGGAGTTCCCGGCCGAATCAGTGTTGTTCTTGAAGAGGTAGACCGTGCCATTGAAACCCTCTGCCGCGAGCCTGGCCTGGGCCTCATCCACGAGGTCGTCCAGGATAAGTTCGCCCGCCCGGTCATGGGCGATGAGCTGGGCAAGGTCGTCGCACTCGGCCGTGGCGTACTCAGGGTGCGAGCCCACATCAAGGTAAAGACGGGAACCGTTGGTGAGGAACACGTTGGAGGACCTCCCCCAACTGACCACCTTGCGGAACAGGTACCGTGCAACTTCCTCGGGAGCCAGCGGGCGTGAATCCGGGCTGGAATAAGAGATTCCAAATTCCGTTTCGATGCCAAAAATCCGTTTATCCATCTCAGCTCTCCTCTGTGAGCAACCGGGTCATGTCATCCGGCAACAACCGCCGGAACGCCCTGCGGGATCCGCGGTTGCTTTCCGAAGCACGGTAGAGCACGGCGGCTTCGACGGCAGTGGCGGGCAGTTCTTCAACTTCCTTGTTCGTGGCCAAGGCGCGCAGGGCCAATTGCATGGCCCCCGCCAAGCTGAGCTCCGGCTCCCAAGCCCCGTTGACGACGTCGGAAATTTGGTCGGCAAGCCCGCCCATGACAACGAAGCCGTTCTCATCGGCGATTGATCCATCGAAGGTGAGCCGGTACAGGTGGTCCTGTTCCTGGGTGACGCCAACTTCGGCTACCGCCAACTCCACTTCGAACGGCTTCTGCTCGGCCGTGAACACAGCTCCAAGGCTTTGTGCATAAACACTGGCAAGGCCGCGCGCCGTAACGTCCTCGCGATCATAGGAATAGCCACGGACATCGGCGTAGCGGACGCCGGCTTGCCTGAGGCTTTCAAATTCGTTGTACTTGCCGACCGCAGCGAAGGCAATTTTGTCGTAAATTTCACCGATTTTGTGCAACGAGGGCGAAGGGTTTTCGGCGATCAGCGCGATGCCGTCGGCGCAGCTGATGACCACTACAGAACGTCCGCGGGCGATGCCCTTCCGTGCGAAGTCCGCACGGTCCTTCATCAGCTGTTCGGGAGAGACATAGAACTGCTGTGTCATGTCAGGCCTCCCTTCCTGCTGCGGCCCGCGATTCGACAATGGCGCCGGCTATCGCGGCCAGGTCCCGTTCAGGGACGCGCCGGTTGCCGGAACGGTCGACGGTGTACACCACCGGCCATAGTTGCCGGACAGGGTCAGGACCGCCGGTGGCGGAGTCGTCATCGGCGGCATCGTAGAGGGCCTCAACAGCCACTGCCACGGCGTTCTCTTCTGACAAGTTTGGTTTCCACAGTTTCTTCAGGGCTCCCCGCGCGAATACGGAACCGGAACCAACGGAGTGATGCTCCTGTTCTTCGTAGCGGCCGCCTGTGACGTCGTAGGAGAACAAGCGGCCCACGCCGGAGACGTGGTCGAAGCCGGCAAACAGTGGAACGACTGCCATGCCCTGCATTGCCATGGGTAGGTTTCCGCGGATCATGGCGCCCAATCGGTTGGCCTTGCCGACGAGGCTGAGGAGCGTGCCCTCGATCTTTTCGTAGTGCTCCAATTCCACTTGGAAAAGCCGTGTGATGTCGATGGCCAAGCCGGCAGTTCCGGCAATGCCGAGGACTGAATACTGGTCCGCCGGAAATACCTTCTCGATGTGCCGGCTGGCGATGATGTTGCCCATGGTGGCGCGGCGATCCCCGGCCATCAGCACACCACCGGCGTACGTCAAGGCCACGATCGTGGTGGCGTGCGGCGAGGCCGGGACCATACCGGCGGGTAACGATTGAGTGAAGGGAAGGAGTTCGGGACGCGAGCGTTGAAGATGCTCCGTGAAAGAAGACGTTGCCTGGGTGGCCAGGGGGCCGGTTGATGGGTCCTGCATTGCTGCACTCCTTCGACTCTGCATTCCGATGCCCGGCGGCCTCACGCCGGCCGGGCAGTACATCCTCTGGCGGGTCCGCCTACTGGCCGCCCTTTTGGACAAACGCCCTCACGAACTCTTCAGCGTTCGACTCGAGAACGCCGTCGATTTCGTCGAGGAGGTCATCCACACCCTGCGTCGCTTCCGAAGCCTGTGCCTCGGGTGCTGCCGGTGGTGCTTCCGGTACGTCGACTTCGGTCTCGGTGTCCCGTGACTGCGGTTGTTGCTGCTCCTGTGCTGCCATTTTCTTTCTCCCTACTGTCAGTCTCCTGAAGACGGAGACTTCCTAATGCAATATTGCCACGCGGACCGGTGCTGCGGACGGCTTTGACCCGGCACGAATAGTCCTGTGGCGTTCATCCGTCAGCTCCTCGCCGGCGGTGGTTTTTGACCCAGCAATTCGGCCAGGAATGAAGCAGCATCCGTGTGGCGGTCAAAGAGCGCGCCGGTCAAAGCCTGTGTGCCCCTCAAAGGCTCGCGCGTGGGTACCCGTTGCAGTTTTCCCAGCCCTGGAACATCGAAGATCACCGAGTCCCAGCTGGCGCCGACAACGTCCTTGCCGAAGCTGGAAACGCACCGGCCGCGGAAGTAGGCCCGGGTGTCCGACGGCGGTTCGGTGACCGCCCGGGTGATGTCGCCGTCGTCGACAATACGCCTCATCCTGTCCCTGGAGAGCAACCTGTAGTAGAGGCCTTTCTCGGGTCGGATATCGGACCATTGAAGATCCACCAAGCCCAGACGGGCATCGTCCCACGCCAGTCCGTCTCGGTTTCGGTAACCTTCCAGCAGCGATTTTTTGGCCACCCACTCAACCGACGAGGCAGCAGCATCAGGATCTGTACCGAGAGTTGTCAACGTGGACTCCCAATGGGACAAAACCTGATGCGTATGGCCGTCTCCAGTGACTGAATCCGCTACCCCTGTCTCCTGGGCCAGTTTGGCGGCGGCCTCGAAATACATCCACTGGAGATCGAGAGCTGTCACGCGTCTGCCGTCGAGGAGCCTTACTGTGACAGCCAAGGTGGTGTCGTGGCTGACGGCTTGGAGGGCCTGGACAGGCTCATGAACTTCGATCCTGGGAGCCTGTCCCGCCTCAATGAGGCTCAGGACCATGGCAGTGGTTCCGAACTTCAGGAAATTTGAGGCCTGGCTGAGGTTGGCGTCACCAATGATTACGTGGAGGCGGCGGTACTTGTCCGCTGTGGCGTGTGGCTCGTCCCTCGTGTTGATGATGGGGCGCCGGATGGTGGTCTCCAGCCCCACCTCTGCCTCAAAGAAGTCAGCCCGTTGGCTGATCTGGTAGCCGGGCGTTGAGCTGTCCTGTCCCATCCCCACCCGGCCCGCACCGCACATGACTTGGCGCGAAACGAAGAAGGGAGTCAATCCACGGATGATGTCCCCGAAGGGCACCGAACGGGGCATGAGGTAGTTCTCATGCGAGCCATAGGACACAGACTTGTTGTCGGTGTTGTTCTTGTAGAGGTTGATCGGAGGAAGCCCTGTATCGGACGCGACCTTCCTGACGGTAGCCAACGCCACCAGGTCACCGGCGGCATCCCAGGCCACGGCATCGCGTGGGTTGGTGACCTCGGGACTGGAGTACTCAGGGTGCGCATGATCGACGTAAAGGCGGGCACCATTGCCGAGGACCATGTTCATCAGGAGGGAACCGGACTCGTCAGCGCCGTCCAGTTCCAACTCCTGTCGGCCATAGGCCAAGGCGACCGCTTCGGCGTCGAGCACTGGCGGCTGGTCCGTCAGCTGGCTGGGATCCGCCGTTGACCTATCCACTGTCCAACCGCGGGCATCGTGCAGCGGTTCCTCGTCCGTATAGTCCCACCGTGTCTCCGCGCCGCCGGCCGCACGTTGCCGGGTAACAGTTGCATACGCCTGAATGATCCTGGCGGACATCATGGTCGCGTTAGCTCCCGGCGCTGACGGTGCATGGATCCCATATTCAGTTTCCGAGCCCATGACGCGCATGGCGCCGCCTGCGGGAAGCTTCTCTCCGGGTGAACCCTCGGGCCTTGCTGTCACAGGTATTGCCCAGTGTTGGCGGTGGTTTCGATGGACTTGCCAGGCTCCTGGCCTGCCTTGCCCTGAACGATGGTGCGGATGTAGGTGATCCTTTCGCCCTTCTTGCCCGAAATCCGTGCCCAGTCATCGGGGTTTGTGGTGTTGGGCATGTCCTCATGCTCACGGAACTCATCCACCACGGCCCGAAGCAGGTGATCGATCCGAAGACCTTTTTGGTGGCTGGTCAGCAAATCCTTGATGGCGTACTTCTTGGCCCGATCCACCACATTCTGGACCACGGCGCCGGAGTTGAAGTCCTTGAAGTACAGCATTTCGGTGTCGCCGTTGGCGTAGGTGACCTCGAGGTACTCGTTGGACTTCTCCGTGGAGTACATGGCCTCCACGGTGCGCTGGACCATGGCGTCCACGGTGGCCTGCACGTCGCCGCCATATTCAGCCAAATCCTGAGGGTGGAAGGGCAGGTCAGTGGTGATGTACTTTGCGAAGATGTCGGCTGCGGCCTCGGCGTCGGGTCGTTGAATCTTGACCTTCACGTCAAGGCGACCGGGACGAAGGATTGCGGGATCGATCATGTCCTCACGGTTTGAGGCCCCAATCACAATCACGTTGTCCAGGCGCTCCACACCGTCGATCTCACTGAGAAGCTGCGGCACGATGGTGGTTTCGACGTCGGAGGACACCCCGGTACCGCGGGTGCGGAACAAGGAATCCATTTCGTCGAAGAAGACCACCACGGGGCTGCCATCTGAAGCCTTTTCACGGGCGCGCGAGAAGATCAGCCGGATGTGGCGCTCGGTCTCACCCACGTACTTGTCAAGGAGCTCCGGACCCTTGATGTTCAGGAAATAGCTCTTGAGATCGGTGTTGCCCGCACGTTCCGCAGCCCGGGCAGCGAGGGAATTCGCTACTGCCTTGGCAATCAGGGTTTTACCGCAGCCCGGAGGGCCGTAGAGCAAGATGCCCTTGGGGGCCTTCAGGCCATGCTCACGGTAGAGGTCCGGATGGAGGAACGGCAGCTCCACGGCGTCGCGGATCTGCTCGATCTGCGGGCCAAGCCCACCGATGTCCTGGTAGGTGATGTCCGGAACTTCTTCGAGGACGAGGTTCTCCACCTCGGCGCGAGGGACCTTCTCCAGCGCGTAGCCGGTCCTTGAATCGAGCGACAACGCGTCGCCCACTTTCAAATGAACACTTTGGAGTGCCCCGGACAGCCTGACTACACGCTCTTCGTCGGCGCGGCCCACCACCAGTGCCCGGTCCTTGCCCAGCATTTCCTTGAGGGTGACCAGTTCGCCGGCGCGTTCGTAACCGAGCCCGGCCACTACCAGGAGTGCCTCGTTCAGCAGGACTTCCTGTCCTACAGCGAGCTGGTTGAGGTTGACGAGCGGGCTGACTCCCACGCGCATCTTGCGGCCGGAGTTGAAGATATCCACGGACTCTTCGGTGGCTGCCTGCCCGGAACTGCCGGCTGACGGCTGCTTCCGTGGGTTGATCTGCACCACGGTACCGAAGCTGTAAGGAGGCTGGCCCTCCTGCTCCAGGGCGCCCTTCAAACGAAGAATTTCAGCCTTCGCCGTTTCCAGCATGCTGACCAGTTTGCCGTTGTTCTGGGTCGCGGCTGCCAACTGGCGGTCGATGTGGCGAAGCTTGTCCCGGAGAATGTTGATTTGCCGTTCGGCAACAGTCAGCTCACTCGAGGTCTCCGGCGGTTGAACAACGCCAAGCCCCCGGCTTGCCGTATTCTCCGCTGCGTCGTTTGCTTCTTCCGGCGTCGGCCGTCCAAGGTCGTTGTTTGACGTATCCACGATTCATCAGCCCCTTCCTGCGCTTAACAAGACCTTAGTCCCGAAAAGCTCAGGGTGCTGGGTGACATCCGGAATGCGAACCCTATTGTGACCTTTGTCAGTTTGTGACTGAGGGATCATCCTGAACGTTGGTCCCGGCGATGGCATCACGTGCTGCACGGCGCAGCTTTTTGTCCGAGACGGAACGCTCCCCCACTGCTGCAGGGGTCCAGGCGTTGAGGTCCTCTTCGCTGAATTCGGTCTTGGAAGGGCGGCGCTTCACGGAAATTCCCGTGACGCCCTCAGCGAGACGGCGGGTGACCAGCAGGAATCCGGTGTGGGCGACCATCCGGTGGTCCGGACGGACAGCAAGGCCCTCGAGGTGCCAGCCACGAACCATCGATTCCCAAGCGTCCGGCTCGGTGAAGCGGCCGTCAGCGCGGATGGCTTCGGCAGTGCGGGACAACTGGGTGACTGTTGCTACGTAGTTGATCCAGACACCGCCTGGAGCCAGGACAGTAGCAACCGCGTCCAAGCACTCCCACGGCGCAAGCATGTCCAGCACGACCCGGTCCACGGACCCCGGGGCCTCGGCCTTGACTACCTCTTCCTGGAAATCTCCCAGGGAGATCTGCCACGCGGGGTGCGGTCCACCGAAGATGGTCTCAACGTTCCCCCTGGCGATGTCCGCGAACTCTTCGCGACGCTCGAAGGAGTGGAGGTAGCCGCCGTCGCCGACTGCGCGCAGCAGGGAGATGGAGAGTGCGCCGGAGCCAACGCCGGCTTCCACAACCCGCGCGCCCGGGAAGATATCGGCCATGGTGACGATCTGGCCTGCATCTTTGGGATAAACCACAGCGGCACCACGGGGCATGGACAGAACGAAGTCGGAGAGCAGCGGCCGCAAGGTCTGATACTGCTGGCCGACGTTGTTGCTAACCACCGAGCCATCCACCTTGCCGATGATTTCATCGTGGTTCAAGAAGCCGCGGTGCGTATGGAAGGCGCCGCCCACTTCCAAGGTGATGGTGTTCATGCGCCCACGCTCGTCCGTGAGCTGGACCCGCTCGCCCACACGGAAAGGCCCGCGGCGTCGTGCAGCGCCCGTCGGCTGGACTGTTGAGCCGGTACCGGGCTCGTCAGTGCCTGTGGTTGCTGCGGGGGCGGCGGTTTCGCTGCTCATGTGGTGTTCCTCGCTCCTGTACGGCTGGGCCGCGGTGTGTAACCGGCTGGTGGGCGCCAAAATTCAATGGGTCTGTCTTGTATAACCGCCGGCATGTAACTCTACCGGCAAGGCAGTCAGGCGCGCCCGCTCTTGCGTGCTTCCTTACCTGTTATGGCCGTCACTACGGCCTGCTGGCGGAGCAGCCCGGTGACGATTCCGTTGTGATCAACCACAGCGTATTCGCCGCCCTCCAGGCGCGCCAAGTACTGGATCAGTTCCTGCCCCTTGGACCATTCGGGGACGTACGCCCCGGCGGCCAGGGCATGCGCGACTGCGGTGACAGGCGTCGTCGTGGCAGCTGCGGCTGGAACAGCGAGCGTTGCGCCGAAATCCACAACTCCCTGCGGTTTGCCGTCGGGACCGCAAATCACGACGGCGGGACTTCCGGCGGGTGAAATGTCCAGGACGTCTGCCACTGAAGCCGAGTTCGGCACGCCCACTGCGGGCTCAGCCAACCCCGCGGCACTTACCAGGTACAGACGACTGCGGAGCTTTGCATGGTGGATGGAGCTCGAGGCGCCCATCCAGAGGAAGCCGCACACCAACACGGTGATCACAATGAAGGTGAGGTCCGGCCAAGCGCCGCTGATCAAGGGCAAGCCAATAAACCAAATGACCAGCACCACAACGATGATGCGCCCGGACCACCCTGCGGCAATGGTGCCCTTGTCCTGGCTACCGGTCGCTTTCCATACAGCAGACTCCACCAAACGCCCGCCATCCAGTGGCATCCCGGGAAGTATGTTGAAGATGCCGATCAAGAGGTTTGCCCTCATCAGGATGTCACCCAGGGTCGCCGACACTCCGCTGAGCAAGTCGGCGGACATTACTGCCCACATGACCGCGGCGACGACGAAGTTGGAAACAGGCCCAGCCAGGGCGACGATGACGGACTTCCCCGGGGAAGCTGTGAAGTTCTCGAATTGAGTGTGTCCACCCCAAAGATTCAGAACGATCTTCTCGGTTGGCCATTTGAAGGCCTTTGCGCTGAGCGCATGTGCAAGTTCATGGATCAGGACGGAAATGGCGAGCAGCAGGGCAATGCACAGCGCCACAAGGTAGGCCCAGTTATTCAGGTAGGGCATGTAGTCCATCAACACCGGCCCGTAAACGAACACCGTAAAGGCCGCGATGACAAACCACGAATACGCAAGGTAGACGGGAATGCCGGCGATTCGTCCGAGGGGAATGCCGTCCCTCTTTTTGGTTTGCGGGTGTTGCTGTGTGGAGGGGCTGCTCACCTAGTTGGCCCCTTCGAACAGGTTGGCTGCGGCGAATCGGTCCGCCACGAGCTGCTGTAGATCGATTGCGGTACGGCCCACCAACGTGGGCCACGTGATCATCCGGGGGTCTTCCGGGAGGGGAACCTGATGGGGAATTCCCACTGTGACCACACCCGAAGCGATAGCGGCAGTGGCACCTGGGATGGAATCCTCCAAGGCGACGCAGTGGTCGATGGTGACGGACGGGTCGTTCAACCTGAGGCGTTCCACGGCGGTGAGGTAGGCCTCCGGGTGCGGCTTCCCGTTGGTGACGGTGTCACCTGTCACCATGAACTCGAAGTAGGGCTTGGGAAGGCTCTCCACCACCACTCCGGCCAACGGGCCTTCGGACATGGTCACCAGGGCGCAGCGGATGCCCGCCAAGTGGAGTTCATCCAGCAGTTCGCGTGCCCCGGGCCGCCATGGGACTTCTTTACGGACCTGCTCGATGACTTGTGCGCTCAGCGTGTCCACGATGTCACGGGCTTCGAGCCTGACGCCCGCGGCCTGCAGGACGGCTGCCGAGTGAAGCAGGGACTGTCCCACCAATTGCATTGCCTGCTGGTGGGACCATGTGCCGCCGTGGGATTCCACCAGGGCGCGCTCCGCAGCGATCCAGTAGGGTTCCGTGTCCACGAGTGTGCCATCCATATCCCAGAGCACGGCTTTGAGGAGGGGCTGGCTGGGTAACGAATGCATGGTTTCCAGTCTACGTGGAACCTGGCGGGCGGCCGTTCGTCCGTTGCGCTGTGGGCGAATCCCGGACACGCTTCGGCGTGAAATGCCATGCATCCACGAGGGTCTTGGACGTAGGGTGAGTGGATGAACAGTGTGGACGGGACCCCCGAAGGACAGGACATCACCGCGGAGCCCGAGCGTTTCCTTAAGGAACCCGCGGACGGCCAACGTGTCACGGTAATGCTCGCCGCGTTTGAGGGCTGGAATGACGCCGGAGAGGCCGCTAGCGATGCCCTGCACTACTTGAACAAGCTCTGGGATGGCAAGAAGGTTGCCACTGTGGATGCCGAGGAGTACTACGACTTCCAGTTCACGCGGCCCACCGTGCGTCGCACGTCCTCAGGTGCCCGGAAGGTGAAATGGCCGTCGACCCGGATTTACAAGGCTGAAGTTCCGGACAGCAACGTTGACGTGGTCCTCGTGCTCGGTACCGAACCTTCATACCGCTGGCGCGCCTACACCACCGAATTACTGGTCCATGCCGAAGCGCTCAAGGTGGACTCCGTGATTTTGGTGGGCGCGCTGCTGGCCGACGTGCCCCATAGCCGTCCAATTCCGGTTAGCACCACCACCGAGGACAGTTCCCTGCGGGAGCGCCTCAACCTGGAGGCTTCCCAGTACGAGGGGCCAGTGGGCATCGTGGGCGTGCTCGCAGAGTTCGCAATGCTGGCAGGGCTGCCCACGGTCTCCCTGTGGGCAGCAGTTCCGCATTACGTCGCCCAGCCGCCCTCCCCCAAGGCACAGCTCGCGATCCTGCACAGGATCGAGGATCTGCTGCAGGTTCCTTTGGACAGCCAGGCGTTGGCTGAAGAATCGGAGGCTTGGGAGCGTGGAGTGGACGAGCTCGCCACGGAGGACCCTGAAATTGCTGCCTATGTGCGGCAACTGGAAGAAGCGAAGGACACCGCCGATCTCCCGGAGGCGTCCGGTGAGTCAATCGCCCGCGAGTTTGAGCGGTACCTGAAGCGACGCGGTAAAGAGCGCCCCTAAGGGATCAGTACCGGCAAAAACCAACAACGGCCCTGACAAGATGTCAGGGCCGTTGATTGTTTTCTTGGGGAGCTTATAGCTCAACGCCGAGCAAAGCATCAATGGCGTCGCTAACAAGGGCGGTATCCTGCTCCGACTTCTCAGCGGCAGTGCGAATCGCTTCCTTCGCCCAAGAGTCGACGGCGGCGATTGCGCCAGGAGCGTTGAGGTCGTTGGCAAGTTCATCGCGCATGGCAGATATCAGTCCTGCAGCGGATCCGGCCGGCGCGCAGTCCAAGGCAGCACGCCACTGTGTGAGCCGGTCCTTGGCTTCGGCGAACTCCGCATCGGTCCATGACCAGTCCGAGCGGTAGTGGTGGGCAAGGATGGCAAGGCGGATGGCCGCCGGCTCCTCCCCTGCAGCGCGCAGCTTTGAGACAAGTACCAGGTTGCCCTTGGACTTGCTCATCTTCTCGCCGTCCAAGCCCACCATGCCGGCGTGTGAGTAGTGGCGAGCCAGCGGAACGCCGGACAAGGAGTAGGCATGGCCTGCGCCCATTTCATGGTGCGGGAAGACCAGATCAGAGCCGCCGCCCTGAACAGTGAAGGGGGCGGGAAGGTACTTTTGTGCGATCACCGTACATTCGATGTGCCAACCCGGCCGGCCATCGCCCAAGGTAGCTCCGGGCCAGCTCGGTTCGCCGTCCCGTGCAACGCGCCAGAGCAAGGGATCGAGGGCGTGGCGCTTGCCCGCCCTGGCTGGGTCGCCACCGCGCTCTGCGAACAGCTCCAGCATTTCCTTTTCGCCGAGGCCGGAGACATCGCCCAGTGTCCAGGCGTCTGTGGCGTCGGAGCGCTTGCCCGCCGTCTCGACGTCGTAGTAGACATCGCCGTCGGGCTCTCCTTCAGAACCGGCAACGCGATAAGCAACGCCGTCGGCAATAAGCTGCTCGATAGCGGGCACGATGTCCGGGATCGCCTCGACTGCGCCGATGTAGTGGTTCGGCGCGAGGACATTCAGGGCGTCCATGTCTGTCTGGAAAAGGTCGATCTGGCTCTGGGCCAAGTCACGCCAGTCCACGCCTGTTGCCGTGGCGCGCTCCAGGAGCGGATCATCGATGTCCGTGACGTTCTGGACGTAGGAGACCCGGACGCCGGCATCGCGCCAGGCACGGTTCAGGAGGTCGAATGCCACATAGCTGGCCGCGTGTCCCATGTGGGTAGCGTCATACGGCGTGATGCCACAGACGTACATTGACTGTTCCGGCTGTCTCTCGACGTCCACCACTCGGCCGATGGCTGTGTCGTACAGCCGTAGTTGCGGCATGCTGCCGGGCAGCTCAGGAACAGGGCGGGAGGTCCACGATTTCACGACTCAACCTTAGTGCTAGGCACTGATGACATTGAAACCGAGCAGGACATACAAAGCCAGGCCCAGGAGGATGCGGTACCAAACGAAGAGCCTGTAACTGCGGGTGGAGACAAACTTCAGGAACCAGCCAATAATGATGTAACCCACCACGAAAGCGATCACCGTGGCCAAGGCAGTCTCCGGGAGACCGTAGGGGCCAGCAAGGCCCTCGTTCGTCACTGTCTTATAAAGCTGGTAAAGGCCGCTGCCGAACACCGCGGGTATGGCCAGGAGGAAGGAGTACCGGGCAGCTGCTTCACGGGTGTAACCCATGAGGAGGCCGGCTGTGATGGTGCCGCCGGAGCGGGAAACGCCCGGGATCAACGCCATGGCTTGCGCGAAGCCGTAGAGGATGCCGTGCTTATAGCTCAGTTGCGTGAGGTCCCTCTCTTGCCGGCCGATGGCATCGGCGACAGCAAGAATCATGCCGAAGACGATCAGCATGGTGGCAACGATCCACATACTGCGTAACACTGACTCAATCTGGTCCTGGAACAGCAGGCCCAGGATGATGATGGGCAAGCTGCCCAGGATGACCAGCCAACCCATGCGGGCATCCGGATTGTTGCGCTCGACTTTGCCCGTGAGGGAGCCGAACCAAGCCCCGACGATCCGGACGATGTCCCGCCAGAAGTAGACGATTACAGCGGTTTCAGTTCCCAGCTGCGTAATGGCCGTGAAGGCTGCACCCGGATCTGCGGCATTCGGAAGGAACGAGCCGACAATGCGCAGGTGTGCGCTCGAGGAAATCGGGAGGAATTCGGTGAGGCCCTGCACCAGGCCCAGCAAGGCTGCTTCTATCCAGTTCACGTGAATAGACCCTACGTCATGAAGTCCGCAAACTCCCCGTAAGCTAACTGCTATGCAGCAGCGTTATGTCGGAAACAGTGGGTTCCGCGTGTCCTCTTTATCCCTTGGCACCATGTCCTGGGCCCAGGAAACCGACGAGCAGGACGCGGCTGAACTGCTCCATGAATTCGTTGCCGCTGGCGGCACTGTTGTAGACACGGCAGCGTCCTACGCGCAAGGCCGGGCAGAAGCGATGTTGGGATCCATGCTGGGCGACGTCGTGGCCCGTTCCGAAATTGTGATTTCCACTAAAGCCGGCGTGTCGTCCTCGGACTCCAGGCGCAGCGTCGACGCTTCCCGCGGCGCAATGCTCTCCGCACTTGATGCCAGCCTCGCCAGGCTTGGCACCGACTACATTGACATTTGGTTCGCCCACGAGTGGGATCCGAATGTTCCCTTGGACGAGACTCTTTCGGCTTTGGAACTTGCCCAGCGGAGCGGACGTGCCCGCTATGTGGGTATCTCCAATTACAACGGTTGGCAGACGGCCAAGGCAGCGGCCGTGGCCGGCTTCACCCTCGTGGCCAACCAGTCCGAATACTCCCTCGTCCACCGTAAAGCCGAGGAAGAACTCATCCCTGCGGTGGAAGACGCCGGCCTGGGGCTGATGGCGTGGGCGCCTCTGGGCCGTGGAGTACTCAGCGGCAAATACCGTGGCCAGATTCCTGCCGATTCCCGTGCCGCACAGAGTCGGTTGGCCGGTTACGTCGAGCCGTATCTCGAGTCGCGGCCATCACGTGTGGTGGAGGCCGTGGCCATGGCCGCCCGCGGACTTGGCCGGACACCGATGGACGTGTCCCTCAGCTGGTTGCTCTCCCGGCCTGGCGTTGCCACAGCAATCGTCGGCCCCAGGAACGCCGTTCAGCTGAAGGAAGTACTGGACGCCCAATTGACGGCGCTGCCGGCTGAAATTGCGCGCGCTCTCGAGGACGTTTCAGCAGCTTGATTTCGGCCTACTGGCGGTCCAGAATGTCCAAAAGGTAACTGCCGTAGCCGCTCTTGGCGAGCTTGGCAGCCTGCTGGCGGAGCTCGTCATCCGTCAGGTAGCCCATCCGCCAAGCCACCTCCTCTGGAGCACCAATCTTCAATCCCTGTCGGTTTTCCGTGGTACGGACATAGTTTGAGGCGTCATTCAGGTCACTGAAGGTACCGGTGTCCAGCCAAGCGGTTCCCCGGGGAAATTTCTGCACATGCAACCGGCCAAGCTCCATATATTTCCTGTTGATATCCGTGATCTCCAGTTCCCCCCGCGGAGAGGGTTGCAGCTCCGTGGCCATGGCAACCACGTTGTTGTCATAAAAGTAAAGTCCAGGAACGGCATAATTGCTTTTGGGCGCTGCGGGCTTTTCTTCGATGGAAACGGCCATGCCTTGGTCGTCGAACTCCACCACACCGTAGGCGGACGGGTCCTTGACCCAGTACCCGAAGATGGCTCCACCGTCCACATCGGCATAATGTCGGAGCTGGTTGCCCATGCCGGGGCCGTTGAAAATGTTGTCGCCCAGGATCAGCGCCACTTTGCCGCTACCGATATGCTGTTCCCCCAGAATGAATGCCTGGGCAAGCCCGTCCGGCGTCGGCTGCCGGGCATAGCTCAAATTAATGCCGAATTGGGAACCATTGCCCAACAGGTTTTCGAATTGAGGGCCATCCGTTGGTGTCGTGATGATAAGGATGTCGCGGATGCCGGCAAGCATCAAGGTGCACAGTGGGTAGTAGATCATTGGCTTGTCGAAGACGGGTACCAATTGCTTGCTTATTCCGAGCGTAATGGGATGGAGCCGGGATCCTGTTCCACCGGCCAGAATAATTCCGCGCATCTAACTGTCCTCTCCCGCTGCACATCGCCGTATTCGACGGTTACGCTTTGGCCATGCAGAGAATCCTTGTCACCGGCGGGGCCGGATTCATCGGATGCAATTTCGTTCACTTCATCATGGAGCACACCCGTCTCCATGTCACTGTCTTGGACAAACTGACTTACGCGGGCAGCATTGAATCGCTGTCGGGACTACCCACAGACCGTTTTGAATTCTTCGAGGGTGACATCTGCGATGCTGCTGTGGTGGACGTATTGACATCCTCGGTGGATGCGGTTGTCCACTTTGCCGCCGAGTCGCACAACGACAACTCGTTGGAGGAGCCCCGGCCTTTCCTGGACACTAACCTGCTCGGCACATTCACCCTCATCGAAGCGGCGCGAAAGCACGGTACCCGGTTCCATCACATCTCCACGGATGAGGTGTACGGAGATCTGGCCTTGGACGATCCTCACCGGTTCACGGAAGACTCCACATACCGTCCCACAAGTCCGTATTCCGCAACGAAAGCGGGCTCGGACATGTTGGTGCGCGCCTGGGTTCGCTCGTTCGGCCTCAAGGCGACCATCAGTAATTGTTCCAACAACTACGGTCCTTACCAGCATGTGGAGAAGTTCATTCCACGGCAGATCACCAACATCCTTGACGGTTTCCGACCCCGCCTCTACGGCAACGGGCGGAACGTCCGGGACTGGATCCACGTGGAGGACCACTCGTCCGCAATCTTGGCGATATTGGAAGGCGGCCGCTTGGGCGAAACCTACTTAATCGGCGCCGACGGCGAACGTTCCAACCGCGAGGTAGTTGAGATGTTGCTTACCCTCGTGGGGCAGCCCCGCGATGCTTATGACCTGGTGACCGACCGGCCCGGTCACGATCTCCGTTACGCCATCGATTCAAGCAAACTTCGACGCGAGCTCGGTTGGTCGCCCCGTTATTCGGACTTCGACGCCGGGCTGGCTGACACAGTGCAGTGGTACAGGGACAACGAACACTGGTGGCGGCCGCAGAAGGCAGCCACGGAGTCCAAATACGCTGGACAGGGGCACTAAGGCGTGGAGCCGGGACGGCAGCTGCGTTCGAGGACCACGCCCATCCCTGGCCTGCTGCTGTTTGAGCTGCCTGTTCACGGGGATGACAGGGGGTGGTTCAAAGAGAACTGGCACAGGACCAAGATGCTGGATGCCGGGCTGCCCGACTTCGGTCCGGTGCAGAACAACATTTCCTTCAACGCAATGCGCGGTACGGTTCGGGGCATTCATGCTGAACCCTGGGACAAGTTCGTTTCCTTGGCCTGCGGCCGGATCTTCGGCGCGTGGGTTGACCTTCGCGAGGGCCCGACTTTCGGGACGCTGTTTACCGCAGAGCTGACGCCTCAGGACGCCGTTTTTGTCCCCCGTGGGGTGGGCAACGCCTTCCAAACGCTGGATGACGACACGGCGTACACGTACCTGGTTAACGATCACTGGAGCGCGGAGGCACAGAAGGAGTACACGTTCCTCAACCTTGCCGATGAGGAAGTAGCCGTGCGGTGGCCAATCCCCTTGGAGAAGTCCATTGTGTCTGCACAGGACAGGAAGCATCCGCGGTTGGGTGACGTTGTTCCCATGCAGGGGCGGCGGACGCTGGTCCTTGGAGCGGACGGCCAGTTGGGTACAGCCCTCCGGCATGCTTTCTCGGGCGACGCCACGGCGGAGTTCGCCAGTCGGGCGCAGTTCGACATCAGCGTAGAGGACGCATATGAGGCACTCAACTGGCGCAATTACTCCACGATCATCAACGCAGCCGCTTTCACTGCCGTCGATGCCGCCGAGACTCCGGAAGGCCGCGCAGCTGCCTGGAGCATCAACTCCGCTGCCGTTTCCCGCTTGGCGCGTACCGCCGTCGAGCATTCACTGACTCTGGTCCATGTATCCAGCGACTACGTGTTCGACGGAACAACAGAAGTGCACCACGAAGATGAAGTTCCCACTCCCCTGAGTGTCTATGGCCAAAGCAAGGCCGCCGGTGATCTTGCTGTGAGCACCGTACCGAAGCACTACATCGTGAGGACAAGCTGGGTAGTGGGTGACGGAAAGAACTTTGTTCGAACCATGGCTTCGTTGGCCGTCAAGGGGGCCTCGCCATCGGTGGTGGATGACCAACGGGGACGGTTGAGCTTCGCAGCTGACATCGCGGAGGGCATTCATCACCTGCTCCGAAGCAAGGCGCCCTACGGGACGTACAACCTCAGCAACAGCGGTGAAGCCAAGTCCTGGTATGAGGTGGCCCGCGACATCTACGGCTTACAGGGCGTCGATCCAGATCTTGTGCAACCCATTAGTACATCGGACTACGCGAAGCCCAACACTGCGCCGAGGCCACCAAGCAGTGTCCTGGACCTGAGCAGAATCCGCGCCACCGGATTTGATCCGCCCGATGCGAGGGAGCGTCTGGCTGAGTACCTCAAAGGCTTGGAGCTCTAGCGGAGAGCCCTGAAAAGTCCTAAAGTGGCCCTACGGCAGCCTCTTGCAGGGGCCGGGAGACAACTCAAGTAAACATGTTGACACGGCGGCACAGGTCCGCCACCGACGATCCAGGCAGTGCAGCAGCCTCGGATCGTCGGCCACATGGTGATGCCTTGAGTTGGAGCCGAGAATGCTGCTACCGAAAATCGTGCCCACCGGAGATCTCTTCCACCGGGTAGTCCCATACCTTTACCCGCGACGCGGTGTCGCTGCCGGTAATCTCCATCCTGAACCGCACGCACGAATGGTTGAAACCGGAGTGCGCGCGTCCGATTCGCCTTGGGTGAGCCTTGGCGGGGTTCCAGTAAGGCTCATGGAAGCTGACGGCGCGCTAGGGGAGATTTTGGACCGTGCAAGCTCCCCCGAAGCACCTCCCCTGGGCGTTTGTTCTGCAAATTTGGACCACATCCGGCATTTTGGAGCAGGAAGCCGTTGGATTGGCACATTGGACCCACCAGGGCCTGTTGAATGGCTAACCTTGATCGATGGCGCACCCCTGGCCACCGAGGCCCGGCGCCTCACTTCGCGGATATGGCCCCGCCTTGCGGGCAGCGACCTCATTCACCCCCTGTTGGATGGAGCAACTACACGGGGACTGCGCCTTGGTTTCCTGGGAGGTTCAGAAGAGACCCAGGAACTGATCGCGAGGAAGTTCGCAGCAGAGCGGCCTGATTTGACGGTGGTGGGATGGTGGGCTCCTGCCAGATCCACGCTGGGCGATGCGGCCTCATCCCGCAAGCTCGCCGACGAGATACGGCTGGCGGCCCCGGATGTCCTGGTGGTTGGTTTGGGAAAACCCCGCCAGGAACTGTGGATTGCCGAGTACGGCCACCTGACCGGCGCCAAGGTCCTGCTCGCATTCGGTGCCGTTGTGGACTTCCTGGCCGGGCATGTCCGGCGCGCTCCCGTATGGGCCAGCTCGCATGGACTCGAATGGGCATGGCGCCTCATGCTGGAGCCGCGCCGCTTGGCCCGCCGTTACCTGGTGGAGGGACCGGAGGCCTACGTGAAATTACGCATGGCGAGCAGCCGTGTCCCGGCCGCGGGCGGTGCGGTGGCAAGCCCTGTAGCCATCGGGACCAACTTCGTCCCTGAGCCCGTGCCCAGCCGGGGTCAGGGATCATTCGTACCGACGACCGACAGGGCAGACGTCTCCGTCGTTGTTGTCACCTACAACAACGCCGACGACGTCGGGCCACTGGTCGCCAGCCTGCGGAAAGAAGCGGCGGCTGTTCGGATCAAAGTGGTGGTGGCCGACAACTCTCCCGACGAAAGCACCTTTCTTGAACTGTCACACCATCCCGATATCACGGCGGTTCGAACGGGAGGAAACCTCGGTTATGCCGGCGGCATCAATGCAGCGTTGTCCGTGGCCGGAGAGGCAGGAAGCTATCTCATCCTCAACCCGGACCTGCGCGTGGAACCCGGTGCGTTGACCGCCATGCTCAAGCGCATGAACACCCAGGGGGCCGGCATGGTGGTACCGGTCTTGTTGGACAATGACGCAAGTATCTACCCGTCCTTGCGCCGTGAGCCGGGCGTTCTGCGAGCGCTGGGTGACGCGGCGCTGGGCAGCCATGTGAAGGCCAGGCCGGGTTGGTTGTCGGAGATGGACTTTGACCCGGAGAGTTACCTGCATGGGCATCGGGTTGATTGGGCGACGGGTGCGGCTCTGCTGATTAGTGCTGATGCGGCGAAGGCGGTGGGTGCATGGGACGAGCAGTTCTTTCTGTATTCGGAAGAAACCGATTATTGCCATCGTGTGAGGGCCGCGGGTTTTTCCATCTGGTTTGAGCCGGCGGCCCGGATGTGGCATGAGCGTGGGGGGTCGGGGTCGTCGCCGGAGTTGACTGCTTTGATGTCGGTCAACCGGGTCCGCTATGCGGCCAAATATCTTGGGCGTGGCCGGGCCATGGCTTTTAGGGGTGCTGTGCTCGCCGCGGAGGTTGCCCGCTTCAATAAGCCCGGGCATCGGGACGCGGCGTTGGCGGTCCTGAGTCAACGGCGTTGGGCGGCGCTCCCCCACGCTACGCGTACCTCGACTGTAACCTTGCGATGACCGGGTCCTATCCCTCCGGTGCAATCATCATTCCGGCGCATAACGAGGCCGGGGTGATCAGCAGGACGTTGGAGGCATTGAGGGAGGTCATCGAGTGGGGCACGGTTGATGTGGTGGTGGCCTGTAACGGGTGCAGGGACGCTACTGCAGCGATTGCGTCCCGGTGCAAAGGTGTTCATGTGGTTCACGTGCGCGAGGCGTCCAAGACTGCGGCGTTGAACGCTGCCGACGAGGCCACGGAGCGTTGGCCGCGGCTTTACCTGGATGCTGATATTGAGGTTAGCGCCCCTGCGGTTCGTGCTGTCTTTGTTGCCTTGGAGGACAACAGTTTGCTGGCCGCCCGTCCTGCTTTTCGATATGACACCGAGGGCGCGTCCGTGTTGGTCAGGGCTTACTACCGTGCCCGTTCCCGTATACCGGGTAATGCTCAAGGGCTTTGGGGTGCAGGCGCGTATGCCCTGAGCTTTTCAGGGCACGAGAGGTTGGGCAGGTTCCCTTCCTTTACCGGTGATGACTACTATGTGGACCGGCTTTTTTCTGACGGGGAGAAGGCGGTGCTGCCCACGGAGCCGGTGGTTGTCCGGACGCCGCGGACGTGCTCGGCACTGTTGTCTGTCCTCAGGCGTACGTATCGGGGGAACGCGGAGCAGGATGGTGTGTCCGGCGGTGCTTCCAGTGCGCGGACCATACGGGAATTGCTGTCCTCCGTCCGGGGGCCGCTGAGTTTGTTCGATGCCGCCGTCTATGTCGCGTTCGCCGGTGCGGGCCGTCGTCGTCCGCTGGTATCACGCAAGTCGGCGGCCGTTTGGGAGCGGGACGACAGCAGCCGTTAGTCAGTAGCCGCAGCTGCCGCCGCCTTCGATGCTGTACAGGTGGATTGCGTTGCCATCGACGAAGGCGTCTGTGAAGGTTCCGTCCTCTATGGGGATGGTGCGGTTTTCATCGATGACGACGGCGGTGCTGCCGCCGCAGTTCACTGTGAAGGTTGCGGTTCCGCCGGTGCCCTTGTCTGCTCCCGCGAAGACGTAGACCTTGCCGTTGTGGAGTTTGGTTGCGAGGTCCACTGGTCCGGTGGCTGTGGTGGCGCCGTCCAGGAAGGGGGCGTTGAGGACAGGGGCGAGCTTGTTGATTTGTTTGTTGACGGCGGTAACTGTGGGGCGGGCTTCGCCTGGGCAATCACGCAACACATGTTGGGTCACGCAGTCTCCGCCAAAACTATGGTTGAAGTAGATGATCCCGCGGGCTCCGTGGATGAGGCTGCTCCAGACTGCTGCGCGAATTTCGGGTCCGCTGATTGTTGTCGCCTGTGGTGAGTCCTCAAAGGGGTGTCCCACCTCCACGAATGCCCACACGGGTGCGTTGCCTTCCGTGAGTTTTCGGATACGCTCAACGGTCCACCCATAGTTGGCTGCCAATCGGCATTCGGAGTCTGTCAGGTCCCTGGCGTAGCCGGTGATTGCTCCGCCCTCTGTTTGGGCGCAAATGTTGGGATCTGTGAACCAGTAGTTGTCTGCTGATACGAGGTCCTGGGTTCCGTTGATGAAAGCCCGGGATTGTTCATCGGAGAGCCAGAACGTCACCCCTTTGCCATAGTTCGCATAGGTCATGATTCCCGGTGGAGCGGAGGCTCGTAACTGCTTTTGCACTGTATAGCCGCATTTGGACTCTTCAGGCGAGCATATAGGGCCTTCGCCCGGGAACTTGCCGGTCCATTGGGCGTCTCCTGCCCCACCCCACATGTCTACTTCGTCGCCCAAGGCATAGCCGGATGCCGGGGCTGCAGCGAATGTGGGAATCGCGTACATTCCCGAAGCCCTGACGAGGTCGAGGTCGGAGTCCGGAGTCAGGACCACGTACGTGTTTAGTCCCGCCGCGCGATCCTTTGCGACGTAGTCCTTTTCCAAGGCACTTTCGAACCAAACGCCGACAGGAAAGAAGTAGGGTTCGATGGGTAAGCCGTTCGTGAATCGAGAGTAGAAGTCGAGGCCGCCGTCGACGTCGCGGAGTTCTATTCCAGGCGGGTGCGTCGTTGTGCTTCGCGGCGTTTGGATACTGGGTTCTGGTTCGGCAGCGGGGCCTGGTCCCGGCGCGCCACCAACGACCGCTGTTGCGGCCAAGAGGCAGAACAAGGCAAGTGCGCCTAACATTGCGGTTGTTTTCCGTTTCATGGCTACCGCTTTCCTGGCTGGCCTTGGACACGGTATGTCCGTCCGGCATCGACGTCATCGGTTTGTCGTGCCAGGCGCCACAGCGCACCAGCGATTCCAAGCATGAAGAAGAAGAGGCTGGCTGCCATGGCGAACGACAATCCGTCAAAGAACGCGAAGGTCACGGCGATCGCGGTGATCGAGGCCAAAACGCCCTGACTGACCTGGCGCATTTGGTCATCGGACGCCAGCTTACGGGCCCGCCAAGAGCAGACAATGGCGCAAAGAATCAACGCTACGAATGCCGCCAAGCCGACGAATCCCAGTTCCACCAGGATCCCGAGGAATTGATTGTCCACGATGACATAGTCCGGGAGGAAGGTTCCGAACCCGCGCCCAACCACGGGGTTGTTGGCGAGCATCCCAAAAGCGGTCGTGTATGCACTGGTCCTCGAACTGATGCTGGGGTCTGCTGTCCCCACCGTGAAAAGCCCCCGGAGCGTCCCAAGCATCCCGGGAGTCAACAGGTACATTCCTGCGGCCAGCACGAGGCCGAGCAGCAGTGCACCACGCCGAACCTTCTTGGGCCAGGACGGCACCAAGGCAAGCACAGCGACGCCGAAGGCCATCAATGCCGAGCGGGAGACCGATAGGACGGCGGCCGAAGAGATGGCCGCCACGGGCAGCCATCGCAGGAGCCAGCCTCTGGCCCGGTCAGTAACGGCGAGCGCGATGGCGATGGGGAGTGAAGCGGCTAGTACCACTCCGTACTCCAATGGGTGGCTGGCCATTCCGGCGGCACGAATGAACCCTCCCCTGGACTGCACGCCCGTCAGTTCCGAGGCTGCGCTGAAGCCGGGAATGCTGATCCAGTCCACAAGGGATGATCCTGTGGCGAATTGCATCAATCCCAAGACGGCCGTCGCCGTCCCGAGAACGACAAAGCTTCGCAGCACTTTGATCAGAGTTTGGCGGCTGGCCAGTCCGTCATTGATGAGCAGGAAGATTCCGGCCCAGCTGGCCAGCCTGATCAGCCCGCTGTCTGCGGGGCTGGCCTCCGAATCGGGGACGCCGTGCAGCATTGCCAACGAATAGCTGGTCAGGGCGGCGGCCAGGAAAACCACCATGGCAATTCGGACAGCTTGGGTGCCTGTGCGCGTTGGCGTAGTGCGTTGCAACTGATACAGCAGCCACCAGGCGAAGGCCAAGAGGCCGCAGAGTGTGCTTGGTCGTCCAACGGAGCCTAAAGCAGTTATCGTCAGATTTGAGGGAATAAGGCACGTAGCGAACAAGTAAACGATGACAAACCATGAAACGTCTTTGCGCTCCGGGGCGTCCAGAGCACTGGCTCCGCCTGGGGCGGTGGTGCTTTCATAGGAGGGATGCATTGAGTGTCCCCTCCACTTGGTTGTTGCGGTTTTGTTTGCGGCGCACCAGGACGCGATCAGCGTAGAGGGTTGCTATTGAAGTGAGGGCCAAGGACAGGCCAGCCCACACCACTGATCCCTTCATGCGGGTCACCGGGGTGCCGCCGCCGAATATGACTTCTGCTTGTGACGGGGTGGTCTGCGTGGAAATACGGTCCGCTTTTACGGTTGCTTCGTTCTGCAATTGGATCGTGGCGTCGTTTATTCGGTCGAGTACGTCGGCGAGGACCTGGTTCACTCTTTCGGCGCTGGTATCCACTACCTGTATCTTGAGCACCGGTTGGCTGAATGTCTTGTTCCATTGACCGCCGTTGGCGGGTAACGTCACCGAGAACCCCTTTTGAACGCCGGCACCGTAGAGGGTTCCCCGTGTCAGGCCCAGATCTACAGATGGAGCTTCCTGATTGACGCGTCGCTTGACCATGTCGGCGAATTCCGTCAAGGTCATGGCGCTGCCACCGGAGATCCAGTAGGCCGGTTCGCGTTCAGGGGCCACGAAGGTAACGTCGGCTTCAGTCCAAAAGACGGGCTCCGATGACCGGATGGCGCCAAGGGCAGCCAGACCTAGCGCCAGTCCGAAGGCCACCATGTACCATCGGCGCAGCAGGATCCCCAGGAAAGTTGACGCAGTCATGGCTAACTTGGCCCTGAAGACAGCGGCAGGACTCCACGAATCTCTTCATCCGTTTCTTTGGCGTCATGGGCTGCGCGCCTATGAGGGGGCTGCTCAGGCCGCAGGGCTTCTTTCCTCGAAGCTTCCTTCCTGCGTTTCCTGGTCATCAACAAGCCATCCACCAAGACAGACAGGACCAGGGTCAGTAACACTCCCCCAGCCCCGGCAATGAGGACCAGCTGTGTGCGGGCCTTCACTTCGGGTACGGCCTGCCGGTCCACGAGAAGACTCATGGTGGTGATCCTTGCCGGCACAGCGACGTCGAGGGCTGCCTGCATGTCGTTGAGGGAGCGCGGAGTCTCGTCCATCACTGCCTTCAGGACTGCCATGGTCTCTTCGGGGTTGTCTGCAGTGGCAGTTATGACCAGGATCGCACCACTGGTACCGCGGTCGGGTTCTGCGACGTAGGTTGCGGATCCGAAGTTCGCCAGGAGCCGTTCCTTCACGGGCTGTGACGTAATTTTGCGGATCAGAATGTCAAGGGCCTCGCTCATACCGCCCAGATACAGATATGGATTTCCGGCGTCGCCAATGCTCTGGCTTGAGGGCATGAGGACCAGGCTTGCTTGAGATTTGTACTTTTCCGGCGCGCTCGTTTGGATTGACATACACAGCAGCCCGGTGACGAGCATGCCTGCAACCACCAAGTACCACCGGCGCGCAACGCTCGCCAGAACAGTTCGCAACTGCATCATTTGCTCCCAATGTGACGGGGAGCGCGTTTACCGAGCGGCTCCGTGGTTTGTTGCTCACCCAAAAGGGAAAGCAGTTTCTCTGCCCTTACGTCCCAGGTGTGCTGCTGCGCTGAGGATTGGATCCTTCGTCGCTGTTCGCACGTCAGTTCCGTCTCCAAGCCTGATCGCACCAGATCAACAAAGTCCCGTGGAGTCGTGGCTATCTTCACGAAATCGGAGCTGATCCATCGCGTAGCCGGAAGGTCCGCCGCAACCACAGGCACCCCGGAGGCGAGGTATTCGAGTGTTTTGAGGGGAAAACTTGAACGGTTGAATTCCGAATCCGTGTAGGGGGTTAGACCTATGGCTGCCGTAGCCAGTACCTTGGCAACTTCCAGAGCGGACACCTCGCCGCGCCAATCAACATTGGGCCGGGACAAGAACTCGTCGAGGCTTCTCCGGGCGTGCTGTTCCCGTTCCGTCCTAGGTCCCAGCACGATGACGGGAAGCTCCGTCCTGCCCAGCTCGCTGAGTGTGGCAAAGTCAAGACGTTCATTGAGTTGGCCCACCAACACGGCGACCGGTGGGCGGACTGTTCCGGATTCGGCCGGAACAGGTGTCCTGCAACCATTTGGTAGGAACTCGACCTTACGGCCAGAGAATTCAGAGAATTTCTGAGCCAGTGCGGGCGACACTGCCGTGACGACGTCGGCCGCAGCGATGTTGGACATGAGGACCCGCTCCACATGTATGCGTGATAAACCCATGAGCTCCGCGGAGGCAAGCCAATCGTCGGTCAGATGTAGAAGACGTGGCGCGGATAGTTCCCGGGGGAAATGAACCAATGGGGATGCATTGACCACTCCTGCCAGGCCGTCCCCCACCCTCCTCGCTGCCGACCGCATGGTCCATCGGGCGATCGCCTCGGTGGAGCGTCGTACCACGGGGCGGCTGAAGCCGGGCAGGGAAGGCACTCGCAACCTGCTAACCGTGGGCGCCACAGTCTCAGGCACCCCACGGAAGCTGCGGACAGTGTGGCGACGTACGTTGCCATCCCTGGCGACAGAGACTGGTTGATCAACCCAGAGAACCCTTGCGCGGACGCTCAAAGCCTCCGCCAAAAGCCTGTCTGTGCCAGGCACACCATCCCATTGGCCACCAGAGATGTACATGATGGTGCCGTTCATGCCTTCACCGCCGCGGGTGTGTTCGAAGCGGCCGTCATGGCAACAGGGCGTGCATTGAAGTCGTCCCGTGGCAGTCGTCGCAGCACGCGCTGAGAACGTCGTTTCCCCACATACCCGGCGTATCGGCCTATGGCTGCCACTTCAGACGCCATGGTCGCAGCCAGGCCAGGGCGGGCAGCGGCAAAATCCTCGTAAAAGCGCACCTGACGTCGAGCAGCGGAGTCCAATGAGTACCTCTCCTCGACGACCCGCCGACCAAAGCCACCCAAGTCCCGGCGAAGTTGCTCATCTTCCATTAGCGCTCGCAGGATGGCGAGCAAAGCGGTTTGTCCTTCACCGCCTGTCCCCGGACCGGATCCGTACCATCCTTGCCACAGGAAGGTAGGTAGGGAATCGGGGGTGAGAAGTTCCCAAAACCCGCGCTCGCCTTGGACCACAAGGGGCTTGCCGAAGGAAAGCCCGCGCAAGGCTGAACCGCCCATCCCCAGCACCACATCAGCGGCAGCATAGACAGGCCGCGGATCCGCGAGTTCACCCGTGAGGATCACCGTCTCCCGCCCGGTGGCTGCATTGATAAGCGCCGCCCGGCTAGCGACTGTATCCGAGGCCGGACCGGTTCCCGTAATGATCAGCGTCACCTGATGTTCAAGGGACAACAGGCGGACGGCGTCCATGGCGCTCAGAAGGCCCTCAAGCTTCAATTCCTGCGCCAGGCGTGAAACACAGACAACGGTCAGGGAACGATCAGCCAGTGCAAACTTCCGGGTAAATGCGTCCAAGCCCACCGTCGCGGAAGCCTGGTTGGCGTGCGTATCCACCGGCGGCTCCATGACGTGCACTTCTCCCCTCCCCCGGGAAGACTCCCATTGCTGGATCTGCTCAGTACCCACCATGAGCGGCATGGACTTTGGAATGAACGGAGCCACAGCCATGGACATGACGGTGGCGACCGCCGTGGTGCCACCGACCACTTTGGAAGCAGCCAGGCACTCCAAGGCCGGTGGCCACTCGTATCCGTGAAGAACCTCCACACCGCGCTCGCGGACAGTGCGTACCAGGGCGCTGATGACCGTTGGCGAAGGACGCTTCCCGGGAAGTGGTGCGGGAACGTACTCCAATCCCAACTCAACAGCCGTTTGCGCCAGCGGACCCGGTTGCCCAAAGAGCAGGACATCGTGCCCCAAGCGCTGTACGGCTGCGCCCAATTCAATTGCATTCAGCTGGCTGCCGCCCAGGCGGAGGTCGTGTGGGTAAACGAGGATTCTCATGTCCAGGCCTCCTCAGGGCCCCGGCCACGGCCCCAACGCCGGACATCGGCAATGTCCCGCCTCCCGAACGCAAGCGTGAGGCCCATCGCCAGGACGCCCACACCAGCAGACAAAAGAACAGCCTCCATCGGTGACCGCACAGATTGGCTCAGCAGCGCGCAACCAATACCGGCAGCAACAGCCACCAAGAAGGGCCGGAAAAGTCGACCGGCCAACGCGCGCAGTGAAACGTTCGCCCGCTTCATGGCCCTGAGGTACATCGGCGAGGTCACCACAACAGCAACGGCCACCGGCGCTGCCGCCAGTCCCGACATCCCGCCATAAATCGCCCCACCAATCAGGGCGGGGACCAAAGCTGCGAGCGCCATCACTTGGACCGTGAAAATCGAACCAGACAAACCAAGAATGACCAGGTAGTCGTAGAACAGCTCGTGAAGCACTCGCACGGCGGTCAGCGGAGCCAACCAAAAAAGGGCGAGGCCGGCCGGAGCCCAAGCGTCGCCATAAACCAGCATGACCAGTGGGACGGCACATCCCATCATTACCGCGCAGACCGGCAAAAGAACCGCCGCCAGCGCCCCCGTTAGGGACAACAGGGCCGACTGCATATCCCCCGGCCTGTCCTGCAACCTGGCAAAGGTTGCTGGTGCCACGCTCCTAAGGGGCGGGGACAACAAACTGGAAGGCCAGCCAGCCATGTTGAACGCCATGACATACAGGCCCAACGCGACCGGCCCCAGCATCTTCCCCGCGACGAGTTGATCAACATAGCCAACCGCAAAGACCACCATGCTGGCGCCGGCCAGGGGCAGCCCGAAGGCCAGCAATTGCCTGGCACCTTTCAATGAGAATCCAAAGCGATAGGGCAAAGGCGAATAGATCAGGAACAGGACGCCGGCTACCAGGCTGGCCAAGACCCGCCCAACGGCAAGGCTCATGGCGCCCATCCCGGCGATCACCATGATCAGTGAGGCACCTGCCCCCAGCCAAACATTGACTTGGTCAATGACCATGCGCTGGCCTTGACGGAAGTTCCGTTGCAGCAGGGCTGCAGGGGTGGCTACCAAGCCGTTCAGCACGATGCAGACCGCCATGACCCGGACCACGTCCGTGGCTGCTTCATTTCCCATGGCGGCCGTGAAGTAGGGTGCAGCTGCATAGGAAACCCCGAACAGCAGGACGCTGCATGTTGCCGAAATAGTGGTGACGGTTGCTGCTATGTCCTTTGGGTCACCGGGCCAGCGAACGATCGCGAGACTGACTCCCAATTCGTTGAAGCTCAAGACCGCAACCAAAGCTACAAATGCTACGGCGTAGGTTCCGAATTCTTCGGGCCCCAGCAGGCGTGCCAGTGCGATTCCGATTCCGATCGTGCCCAGCTTCGTGATGAAAGCGTTGACCACGCTGATCACGAATGCCCTGGTGGGCGTTGGTGTCCGCCTGGGAGTCACCGGGCTCCGAAGTGTCACAGGACGCCCTCCAGCTCCGGGGTATTTCCCCGCCGGATCACCCTTGCCGGCACGCCGGCCCACGTTTCGTCCTCAGGAACATCGGCCAGGACAGCGGCGCCCATGCCGATCATCGCTTTCGCGCCGATGGTCAGGCGCTCGCGGACACTGGCATTCATGCCGATGTAGGCGGCCCGGCCAACGTGGACGTTGCCGCCGAGGGACACCCCGGAGGCCAAGGTGGCGTAATCGCTGATGACGTCGTCATGTGTGAACGTGACCCCTGGCATTGCGACCACGTGGTCGCCGATGGTCACCGAAGCTGTCATGCTCACGTGGGCGAGGAGGATACTCCCCCGGCCAATCATGCAGCCCTCTGGAACGCGCACGGAAGGATCGATCGCTGTAGCGTAGCGGTCTTCGCCCAGCCCCAAGGCGCGTAGCCGCATCACCACGCTTTCCCGGCCGCTGCCGGATCCAATGCAGATCAGCAGCAGGGCGTGGGGGTAGTTCATAGCTTCCCGGACGGGACCGAGGACATGTGCCCCGTCCACCACGCGGCCTAGCTTGTCTTCGTCGTCGTCGAGGATCCCAATGACGTCGAAAGGCCCGCTGCTGCGGACCATGGCAAGGACCTCCCGGGCGAGGCCGCTTGCCGCGATGAGGAGTAGCTCGCTCATGGCTGACCCGCGGCTCGTAATACTGAGTCGATGACGCGGACTTGGTCGCCCAGCGCCAGTTGGTGGAAGAGGGGCAGTATGAGTGTGTGATCCGTCAACCACTCCGTGGCGTCCAGCCCGGCCGTGCCTGTGTCCGTGCCTGCGTACGCAGGCTGCCGGTGCGCGGCCATGATCCCGCGGCGGGCAGAGATACCATCCGCGGCCAAACGTGCCATGAGGGCGTCCCGGCCCAGCGGGAACGCCGGGCCGACCTCCAGCCAGCATGACTGGAAGTTGCTGATGCCATACTCCGGATCGCTTACCAGGCGTAGGCCCTCCACTCCGGCGAAGGCGTATGCGTAGGTAGCGGCCAGTTCGCGCCGTCGCTGGACAGCGGCATTGAGGCGGCCAAGTTGGACAATTCCGACGGCGGCCTGAAGGTCGGTCATGCGGTAGTTGAACCCGACCTCGAGATACTCCTCCGCGGGGGCGAGCAGGCTGGCGTGTCGGTCAGCGGCTGAAACACTCATGGCATGTTCGCGGAGGCGCCGTGCCCTGTCGCCGTAGTCCTGGCGCGGTGTAGTGATCATGCCGCCCTCACCCGTCGTGAGGATCTTGCGCGGGTGGAACGACCAAGCAGCCAAATCGGCGTTTGAACCTACGGGCTGTCCCCGATATCTGGAGCCAATAGCGCACGCGGCGTCTTCCACCACGATGATTCCCAGGGGATCACACAGCGCCCGGATAGGTTCCAGGTCAACCGGGACTCCACCTTGGTCGACGGCGATGACCGCTGTAGTAGCGGGAGTCAGGGCAGCCTTGACGGTTTCTGCAGTAACGCAGCCAGTGAGGATATCGACGTCGGCGAAAACGGGCCGCGCACCCACGTACGTTGCGGCGTTGGCAGTAGCAATAAAGGAGAACGATGGCACCACCACGTCGTCACCGGCTGCGACGCCGGCAACGACGAGGGCCAAGTGGAGTGCAGAGGTGCAGCTCGACGTTGCGACCGCGAATCCAGCATGTTGCTCGGCTGCAAACGCGTCCTCGAATTGGCGAACCTTGGGACCCTGGGCCACCCAACCGGAGGCGATGACCTCTGCGACAGCCTGGGCTTCTTCTTCGCCGAGCCACGGCTTCATGACGTCAATGCGGCCCAAGCGGGTTTCGGAGATGGTCATCGCGCACCGACTGTCGGTGCGGGGCGGCTCATGGTGCGGGCGGCAGCAATCTCAGCACGAAGCGGACGCCACCACGAGACCAGCGAGCGCAAGCCGTCTTCCAGGCCAACGGCTGCCTCGAAGCCCAGGTCTTCGCGTGCTGCCGTGACGTCGGCAAGCCGTCGGGCAACTCCGTTGACGGCACGCTCCGGACCATGTTCCAGGTGGAGGGGTGAAGCCATGACCTTGAGCAGTGTTTGCGCCAGTTCCACCAGACTGGTCTCCGTACCGCTGGCCACGTTATAGACGCCCTCGCGTACATTGCTGACGGCGGCAAGGACATTGGCCCTGGCGACGTCCGCGGTGTGGATGAAGTCCATGGTTTGCTGCCCGTTGCCGAAAATCAGTGGGGGCTGGCCATCCACTATGCGCTCCATCCAACGAACAAGGACTTCGGTGTAGAGCCCGTGCACGTCCATGCGGGGTCCATAAACGTTGAAGTACCTCAGGAGGACGTAGTCCAGGCCTGACATTGCGCGAAAGCTCCTCGCCATTCCTTCGTTGAAGGACTTCGCCGCGCCGTAAAAGGTGTCGTTGTTGTGGTGGTGGTGGCTTTCCTTAGTGGGAAATTCCTCGGCCATGCCATAAACGGAGGCACTTGAGGCTGAGATGAGTCGGTCAATTTTGTGCGCCGCAGCAGCCTCGTAAACGTTGAACGTTCCATCCACCAGTACCTCGAGGGCCAACCGTGGTTCTTCCGCGCACTGGGTGATGCGGATGGCGGCTTGATGGAAAACCAGGTCCTTGCCATGGGTCAGGTCGTGGACGAGGTCGCGATCACGGAGGTCGCCTTCGACCAGCCGTACCCTTTCGGTGGAGAGAGCTTCGTCAAGGTTTGCACGGCGGCCGCGGACGAGGTTGTCCAGCACGTCTACGTGCGCCACGCCGGCGTCGAGCAGTTGGTCCACCAGCGTCGAACCAATGGTGCCGGCCCCTCCGGTGACCAGGACACTGGCCCCTAGAAGCTTTTTCACCGTGCAACCTGGAGAGAGACTTCATTCCCGGCGACGATTGTTGATTGACCGTCAGTGCTGAGGCTTTGCGTGACGGCTTCGAGAACGGACAAGACGCGGAGCCCGGATTCCCCGCTGGTCCGTGGCATGGTCCGGTTGCGGATGGAGGAGGCAAGTTCGCACACCACCTGGCCAAGGGGTTCGCGTTCCTGCAATGCCGGAGACCAAGTGTCGCCCAGGCGGTAGGAGATGGCGGAGGTCCGTTTGTCAGCTGCAGATCTGGGCTGATGCTCCAGGCTGACCCCGCGGTCGTACACGCTGAGGCGCTGCTGGGGATTGAGGTCGTCCCACACCAAGGTCCTCTTTGACCCCCCGATGATCATTTGCCGGATCTTTGTGGGGCTGAGCCAATTCACGTGAATATGGACCATGGCATCGTTGGGCAGGCCGAAAGTGAGGTGCCCGACGCAATCCCTGCCGGTTCCCAGGGGATCCGCGCCGTGAGCGGAAATTTCCGTGGGATGCAAGCCACCCGGCAGGACGAAGTCCAGGATGGAAAGGTCGTGGGGCGCCAGGTCCCAGAAAACGTTGACGTCCGGTTGGACAAGTCCAAGATTGATGCGGACGGAATCCACATACAAAATGTCGCCGAGAGCACCGCTGGCTACCAGTTCCTGGATCTTGAGGACCGCTGGTGTGAAGCAGTAGGTGTGGTCTGCCATGAGGACCAATCCCCTGGCCTTCGCTTCCTCCACCATCTCCAGGCCCTTCGCACGGCTGTCAGCCAACGGCTTCTCCACCAGGACATGTTTGCCGGCGCGCAGGGCAGTCATCACCACTCCGTGGTGGGTATGCGCCGGCGTAGCTACTGCAACGGCGTCCAAGTTGTACGTGTCAAGCAGTTCGTCCAAGGATTCGACGACGGCCACTCCGCCAACCGTCTCGGCGAGCCTTAGCCCTCGTTCGACGTCGAGGTCGCAGATGGCAACGAGATCCCAGTCAGGGCTGGCTTTGAGGTTCCGGGCAAGATTGGGGCCCCAGTATCCTGCCCCCACTACCGCAATGCGGAGCCTGGGCTGTGGGCCGTGGCCGTTGAGTTGTCCTGATGGAATCGTTCGTATGCTCATTTCCCACTCTGCTTCTGTGTTGACAGCGCGATTCGCTTGGTTTGTTGCAGTTATTGGCTAATAGGCCCCGGAAGGTTGAATCATTGCCCTGAACGTCCGCCACATGATCATCAGGTCTCCAGCTATGGACCAGTTCTCCACGTAATAGAGGTCCAGCCGTACGGCCTCGTCCCATGGAAGGTCCGACCGCCCATTGATTTGCCATAGGCCCGTGATACCGGGCTTGATGAGCAGCCGACGATGCGTATGGCGTTCGTATCCGCTGACTTCACGGGCCAACGGCGGCCGCGGTCCCACGAGGCTCATGTTGCCCACCAGGACATTCCAGAACTGGGGCAATTCATCGAGGGAGTACTTACGCATCCATCGGCCGCACTTGGTAACACGGGGGTCGCCGCGGATCTTGAACAGGACGCCGGCGCCCTCATCCTGGGCGCTAAGTTCCTCCAGGCGGGATTCGGCGTCCACCACCATGGAACGGAACTTCAGCATGTGGAAGGTAGTGCCCCTCCTGCCGACCCGTTCCTGGCGAAAAAGTACAGGCCCGGGGCTGTCCTGGTGAACTATGGCTGCCAGGAGCAGCAGGACCGGTGACAGGACCAGCAATGCCGACGCCGAGACCGTAATGTCCATCAGACGCTTGAGTGTGTGCTTCCCCCCGGAGTAGTGCGGGATGTCCACGTGCATCAGGGGAAGTCCCTCGACCGGGCGCCAGTGGATTCGCGGACCGGCCACGTTCGTTAGGGCCGCAGCGAGGACAAGTTCCGCGGAATTTTCCTCCAGCCGCCACCCGAGCTCCTGGATGAACTGGTTTCCACCGGGCACGGGGCCGGCCACAATCACCGCGTTGGCGCCTGTTTGCCGGACAGTGTGGGAGATCCCGTAGATCGAAGAAAGGACTGGGACACGGAGGTGGTCCACCTTGAGGACCGCACCTCGCCGTGCCCCTGGAAGGCATGCTCCGAGGATGTCGTACGCGGTGCCGGACTTTCGATTGATCTGCTTGATGACGTACCGAACGTCTTGGGGCTCACCTACAACGATCGCCCGGGAGAGGCAGCGGCCACGGGACTTTTCGTGGCTCAGCCACCGGCGGAAGCTCCACCTGCTGCCGGTGAGCGCCACCAAGCCAAGCGGCAGGGAGACGAGTACGAATGAGCTGACAGCATCAAGCCGGAAAATCACGGCAACGATGCCCAGGAAACCAAAGACACGAAAACTTGCCGACAGGACGCGCTTGTACTCCTCGGGACCAACGCCCAGGACTTTCGGATCGCGGGTGCGGTAGACCTCCAACGAACCCAACCAAACCAGTCCAAGAATCAGTGCCATCACCAGATGGCGTGTGTAGGCAGGACTCTCCGCAGCCAGGGTCAGGCCCTCGGTGTTGAGAACGAAACCGGCGAACACTGCGGCAGCAACGAGGGCCATGTCCGTCATGCGAAGACTGTTGGTCAGTGAATGCGCCCAGTCGGTCCTGCCCCGGCGGGGGAACGTGATCCGAGGGGTCCTGCGGGTGACTGGCGGCACGAAGTCCAGGGTGACCTCGGAGCTCGGTGCCGCCAGTCCCGCCTTCTCAGTCCGTTGTGCAGCAACGGACTTGTCAATCCAGGGAGACACCGGCGGATTGACGTCGGCGATGGCAGTTTTTGCGGGAAAGACTGAACCCGCCAAGGCACGGTCCGCACCCGTGGGTGCCGCTACCTTGCCCGTACGCAAGACTGGAACTTTCACCATGTCAGCCTTCTTTGCAGACCTGCCATTGCCTACTTATCAGTGAAGCGGCGGCAGTCAGGAGGCGCACCAGTAGTCGGTACTCAAGTTTGCGCAGGTTTACCCATTGCACCTACGTGCGAGTACCTAGCCGGCGACGGCGGCACTACGTGCTTTCGTGGCGCGCAGGAGGGCAAAAACTGCGGAAATCCGGTCTGGAACCAGCACAAAAGCTGCAGGAAGGGAGCACAAAAAACCGGCCACCCCAAGGTGGCCGGTTCGTTAGGTCAGTTAGTCCTCTACGATTTCCATGTCTTCGTCCAGGACGTCCTCGTCTTCTTCATCTTCGTCGTCGAAGACTTGGAGCGGAGTAACCTCGGAGTACGCCTCGTACAGCGCATCTTCATAAACTTCGAAGGCATCGGCGACGGCGAAAAAAGCCGCTTCGACATTGGGGTCACCTTCGCCCCTGCGCGCTGATGCGGCGGCCAGGTGTTCTTCCAGGGCGGCGGTCAGTGATTGAAGCGCGACACGCGGATCGATGCTCATGACTTCACGTTAGCCGGAAAAGGACGAAAATGGAGAGGGATGAGAGAACAATTTCCGGGCAGCTCCGTTGAGCGCCAACGAGACTACGCACGTCAGTACGAATACCTCGTACTGACGGTGGGACCTGACGATTCACTGCCGGAAGCCCGACGCCGACTCGCCGAGCATTCCGAATATGGCAAGTGGGAACTCGAGCGCAGCGTGCTCTACCTCGGAGGCGGGCGCCGCTTCTGGTTGCGCCGCAAAGTCTATTCCGTGCAGCGAACCGTCTGAACACAGCGGCATCACGCATTCAGGTTTACCGCTGGTCCTCCAGCGGACCCAACCATGCGTTCGCCACAGTGTTATGGGCGGATTCATCGTTGGAAGGGTGGAAGATGCCTGCCAGGACGTCCCTGTAGAGCCGCTCCATCTCAGACCCACGGAAGTAGCTGGATCCTCCCGTGACACGGATCGCCAAGTCCACTACGTGGCGTGCGTTCTCCGTTGCCCGGGACTTTAGTCCCACAAGTTTGGGGAACCATTGGGCTCCGTGGTCCACCAGGTTGTCCACATCGCGGGCCAGGGAAGAGATTTGAGGTGCGATTCCGTCCATGGCCAGGGCAGCGTCTGCCACCTTCCATCGGATGTCAGGGTCCTGGGCGTAGCTCCGGCCACCGTGTTTGGCTGAAACCCTTCGCTTGACGTTCGCTACGCCAAGGGTGAATGCACGTTCGGCAACGCCCGTGTACACAGCGGCGAGCAAGGTCTCGAAGCACGCGAAGATCGCGAAGATCAACAGGTCCTTGTTGGGTCCCACGGGGAGCTTGCGGAAGATCCGTTCTGCCGGAATCACGGCTCCGTGCAGGAGGGTGGTGTTGGACGCACTGGCACGCATACCCAGGGTGTCCCAGTCGCTCAGAGTTTCGTGGCCCGGCTCGTCGCGGCGGAGAAAGCCAAAGACGAGCTCCCCCTCACCGTCCCTGGCATCGGCATCCTTGCCGAATGTTCCCAGCCGGGTCCAGCCGCGTGAGAGGCTGGTGAAGATTTTCCGGCCAGTGAACCGGTAGCTCCCGTCAGGCAGCGGCTCGGCGGCCGTGCCGGAATCGAACAACATGGAATCATTGCCGGCCTCGGAAATGCCGAAGGCAAAGACCTCACCCTGCCCCGCCTCCTTCAACACGAAATCCAAGGATCTGTCCCCTCGGGCCGTCAGGACCTGCGCGACGCCGGTCCACACCAAGTGCATATTCACCGCCAGCGCTGTGGCCGGGGCAGCCGTGGCGAGACGTTGCTGCAATGCAGCCACCGATTCGAGCCCGAGCCCGAAACCGCCGTCGGCCTCCGGCACGAACAGCTTCAGGTAACCGGCGGCTGCCAGGTCCTCCAGGTCCTCGTGGAAGAACTGGTTGTTCTGGTCGTAACCTGCGGCGCGGCCACGCAGCTTTTCAAGCAGTTCGTCGGGCAGAATTTCTTCGGGAGTCATGATGGTCCTTCGGGTGCTTGCCTTAGTAGTTGCTGAGCCCTTTAGTAGTTGCTGAGCAGGGTGTTCAGGACCCGTGCGCCGAACTGGAGGGACTCGGCCGGCACGCGCTCATCGACGCCGTGGAACATCCCTGTGAAGTCGAGTTCGTCGGGCAGCATCAGCGGAGCGAAACCGTATCCGGTGATGCCGATCTTGCTCAACGATTTATTGTCGGTGCCCCCGGAAAGCGTATAAGGGAGGACCTTGGCGCCCGGGTCCTCGGAGTGCAGGGCATCGATCATGGAGTCCACCAGGTTCCCTGCAAAGGGCACCTCCAAGGAAACATCCTTGTTGACGTAGCTGATCTCAATGCCGTCCCCGGCGAGTTCCTTGATGGTCTCGAACACCAGTTCCTGCTGCCCCGGAAGTGTTCGGCAGTCAACGAACGCCTCGGCCGACTCGGGAATGACGTTGTGCTTGTAGCCGGAGCGCAGGAACGTGGGGTTGGAAGTGTTCTGTAGTGTGGCACCGACGAACCGGGCTACAGTTCCAAGTTCCTTGAGGAGGATGTCCGGGTTGTCGGCGTCGAACTCGACTCCCGTCAGTTCGGTGACGCCGTCCAGGAACTGTCGCGTGGTTGGCGTCAGTTCCACGGGCCACTTGTGTTCGCCGATCCTGGTCACAGCGGCGGCAAGCCGCGTAACGGCGTTGTCAGTATTGATCTGGGAACCGTGGCCCGCCCGGCCGTGCGCTACCAGCCGCAACCAGGACAATCCCTTCTCGGCAGTCTGCAGCAGGTAGGTCCGTTGTCCGCCAATTGTGGCGGAGAATCCGCCGACTTCCGAGATCGCCTCAGTGGCGCCGTCGAAAAGTTCACGTCGGTGCTCGACGGCGTACCTGGCACCGTAGGTGCCGCCCGCCTCCTCATCTGCGAAGAAAGCGAAGATGATGTCGCGTTTTGGCTTCCGGCCCGTCCTGGCAAAGTTACGCATGACTGAAAGAATCATGGCGTCCATGTCCTTCATGTCCACGGCGCCGCGGCCCCAGACCAGGCCATCTTTCAGTTCGCCGCTGAACGGGTCCACACTCCATTGGTCCTTGAGCGCGGGGACAACATCCAAGTGCCCATGTACTACCAGGGCGTCGGCCGAGGGGTCTTCGCCGGTCATGCGGGTTACCACGTTGGCGCGGCCCGGGGCGGACTCGAAGATCTCGGCTTCAAGTCCGACTTCGGTGATCAGCCCGGCCGTGTACTCTGCTGCCGCGCGCTCCCCCGGACCCGAGTCGTCTCCAAAGTTGGAGGAGTCGATGCGGATGAGCTCCTGGCAGATCCGGACAACTTCGTCTTCGGGGCGGATGACAGACATGGAAACTCTCCTTGCGTGGCTGGGCTGCAGGTTCCGGAGACGCGCGCTGTGGTTTTCCCAGCGTTTCCGTCCCGTGTCCCCTCAGCCTACCCACCAGTGGCGGGAGACGTCCGGAATGTGGATAAGCGCACGCACGGGGGCGACATCGGATGTTCCCGGACCAGGGCCGATTTTTCAGCTACCTGAAACCGTGTTAGAGTTTTTCTCGCTGCTTCGGAGGAAAGTGAAGCACCGCAAGGTGCAAAATGGACCATCTGAACACCACCTGCGCGGGTGGCGGAATGGCAGACGCGCTAGCTTGAGGTGCTAGTCCTCGAAAGGGGGTGGGGGTTCAAGTCCCCCTCCGCGCACAATCACAAGGCCTGAAATCCACGGATTTTGGGCCTTGTTTGTTTCTCCTGATCTACTTTGGCAAGAACAGCATGCGAGCTTAGTCACAACTGTTTCCTTACTTGTCGTTAACGAAGAAATGGCGGCAGTCACCTTCAGGTGGCTGCCGCCATTTCCCGTTGCGGCAGCTTATGCCAGAGCAACAACACTTCCGGCAAAGTGCCGCCTGCCGCTGCGGGGATTCCACGCAACGTAGTCCGAGCGCTCCCAACTTCCCGAATCCGCTTGCACCGTGGTGATGTCCAAGGCAACTCGCGCTGGAAGGAACACAGGGGCTTCGAAGGCAACGTCCCAGGTAAAGGAATCCGACTTCACGGCCCCGACGTCGGCAAGTGCACGCGAGGCCAGATACATTCCGTGCGCGATTGATCCCCGCAGTCCCAGGGCTTTGGCCGAAAGGACGCTCAAGTGGATCGGATTGAAATCGCCCGACACGGTAGCGTAGCTCCTTCCGGTATCCAGGCCGAGTTGCCACAGCGCAGTGGGATCAGGCGGCGAAAAGTCTCCGGCAAATGCGCCATTCGGGCTGCCTGGCTTGTCGATACCCGGCAGGAAGACACCTTTGGCTAAGTACGTGGACACGCCGCGCCACAATATGTCACCGCTGGAACCGGAACGGACCTCGGCCACTACATCCAGCTGGGTTCCGGCCCTGTGGCCGGCAAGGTTCTCCGCCCAGGAGCGGATGTCCAGTTGCTCGGAGAACTGGATGGGTGCCAGTTGTTCGATACGGTTCTTCAGATGAATCATGCCAAGAAGCGGCAGCGGAAAGTCTTCACGGTTCATGACGCTCATGGATACGGGAAAAGCCAAAGCATGAACGTAGCCGGCAGGGAGGGTGTCGCTGGCGGTCTCACCCACCAAATGTTGGTAGGCGGTCAGATTTTCGACGTCGGCCCGCACCCCCCTGACCTCGTGGCTGACCGCAGGAAGCCGCTTCTTCCCGGAGGATGCTCCCAGAACCCGACGGCGGGCTGCTGCGGTAGCGGCGTTGACATACAACTTGGAGAGCGACGGAAGCTCGCCAAGGACAACCGGCTGGGGATGGTTCATGCTCCCACCAGTTGTTGCCCGCACACGCGCAGTACCTCACCGGAGATTCCACCGGCAGAATCGCTGGAAAGGAACGCGATGGCCTCTGCCACATCCTGGGGCTGGCCGCCCTGCTTGAGGGAGTTGAGCCTGCGAGCCGCCTCGCGGATTGCGAAGGGCATCTTGGCCGTCATCTCAGTTTCGATGAAACCAGGAGCTACCGCGTTGATGGTCCCACCGAAAGGTTCCATCAGGGCAGCCGTGGATCTCACCATGCCAATGACACCACCCTTGGATGCGCCGTAATTGGTCTGGCCCCTGTTTCCGGCGATGCCACTTGTGGATGCGACTGACACAATGCGCGGCGATTCTTTGAAATGCTCCGACGCCAGAAGTGCCTCGTTGATTCTCAGCTGGGCCGCGATGTTGACGGCAATGACTGATTGCCAGCGGCCCTCGTCCATGTTGGCAAGCAGTCGATCACGGGTAATCCCTGCGTTGTGCACCACGATGTCGAGCCGGCCGTGGCGTTCCACGGCATGTTCGATGATGCGGTGTCCGGCGTCATCCCTGCTGATATCAAGCTGCAGGGCCGTCCCGCGTACCTCGTTGGCTACAGCTGCCAGGTGGTCCCCTGCAGCCGGGATGTCCACAGCCACGATCTTGGCCCCGTCGCGGTGCAGGGTACGGGCGATTGCTGCACCGATCCCCCGCGCTGCGCCGGTAACAACTGCTACTTTTCCGGCGAGCGGCTTGTCGGCGTCGTTCGGCAAGCTGCCTGCCGTTGAGTGGACGGTCAGGAACTGTCCATCCACATAAGCGGAGCGGCCCGAGAGGAAGAACCTCAGGGCCCCCAGTGCCGAAGGGCTGGTGGTCGCGAGCTGGCCATCCAGGAGAGTGCCGTTGGCCGTGGCCCCCGCGCGTAGTTCCTTGGCGAGAGACCGCAGGAATCCATCAATGCCCTGCCGCGCAGCAGCAGACGCCGGAGTCGGGGCTGACTGCGACGTCCGCGACATGGTGATGACACGGCCGTTGGGCGAGAGGTCCCGAAGGGATGCGCCAGCGGTAAGGACTGATTTTCCCAGGTCCCCGGGGTGCTGGACTGCATCAAGTACCAGGATGATTGCCCCAAGTTTCTCCTTGGGCAGCGCGTTGCGGCGGACGTCCAAACCCCAACCAAGCAGGGTGGTGGCAATGTCATCTGCCCCTGCACTGTCGCCACTGACCAAGACCGGGCCTGTGATGAGCGGTGCGCCGGGTTGGTGGCGTCGAAGCACCACGGGCTGGGGCAGGCCCAGCTTCTTGGCTACGTCCTTCCCCAGTCCCTGACTTACCAGCTGTGTGTACCTGTCTGTCATCGCACTCCCCCTACGCTGCTTCGAGAATCGCAACAACGCCCTGACCGCCGGCGGCGCACACGGAAATCAGGCCACGCGCAGGGCGGCCATTAACGGTGCCCTTCTCATGCAGCATCTTCGCAAGTGAAGCTACGATCCTGCCACCCGTGGCCGCAAACGGGTGGCCGGCAGCCAACGATGAGCCATTGACGTTGAGCTTGGCCCGGTCCACCTTTCCCAGTGCGCCGTCAAGTCCCAAGCGCGTCCGGCCGAACTCTTCGTCTTCCCACGCGGCCAAGGTACTGAGGACGGTTCCGGCGAAGGCTTCATGAATTTCGAAGAAGTCGATGTCCTCGAAAGTGAGGCCGTGCCGAGCCAGCAAGCGGGGAACCGCGAAGACCGGCGCCATGAGGAGGCCGTCCTTGCCGTGAACGAAGTCGACGGCGGCCGCTTCGCCGTCCAGGACTGTGGCGAGCTTCGGCAGCCCGTGGGCGTCTGCCCATTCTCCGGTAGCCAGGAGGACGGTTGATGCACCGTCTGTCAGGGGTGTGGAGTTGCCCGCGGTCATGGTTGCTTCGGAGCCAAGGTTCTTGCCGAAGACGGGCTTGAGGGTGGCGAGCTTCTCCAGCGTGGTGTCTGCACGCAGGTTGGAGTCCCGGTTAAGCCCGCGGTACGGGGTGATCAGGTCATCGAAGAAGCCCCGTTCGTAGGCGGCAGCCAGGTTGCGGTGGCTGTTAAAAGCAAGCTCGTCCTGCGCTTCCCGGGAGATTTTCCACTGCGCAGTAGTGAGGGCCTGATGTTCGCCCATGGACAGCCCTGTGCGGGGCTCACCGGTGTTGGGAGCATCGGGGGCCAGATCCTTGGGGCGGATCCGGCCGATGATCTTCAGCTTTTGCACGGTGGTCTTTGCCCGGTTCAGGTCAAGCAGTATTTCGCGCAATCCCTCACTGACGGCGATCGGGGCATCAGAGGCCGAGTCCACACCGCCGGCGATCCCTGAGTCGATTTGCCCCAACTTGATCTTATTGGACAACCCAAGAACGGTCTCCAATCCGGTTGCGCAGGCTTGTTGGAGGTCGTATGCAGGGGTTTCGGGCGACAAAGCCGAGCCGAGGACAGCTTCCCGTGTGAGGTTGAAGTCCCTTGAGTGCTTAAGCACTGCCCCGGCTGCGACCTCTCCGATGCGTTCGTCCTGGAGTCCGAACCTGGCCACCAGCCCCTCCAGGGCCGCGGTCAGCATGTCCTGGTTGGAGGACTTTACGTAGGCGCCGCCGGTTCTTGCGAACGGAATGCGGTTGCCGCCCACGATGACCGCCGAGCGTGTTGGTTGCGGGCCAGTGGTCGGTTCCAGGGGCCCGTCCGTAGTCACGTCTGCCGTAGCCATGCTTGTCTCCTTCGATCAATGCCAGTTACTGATACCCAGCGTACCTGATACGCTGGGTATCGTGAACAGTCGCGATGGAGAATCCGCCGGTGCCGCCGGCTCGGCACGGGTTGCAAGTGAAGTTCCCTTGGCCGGTGAAGCCGAAGCCATGGTTGATGGACGTGCGGCCCGATGGCAGTCCCATCGTGAGGAGCGCCGGCGTGAACTCATCAAAGCCGCGCGAAAGGCTGTTCATAGGCTCGGAAGTGAAGCCTCCATGGAGGACATAGCCGGCTCCGCGGGGACATCCAAATCGGTCTTCTATCGCTATTTCGGGGACAAAGCAGGTCTTCAGCAAGCCATGGGTGAAGTGGTGCTGGGGCAGATGCAACGCCGCATGCAGGAGGCCGCCCAATTGGCGCAAACCCCGCGGGAGGGACTCTTCGCCATGGTTTCCGCCTATCTGCAGATGGCCGAATCCAGCCCCAACGTATACGCCTTCATCACCCGGCTTACCCCCGGGGAGGCCTCGGCGCAGGACGCTATCGCGGCCTCAGGTGCCCTGGGTAACTTCTTCGAACAAATTACGGACATGATCGCGACTCCCATGCGGGAACACCTGGGCGAAGAGAAGGAATCGGTCATCGTTTACTGGCCTACGGCCGCTATCGGACTCGTGAGGAACGCCGGAGAAATGTGGCTGGGAAGTCCCGCCGGCAGGACTAAGCCCGATCAGGCAACCATGGCCGGGCAGATCACGGATTGGCTGTGCCTCGGCATCGCCCCGGAGCTCAAAAGCAGCACGTGAGACCAGCAATGACTCATCAGTTGTCGGAACCAAAGAAGGAAGCAACATGACTGAAGTAGTGGATCGGGCCTCATCCGCCCAGCAACCCGCCGGCCGCAAAGAGGCTGCCTCTGGCGCAGACCCGGTGGTCGACGTCGCCGCCCTCGGGGAGCAGCTCCTCGGAAAATGGGCCCATATCCGCCACGAAGCCCGCAAGGTGGCAGGCAATCCAGTGGTGCAAAAGATCGAGGGCCTGCACCACACCGAGCATCGTGCACGGGTGTTTGAGCAGTTGAAGTTCCTGGTGGATAACAACACCGTCCACCGCGCCTTCCCAACCAGGCTGGGCGGCTCCGACGATCACGGCGGCAACATCGCCGGTTTCGAAGAGATCGTTACAGCCGACCCCTCCCTTCAGATCAAGGCCGGCGTCCAGTGGGGCCTCTTCGGCTCCGCTGTCATGCACCTCGGCACGGCGGAACATCAGGACAAGTGGCTCCCCGGCATCATGAGCCTGGAGATCCCGGGCTGCTTTGCCATGACGGAAACCGGCCACGGCTCCGACGTCGCCAGCATTGCCACCACGGCTACGTACGACGAAGCGAGCCAGGAATTCGTCATCACCACACCCTTCCGTGCGGCATGGAAGGACTACATTGGCAATGCAGCCAACGACGGCCTGGCCGCCGTGGTGTTCGCCCAGCTGATCACCAAGAACGTCAATCACGGCGTCCACGCCTTCTATGTGGAACTCCGCGATCCTGTCACCAAGGAATTTCTCCCGGGCATCGGCGGTGAAGATGACGGCATCAAGGGTGGACTGAACGGCATTGACAACGGCCGATTGCACTTCACGGACGTACGCATTCCCCGGACCAACCTCCTGAACCGCTACGGCGACGTCGCTCAGGACGGCACGTACTCCTCCACCATTGAGAGCCCGGGACGCCGCTTCTTCACCATGCTCGGCACTCTGGTCCAAGGCCGTGTTTCCCTCGACGGAGCCGCTGTGGCCGCGAGCAAGGTGGCCCTCAAGACAGCTATTCAGTACGCCACCGAGCGTCGGCAGTTCAATGCTTCGTCCAGCACCGATGAAGAGGTCCTGCTGGACTATCAGCGGCACCAGCGCCGGTTGTTCACCCGCTTGGCCACCACTTACGCGGCCAGCTTCGCCCACGAACAGCTCCTGCAGAAATTCGACGACGTCTTCTCCGGCGCACACGATACAGATGCCGACCGACAGGACCTGGAAACGCTGGCGGCCGCGCTCAAGCCCCTTAGCACCTGGCATGCCTTGGACACTTTGCAGGAGTGCCGCGAAGCGTGTGGCGGAGCCGGCTTCCTGATCGAGAACCGCTTTGCCTCCTTGCGTGCGGACCTCGACGTGTATGTCACGTTTGAAGGTGATAACACCGTGCTGCTGCAGCTGGTAGCCAAGCGGCTCCTGGCTGACTACGCCAAGGAATTCCGGAGCGCCGATTTTGGTGTTCTTGCCCGTTATGTAGTTGATCAGGCCGCCGGTGTGGCTCTGCACCGGACGGGCCTCCGGCAGGTTGCCCAGTTCGTGGCTGATACCGGCTCGGTCCAGAAGGCGGCTTTGGCATTGCGGGACGAGGAAGGCCAGCGCACGCTCTTGGCTGACCGCGTTCAGTCAATGGTCGCCGACGTCGGTGCTGCACTGAAGGGAGCCAACAAGCTTCCACAGCACCAGGCCGCAGCCCTGTTCAACCAGCACCAACACGAACTCATCGAAGCGGCCCAGGCCCATGCGGAACTTCTTCAGTGGGAGGCCTTCACAGAGGCCCTCACCCATGTATCGGATGAGGGAACCAAGCGCGTCTTGACCTGGCTGCGGGACCTGTTCGGCTTGTCCCTGATCGAGAAGCATCTCTCCTGGTACCTGATGAACGGAAGGCTCTCGATGCAGCGTGGCCGCACCGTGGGCACCTACATCAACCGGCTCCTGGTCAAGATCCGTCCCCACGCCGTAGACCTCGTGGACGCCTTCGGCTACGGCCCGGAGCATCTTCGCGCCTCCATCGCTACCGGCGCAGAAGCCGTCCGGCAGGATGAGGCGCGCGAGCACTTCCGCGAGCTGCGGGCCAACGGCAACGCCCCCGCGGACGAGAAAACGCTCCTGGCGCTGAAGGCATCCAAGGCCCGTTAGCAGGAGTTCGCTGCCACGCGGTGAACAATTGCGGAACTCTTGAAAACCTCGACGGCGCCGTCCCCACCAAAAGGGGGCGGCGCCGTCGTGGTTTGGCCTGCTACCGGGAGGCTAGGGATCTAGCGCAGGACTGATCGGTAGACCTCAAGGGTTGTTTCGGTGATGGACTCCCAGGAGAAGTGTTCTTCCGCACGGCGTCGTCCAGCAATGCCCATCTCACGGGCGCGCGCAGGATCGGCCACTACCTCGTTCAGGGCTGCAGCGAAGTCGCTGACGAACTTCCCGGGATCCAACGGCGTCCCGGTCCCGTCAGTGACCTGCTCCAGTTGGACGAGGAGCCCGGTTTCGCCATGCCGGACCACTTCCGGAATGCCGCCTGTGGCACTGGCCACCACTGCGGCACCACAGGCCATGGCTTCGAGGTTCACGATGCCCAGGGGCTCGTAAATCGAGGGGCAGGCAAACGCGGTGGCATGGCTGAGGACCTGGATAAGCTCCTTCCGGGGCAGCATCCGCTCGATGAGGATGACACCCTCCCGCTTTGCCTGCAGTTCCTCAATAAGGCGTGCAGTTTCAGCGGCAAGTTCGGGAGTGTCCGCAGCCCCGAGGCACAGCACCAATTGGACATCTTCGGGCAGGCTTGACGCGGCACGGAGCAGGTACGGCACACCCTTCTGGCGGGTGTTGCGGCCCACGAAGACCACGCTGGGCTTGGCGGGATCGATACCAAGCGCGCGGATCGCATCATCCTCTTCATCACGCTCCCATAGGGAGACATCGATGCCGTTGTGGACCACGCGAACCTTGTCCGGATCCACGTTGGGGTAGCTGCGGAGGATGTCCTGACGCATGCCATCGGAGACGGCAATGATAGCGGCGGCTGCCTCGTACGCTGTCTTCTCCACCCAGGAGGACAGGGCATAGCCGCCCCCAAGCTGCTCGGCCTTCCATGGACGCAGGGGCTCCAGGCTGTGGGCGCTGAGCACGTGCGGAATGCCGTGCAGCAGCGACGCGAGGTGGCCGGCCATGTTGGCGTACCAGGTGTGCGAGTGGACAACGTCCGCTCCCGCAATGTCCGGAACTATCCTCAGGTCCACGCCGAGGGTCTGGATGGCGGCGTTGGCTTCGCCGAGGTCTTCGGGCGTGGCGTAGGACGCCACGGAAGCCCCATGATAGTCGGCATCACGGGGCGCGCCGAACGCCCTGACATGAAGGTCGACGTGCTTTGCCAGCACCCGGCTGAGCTCGGCAACGTGGACACCGGCACCGCCATAAATTTCCGGAGGGAATTCTTTAGTCACAATGTCTATTCGCACGCTAACCAACGTAGTCGTTCCGGCGTATGTGTTCTAGTGTGAAAGAGTCCGGAAAATCGGACTTTTGGGGGATACGAAGACGTACGGGGAGCTGTGACCATGGCGTTGAAGAAAGTTTTGGCAATCGTATTGGCAGGCGGAGAAGGCAACCGACTCATGCCGCTGACGGCGGATCGGGCCAAGCCCGCGGTTCCGTTCGCAGGCGGCTACAGGTTAATTGACTTTGCACTATCCAATCTCGTTAATTCGGGATATTTGAAAATCGTCGTGCTGACGCAGTACAAATCGCACAGCCTTGACCGGCACATCTCTGAAACCTGGCGTATGTCCACGCAACTGGGCCGCTATGTGGCTTCTGTTCCGGCGCAGCAGCGCGTGGGCAAGAGCTGGTTCCTTGGCAGTGCCAACGCAATTTATCAATCGCTGAACCTCATCCATGACGACGCCCCGGACATCGTGGTAGTGGTCGGCGCTGATCACGTGTACCGCATGGACTTCTCCCAAATGGTGGAGCAGCACATTGCCAGCGGGGCCAAAGCGACAGTTGCTGCAGTGCGGCAGCCACTGAACATGGCCAACCAGTTCGGTGTGATCGAGGTAGACCAGAACGATCCCCAAAAAATTGCGGCCTTCGTGGAAAAGCCGGCCAGCACCCCCGGACTGGCAGCCGACCCCACGCAGTTCCTCGCCTCCATGGGCAACTACGTCTTTAATGCGGACGCCCTCGTTGAAGCCTTGCACGTGGACGCGGAAAGACTTGATACCAAACACGATATGGGCGGGGACATCATTCCCTACTTTGTGGACCAGGGCGAAGCCGGCGTGTACGACTTCACGCTCAACGACATCCCAGGCGCCACCGAGCGCGACCGGACCTACTGGCGCGACGTCGGTACCATCGACTCGTTCTACGACGCACACATGGACCTCATCTCCCCCGTGCCGATCTTCAACCTCTACAACTCCGAGTGGCCGATCTACACCCGCCAGAGCATCTCGCCCCCTGCAAAGTTTGTCCGTGGCGAGAACAACACGGTCGGAACGGCCCTCGATTCCATCGTTGCCAGCGGCGTGGTGGTTTCCGGTGGCATCGTTGAAGGGTCCGTAATCTCCAACGACGCCTATGTGGCGGCCGGCAGCCGTGTCCAGGACTCTGTGTTGATGGATAAGGTCCGTGTCGGCGAAGGTGCCGTGATCAAGCGGGCAATCCTTGACAAGAACGTCAAGGTCCCCGCCGGCGCGGCCATCGGTTTGGACCCTGCCTTGGATAAGGCGCGGGGCTACAAGGTCACTGAGTCGGGCATTACCGTGCTTGCGAAGGGCCAGGTTGTTCCGGAGCCCGGCGAGGCAGAGCTGGCGCTTTCGGCGCAACATCGCCGTGGGCTGCCGGAAGCTGTCAAGGCGGCCACCCATGATGATCCCGACATCCGTGACTCCGCCGAAAAGGTAGCGGCGGGCATCCAGTCACGCGTGGCCGACGCCGCGGCCCAGGGTGCCTCACATTAGCCCGAACGTACCCGGCTGACGATGGCAGAACCCGAGGCAGGCCTCAGGCTCCCAAGGCTGTAAAATCAGGTCAATGAGCTCCACCGATCTGACGCCTGAAGAGATCCAGGCCTGCCTCAAGGTTCTGACCACGATCCACGTCTACGACGAAGAGCACCCGGACTACGTTGCTGTCCGCCGTGCCACCGGCAAGATGTTCAAAGCCGTCAAACGCCACCGCCGTGTCACCAAACGCGACTCCATCGCCGAGGCTGACCGGGCTGTCCTCGCTCTGACGGCTACCGCCGCGCCGGATCGCATTGACGACGAAACCCGCGGCAACAAGCTGGAGCCTTCAGCCACTGGCGAGATCGCCGGGCACCTCATCCGGTCGCGTCCCTGCTATATCTGCAAGAAGCACTACACGCAGGTTGACGCCTTCTACCACCAACTCTGCCCTGAATGCGCGGCCTTCAGCCACAGCAAGCGCGATGCGCGCACGGACCTCACGGGACGCAGGGCATTGCTGACCGGCGGACGCGCCAAGATCGGCATGTACATTGCGTTGCGCCTGCTCAGGGATGGCGCCCACACCACCATCACTACCCGTTTCCCCAAGGACGCCGCGCGGCGCTTTGCTGCCATGGAAGACAGCGGAGAGTGGCTCCACCGGCTCAGGATTGTTGGCATAGACCTCCGTGACCCGGCACAAGTCATGGCCTTGACCGACTCGCTCAACGAGGCCGGCCCGTTGGACATCATCATCAACAACGCAGCTCAGACCGTCCGGCGCTCCGGCAACGCTTACAAGCCCTTGGTCGACGCAGAGGACGAGCCACTGCCTGCGGCCCTTGAAGCTGCCAACGGTGGCCCCGAGCTGGTGACCTTTGGTCATGCGCATGACAAGCACCCGCTTGCCCTCGCCAGCAGCGTCACCGAGCACCCGGTCCTGGCGGGCGACGCGATCACCTCGCTGGCGCTCTCCACCGGCTCTGCATCATTGGAGCGTATTGAGTCAGGAACGGCGATCGACGCCGGTGGCTTGGTTCCGGACCTCGCGTCCATCAACAGCTGGACCCAGGTGGTGGACGAGGTGGATCCATTGGAGATGCTCGAAGTTCAGCTCTGCAACGTCACGGCACCCTTCCTGCTGGTAAGCCGCCTTCGCGATGCCATGAAGCGATCCACGGCCCACAGGAAGTACATTGTCAACGTCTCAGCCATGGAAGGGCAGTTCTCCCGTGCCTACAAGGGCCCCGGACACCCCCACACCAACATGGCCAAGGCCGCGCTTAATATGATGACCCGGACCAGCGCACAGGAAATGCTGGATGCCGATGGCATTCTCATGACCGCAGTTGATACCGGATGGATCACTGACGAACGGCCGCACTACACCAAAGTCCGGCTCATGGAAGAAGGATTCCATGCTCCGTTGGACTTGGTGGACGGCGCCGCGCGTGTCTACGACCCCATTGTGATGGGCGAAAAGGGCGAGGACCAGTACGGTGTCTTCCTCAAGGACTACAAGCCCTCCCCCTGGTAGAAAGTTTGAGTACAGATAAGGCCCTTAAGATCTACTCTTAAGGGCCTTATCTGTACAAAATACTTATGCGAGGCGGGTGATCTCCACTGAAACGGAGAGCCCCGAGCCGCCTCCACCGGACAGTATTCCCTTCAGCGGGGGAACATCGCGATAGTCGCGGCCTCGAGCCACTGTGACATGGTAGTCACCTGCCGGCTTGTGGTTGGTGGGGTCCCAGCTTCGCCATTCGCCATCCCACCATTCCAGCCAGGCGTGGGATTGTCCGGCAACAGTTTCGCCGATGTCCGCCGAGGAGCGGGGGTGGATGTATCCCGAAACGTAACGGGCAGGAATGCCACTGCAGCGCAAGGCGCCGATGGCCAGGTGGGCCAGGTCCTGGCATACTCCCTGACGCTGGGACCACGCCTGTTCGGCATTCGTGGTGACCCCCGTGGTGCCCTTCATGTAGGTCATCTCGCCGGCCATCCACGCAAAGACTGCCATTGCCGCCTCGTGGGGGTTCTTTCCCTTGACGATATCCGGGATGATCTCCAGGACTTCCTCACCAGGCCCGCTGAGCCGGGATTGGGGCAACCAGTCGCTGAATTCGTCCTGGACCTTCTCCGAAGCTATGACGTCCCATCCCACAATGTCGTCCTCGGTTGCCACCCGTTCGGTGCGGTGCACTTCAACGGTGGCCGTCGCAAGGACCTCAAGGCTCTCATGTGGCATCTGCATATCGAACGCAGTGACCCGCGTTCCCCAGTAATCACGGTAGTTACTGACAGAGGCTTGGTTGGGTGAGACCTTCAGCGAGGCCTCGAGGACAACTTGCTGACCGTCAGTCAGCGGAGTCATCCGGGCCTCGTTGTAGGACAAGGTCACGCGGCGATTGTACTTATAGGCAGTCTTGTGAACGATGCTCAGCCGGGTCATGAAACTTCTCCCACCCAGGCGTGCTCATCAGCCTGATTGAAGTACTTACGGGAAATTGCGTCCGAGGCCTGCGTCACGGCCTTCTGCACACGTTCCATGTGTTCAGGCAGTTCGGACATGAGGTCGTCTGTGCGGTGGAACTCAAGGAAGGTTCGGGCCTGGCCCACAATTCGGCGGGCGTCGTTGATGAATCCCACGCGCTGCGCCGACGGATCCAGCTTGGCGAGGCACTCGTCGGCATCGCGCAACGCATAGACAATCGAGCGCGGGAACAACCGGTCCAACAGCAGGAACTCCGCCGCGTGCTGGTCCCCGAACGCTGCCCTGCGGGTACGGATGAAGGACTCATAAGCTCCCGCACACCGCAGCATGTTGACCCACGACATTCCAGCGGACTGAACGTCGCGTGTGGACAACATGCGGGCAGTCATATCGGCCCTTTCCAAGGAGCGGCCGAGCACCATGAACAACCAGCTCTCGTCGTGGCTGACCGTAGTGTCCGCGAGACCGCGGACCATGGCGGTCCGCTCCAAAACCCAGTTGCAGAAACGGTAGGTTCCCACAACGTCCTTGCGGTGTTGGTTGAGGCCGTAATACGTGGTGTTGAGGCTTTCCCAGAGGGACTGGGAGACAGTTTCGCGCGCCCGTCGGGCATTCTCGCGGGCTGCACCCAATGAACCTGCTATGGATGACGCGCTGTGCTTGTCATAGGCCAGGGCGTGCAGGAGCTCGGGAAGGCCGAAGTCTTCGCTTTGCGGCTTCGCTCCCATCACGGCGAGGAGCTCCCGGGCGACGCTGCGCTGTTCCTCCAGGGGCAGGTGGTTCAGGCGCTCAAGGTGCACATCCAAAATCCTGGAAGTACCGTCGGCGCGCTCTACGTAGCGTCCAATCCAGAAGAGTGACTCAGCAATGCGGCTCAGCATGGAACTGCCTCCTTCGCGTGGTGCATGTCGAAGTTTAAGTGTTGGTGGAGCGTGTTCACTGCTGCTGCTCCGTTTGGCGGTCCCGCCAGTTGCTTTCAACCGGCCACACGGATACTTGCTCGCGGACCGTCACGGATTGGCGTGGAATCACTTCGGCCGGCAGTTGCGGGGAATCGGCCAAAACCCATGTGTCCTTGGAACCGCCGCCTTGGCTGGAGTTCACTATCAAGGACCCTTCCTTGAGCGCCACCCGGGTGAGGCCTCCGGGCAGGACCCAGACGTCGTCGCCGTCGTTGACTGCGAAAGGACGCAGGTCCACGTGGCGGGGGCCGAACTTGTCTCCGGAGAGTGTCGGCACCGTGGAGAGCTGCAGGACCGGCTGTGCGATCCATCCACGGGGATCGGCGATGACCCGTTTGCGCAGGGCGTCGAGTTCGTCCTTCGTGGCGTCCGGCCCGATGACCAATCCCTTACCACCCGACCCGTCCACGGGCTTGACCACCAGCTCGTCGAGGCGGTCCAGAACATGCTCCCGGGCTTCCTTTTCCTCAAGCCGGAAAGTGTCGACGTTGGCGATGATCGGCTCTTCGTGGAGGTAGTACCGGATGAGGTCAGGCACGTAACTGTACACGAGCTTGTCGTCGGCTACGCCGTTGCCCACAGCGTTGGCGATGGTCACTCCCCCGGCGCGGGCGGCGTTGACCAATCCCGGGCAGCCGAGCATGGAGTCCGAACGGAACTGCAGTGGATCCAGGAAGTCGTCATCGATGCGTTTGTAGATGACATCCACGCGCTGTTCACCCGCTGTGGTTCGCATGTACACGCGGTTGCCACGGCAGATGAGGTCCCGGCCTTCCACCAACTCCACGCCCATAAGCCCTGCAAGGAGGGTGTGTTCAAAGTAAGCGCTGTTGAAGACGCCCGGCGTCAGGACAACAACGGTGGGATCGTCCACGCCTGAGGGAGCGGTCTTGCGCAGTGCAGAGAGGAGTCGGCGGGGGTACTCCTCCACAGGCCGGATGTGCTGCTGGCCGAAAGCCTCAGGCAAACCCTTGGCCATGGCCCGGCGGTTCTCCAAAACGTAGCTGACACCCGAAGGTACGCGGACGTTGTCTTCCAGCACGCGGAAGGTTCCAGCTGCATCCCGGACGACGTCAATGCCCGAAACATGGACACGAACACCACCTGAGGGCTCGAAACCGTGGACCGCGCGGTGGAAATGTGCACTGGTGGTCACAAGCTGCCGCGGAATCACGCCATCGGTGACTACGGCCATCCGCCCATAGACATCGTTCAGGAATGCTTCAAGGGCTTTGACGCGCTGGGCAACGCCGCGCTCCAGTACATCCCACTCGTCGGCGGGAATGACGCGCGGGACAATGTCCAGGGGAAATGGCCGCTCCTCCCCCGCGTAGTCGAACGTCACGCCGCGGTCCAGGAAAGTTCGGGCCATGGAATCCGCCCGGGCGGTGACATCCGCCAGGGAAAGCTCGCGGAGAGCCCCGGAAACCTGACCATAGGATCTTCTGGCAACGTGGCCCTGGGCAAACATCTCGTCATAGGCACCGCTGCGCGCGGCGGCCTCGGAGTAATCCTGAAATAGGTCAGACATGGGATTCAGGTAATCACCTTTTTGAGTCGAGCGCATTTCGCGCTGGTTGTGTGGCCGTTTCCGGGCACTCCCGGTTCGCCTTCCGTGTCCCCATCCGGCAGGGTTGAGGCATGCCCTTCAACAGTCTTGCGCCCCAGTTGTCCCGGCTGGGGCCCGGGTTGGTCCTGAGCATCGTCGCAACGGGTCTTGCCTTCGCCATCCACACTGTCTTTCCGGTGGTTCCGGCCATGACACTTGCTGTTGCCTTGGGCCTGCTTTCAGCCAATATACCGGGCACTGCCGTGTTGACCGCGGGGCGCGCCCGGCCAGGCCTGGACTTCGCTGGAAAGCACCTCATGCGTGCCGGCATCGTGCTTTTGGGCCTCAAGGTCAGCATCGGCGACGTCCTTGGCCTGGGTTGGTTATCCCTACTGCTGATCGCAGGTGTTGTCCTGGTGAGCTTCGCGGGAACTTATGGGCTGGCGCGTCTGCTGCGCCTCCCCGGAGAAGCCGCCCTCCTTATCGCCACGGGCTTTTCCATCTGCGGAGCCTCCGCGATTGGCGCAATGGCAGCTGTGCGCCGTATCAAGCATCAAGACACCGTGCTCCCCGTAGCGCTGGTGACACTGTGCGGAACCCTTGCCATTGGTGTACTCCCACTTCTCATGCACCCGTTGAACCTTAATCCCGAACAGTTCGGGGCCTGGACCGGCGCATCAGTGCACGACGTCGGCCAGGTGGTGGCCACGGCACAAACCGCAGGTACCTCGGCGCTGGCGATCGCCGTCGTCGTGAAATTGACCCGGGTGGTCCTGCTGGCGCCTGTTGCAGCAGCAGCCGGGGTCCACCAGCGGATTCTCCAAGTGAGGGAACGCAGCAACGGGACGGGTGGCGCCGCCAACGGCGTTGACGGACGGTTCCCGCCGATTGTTCCGCTGTTCGTCATCGGCTTCCTGTCCATGGTGGCCCTCCGATCCTTGGGTTGGGCACCGGCGGCGGGACTGGAGATCGCGGCGGCTATTCAGGACATCCTCTTGGCGACGGCGCTGTTCGGGCTTGGTTCGGCGGTGCGGGTCCGCACCCTGATTCACACGGGAGGGCGAGCAATTCTGGTGGCCTTGGGGTCCTGGCTCCTCATCGCATCGTTGGGCCTGGGGGCCGCGTGGATCATGATTAGATAGCTGTGTGTCGAATCACAATCTGTCGCGCGATGAAGCCGCTACCCGTTCAGCCCTGATCACCACCCACAGCTACGACGTCACCCTCGATGTCCGCGACGCAGCAGATCCTGCCGTCGCCGGATACGCGAGCACCAGTACCATCACCTTCTCAGCGGACTCCGGCACCGCCACTTTCCTGGATTTCATCAGCGGCGGCGTGGATTCCGTGGTGTTGAACGGCCGGTCGCTCGACGTTGGATCAGTGGTGGACCGCGACAGGATCATCCTGGAAGGTCTCGAAGCCGAAAACATGGTGACTGTGACCGGGACGGCGCTCTACAGCCGCTCCGGGGAGGGCATGCACCGCTTTGTGGATCCCGCCGATGGTGAATGCTATCTCTACACGCAATATGAACCGGCGGACAGCCGCCGCGTCTTCGCCAATTTCGAGCAGCCCGACCTCAAAGCTGAATTTACGTTCCACGTGATCGCTCCCGCTGCCTGGGAAGTCGCCTCCAACGGAGTGGAAGAAGCCCGCACGCCTGTGCCGGGCGATCCTCGTGCCGCGCAATGGGATTTCGCCACCACCAAGCGAATGTCCACTTACATCACTACTGTGCTCGCCGGCCCTTACTTCAAGGCCGAAGATCACTGGGGAGCAAAGCTCGACGACGGCACCCGCCTTGACGTCCCGCTGGCACTTTTCTGCCGGGCCTCCTTGGCAGGCTCATTCGACGCCGGCGAGTTGTTCCGGCTGACCAAGAGTGGACTGGCATTCTTCAACGAGCTTTTCGCCTACCCCTACCCATGGGGCAAGTATGATCAGGCGTTTGTGCCTGAATACAACCTCGGAGCCATGGAGAATCCCGGGCTGGTGACGTTCACGGAGAAGTACGTCTACGCTTCCCGCGCTACGGATGCCCAGTATCAAGCCCGATCCAATACGCTGATGCACGAGATGGCCCACATGTGGTTCGGCGACCTCGTGACCATGAACTGGTGGGATGATCTCTGGCTCAAGGAGTCATTCGCGGACTACATGGGAACCCTGGGTGTAGACCGGGCTACGGATTGGGACACTGCATGGGTGAATTTCGCCAGCAAGCGTAAAGCCTGGGCTTATGTGCAGGACCAACTGCCCACAACGCACCCGATCGTCGCGGACATTCCTGACCTCGAGGCCGCCAAGCAGAACTTTGACGGCATCACCTATGCCAAGGGCGCCTCTGTTTTGAAACAGTTGGTCGCCTATGTTGGCTTTGATGCTTTCATTGCGGGGTCCCGTCAGTATTTTCGGGATCACGAATTTGCCAATACATCCCTTCAGGACCTCCTTCAGGCGCTCAGCGTTGCCTCGGGCAGGGATCTCGCCGACTGGGCACGCCAATGGTTGCAGACATCGGGCATCTCCACTGTTGCCGCTGAGATCGTGGAAGACGATGGGGTCCTCGGCGCCGTCACCCTCCAACAAGAGGCCATCGATCCCCTGACCGGCCACCAGGAGCTCCGTCCGCACCGCATGCGGTTGGGCTTGTATGACACCGACTCCACTGGTGCCTTGGTGAGGACTGAAAGCATCGACGTGGACGTCGCCGGCCCAAGCACGCTGGTGACTGCTCTGAACGGAAAGCGCCGGCCAGCGCTGCTGCTGGTCAATGATGACGACCTGAGCTACGTCAAAGTGCGGCTGGACCCCGAGTCCGAACACACAGTGCGGACCTCCCTGGATAAGATTTCGGATCCCATGGCCCGCGCCCTCTGCTGGACCGCGCTCTGGGATTCGGCCCGGGACGGAGTTACCCCAGCGGCCCGCTACGTGTCCGCCGTCGAGCAGTTCGCGACTTCCGAAACGGGCATAGGTGTCCTGCTGAACGTGTTGGGCAATGCTGCCAGCGCCATCGAGCGTTATGTAGCCTCGGAGACTCGCGAAGCCGTGCGAAAAGAGTTCCTGGCGGTGGCTGCTGAGCAGTTGATGGCTGCTGCTCCCGGCTCAGACTCCCAGCTGGCCTGGGCCAGGACCTTGGCCGACGTCTCCAGGCATGGTGACAGCCAGCTGACCCTCGTTCGGGGAGTCCTGGAGGGCAGCACCGTGGTGGAGGGCCTTGCCGTGGACGCCGAACTACGATGGAGCCTCTGGCAGGCGCTGGCGGCCCACGGGCAAGCGACCCTGGCCGAACTGGACCACGAGCTTGAGGCTGATAAGACAGCATCGGGCAGGGAGGGGCATGCCCTTGCCTCAGCGGCCCGACCGGACGCATCAGTCAAGGCAGCTGCCTGGGATTCCGCGGTCAACAGCACAGGCCTTTCCAACGAGATCCTCAGTGCCACGATCGCCGGCTTTGTTACGGCTCCCGGAGACCTACTGGAACGCTACGTCGAGCCCTACTTCGAGTGCCTTGAGCGTGTTTGGTCCGAACGCAGTATTGAAATCGCGGGCCGGATTGTCCGTGGCCTCTTCCCCGGAGCCCAGGACCTGCCAGAAGGCGTGCGGCCTGCTGATCACCCGGTACTGGTGCGTGCCGACCATTGGCTTCGTGACCACGATGGAGCTCCCCGCGCCCTGCGCCGCATCATCATCGAGCAACGGAGCCACCTGTTGCGGGCGTTGACGGCGCAAGCGGCCGGCTGACCGCGAAGGACAGCCGACCGGAAAGAACCTAGGGAACCCGGTTCAACCATTCCCCGGTGCCGAACTTCGCGTCCACGCGCCGCCTTGCTTCGGCGAGTTCGTTGTCCGTAAGCCGGGTTTCCACAGCGCCGTAACGTTCTGTGAAGACGTCCTGCATGGCCTGGAGGATTGCCGAGCGCGCAAGGCCTGTCTGGCGCCGCAACGGGTCCACGCGCTTCTTGGCACTCCGGGTTCCCTTGTCAGAGAGTTTCTCCTTGCCGATGCGCAGGACCTCCACCATCTTGTCCGCGTCAATGTCGTAGCTCATGGTGACGTGATGGAGCATACCGCCACTTGCGAGCCGCTTTTGTGCTGCACCACCGATCTTGCCCTGATCGGTGGCAATGTCATTGAGGGGCACGTAGAAGGCGGTAATGCCCAGCTTCTCGAGCGCGGCCATGACCCAGGCATCCAGGAATGCGTACGAGTCAGCGAAGCTGATTCCATCCACCAGCGTCTGCGGGAGGTAGAGCGAATAGGTGATGCAGTTGCCTGCTTCCATGAACATGGCACCGCCACCACTGATGCGGCGCACCACCGTGATGCCGTGCTTGGAGACGCCGTCCGGATCCACCTCGTTTCGTACCGACTGGAAACTGCCAATGACAACGGACGGCTCTTCCCAATCCCAGAACCGCAAGGTGGGATTGCGCCGCCCTGCTCCCACTGCCTCCGTGAGGACCTCATCCAACGCCACGTTCACCTGCGTGGGCAGTACCGAAGGTGGAATGACTTCCCATTGGTGGTCCGCCCAGCCCGTCGCCTTGGAGAGCGCACGGCGGACGGTTACAGCCACCGCCTCTGCGGAGAACCCGAACAGTACGGCCTCCGGGGGCAATCCGGCATTGACGGCTGCGGCGATGTCTGCCGCTGTTGAATTCTCCTGGAGGCCGGTGAGTGCCCGATTGATGTCCTCAAGGGCTTCGTCGGGCTCCAGGAAAAAGTCGCCGCTCAGGGATACGTTGGAAAACCGGCCATTGGCCACTTCCAGGTCCACCACCACAAGTTTGCCGCCGGGGACTTTATATTCGCCGTGAAGTCGCGCGTCGTCGTCGTGGGTGTGCGGTTCCTGAGCCGGGTGGGTAGTCATGGTGTCCATCTTGCCGGAAAACACAAAGGCCCGCATTGCCGGAAATCCAGCAATACGGGCCTCGAAAAGCCTTGGGGTGAAGTGGGTTACTTCTTGCCGCCGAAGCCCTTGAAGCGAGCGTTGAAGCGCTCGACGCGGCCAGCGGAGTCCATGATGCGCTGCTTGCCCGTGTAGAACGGGTGGGACTCCGAAGAGATTTCGACGTCGATAACCGGGTAGGTGTTTCCGTCTTCCCACTCGATGGTCTTCGAGGAAGACACGGTGGACTTGGTCAGGAACTGTGTACCGGAAGCCAGGTCGTTGAAAACAACAGCTTCGTACTTCGGGTGGATATCAGACTTCATAATGGGACCTTTTGTTCGCGCAACTGGATTTTGCCAGCTGCCAGGTATGAATGGAGGTGGACCTTTGCTGCAATGCGAACATTCCAGCGGCCGGGCCAACAACCAATCATAGCCGAAACGGCCATTCCGTACGAACTGCGCTCAATCGCGTGGACGGAGTTCCCAAAACGCCACTGCCGAGGCCGCGGCGACGTTGAGTGAATCGACGCCTGCACGCATGGGAATCTTGACGGCGAGATCGACGGCGGTCAACGTCTCCAGGCTCATGCCTGCCCCTTCGGTTCCAAGAACCAGAGCCAGTTTGGGGATGTTCCGTGCCGCGAGATCGTCCAGGTCCAAGGCATCATCGGTCAGCTCCATGGCCGCCACTGTGAAGCCCTGTTCCTTCAGTTGCGCCAGGTCGCCCGGCCAGCTCTCCAGGCGCGCCCATGGAACCTGGAACACCGTGCCCATACTGACGCGAACACTGCGCCTGTACAGCGGGTCCCCGCACCGTGGCGACACGAGGACCGCGTCCACTCCAAGTGCAGCGGCAGAGCGGAAGATGGCACCCACGTTGGTATGGTCCACGATGTCCTCCAGGACGGCGATCCGCTGCGCGTTGGCCAAGAGGTCCGACAACGGGACGGGAGCCGGCCGGTGCATTGCAGCCATGGCTCCGCGGTGCAGGTGGAACCCCGTGATTTCTTCCAGCAAGGAGGCCTTGCCAATGAAGACCGGAACATCAGGATGAGCCCGGAAGACGTCGTCGAGGTCCTCCAGCCACTTCTCAGCAAGGAAGAAGGAACGTGGCTGGTGGCCTGCAGCGAGTGCCCTGCGGAGGACCTTGGAGGATTCGGCGATGTACATGCCCTCCCGGGGCTCTCGCAGCTTCCTCAGGTGTACATCGGTGAGCGTGGTGTAGTCCGTGACGCGGGGATCGTTGGCGGACTCAAGATAATGGAATGTCACCGGGTGATTATTTCAGCAGGTTGGCGACCATGAAGCCCAAGGCCACGATGCCGAGGGTGAAGATCACTGCCCGGAGGACCTTGGGAGACAGCTTCCGGCCTACCTTGGAACCGACGAGTCCGCCAATGGTGGAGCTGACTGCGATGAGTAGGACAACCAGCCAGTTGATGCGGTCGAAGGCGAAGATCAGGTAAGAGATTGCCGCCACCATGTTGACGCCCAGTACCAGGATGTTCTTCATGGCATTGGCATTTTGCATGGTTCCGCTGAGGAATACCCCGAGGATGCCTACCAGGAGAATTCCCTGCGCAGCGACGAAGTAGCCGCCATACACACCCGCCAAGTACACAAGGACCACCAGCAGGAATCCGTGGCTGCGGTCTCGGATGGCATGTTCCGGATTCTCTTCCCTGCTGCGGACCCATGCCTGCAGTTTGGGCTGGAACACCACCATGAGGAGGGCAAGGACCAGAAGGACGGGGGCTACGTAGTGGAAGACCTTCTCCGGCAGGTGCAGCAGCAGCCACGCGCCGGTGATTCCACCGAGCAAGGAGGCCGGCAGGAGTTTCATCAGCTGCCTGCCACGGCCTGCCAGTTCGCGTCGGTAGCCCCAGGCACCCGCGGCCGTGCCGGCCACGAGTCCCATCGCGTTGCTCATGGAAGCGACCACCGGTGTGACGCCGAGGGCTATGAGCACGGGGAAGGTTACCAGCGTGCCGGAACCGACTACCGCGTTGATGGTGCCGGCCCACAGGCCCGCGAAAAAGACCAGAATGCTGCTAAGGATCTCCATTGTTGACTACGCGACCGGGCTAGCGGCGGGCCGTGGCCGTGTAGCGGCCGGCGTTTTCCGAAACGTCCAGCGCCAAGCCGAAGGTTTTGCTGAGGTGTTCGTCCGTAAGTACTTCCTTGATGGGACCAGCAGCCACCACTCCGCCTTCGCGAAGCAGCATGGCGTGCGTGAATCCAGGCGGTACTTCCTCAAGGTGATGAGTGACAAGGACCATCGCCGGAGCGGCTTCGTCGCTGGCGAGCTTACCGAGCTTGTGGACCAGTTCTTCACGCCCGCCGAGGTCAAGGCCTGCGGCAGGCTCGTCCAGCAGTAGCAGTTCAGGGTCGGTCATCAGCGCACGGGCAATTTGGACGCGTTTGCGCTCCCCCTCGGACAGGGTGGCAAAGGTGCGGTTCAACAACGGACCCATCCCCCAGTCATTGAGCAAGCCGAAGGCGCGGCGTTCGTCGTCGCGTTCGTATCCCTCACGCCAACGACCGGTAACTCCATAAGCTGCCGTGACCACGACGTTCAGGACGTTCTCGTGTTCTGGAATCTGGGTAGCGAGTGCTGCCGAAGAAAGGCCGATGCGGGGACGGAGTTCAAAAACATCAACGCGCCCCAAGGTTTCGTCCAGGATCCCGGCCTTGCCGCTGCTTGGGTGCATGCGGGCGGCAGCTATCTGGAGCAGGGTGGTCTTGCCCGCGCCGTTCGGTCCCAGGATGACCCAGCGTTCGCCTTCGTTGACTTCCCAGTCGACCTTGTCCAGCAGGGTCTTCTTGCCTCGGACAACGCTGACGGAAGCCAATTCCAGAACATCACTCATAGCAGTAGACACTAGGACAAAAGTAGGTGTGACTGATAACCGGGGTATCTCCTGGTTTACGAGGGGAAACGAATTCGGATGGATGTAGCGCCCTCAGTAGGATTGAGGCCATGACTTCGAACTTGGCTGCAGTCAGCTACGGCGTGAACTTGTCCCCCGAATCACTGGAAAATGTGCTCAAAGTTCTGGCTGACGCCGGAGCCTCAGTGTCGTCGGAATCACAGGGCGGCGACGAGCGCTTCGGTGTGCACACGGCCGATCTTGTGGTGGACGCCGACACGGAAGCGGGCCTTTTGACAGTGAGGCGGCTGGTGGCCGAAGCTGCCGAGGCAGGAGTGGATACAGCCATTGTTTCCGGGAGCCTGCGCCAAGCCCCCCGGAAGTTCCTGATCATGGATGTGGATTCAACCCTGATCCAGCAGGAGGTCATTGAGCTGCTGGCAGCGCACGCCGGCAAACGGGAGGAAGTCGCTGCCGTCACAGAGGCTGCCATGCGCGGTGAATTGGACTTCGCCCAGAGCTTGCATGCCCGCGTTGCCGTCCTTGCCGGACTTCCTGCCGCCGTCGTTAATGCTGTTCGCCAAGAGGTGCGCCTAAGCCTTGGTGCGGCTGAACTGGTGGCCGCATTCAAGGAGGCGGGGCATGTGGTGGCTGTTGTTTCCGGAGGATTCAACCAGATTTTGGGGCCCATTGCTGAAGAGCTTGGCTTGGACTATTGGATTGCCAATGAGCTCGAGATCGTCGACGGCGTGTTGACCGGTAAGGTTCTCGGCTCAGTCATCGATCGGGCTGCCAAAGAGAAGTACTTGCGTGAGTGGGCGGCCGCGGAAGGCATCAGTATTGAGCACACCATAGCGGTGGGCGACGGCGCCAACGACCTGGACATGCTGAGTGCGGCCGGCCTCGGCGTCGCCTTCAACGCCAAACCAGCAGTGCGCGCAGTGGCCGACGCTGTCATCACCATGCCGTATCTTGACGCAGTGCGGCATATCGCCAACGTCTGAAGGCTGGACGTCGCTTGCGCGACGCCGTTTCGCATTACCCTGACCTGGCACCGGTGGAGTTTCTCCACCGGTGCTTTAGTTTGCCCGGAGAGGCACGCTTGCAGGAGAAGTGCGACAGTCGAAAAGAAGCATTCGGAGCGAAACAGCAAAACCAATTTCGTGACGCAGAAAAAGCAACTATTTATCAAACTGTCATTCTTGTTCGTAATCAACAGCACTTTTCGTTTAATGCGTAAATCTTGTGCTTTGGAGCATTAGTTGTTGTGTAAAGTGAAGACTTCCATCTATATCTCCGCAAAGCAGGCGGCAGGCTGGAACGAGGAAAGTGCGGGGGCAGGAAGTGAACCGTTCGGAGCGCACGTGGAAGTGGTGGAAACGCGACTACGTATTCGAATCGAGGGAACCTGATGACAAAATTCCGGATGAGCGTTTAACACCCCTCCACGAGTTTTTGCAGGCGAATCACAACGACGTCAACGTCACCCGAACTACCAACTTCACGGGCACTGCCGATGACACAACAGAACAGGAACAACCCGATATGAGCACACTTGATGAGTCCATAAAGCAACTACTGGCTATCGAAGGAGCCACTGGCGCGGCCGTGGTGGACTATTCCAGTGGAATGGCCTTGGCCCAAGGTGGAAACCCGGGCTTCGACCTCGGCGTTGCTGCTGCGGGGAACTCAAATGTGGTGAGCGCCAAACTGCGCACCATGGCTGAGCTAAGCGTTGACAGCGACATTGAAGACATCCTCATCACGCTCGGGACCCAGTACCACCTGATCAACGTCCTGAACTCAAGCGGTTCCAGGGGCCTCTTCGTCTACCTCGTACTCGATCGCACGTACGCGAACCTGGCACTGGCCAGGCACAAGCTCAAAAACCTTGCCAAGGACATCACCATCTGATTTCCGGCGGGAGACGAAGGGGACGGTGGCGCACGCGTCACCGTCCCCTTTCGTTGTCTTGCACGTCGGATCGTTCTTTCGCAGAAGGAAGAAACAGCGTCAATTTCTCACACGGCGTGCGTCGCCGCCACCGGATTCAAACTTCACACCCAGCATGTGGTGTACCAAAACATCCTCATTGGTGTTGGCATTGGCCTCGATAGTCACAAGTTCGCCGTCCCGCATCACGCCCACCCGGTGGCACCAGCCGATCAGTTCGGACAAGTCGGAAGACAAGAGGATAATGGCAACCCCTGTTTGGCTGAGCTCGCTCAGCATCTTGTAGACCGTCTCCTTGGCGCCAATGTCGATGCCACGGCTGGGATGGCTAAGGATCAGCACATCGCAGTCCGAGCCGATCCATTTGGCGAGTTGAATCTTCTGCCTGTCCCCGCCGGAGAGGGTGGCGATGTTGCCGTGGATGTTCGTCGTGCTGATGCGCATGCGTCGAATGACCTCAGTTACACCACGGAGCTGGGAAATCTCGTCCCGTAGAGTTGCCTCCCCTGCTTCCGGCACAGGCTGAAGGCCGTCCACGATGCTGCCCGTCTCCTCACCATTCTCCGCGGCATCGGACAAGTAGCCGATTTTTAAGCGGGAGGCATCCTGGACCCCTCGGATCTGAACCGGTTGACCGTGCAAAAGGATGTGTCCCGAGGTGCTGGGGTGAACTCCCGCCAGCGCTTCGACCAACTCGTAGACACCTGACCGATGAGTTCCGACCAAGCCAAAAATCTCGCCTTTGGATACATTGAAGGTGACCTCCCGAACCTTGTCTTCCATGCTGAGGTTCACCACCCGCAGTGCCTCTTCACCCGTTGCCGGGTCAGTAGGCCTGGTGCCGTCTTCGAGTTCCTGCTGAAGCAACAGAAAGGCCAATTCGTCGACGTCGGTATGACTGGCTTCAAGTATTTTGTGCACCCGGCCTTCCCGGAGGACGGCTATACGGTGTGCAATGGATCGGACCTCATCCAGTCGATGCGTGATGTAGATGATTGCGCGACCTTGCCGGACCAGCATTCGCAACACCTGATGCAGGACAGCGACATCATGGTCCGGCAGCGAAGCGGCGACCTCGTCCATGATGACCAACTGGGCTTCTTCGGCAACCATCCGCAGCACTTCCACAAGGGCCTGCTCAGCACGAATCAGCGTTCCGACCTTCATGTCGGGATCCAAGTTGATGCCGATGTCGCGTATTAACTTTCCTGCTTGATCCCGGAGTTCGTGATGAGGCTTATCTGCTTGGAAAGTACCCCGGAAAATGGCCCTTGCAATGGTTAGTTGGGGATCGATCCGGAAGTTCTGCGGGATGAGACCAACCCCGCAGGCCTGCGCTTCCTCTATGGAGTCCGGCACATACTTTTCTCCGGCCAGCGTCATCATTCCGGTGTCGTGCCTATGGGATCCGGCCAGTACGCCCATTAGCGTGGTTTTTCCCGCACCGTTGGTGCCGATCAACCCCAGTATCTCGCCACGTTGTACGGAAAGTCCGACGCCTTTAAGGATGCGCCGATGATCGTACGAGGCATGAATATCATCAGCGTGCAATAACAGGTCCAAAGAAAGCTCCTAAACAAAGGGACAATGGCCGCCCCTGTGAGTCAACCGCGAAGTTTCCACTTGATGTCTGAGTGCGCGAGTTGGCATAGAGCCGCCAACCGGGTTCATGCGGCCTGCTTACAAACAAGGACGAGGGCGCTTTGGAGAGTTAATCAGATAAGTTCGTTTAATGCAAAGCTAAAGTTGCGAAACAAAAATTGCTATTTCGTGACGCGAAATGCTGAATAATTTATGGAACTGTTATTTGCAGAGAGGAGCGGCTGTTAAACAGCAGCGGCCCGGGACGTTGGTCCCGGGCCGCCGATAATTTGCTGTGCGGGCTATTCGGCAGTCTTACCGAAGTAGTCTGCACCACCCACGTATTCGGTATGGCCGGATTCCACATCGGCGGTCACCATCTTTGCAACCTCGGCCGCGAACTCCTCCACGGAGTACAGCTTGCCGGCTTCCGCTCGACGGGCTTCAATGGCTCCCGGGTTGGAGCGATCCAGCAAGGTGGCAGTCACGGTGCCTTCGATCATGTCGCCGGATACGACCACAAGTGAGATGCCCTTGTCCGCAAGGTTGGGCAGGAGGGCGCGCAGGGCGTCCTCACCGGCACGCTTGCTCTTGGCAACGGGCTCGTACTCGGGCATGGTGGGCACGGTTTCCACAAAGTGCGCCTGATGGCTGGTGACGAAAACCACGCGCGAACCCTCGGGCATGAGCGGAACAGCTGCGTTAAGCACATTCACCTGGGCATCGCGGTTCAGCTTGAGTGCGTACCCCTCTTCCATGCCCGATTCCATGCCGCCGGAGGCGTTAAGTACCAAGACATCGAGGGAACCGAACTCCTCCATGGCGGTGCTTGCCAGTGCGTGCACGCCTTCGTCAGTGGTGAGGTCTGCCCCTACAGCAGCCGCGCGTCCGCCTGCTGCCTGGATCTCTGCCACTACCTTGTTGGCTCGCGGCGCCTTCTGACGGTAGTTGACGACGACGGCGGCACCCTCACCAGCGAGGATCTTGGCAACTTCGGCGCCGATTCCCCGGGAAGACCCCGTGACGATGGCGGTCTTGTTATCCAGCGTTCCCATTCGTGCTCCTTTTGTTCACTTCATCCAAATTCCGTGGGCTCGGATTCCATCATGCCAGCGGCACGAAGGAAATCCGTTGTTGACCCCGGACAAAAAACAGCCGTGCAGGCTAGTTTCCTAGTGGCCCATCCCGAGGCCGCCATCGACAGGGATCACTGCACCGGAGATGTACGCGGCTTCGTCGCTGGCAATCCAGCGCACCACGTTGGCTACCTCGGACGCTTCGGCGAAGCGTCCCGCCGGAACATTGGACAGGTAGGACTTCTGGGTGTCTTCGGGCAGTTCGGCCGTCATATCGGTGTTGATGAAGCCGGGCGCAACAACATTCGCGGTGATGCCGCGGCTACCAAGTTCGCGGGTCAGGGAGCGTGCGATGCCCACCATGCCGGCCTTGGAGGCGGAGTAGTTGATTTGGCCAGGCGCGCCGTAGAGGCCCGACACCGAGGAAATGAGCACAACGCGGCCCTTTCGCAGGCGGATCATGCCCTTGGACGCCCTCTTGATCACACGGAAGGCTCCGGTCAGGTTGGTGTCGAGAACTGACGTGAAGTCTTCCTCGCTCATCCGCAGCAGCAGCGTGTCCTTGGTGATTCCGGCATTGGCTACCAGCACTTCCACAGGTCCGTGCGCCTCTTCGACGATCTTGAAGGCAGCGTCGATTGATGCCTCGTCCGTGACGTCGGCCTTGACGCCCAGGATGCCCTCAGGCAGTTCTGTTTCACTGCGGTAGGTGACGGCCACCTTGTCACCGTTGGCAAGGAACGATTCGGCGATAGCGAGGCCGATGCCCCGGTTGCCGCCGGTAATGAGGACACTGCGGCCGGTGGATACTGCTTCAGACATTCTTTCGCTCCAGGTTCCGCGGCATTCTTTTGCCGCTATGAAGAGGGATTTTCCTGATTCGATCCTATCCGCAGCCCGCTGCAACCCGCGGGTAACCGGCAACCAGCGCGGTTTGGGCGGTTACAGCCTTGGTGAGAGAATTGAGACAGGCCTTTGGAGCGTGATGATTCAGTTGTGACACGAGAAAACAGTCCCCTGCAGCAAGTGCCCGGGGAACCGGACGCTGTTTCCAGCGACCCCGAGGTCCACAGCATCACCGATGCCGCGGCCGCACACTCCGAAGACATGCGTGACCGCATGATCAAGTATGCGGTGGCCATGGGCATCCGCATGGTCTGTATCATCCTGATTTTCGTGGTTGACGGCTGGTTCAAGATCATCGCCATCGCTGGTGCCGTGTTCCTGCCTTGGATTGCTGTGGTCATAGCAAATGGCAACGACAAAGCGGAGGACCACAGCGAGTCCCTGCTGGACTACGTGGCCGTTCCTGAGATCGAACGTTCCCCGGAGCCGGAAGAAGCTCCTGCGGACGGGCCGACAGTGCTTCAAGGAGAACTGGTGGACGATGAACCACCAAGCAAACAAGCGGGCCCCGCGACGGGCCATGCAAGCGAGGCCGGGCATCCCGGCGACGAACGGGCGGCTTCATGAATATCTTTAATCTTGGCGGCCCGGGTGCGGCCAGCCAGGAGTCCGAACGTGCCACGGGTCCGGCCTTGTGCTCCCGTAAAGGTTGCAGAGCCGGCGCCCAATGGCAACTCTTATGGAACAATCCCCGCATCCATACGCCGGATCGACGCAAGGTGTGGTTATCGTGCGGCGACCACCGGGACTGGCTGGAGGACTACCTGCAGACGCGTGGCCTCTGGAAAGAAACTGTGCCGTTCACGGCCAGTCAAGAAGCAGCAAATGGGGCCGGCTGAATGTATCGTTTCCTCTTCTCCAGCAAGTGGCTGGGATACTTCGTGCTGGCTGTCATCTTCGCCACAGCCTGCGTTTTCCTGGGCCGCTGGCAGATGGACCGCAGGGCTGAAACGCTGGCCGAGATCAATCGCGTGGTGAGCAACTACTCGGCAACTCCCATTCCCTACACGGAGATTAAAGAGCAGTTCGACGCCCTGGACCCCGAGCGGGAATGGACCCAGGTTGAATTGCGTGGGAGCTACGATGTTGATGGTCAGCGGGTTGTGCGGAACCGGCCGCTGAACGGCCAGCCAGGTTACGACGTCGTGGTTCCTTTTCGGCTGACCACAGGCGAAGCCGTGGTGATCGACCGGGGTTGGCTGCCGATCGGAAACAATACACCAGGCCGTCCTGACGTCATTCCGGCTCCTCCCCCTGGCGAGGTGACGGTGGTAGCGCGGCTAAAGCCCGCCGAACCCAAGCTGGACCGGGGCGCGGTGGACGGTCAGCTGGCGTCCATTGACCTCGCCGGATTCGCCAGTGAACTTCCCTATCCCATCGCGACAGGGGCATACGGGCAACTGGCCAGCGAAGCCCCCGCAGTGCAGCCGATGCCAACGCCCTTCCCGAAACCTGCCACCGAAGAAGGAACACACCTTTCCTACTCATTGCAGTGGTTCGCCTTTGGCGTGTTGATGTTTATCGGGTTCGGATACGCAGCGCGGCAACAAGCCCGGAACGCGGCAATCGATGCTGAAGAGGAAGAGGACGAACAAATCCTCGCCGCCGGTGGAACGCCAAAACTCCGCACCCCGTCACCCCGAAAAAACAAACGGCGAACGTCCGAAGAAGAGGAAGACGCGATCCTGGATGCACAAGGCTACTGATTTGATGCCTGATCCCGTCATCACCGTCAGGTCAGCTTTGACAGCTTCCGGCGCCCAGGACACTGTCCGGACTTTCGACGTCAGCGTGCCGACGGCAGCCGCAGCTGCCTTGGTCCTGGGCTGTGACGTCGCCGCGATCACCAACAGCCTGGTGTTCGAGCTCGACGGCGAACCCCTGCTCATCCTGGCCAGTGGAGCAGCCAAAGTGGATACGGCCCTGGTGGCCGACCAGCTGGGAATCGGAAAGATTCGACGCGCCAAGCCAGACTTCGTGCTGAAACACACAGGCCAGGAAGTAGGCGGAGTAGCACCGGTAGGCCACCCCAGCCGGATCCGAACCCTCTTGGACACCTCGCTGCAGGAACACCCGCTGCTATGGGCAGGCGCCGGAGACCATAATTCAATGTTCTCCATCAGCTACGAGGAACTGGCACGCATCACAAACGCTAGGGAACTCCAGGTTCGTTAGCGCACGCGAGGTGACATGAACGCCAGCGGAGCGACGCGTTTGATGTGCGTAGCGTGCGTCTAAGCGAGGAACGAGCGAGCACGCGGCACATCGAGCGCGCCGCGAAGCGGTACGCAAGAGCCCCCGGGGGCGGTTAGGCCAACGTGATGAGGTCCAGGTAGTCCTCGTTCCAGTGGTCCTCTACGCCGTCCGGAAGCAGCACAACGCGCTCCGGGTTCAGTGCCGACACGGCACCTTCGTCGTGACTGACCATGACGACGGCGCCGCTGTAGTTCTTGAGCGCCCCCAGGATTTCGGCGCGGCTGGCAGGGTCCAGGTTGTTGGTGGGCTCATCAAGGAGCAGCACATTCGCGCTGGAGGCCACGATTGTAGCCAAGGCCAAGCGGGTCTTCTCACCACCGGAAAGTACGCCTGCGGGCTTGTCGACGTCGTCGCCTGAAAACAGGAATGAACCCAGGATGCCTCGGACTTCGGCGTCTTTCATGTCCGGGGCTGAAGACCGCATATTTTCCAGGACCGTGCGGTCGACGTCGAGCGTTTCATGCTCCTGGGCGTAGTAGCCCACCTTGAGGCCGTGCCCGGGGATGATGTCGCCAGTGTCGGGCTTGTCAACACCGGCCAGCATGCGCAAGAGGGTGGTCTTGCCGGCACCGTTAAGGCCAAGGATGACCACCTTGGAACCGCGGTCAATGGCCAGGTCCACATCCGTGAAAATTTCCAAGGAGCCATAGGACTTGCTCAGCCCCTCCGCCGTCAGCGGGGTTTTGCCGCATGGTGAGGGATCCGGGAAACGCAAGGCGGCCACGCGGTCGTTTTCGCGCACGGCCTCCAATCCACTGAGGAGCCTCTCGGCGCGCTTGGCCATGTTCTGGGCAGCCACGGCCTTGGTGGCCTTGGCGCGCATCTTGTTGGCTTGGTCGATCAGGACCTGCGCCTTCTTTTCGGCATTGGCGCGTTCGCGCTTCCGGGCGCGCTCGTCCGTTTCGCGCTGCAGCAAGTAGCGCTTCCAGTCCATGTTGTAGAAGTCGATCTGGGCGCGGTTGGCATCCAACAGGAAGACCTTGTTCACCGTTGCTTCGAGCAGGTCCGTGTCGTGACTGATCACGATCAAGCCGCCTTGGTGGTTCTTCAGGAAGTCGCGCAGCCAAGTAATGGAGTCGGCGTCAAGGTGGTTGGTGGGCTCGTCGAGGAGCAGGGTTTCCGCGTCCGAGTAAAGGATGCGTGCCAACTCGACACGGCGCCGCTGGCCACCTGAGAGGGTCTTCAACGGCTGGTTGAGGAGCCGATCCGGCAGGGCGAGGTTGGAGGAGATCGCAGCGGCTTCGGCTTCAGCAGCGTAGCCGCCACCCGAGAGGAACTCAGCTTCGAGGCGATCGTAGCGGTTCATGGCTTTGCGCTGCACGGCCGCATCATCGCTTGCCATGTCCTCATGGGCCTTCTTGAGCTTGCCTACCACGACGTCCAAGCCGCGGGCGGAAAGGATACGGTCCCGGGCAAGCTGCTCCATGTCCGGCGTCCGCGGGTCCTGCGGCAGGTAGCCGATCTCACCGCTGCGGGTGACTTTGCCGCCTGCCGGAAGGCCTTCGCCGGCAAGGACCCGGGTGAGGGTTGTCTTGCCGGCGCCGTTGCGTCCGACGAGACCAATCTTGTCCCCTTTGTCCACCCTGAAGTTGACCTGGTCCATGAGCAGGCGTGCGCCGGCGCGGAGTTCGAGGTCCTGGACGGTAATCAATTCGGGTGATGCCTTTCAATGGGGAACGCTCGCGGGGACCGGTGGGTCCGATAAGTGCGGCGGGATGTGGCCGTGAGAACAGCCTGTTCAAGTCTACCGGTACCCCGGCCGCAGGCTGACATCGGCCCTCGAAAGAGAAAACTGTGCCAACGGCCAAACAATTCCCGAAAGACTTTGTGGGAAGGCTCCAAAATGCCGCCCCCCGTCCCTCCGTACCCTCGACATCAGGGGAAACAACTTTCATTGCACCGCACCCGATAGGAACGTCATGAGCCAGACCCAACCTGACACTGCTGCCACTTCCGACGCAACAGTGCAACGCACCGCCTCCTCCCGCAAACGCTGGACCACCACCGACCTCGGCCTCATTGCCGTTTTCGCTGCCCTCGTCGCCGCCTCCGCGATCGTCCCCGGCATTCCGGTAGGCGCCCTTGGCGTTCCCATCACCTTGGTGACCCTGACAGTGATGCTCAGCGGGCTGGTGCTGGGCGCCGGGCGCGGTTTCGCCGCCGTCGGGCTCTATGTGCTGCTCGGCTTCGCCGGGCTGCCGATCTTCAGCGGCGGCCGTAGCGGACTGGGGATTCTCGCGACGCCCTCCGCCGGTTACATCATTGCGTTCCCCTTGGCCGCAGCGGCAACCGGATACCTTGCGGGGGTCGTCATCCGTCGGACGGTTAAGTTCCGTGCGCTGTGGCTCTTCGCCGCGGCAATGGTAAGCAGCATCGTGGTCATCCATGCGCTGGGCATCCTTGGATTGATGGTCAATGCAAAATTGGACTTCACCAAAGCTCTCCTCGCAGACCTCCCGTTCGTGCCCGGCGACATCCTCAAGAACGTCCTGGCTGTGATCATCGCCATGGCGATCCACAAGGCTTTCCCGGACGTCCTGGTGCGTCGGGTCAAGTAAAGCAGGAACAATCAGTAGATGAACTCCATCAGTTTCAGCAGTGTCTCGGTGCGCGTCCCCGTTGATGGAAGCGACGTGCCCAAGACGTTGCTGCAGGACATTTCCCTGGACCTGACCGAGCGCAGGATCGGGGTGATCGGCGCTAACGGATCCGGGAAATCCACCCTGCTCCGTCTCCTGAACGGTTTGGTTGTCCCGAGCGAAGGCACTGTTGTGGTCCACGGCGGCGACACCGTCGCCGAGGTCCGTCGCGTTCGCGGCAATGTGGGCTTCGTCTTTACTGATCCCCTGTCCCAGTTGGTGATGCCCACGGGACGGGAGGACGTTGAGCTCTCCCTGCGCCGTTCCATCAAGAACTCCAAGGAGCGGGCATCGCGGGCAGAAACAGTCCTGGATCGTTTCGGCTTGCTGCACCTTGCCGATCAAAGCATCTACGAACTTTCCGGTGGTGAAAGGCAGTTGTTGGCACTGGCTGCGGTCCTGGCCGTTGATCCGGCAGTTCTGGTCCTTGACGAACCGTCCACCCTTCTGGACCTCCGGAACCGTGAACTCCTGCGGCGCACCGTAGCCGAACTGGACCAACAGGTGATCATGTCCACGCACGATCTCGACCTCGCGCTCGACATGGACCGGGTGCTGGTGGTGGAGTCCGGACGAATCGTATTCGACGGCGATGCTGCCGACGGCGTCGCACGTTACCGTGCGCTGTGCGCGGCTGCCCTGCCCAGCGGCCCCTTAGGTGATGTGTCGAGGTGAGGGGCCATGGATTCCTGATTGCGAATTACGTTCGCGGAAACTCGATCATCCACCGAACTCCCCTATGGCTGAAATTCCTTGTGGTAGCCGCCTGCGGAACGGCGTCTTTCCTCATTGTGGATTGGACCGTTTCCCTTGTGGTCTTCGCCATCATGTGCGGCTTGTTCCTCCTGACCGGCGCCGGCCTCCGCCGACTTCTGAGGGCCATCTGGATGGTTACGCCCATCCTGCTGGTCATCGGTCTCTTCCAGTGGTGGCAACTCGGTGGACCCACCGCCGCACGCATCGTACTGAATGTGCTTATTTGTGTGGTGGCAGCGTCCGTGCTGACAGCCACCACCCCCGTGCAGGCGCTGCTGGACGGGGTGGTGGCCTTGGCAAAACCGTTCCGGCGTTTCGGTGCCGATCCTGAACGATTCGCCTTGACCATCGCAGTAATGCTGCGGAGCATTCCGTTCATTGCGGGCACTTTCTCGGACGTACGGGACTCCGCCCGGGCACGCGGCCTTGAACGCAATCCCCGCGCATTGGTCCTTCCTGTCTTCATCACTACTGTGGCGTACGCCCGTCAAACCGGCGACGCGTTGGCAGCCCGCGGGCTGGGCGAACCGGAAAGGGACTAAAACCTGGTGTACTGCAGCAGTGCTGCGGTTCCCATGCCGCCTGCAATGCTGATCATTGCCAACGCCAACGGAGTCTCTCCATCCGTTGCATATCGGCTGCGTGCCTGGGCCATCAACCGCGTCACCAGGACCGCTCCCGAGGCGCCGTAGCCGTGGCCCAAAGCCAGGGCGCCGCCGTCCAGGTTGGCTCGCTCAGGATCTACGCCTAAGTAAGCCAGACATGCAATCGTTTGGGAGGCGAACGCCTCGTTGAACTCAATCAGGTCAAGGTCTCCTGCGGCCACGTCGTGGCGGCTTAAGAGCCGTTCGGCGGCATGGGCGGCTCCGATACCAAGGACTTCCGGATCAACGCCTGCCGTATCGCACCCCAGTATCAATAGTCCGTCCGAGGCTCCCATCTCGCGGGCCCGCTCGAGTGACGTTATGACCACCGCTGAGGCTGCGTCTGCGTCGAAGCAGGAGTTGGCCGCCGTGACCGTTCCATCCGGGACGAACGCGGCAGGGAACCTCGACATCAGCGGCGCCCGCAGGGTCGCTTTGGGGCCGTCATCGAAATCCACCAGTTTTTCGTTGCTCTTGAGCGGAACGATCTCATCCGCAAAGGAGCCCGCACTTGCCGCCTCAACCGCGCGGCGATGGCTCCGGAGTGCGTACTCGTCCTGTTTCTCCCGGGTCACGCCAAACGCGCGGGCCACGTTCTCCGCCGCAACACCCATGTCAGGGTCGCCGAACTGTGGAGGCACAAAGCTGGCCCTTGAGTAAAACTCCAGTTCGCCGTCGTCGGTTCTGTTGGCCCTGGCCGGTGCGGTACTGATGCTCTCAACGCCGCCGGCAAGGTACAGCGGATTACCCCCTGCAGCCACCAGCCGTGACGCCAGCGCAATGGCGTCCAGGCCTGAACCGCACTGCCGGTCAACGGTAAGGCCCGGTACGGTGACGGGCAAGCCGGCCTGGAGTGCGGCAAACCGGGCCACATTACCTCCCCCGCCCACGGCGTTTCCGATGATGACATCATCCACATCCGCAGGTTCCGCATTTATGTTCTGCAGAAGAGAACCCAGCACGGGTGCCAGGAGATCCGGCGCGCGGAGATGCTTCAGTTGCCCGTTGGCGCGACAAATCGGAGACCGGAGCGCGGCGATGATGACGGGTTGCCGGGATTCGTTGGAGCCGTGTTGCAACTCTTCGGCGCCAGGCTTGCCGCTACCCAAAGGGCTGCCGTTACCCAAGGGGCTGTGCCCGGGGGTCATGATTCTTGATCCAGTCCAGCAGGACTTTCCTGCTGACCTTGCCCCGGTCAGTCATGGGCAACTCCGCCAATAAGTAGTACTGCAACGGCCATTTATCCCTTGCCAGCAGACCATCCAGGCCCGTGCGCAGCTGGGTGGCGGTGACCGCGCCGTAGGCAGGCACGACGCCGGCAATCACCTTTTGGCCGCGGATATCGTCAGGTGCCCCGGCGGCAATCGCAACGTCCACACCGGGCACGGAGGCAACTGCAAGCTCAACCTCATGCGGGTAGACGTTCTTTCCAGAGGTGATGATCATGTCCGAGCGGCGGCCGAGAATGTGAAGGGTGCCGTTTTCCAGGAAGCCCTGGTCCCCCACGGTGTACCAGCCGTCAAGGCACCGCAGGGCTTGGCCATCGTCTCCCCAAAGGTAGCCGTTGCTGACCATTCCGCTGCGAACGCTGATATTGCCGTGTTCGCCGTCCGGCACGGACCTGCCGGTGTCATCGAGGATGCTCAGTTCAACACCCGGGAAAGGCAAGCCAATGCCGGTGCCACCGGCGTCCAGTGGTTCACCAGCGGCAAGGCGGGTGCCGGAAACAAAGCTCAACTCTGAGGCACCGTAGTACTCATAAATGGCCGCATGGGGCGCCCACCGCCGGGCCGCCTCCAAGGTCCGGGCGTCCAACTTGGAACCCGCGCAAATGATGCTGCGGATACCGGAAGCATCAATGTCGCCGGCGAGTCCCCGTTCGCTGAGTAGACGCAGCGCCGTGGGTGCCAGGACCAGCCGGGTGATTCCGTCGTGACTGATGGCAGCATGGGCGTCGCCGACGTCGAAAGACTCAAGCGTGTGGAACGCGGCCCCCGCGTACAGGCATTCCGAGAGGGCATAAAGGTTCAGGCTGGCTGACAAGGGCCCCGGCGCCAGGGTGCAATCGTCCTGCGTTAGGCCAAAAAATTCGATGGACGCTTCGAACGACACTTGCCAGGAACGACGAGACCTGGTGAACGCTTTGGGAACCGAAGTAGTGCCGGACGTGAGACCGATGAGGAAGGTACTTGACGGGTTTCCGTCTACCAACCCGGCATCAATGGTGGTGGTGGTCCCGACAACGCGTGATGAAACTTCCTCGATCATGGGGAGCGGCCATTCGGGATCCAGCACCGCACAGCGACGCTCCCCCGCCACCGCGGCCGCGTAGCGCTCAACAAAGCGCACGGAGTTGGGCTCGGCAAGAACAGTAGTGGCAGTCGCGTCGCCCAGCAGCCCTGCTGCAGCGTCGCGAAGTCCCGCCCAGGTGAGCCGGCTGCTGCCCACAACGACGGCGGTGTCGTGGGGGCGCTCTTCGGCCCAGAGCTGAAGTTTGTCCAGGAAAGGCATCCACACAATTTTACGGCAGTGTTCGGCCCCGGGCACCAAAAGTGACGTCTATTCTGACTGTATGAGTTTCAATGACGGCGCGCAGCTTGACCCCTCGCAAGTAGAAGACCGACGTGGCGGCGGCATGGGCCGCGGCACCAAGATCGGCGGTGGCATCGGCGGTGGAATAGTGGTGCTGTTGCTGGCACTTTTCGGTATCAATCCCAACATCCTCGGGGACCTGACAGGTAGCGGAAGCCAGCCACCCGCCGTCGAAAGTGGTGGCGGGGCCGGAGGTGTCCAGGAATGCCAGACAGGCGCCGATGCGGACAAACGGCTGGACTGCCGGATCACAGGGACAGTGAACAGCCTCAATGCCTTTTGGCCTGCCTACCTTGCTGACTACAACGTGGAGTATCCCCGTCCCAAGACCGTCATTTTTAGCCAAGCCACGAACACCGGTTGCGGTGCGGCCACAAGTGCCGTGGGTCCGTTCTACTGCCCTGCGGACACCACCGCATACTTTGATCCTGGATTCTTTGATGACTTGGTAACCCGGTTCGGCTCCTCAGGAGGTCCCCTGGCACAGGAGTATGTAGTGGCCCACGAATTTGGTCACCACGTCCAGAATGTCCTCGGTAACCTTGACCAAGCCCAGCAGGACCCACAAGGTCCCCAGTCCGGCGCCGTCAGGGTGGAGCTCCAGGCTGACTGCTATGCGGGACTTTGGGTCCGGCACGCCACCACCCAAACGGACGCCAGCGGCAAGCCCTTCCTCGATCCCCTGACCCAGCAGGACCTGCAGGATGCGCTCTCGGCCGCATCCGCCGTTGGTGATGATCGGATCCAGGAGGCGGCTACCGGCAGGGTGTCTCCTGAATCCTGGACCCACGGGTCCAGTGAGCAGCGGCAGAAGTGGTTCTATCAGGGATACACCACGGGCGATATCAACAAGTGCGACACCTTTGGGGTGGCTGCGCCGTAGTGCATTTGACGACATGAGCGCATTGACGACATGAAAAAGGAAGGGTTCCGGGCGGCAAGCCCGGAACCCTTCCTTGTGCCCGCCGAAGCGAGCAAAAACTGCTGATCAGATGTTGAAGCCGAGGGCCCGCATCTGGTCCTTGCCGTCGTCGGTGATCCGCTCGGGACCCCATGGCGGCATCCATACCCAGTTCAGGCGCCAATCATCAACCACGCCGTCGAGGGACTTGCCCACCTGCTCTTCAAGCACGTCCGTCAGCGGGCAAGCCGCCGTGGTCAGTGTCATGTCGATCAGGAGTGCGCCGTCTTCGTCGGAGTACTTGAGACCGTAGAGAAGGCCCAGGTCCACAATGTTGACTCCGAGTTCCGGGTCAATAACGTCCTTGAGCGCTTCTTCGACGTCCTCGAGACTGGTTCGCGCCGTGTTGATTTCGGTCATGGAACGATCCTAACTAGGCCTGCACAGCAGGAGCAACGGCAACGCCTGCGCCCGGAGCGTAACGGTCGTAGCCCTCATCCTCAAGGCGGTCCGCGAGCTCGGGTCCGCCCTCTTCAACAACCTTGCCGTCAACGAACACGTGAACGAAGTCCGGCTTGATGTAGCGCAGGATACGGGTGTAGTGGGTGATGAGCAGGGTGCCCATGTTGCCCTCTTCGTGCGCGCGGTTGACGCCCTCGGAGACGACCTTCAAAGCGTCGACGTCCAGGCCGGAGTCGGTCTCGTCAAGGATGGCGAACTTCGGCTTGAAAAGTTCGAGCTGAAGGATTTCAACGCGCTTCTTCTCACCACCGGAGAAGCCTTCGTTGACGTTGCGCTGTGCGAAGTCGGCGTCGATACGCAGCTGCTGCATCGCTGCCTTGACGTCCTTGGTCCACGTGCGAAGGGCCGGTGCTTCGCCGTCGATCGCCGTTTTGGCGGTCCGCAGGAAGTTGGTCATGGTGACGCCGGGAACCTCTACCGGGTACTGCATGGCCAGGAAGACGCCTGCACGGGCGCGCTCGTCGACGCTCATTTCCAGCACGTCTTCGCCATCCAGCGTGATGGTGCCGCTGGTGACGTTGTAGCGCGGGTGGCCGGCGATGGTGGAGGCAAGCGTGGACTTGCCAGAGCCGTTGGGGCCCATGATGGCGTGCGTTTCACCGGTCTTGATGGTGAGGCTGACGCCCTTCAGGATCTCCTTGGTGCCCTGCTCCGTCTCGATGCTGACGTGCAGGTCCTTGATTTCAAGAGTTGACATGCTCTTCTTTCTTTCCGTTCGTAAGTCTGGCGGTACTGGGCGCTCAGTAGTGATCTACCGAGGCGCCGTTCACAACGTTGGTCACGTCCACGTAAACGTCGTCTCCGTCGATGGTGACGGCGAAAACGGGGACGGGGTCGTAAGCAGGCAGCTGGAGGGGCTGTCCGCTGCGGAGGTCGAACTGGGAACCATGTCCCCAGCATTCAATCGCGCAGCCTTCAACCTCACCTTCGGACAACGAGATGTCCGCGTGCGAGCAGGTATCGGCGATGGCGTGGATGTCGCCCATCGAGTCCCTGACAATGGCTACGGGGTAGTCATCAATCAGGACGCGCAGCGCTTGCTTGACCTGGATGTCATTGGCGTTGCATACCAGTTCGCCCTTGGTTTCTTCACTCATTGTTGCTCTGCCTGGCCTGTCTTAGTTGTCGGTCGCGGCGAGTTCGCGCTCAACAGCTGCGGTCAGGCGCTCTTCGATTGCCGGGACCTTGATCTGCTGGATGATCTCGTTGAGGAAGCCTCGGACCACCAGGCGGCGTGCAACCTTTTCCGGGATGCCACGGGCCATGAGGTAGAACAGGTGCTCGTCATCAAAACGGCCTGTGGCGCTGGCGTGGCCTGCACCTTCAATCAAACCGGTTTCGATTTCGAGGTTGGGAACCGAGTCCGCGCGGGCGCCATCGGTGAGGACCAGGTTACGGTTGGCCTCGTAGGTATCCGTGCCCTCTGCTTCCTTGCGGATCAGGACGTCGCCGACCCATACGCTGTGGGCGTTGCGGCCCTGAAGGGCGCCCTTGTAGAGCACGCGCGACTTGCAGTTGGCCACTGCGTGGTCAACGAAGAGCCGCTGCTCAAGGTGCTGTCCGGCGTCTGCGAAATAAAGGCCGAACATTTCGACGTCGGCACCCGGCGCGGTGAAGCGCGTGGACGGCGTAACGCGCACGAGGTCGCCGCCAAGGCTGACCACGATGTGCTTGAACTTGGCATCGCGGCCGATCTTTGCCTGCTGCGATGACGCGTGGACAGCGTTATCCGCCCATTCCTGCAAGGACACAACGGTCAGTTCAGCGCCGTCTTCAACGATGATTTCAACGTTCTCGGACACAACTGCGGAACCCTGGTGGTCCAGAACCACAACGGCCTTGGAGAAGCGTTCTGCCACGATCACGATGTGCTGGGCAGACGGTGCCTCCCCAGCGCCGGTAATCAGGACAGAAACTTCACTCTCGGCCTGCAGCTCGGCGGGCACCGTGACGACAGTGGCCTCGGCGAAGTTCTCCCACGCGTTGGCAGACACGAGGTCCTCCGGGATTGCCGCCTGGCCAATGCGCTTGTCATCGCGGCCAACGGTTTCAACAACGACGCCGGCCGGTGCAGTGACGCTGACAGCCGGAGCTGCGCCGTTAAGTACTTCGGTGTGGAGGCCACGCAGGCGCTTCAGCGGCGTGAACCGCCAGTCTTCCTCGAGGCCGTTAAGTGGCTTGAAGTCCGCCAGCTTGTAAGAGGTGAGACGACCCGCGCGGGAGCTGTCCGGAATCCCAACGCCGCCACCATGCGAGTGGCTCTTGGCCGAAGCACCGGCGAGCGGACCAGCGGAAGGCTGCTCCGACGTCGTGCTGGTGTTCGTTCCGGTGTTGACGGGCGAAAGGTTCTCGCCTTCCTCGGTGAAACCGTTGATAAACGGCTGGGCCGAGGGCGCGCCGATGCGCGCCTTTTCAGTAGTGATATCAGTCATTGTTAACCGACGGACCCTTCCATCTGCAGTTCAATCAGGCGGTTCAGCTCAAGAGCGTATTCCATGGGCAATTCACGCGCGATCGGCTCGATGAAGCCGCGCACGATCATGGCCATGGCCTCGTCCTCAGGCATGCCGCGGGACATCAGATAGAAGAGCTGCTCTTCGCTGACGCGTGAAACGGTGGCCTCGTGGCCCATCACAACGTCATCCTCGCGGATGTCGATGTACGGGTACGTGTCCGAACGGGAAATGGTGTCCACCAAAAGGGCGTCACAACGAACGGTGTTGGCCGAGTGCTTGGCGCCTTCACGGACCTGTACCAGGCCGCGGTACGCAGCGCGTCCGCCACCGCGGGCCACGGACTTGGAAATGATGGAGCTCTTGGTGTTCGGTGCGATGTGGACCATCTTGGAGCCGGTGTCCTGGTGCTGGCCCTCGCCGGCGAAAGCGATGGACAGCGTCTCGCCCTTGGCGTGCTCGCCAACGAGGTAGACGGCCGGGTACTTCATGGTCACCTTGGAACCGATATTGCCATCGATCCATTCCATGGTGGCGCCTTCTTCGCAGATGGCGCGCTTGGTAACCAGGTTGTACACGTTGGTGGACCAGTTCTGGATGGTCGTGTAGCGGACGCGGGCGCCCTTCTTCACGATGATCTCCACAACAGCCGAGTGCAGCGAGTCCGAGGTGTAGATCGGAGCCGTGCAGCCTTCGATGTAGTGAACGTAGGAGTCTTCATCGGCGATGATCAGCGTGCGCTCGAACTGGCCCATGTTTTCCGTGTTGATACGGAAGTATGCCTGGAGGGGGATGTCAACGTGCACGCCCTTGGGCACGTACACGAAGGATCCGCCGGACCATACGGCCGTGTTCAGTGACGCGAACTTGTTGTCGCCCACCGGGATGATGGTGCCGAAGTACTCCTGGAAGATCTCCGGGTGCTCCCGCAGGGCGGTGTCAGTGTCCAGGAAGATGACGCCCTGGGCTTCCAGGTCCTCGCGGATCTGGTGGTAGACGACCTCGGACTCATACTGGGCTGCGACTCCGGAAACCAGGCGGCTGCGCTCAGCTTCCGGGATGCCGAGCTTTTCGTAGGTGTTCCGGATGTCTTCCGGAAGGTCTTCCCACGTTGCCGCCTGCTTCTCGGTGGAGCGCACGAAGTACTTGATGTTGTCGAAGTCGATGCCCGAGAGGTCTGCACCCCAGGTAGGCATGGGCTTGCGGTCGAAGTACTTAAGGCCCTTGAGCCGCAGATCGAGCATCCATTCGGGCTCGTTCTTCTTCGAGGAAATGTCGCGGACGACCTCCTCGTTGAGGCCACGACGGGCGTTGGCGCCTACGTCGTTCTTGTCGGCCCAGCCGTACTCGTAGTTTCCGATACCGTGCAGTTCGGGATTCTTCTCCAGAATCTCCGAGATCACAGTGCCGTCAGCTACCGCTTTCTCTGCTATTTGGTCCGTCATCACGGCCTTTCTTGCTGGTTGTTTGATTCCTGGTACGGGTTCCCGGGCTGCTCTGCGACATCTGGGGATGCCGTGGCAGCCGGGCGCCCGGTAGGTATGTGGGTGGTGCAGACGTGTCCGCCCTGCGCGAGCGTGGAGAGGCGCCGGACATCGACACCCACCAAGCGCGAGAAGACCTTGGTCTCCGTGTCGCAGAACACGGGAAACTCTGCGGCAAGCCGCTGAATCGGGCAGTGGCCTTGGCAAAGCTGGACACTGGACAACGCTGCCGGCAGTGGCGCCTTGGCTTCGATGGAGTGGGCTGAGGCAACAAAGCCATCACGACTGAGGGCCTTTGACAGTGCCATGGCGCGGGCGGTGATGTCATCACCAGCGGCTTCCACCTCGGGGGCGTAGCGGCGTTCCATGTCCGAGAAGCGTTCTTCCGCGTACTCCCGGACTGCATCCTCGCCGGCAAGTTCCTGAAGGCGCCTTAGCGCGGAGCTGGCAATATTCAGGTAATCGTCGCCGAGCTTGGACTGCCCCTGTGAGCTGAGGACGTAGCGGCGCGCCGGGCGGCCTGCGCCGGAACCGGCTTTGGCTACTCGTTTAACTTCGATAACCCCGCTGCGTTCCAGATGGTCAAGGTGACGTCGAACTGCAGCGGGCGTGAAGCCCAGAAGGTCGCCCAGCTCCGCGGCACTTACCGGACCGTTCTCCAGTACAGCGCTCAGAACCCGGTCCCGTGTACGGTCATCCGCGTCCGGCAGCACAGGAGAAGCACCGAAGGCCTCTGCCGCTGCAGCATGCCGCGTTGCGGGCATGGAAGTTGGACTGCTCATGGAATACACAACACAATCATGTCGTAATTTGTTTCATGCATCCAGTAAGGCAAGACTGACCTTAGCCAGCCGCCAAGTGTGACCGTACTACTTCCCGTAGAATACTCTGGTGCGATCCCCCGATTCCCCTGTCCTCACTATAGATGGACTCATTAAGGATGTAGGCCCCCTGGCCTCCCTTGACGGCAAAATGCTCAGGGTAGTCAGTGGGCTGTCCCTTGTGGCCGAACGCGGCCAAGTAACCGCCCTGTTGGGGGCGAACGGCGCTGGTAAAACCACCACCCTGGAGTGTGCTCAAGGCCTGCAGAAGCGGACGGGCGGACGTATTTCCCTGCTGGGAGCGGACCCCGACACGGCAGGTGCCGACCTGAGGTCCCGTGTAGGTGTGATGCTCCAGGACGGCGGCCTCCCGCCGTCGGCCCGTCCCATCCCACTGTTGCGGCACGTCGCCGGCATGTACCAAAAGCCCATGAACGTTGACGCCCTGGTGGAACGGCTGGGAATCAGCCAGTTCAGCAGGACCAGCGTGCGCCGTCTTTCCGGGGGCCAGAAGCAGCGGCTGGCACTAGCGGCCGCCCTCGTGGGCAATCCTGAAATCCTGTTTCTCGACGAACCCAGCGCAGGGCTGGATCCGCAGTCCCGGCAAATGGTTTTCGAGCTCATTGCCGAACTGCGGGACGCCGGGATGGGCATCGTGCTGACAACGCACCTGATGGATGATGCTGAGCGCCTGGCCGACTACGTGTACATCATCGACGGCGGTCACAACGTGGTGGAGGGAACGGTAGCCGAGCTGCTCCGGCACGATCATGCCGCAGACTCGGCCATCACGGATCGGACGCTCTACTTCGATGCCCCCGGAGGACTAAATTTCAACGGTGCTGTCGGTGCGGGCCTTCAGATCACCGAAACCCGCTCCGGGAGTTACTCAATCACCGGTGCCATCACGCCCAAGGACCTTGCATCATTGACGGCATGGTGGGCCGAACGGAACATCATGCCGGCCTCGCTGCGGTTGGAAGCCCGTAGCCTGGAAGACGTGTTCCTGGACATTTCCGGAAGGGACCTCCGATGAGCAAGCTCCTGTCCCCCAATGCCGGACCGGCATCCCTGCCGCGCAGGATCATGCAGCAGGGCCGCTACGAAACCATCACCATGCTGCGGAACGGTGAGCAACTCATCCTCGCTGTCGTCCTGCCCCTGATGGCCCTCGTGGGCTTGGTTGTTACCCCGCTACTTGACGGCCTCGGCGGGTCCCGCGTGGACGTGGCCACGCCCGGGATTCTGGCGCTGTGCGCCATGTCCACGGCCTTCACCGGCCAGGGCATCGCCACTGGTTTTGATCGCCGCTACGGAGTACTCCGCTTCCTGTCCACTACTCCCCTTGGCAGGGGCGGGCTCATCGCGGGCAAGATTCTCGCCGTGCTGGTGGTCCTGTTCCTTCAAGTACTGGTAGTCGGCGCTGTTGCCGGTCTGCTGGGATGGCAACCTCGGCTCGAGGCCTGGCTTCCCGGCGCGGGGCTTCTGGTTCTTGGCGCTGCCGCCTTCACCGCCTTGGGCTTGCTGGTGGCGGGCACCGTGCGGCCGGAAGCTACCCTGGCGATTACCAACCTGCTGTGGATCCTCCTCGGGGCATTGGGCGGCATTGTGGTGCCTGCTGAGCGATTGCCGTCGTTGCTTCAGGGGATCGTTCAATTCCTTCCCTCCGGGGCCCTGGGCCAAGCACTTCGGGACGCCTTCCTGTTGGGCGCTGTTCCCTTCCCCGCCGTAGCAGTCCTCCTCCTGTGGACCGTACTGGCCGGCGCCGCGGCCATCCGCTGGTTCAAATGGAACTAACCCGTCCAGGCACTAACCACCAACGCAGAACTGAGAAGTGAGAAAACTGTGAGCACGGCATCGCGCCTACCAAAAACCGTCCAGCGATTGACCTCCAAGTTGCCAACCGAGGTCAACAAGGCCGTGCGCCGCCTGGCATTGTTGTCGCTCATTGGGCAGACCGTTCTGGTGGTAACCGGTGGTGCCGTACGACTCACAGCTTCGGGCCTGGGTTGCCCGACGTGGCCGCGCTGCACCAGCGATTCGTTGGTCAACACGCCGGAGATGGGCATTCACGGGTTCATTGAATTCGGTAACCGCCTGCTCACCTTCGCCCTCGCCGCGGTGGCCGCCATGATGTTGGTGTACTTGTGGAACCTCCGCAAGGAACGCCGCGACCTCTTCATGCTTGCATTGGGACTCCTTGCCAGCATCCCGGCACAGGCAGTGATCGGTGGAATCACCGTACTTTCCGGCCTCAACCCCTGGGTTGTTGGCCTGCACTTCCTCGTATCCATGGCCTTGGTGGTTTTTGCCACGCTGCTGGTCAATCGGGCTTACGGGCGGACCGGCCGCTTCATGAACCGCACCCTCCCGGACCTCCCCCGGCTTGCTCGCCCCGTGATGCTTGCTGTCGCAGTTTTCTCCGCGCTCTCTGTCATGCTGGGAGTCGTAGTTACAGGAGCCGGACCCCACGCCGGAGATGCAGATGCTCCCCGCAACGACCTCGACTGGGACCTCTTCTCGCACATCCACGCGGTCCCTGCGTACCTCATCACTGCCGGAACGCTCTTCGCGGTGTACTTGGTGATCCGGCACAAGATCGGCGGTCCGTTCCGATCGGCGTCGTATCTTCTGCTGGGTGTCACGTTGCTACAGGCTGTCATCGGCTTCACCCAGTACTACAACGGAATCCCTGCTCTCCTGGTTGGTGCACACATGTTCGGCGCAGCTGTGCTGATGAGCGCGGCCACCAACGCCGCCGACCTGGCGAAACACAGCCCCGCCAACTAGCTTTTTCTATGCCCGGATGAGCTGGGCGGGGTTGAATCGCGAAGCCACCAGGGCCGGGTACAGCGCGGACAGGGTTCCGCTGGCCAGCCCGGCTCCGATTCCCCACAGCGCTGCATACCAAGGGATCACGGCCGCCCAACCTTCAGTGGAGGCGTATAACAGGACTGCCCCCATGCCCACTGCCGCTCCGGCAGTGCCGCCTAACACCCCCACCACGGCGCCTTCCAGCAGGAACATCCCGGCCAGTGGCCCCCTCCGCATGCCCAGTGCCAGTCGAAGGGCTATTTCGCTCGACCGGGCCAGGACACCGAGGTACATCGTGGTTCCGCACTCAAACAGGCGATGGCCAGGAGCACAATGGAGACAATGCCCACCAGCCTCCCCAGATCAGCGTCAATCCCGTGCTTGAGGTCCCGTAGGTCGGCCACGGTCTGCACTGTCACGGCGCCTGTCTCAGCGGGGCTCAGCGTCTTGGGCAGCGCCTCCGCGATGGCCGCCGGCATGCCCGGATCTGTCCGTAAGACCAGGTTGGCTGCGACTCTGCTGGTCACGGGGTATGAACCGACTCCCACCACCACCGACCCTGGAAGCATCGGATCCCTCCCCGGATTCTCGATGATGCCCACCACCGGAACGGGCTCACCATACAGCCAGATGACGACGCCGGGACCTGGCCTTGCGATACCCAGTTGGATGGCGGCATCCTGACCAAGGACCGCGACCGGGCCACCGAAAGATTGATCAAGCAGGCTGGCATCGCCGAAGGAAAGGGTGGCCCCTTGGAGTCGGAGATAGGCCGAATCAGCCACCCGGACTGCTCCGGTGAAGACAGGCTGTTCGGGAAAGGACCCAGGGCGGAAGGTCGCGGGCTGGACTATCGACGCCGACAGCTCAGCAAGAACTCCGGCTTCGAGGACGCTGGAGAGCTCCTTTGACCGCTGAAGATCCTCTGTCATGGCGTCCCACGAGGCGTATCCGCCCTCACGCGTAGCCCGCACTTCGTCGCTGGCGGCTGCGTCGATCCTCGCGGACACCTTGACGGCTGCACTCTCGCTCAGCCCCATGGCGGCTACAAGCCCGCCGCTCCCCAGCAGGAATGCCAGTACCAGCAGAAGGGCCTTGGCCGGGCGGACCGTCAGCGCAGACAACGCATCCGCAACCACGTCTGCAGCTTCATGGTGGATGCGCCGGGCAAGGTGATAGGAAGCGGAACTGTCGCCTGATGTTATTGGCGGGTCGCTGTGGACCGTAGCGGAGCCGGTGTCACCCACGATCAGCCCGTCCCGCATTGTGATGACCCGATCAGCAGCAGCAGCGATGCCTGGGTCATGGGTGACCAGGACGACGGTGGTTCCTGTGGCGTGAAGCTCGCGGAGATGGACCAGGACCAGCCCGCCATTGACGGTGTCCAGGCTGCCTGTCGGTTCATCAGCGAGCACGATTCCCGGGGCTCCGATGACGGCACGTGCAATTGCCAGCCGCTGTCGTTCGCCCCCGGAGAGCAAGGAAGCGGGGGTGGCCGCCTTATGCGCAAGGCCAAACTTGTGAAGTGCGGGCATCACTAGTCGCTTTTGGACGGACAGGGCAATCCCCCTTGCACGCAGTCCGAGGACGGCATTGCGTGCGGCAGCATCGCGTCCCACCATGTGCGAGTCCTGGAAGACGAAACCGAAGAGACTGGCGCGCAGCTCGGCTCTCTGTCGCTCGCTGAGGCCCGACACGTCCGTACCCTGCACCGAGTACGTTCCTGCCGAAGCTGTGTCCAAAAGGCCGAGGACGTTGAGAAGCGTCGACTTTCCCGAGCCGGAGGGGCCAACGATAGCCACGAACTCGCCCTGATAGATGTCGAGGCGCAAACCGGCCAGGGCGGGCGCGCCGGAAAAGTCTCGCCGGACGTCCCGCATGCCAAGTATCGGACGGTGTGATGGCGGATCGGTCGCTTCCGGGACATGCCAGTGTGAAGTCATTGCAACTTGACCTCGTCGCCTGGAGCCAACCCGTCCATGTCGGCAATGGCCGCCCACCCGTCCGCCTGTGCCATGACCTTTACGTTCACCCGCCGCGGCTCACCGTTCTTTTCCAGCAGCACGTAAGGGACACCTTCCTCCTGGCGAACCGCGATCAGGGGTACGGCCAAGGACTCCGCGGCGGCGCTGCCAGCAGTTACAGTCACGGACTGGTCCGCGGCGAATCCTTGCGTGCCGGGTGGCACAGCAAACGTGATGTCCTTTCCGGGGATTTCGTTCTTGCTTTGGTCACCCTCCAAAAAGTCGCTGACAAGCACTACCTTGGTTTCGAGGACTGCGGAGCCGGCGCGAACAGTAACGGCCCCACCCACGGGAAAACTCTCGGACTGGACAACGTCCGCCCGGGCAACAATGGAGTCGTCAGCAATCTTTACCTGGGCAACGATGCCATGCTCACCGAGAACCGATCCGTTGCCGGCCATGGCGGCGATTGTCCCCGTGTCTCCGGGAACTTGAACGAATTCCTTCCACCGAAAAACCACCGCGTCGGGGGCCTGCTTGGTCGAAAATGGGTGGGAGTCCACGTCCCCGGGTTTGATCGCTTTCGACGAAGGTGTTGAGGTTGGGGCTTCGTAACCGGCCGCCTTGTACCAGTCGATCAAGGCGCGTTGCGTGCCGGTTTCGAAGGTATCCGCCGAAGAAACGGCGTAGCCAAAGCCAGCCAATGCGCCGTGCAACGCCGCGACGTCGGGGCCCGAATCACCCAGTTCGATATCGCGGTACAGGGGCACGCCGCTGGGGAGTACGAGTAACGGCCTCCCGGACACAGCGGCCAGCAGTTCACCTGGAACCACCACGCTTCCCACCATTTTGGGGGCTGCCGTCAAGACCAGCCTGTCAATACCTTCAGTGGAACTCGCTTTGATCGCGTGTTGTGCACCTGCCACGACTTTGCCGGAGAGCACCACCTGTTTGATGACCGCGCGACGCTCCACGGTTGCCGAAACAGGGAAGGGCCCTGCGCTGGCAACGCTGCTGGCACCAGTCCAGTAGGCGGCGCCCAGGCCTGCCAACACCATCACCAGCAGCGCTGGAATGAGCCACCACCGGGGAACGCGCCTCATGGCACGACCCGCCGGGATCACCTCAGAGTCGTGCACCAGCCACACCGTGGTCCCTCAGTATTTGCCTGGCTCGTTCAACGGCGGCCGCCTTCTCTTCTGCCAAGGCGTTGAGCTCAGCCTGATGGTCCTTCATCTGTGCTGCTTGGTACTGAGCAAGGATGTCATAGGGTTTCCTGGCACCGCCGCCCGCGTCCTTGCAGTCAAGAGCCAGCAGGGCAACACGGATTTCGTCTTCTTTTGACCCTGTTGATTGCAGGTTCCAGGAACCTGCTTCAGTGAGCTTCAGGCCTCTTCCTGCCAAGCAGTCTTCCCAGCCCTGGCGGAAGGCAACGAACTCCGGGTCACGCTCTGTCAGCCCCACCGCGATGTCGGAGATCTGGTTCTGGAGGGACGTATCGCCGACAAGTCCCTCCAGAAGTTCAGGTAAGCCAGCGCGCCCTACAGACTTGGTGCACTGGGATTCCGCTTCTTGTTGCTTGGAGCTAAGTGCCGGGCGCTCCGGTTGCTCCTCCATCGCACCAGGAATTTTCCGGATCTCCGGCAGGGCCCCCATTCTTTGCGGCCAAGGCACGTGACCACTGACCATACCTGCTGTCCTGGAGTGCCTTGCCGCCGCCTCCCCAAGAAGCCACAGTGAATCCAGCCTCTTCAACGCAGTCGAAAATGAGAAACGCGACCGCGGAATTGACCATGACGTTTTCCCTGTCGGAGTACCAGTAGGCGCTCATGGGCAGCACAACCTCTCCGGTCATCTCATTGAGGGAAGCCCGCGCGTTCGCTCCGGCGCTCCGATCAATCGCAGGCAAGCTGAGGGTGGGCCCGGGTTCGGACGGACGGGCGGGTTCGCTGGAGCACGACGTGCCGGCGATAGCAACCAGTATCGCCAGCACGCCAAGTGCCGCGGACGGCATCCTTTGGATCTTGAACGCCAAGAGACTAGCCCCAGACGCTCGTGATTTCGTCGTCCCAGTTCCGGGTGGACGTCATGTAGAGTCCGCGCAGATCATTTGAGGCATTGCCGGCCCGAAAAACCACATTGTGGCCAACAAAATTGCTGTCAACATAGAAATAGACATAAGGCGAAGCTGGATCTGCGGCAGGTCTAACTACTAAGGAACTCCCCTTATCATTGGCGTCCACGCCCACGTTGTACGTGACCCAGCCAAAGGACCTGGAGGTCCCCGTGAACCAGTAGTTGTCGTATAGGCATACTCGTGCGGTGGAGCACGCCGGTGCGGCCTGGGCTGCAGACACCCCGGTCAATACAGAGGCTGAAACAACTGCAAGCACCCCGGCTGTGCGCAGGATGTTCTTCATGAGAATCCCCAAAGGCTCGTGTGAAGTGGAACAACTCTGTTCCATCTCGAACGGTAAGTCGCCTTGAGCACCACCTAGGCTGCTTTTCGAGGTTCTAGGTGGCGTTCAGGCAAAAGATAAGTGTTCAGGGGGTCCAAACTAGGTGCCGCAATGCGGCTTCTAGGTGTTGATCTCTTGGTTTGCGCTGGTTAAAGGAGTTGCCACCCTTGTCCGCCATACTGGTCATGTGCTGGAGACGACTGTGTTGGTGGAGGGCGAGAGCGACCGGCTGGCAGTGGAAATGCTGGCTAAAAGGCTTGGCCACGACCTAAGGATGGAACGCGTTTCGGTTGTGCCCATGAATGGCGCCACGAGCATCGTGCGCTTCCTCGACCGCTATGGCCCGCGTGGGGCGGGCCACCGATTGTTGGGTCTCTGCGATTTCGGCGAGGCCGCGGGCATTGGCCGTGCCCTCATGCGGGCTGGCATGGGGGCAGGCCCGCTGGAAGACCATGGCTTCCAGGTCTGTAACGCCGATTTAGAGGACGAACTCATCCGGTGCCTTGGCGTGGATGCCGTGCTCGACGTCATCGCGGACCAAGGGGAGCTCGCGTCCTTTGAGCTCCTGCAACGCCAGCCCTCGTTGCGGGACCGGTCTGTGGAGAGGCAGTTACGGCGGTTCTTCGGGGGGCGCAGCGGGAATAAGATCCGATACGCGCCTCTGCTTGTCAACGCGCTACCGGAAGGACAGGCGCCTCCTCCGCTGGCTCGACTGGTTGCATCTTTTGAGTCGTGATGTGAGCGGGCGTTGGCCTCAAGCCAGTGGGACGTGAGCGGGCGTTGGCCTCAAGCCAGTGGGACGTGAGAGGGCGTTGGTGGGCTAGCCGCCGACGATCGCTGAGCCGATGAACGGATCAACGGCCAGCGCGATGAAGAGCAACGTCAGGTAGCTGATGGAGCCATGGAACACCTTCATGGCCCCCTTGTTGGAAACGTCGCCACCCTGCGCACGCTTGTACAATGCGTGGCTCTCGTAGAGGAACCAGGCTCCGGCAGCAACAGCTACGATCGTGTAGACCCACCCGGCCCCGCCCACCGGGATCATCAGCAGCGAGCAGGCAACCATGGCCCACGCGTAAAGAACTACCTGTACGGAGACCACCTTCGCGCCGGCAATGGCGCCGAGCATGGGAACCTTGGCGTTGCGGTAGTCCTCGCCGTAACGCATGGACAGCGGCCAGTAGTGAGGAGGCGTCCAGAGGAAAATCACCATGAAGAGCACGATGGCGGGCCATTCGACAGTGTTGGTGACGGCCGCCCAGGCGATGAGCACCGGGAAGCAACCGGCAGCGCCACCCCAGACGATGTTCTGGGCAGTGCGGCGTTTGAGGATCATGGTGTAGATCACCACGTAGAAGACGATTGCACCGAGGCCCAACCAAGCAGACAGCGGGTTGGCGCCAAACCACAGGATTGCGATGGAGGCGGCACCAAGGATCCAGGCGAAGATCAGAGCTTCGCGGGGAGTCACTTCACCGGTGACCAGCGGACGTTTCTCCGTGCGGTGCATCAATTTGTCGATGTCGCGGTCGATGTAGCAGTTGAAGACGCCGGCGCTGCCCGCAGCGAACGCGCCACCAACGAGGGTGGCAAGGATCAGGCCGATGGACGGGAAGCCGCGCTGCGCGAAGATCATGGTGGGAAGCGTGCTGACCAAGAGCAACTCAATGACACGGGGCTTCGTCAGAGCCAGATACGCCTTGAACTTACGGGACATTCCGACGCTTCCCCGGGCCGGGGACGCGTTAAGGGGCGTATCAGTTGTGCTCACGGCGGCAGTCACTCTGTTCTATGCTCTGGGGTTCTCGCAGCGGCTGCCGTCCCTCGAACCGGGCGCATGAACCGCTGCTGGCCTCCAAATATCATACCGTGGCGGAAAGCGGCCCGATGTCCGCAAAATACGCCAATGTTTCCGAATCTTCACTCCTCCGCCGGGCCATAGTGATTCATATAAGGGAAATTCTGTCCAGTTAGTGGGATTCCCTGAGTTCCATGACACGTTTAGGGCTAAGCTGTTGAGCAGATCAGCACACGTTGACGATCCGGGAAACCGTATTCTTGGATATCCGTGCGTCTGGATGAGAGATCAACGTTTCAATGGTGAACGGCTGGTAGACACATTGCAGCGGGCGCCATCCTGTGCTTCCTGCGTGCCGTGTCCATACGCCTGCCGTCAGCACAGAGAGGGGCTCGGTTTTCGTGCCACATTTGGAAGAGCAAGAACTGTCATGGACCGATCTGGACAAGAAGGCTGTTGACACCGTTCGCGTGTTGGCCGCCGACGCCGTGGAGAAGGTCGGCAATGGCCACCCTGGTACGGCGATGAGCTTGGCTCCGGCAGCGTACCTGCTGTTCCAGAAGCTGATGCGTCATGACCCGAAGAACCCGGACTGGCTCGGCCGCGACCGGTTCGTCCTGTCCCCCGGCCACACTTCGCTGACCCTTTACATCCAGTTGTTCCTCTCCGGTTACGGCCTGGAACTGAAGGACCTCGAGGCACTGCGTACCTGGGGTTCACTGACCCCGGGCCACCCGGAGTACAAGCACACCGCCGGTGTGGAAATCACCACCGGCCCGCTGGGCCAGGGCCTGGCCTCGGCTGTTGGTTTCGCTTACTCCCAGCGTCGCCAACGTGGCCTGTTCGACGCCGATGCTCCCGCCGGCGAATCGCCGTTCGACCACACCATCTGGGTCATCGCTTCCGACGGTGACCTCCAGGAAGGCGTAACGTCCGAGGCTTCCTCGCTCGCCGGCCACCAGGAACTGGGCAACCTCGTAGTGATCTACGACGAGAACCACATCTCCATCGAAGATGACACCGACATCGCCTTCACCGAAGACGTCCTCAAGCGCTACGAGGCCTACGGCTGGCACACCCAGCGCGTTGACTGGACCAAGACCGGCGACTACGTCGAAGACGTCCAGGAACTCTACGCTGCACTGCTCGCTGCCAAGGCTGAGATGAACAAGCCGTCCATCATTTCGCTGCGCACCATCATCGGATACCCGGCACCGAAGAAGCAGAACACGGGCAAGATCCACGGCTCCGCCCTGGGCGCCGAGGAAGTCGCAGCACTGAAGACCGTACTCGGCTTCGATCCGGCCAAGTCCTTCGATGTTGACGAAGAAGTTCTGGCACACGCCCGCAAGGTCCTGGACCGCGGCGCCGAGTCCCGCGCTGCCTGGCAGAGCTCGTTCGAGGCATGGCAGTCCGCCAACCCGGACGCTGCTGCCCTGCTGGAACGCGTCGAAGCCAAGAAGCTCCCCGTTGGCATCGACTCTGCCCTCCCCGTGTTCGAAGCAGGCAAGGACGTTTCCACCCGTGCAGCCTCGGGCAAGGTCCTGAACGCCATCGGCCCGGTCCTGCCGGAGCTGTGGGGCGGCTCAGCCGACCTCGCGGAGTCCAACAACACCACCATTGAAGGCTCGCCGTCGTTCATCCCGACGTCCCGCTCAACGGACGCCTGGAAGGGCAACCCGTACGGACGTGTGCTGCACTTCGGTATCCGTGAGCACGCTGCCGCGTCGATCGTGAACGGTATTTCCCTGCACGGCCGCACCCGCGCATTCTCCGGCACGTTCCTGATCTTCAGCGACTACCAGCGCCCGGCCATCCGCCTCGGCGCGCTGATGGGTGTTCCCTCCCTGTACGTATGGACACACGACTCCATCGGCCTGGGCGAAGACGGCCCCACCCACCAGCCGGTGGAACAGCTCGCCTCCCTGCGTGCCATCCCGGGCCTGGATGTTGTCCGTCCCGGCGACGCGAACGAGGTCTCCGCGGCATGGAAGGTCATGCTGGAGAACCACGAGAACCCGGCGGGCATTGTCCTGACCCGTCAGAACATCCCCACCTACGCCCGCGGCGAAGGTGAAGCAAGCGGCGACACGTTCGGCTCCACCGCTGGTGTGGCCAAGGGCGGTTACGTCCTGGCTGAGGCCTCCAAGAACGGCGAAACCGTTGACGCGCAGGTCATCCTGATCGGCACCGGCTCCGAAGTCCAGCTCGCAGTCCAGGCCCGCGAAGCCCTCCAGGCTGAAGGCATCGCAGCGCGTGTCGTGTCCATGCCGTGCGTTGAATGGTTCAACAAGCAGGACGAGGCTTACCGCGAGTCCGTACTCCCGGCCTCCGTGAAGGCCCGTGTTTCGGTTGAAGCCGGTCTCGCACTGGGTTGGCGCGAATTCGTCGGCGACGCCGGCCGTTCCATCTCACTGGAGCACTTCGGCGCCTCGGCTGACTACAAGCGGCTCTTCAACGAATTCGGCATCACTGCCGAAGCTGTTGCCGCCGCAGCAAAAGACTCCCTCGCAGACTCCAACGCATAACAGCCTGCTTCCCTCTCACAAGGAGAAAAACACATGTCTACAACTCCCACACAGCAGCTCTCAGACGCCGGCGTCTCCATCTGGCTTGATGACCTTTCCCGCAACCGCTTGGAGACGGGCACCCTGCAGAAGCTCATCGACGAGAAGAACGTTGTTGGTGTGACCACCAACCCGTCGATCTTCCACGCCGCCATCACTGCCGGCACGGATTACGACGCCACCATCGCAGCGCAGGCCGCGGCCGGTGCCAGCGTCGAAGAAACGATCTTCGAAATCACCACCACGGACGTCGTTGACGCCTGCGATCTCTTCGCTCCCATCGCCGCCGCCACCAAGGGTGTGGATGGCCGCGTCTCCATCGAGGTTGACCCTCGCCTTGCTTGGGATACCGCAGGAACCATCGCCGAGGCCAAGCACCTCTACGCCAAGGTCAACAAGGACAACGTCCACATCAAGATCCCGGCAACGCTTGAAGGCCTCGAAGCCATCACGGCTACGCTGGCCGAGGGCATCAGCGTCAACGTGACCTTGATCTTCTCCCTTGAGCGCTACCGCGCGGTCATCAACGCTTTCCAGTCCGGCCTTGAGCAGGCCAAGGAGAACGGCCACGACCTCTCCAAGATCCACTCAGTGGCCTCGTTCTTCGTGTCCCGCGTGGACTCCGAGATCGACAAGCGCCTTGACGCCATCGGCACCGATGAAGCCAAGGCACTCAAGGGCAAAGCCGGCGTCGCGAACGCACGCCTCGCGTACCAGGTCTACGAAGAGCTCTTCTCCACAGAGCGGTGGGCAGTGCTGGCCGAGGCCGGCGCGCTCCCCCAGCGTCCTCTGTGGGCCTCCACTGGCGTGAAGGACCCGGCCTACCCGGACACCCTCTACGTGACCGAGCTCGTCGCAGCAGGCGTGGTCAACACCATGCCGGAAAAGACCCTCGACGCCACGTTCGATCACGGCGTCGTTACCGGTGACACCATCACCGGCACCTACGACGAAGCGAACGAGACCCTCAACGCCCTCGAAGCCCTCGGCGTCTCCTACAACGACGTCGTCACCCTCCTCGAGACCGAAGGCCTCGAGAAGTTCGTAGGCTCCTGGAAGGAACTCCTCGCCGACGTCGAAGGCGCACTCGTCACCGCACGGAAGGCTTCCTAACCCATCATGAGCACAATCAGCTACGACGCCAGCGGTGCTGCCCAACAGGCCATCGCCCAGCACATTGACAGCCTGGTCGAGGAAAAGATCGCAACCCGGATTTTCTCGAAAGACCACACTCTATGGGGTCCTGAAGCGGAGTCTGAGTCGGCGATTCGTCTCGGCTGGGTAGAGGCTGCCACCGTGTCCCAACCTTTGGTCGAAGGCATTCTGGAACTTCGCGATGCCCTCCGCGCCGACGGCGTCTCACGCATTGTCCTGTGCGGCATGGGTGGGTCTTCGTTGGCTCCCGAGGTCATTGCCGGCACTGCCGGCGTCGAGCTGACTGTTTTGGACAGCACTGATCCTGAACAGGTCAGTGCGGCCTTGGCGGACCGCTTGGCGGAAACAGCTATCGTCGTTTCTTCCAAGTCCGGCTCCACCGTGGAAACTGACTCCCAGCGCCGCGTGTTCGAGAAGGCGTTCAATGATGCCGGTATCGACGCCAAGAGCAGGATCATCATTGTCACCGACCCGGGTTCTCCGCTGGATAAGTCTTCCCGCGAAGCCGGCTACCGTGCAGTGTTCAACGCTGACCCCAACGTTGGCGGCCGTTTCTCAGCGCTGACCGCATTTGGCTTGGTGCCTTGCGGGCTGGCCGGCGTGGACATCCAGGCGTTCCTGGACGAAGCAGAAGAGGCTGCTGAGATCCTCAACGAGGACTCAGCTGACAACATCGGTCTGGCGCTCGGCATCGCCCTCGGTGGTACCAGCCCGCTGCGCAACAAGATCGTCATCGCCGAGGACGGATCAGGCATAGTCGGTTTCGCCGACTGGGCCGAACAGCTTATCGCTGAATCCACCGGCAAGCTGGGCACCGGCGTGCTGCCGGTCGTAGCAGGCCCGGAATCCCCGGAAGCCTTGAACGGTGCCGAAGACATCCTGGTGGTCCGGCTGGTGGACGCCGATGCGGACGTAGAACTTCGTGAAAACGAGGTTGCCATTGCCGGTGGACTGGCTTCGCAGATGTTTGTGTGGGAGTTTGCCACCGCCGTGGCGGGTCGCCTGCTGGGCATCAACCCGTTTGACCAGCCCGACGTCGAGGCCGCCAAGGTGGCCGCGCGCGGCTTGCTGGACGCACGCCCCGAACCCACTCCAGCGGCCTTCACGGACGGCGCAGTGGAAGTACGCGGCGGCGAATGGCTCGGTAGCGCCTCGACGGCAAGCGAAGCCGTGCAGGCGCTCCTTGGCCAGCTCGGCACAGACGGTTACTTGAGCGTTCAGGCCTATCTTGACCGCATTTCCCATGCACCGCTTGAAGGCATCCGCGGCGAACTCGCCGCCGTCAGCGGGCGTCCGGTGACGTTCGGTTGGGGCCCGCGGTTCCTGCACTCCACTGGCCAGTTCCACAAGGGTGGACCGGCCATCGGAGTGTTCCTGCAGGTCACTGCAGCATCCTCCACTGATCTTGAGATCCCGGAGCGGCCCTTCACGTTCGGTCAGCTCATTGCTGCCCAGGCCTCGGGCGACGCCCAGGTCCTGGAAGGCCATGGCCGCCCGGTATTGCGCCTGCACCTCACTGAGCGCGCTGCGGGCGTAGCCCAACTCCAGGAAGTCGTCGCTGCGTTGGCCAACCAGGCTAGCGCACTCGAAAGCTAAGGCACAGAACCAAACATGCCAGAAACTGAAAACGGCAGGAAGAACGCCGGTCTCCGGAATCCTTTGCGGGATCCGCGGGATCGGCGCCTGAATCGTATTGCCGGGCCGTCGTCGTTGGTGTTCTTCGGAGTCACTGGTGATCTTGCCCG